>NZ_JBALBZ010000166.1:0-14570 GCF_036919495.1 Nostoc sp.
ATGGAGAATGGTGCTTGGTATGTTTAGCATTCAATTTAAGACGTTTGCAGGTTTTGCTAGGAAATGCTTCTGCCAGTTCTCCGACAACCTGCTAGTGCATCTACGTAGACATATTAATATCAACTAATAAAAGATGAAACATCTCGTATTTTTACATAGCTATGTAGAAATACGAGATGTTTTATTTAATTTATTGATATCAGTATTAATTACAGATGCGAATAGAATAATTCATTGCTATTTAAATTAATTTTAAAATATTTAAAAGTTCAGTATTTCTGTGTATATATTATGACTTTAATTTGTGTATATTGAGGATAAGGAAAAGTTAGACAACTTCTACAGACCTTTCTTGATGTTGTTTAACTTGTCTCTACTAGCTTTAGCTGCTAAATAATCCAGATTTGTTCTTTTAATGACAGTAAAGAACCAATCGGGTAAAATCAAGCTGACTAAGTTTTGTGAAAACTCTTATTTAACCCAACAACAGTTTACATTTTATTCATTTATAGACGATCTAAATCAGTTTTTAACTGATTATTGCAGTAATAAAGCTGCTGTTACAAAATTTTTTAATTTATTCTGGATTGAGATAACAATGTTAATGATTTACAGTGGTGAGCGTGGTAGTGGCAGATAGAACGAGTGTGGAGTTCTCCCTCGACTGTTTGCAAAAATTTTCTCGTATTGCATATTCTCAAGAAAGTGACATTTCTCGTACTTAAGTCGGGAGATGAGTTTAAATCGCGGCAATGACTTCGCTAATGGCACAATTGAATGGGATGAGTTCGACTTGACGAGTACCCTCATTCCCATAAGTCAAGCTCACACTTAAATAGCTATTTGGATTGTAGGGCAATCGTTCTGCCCATTCTACTGCCACAATTCCTGGTATGACTTCAAGACCTTCCCAGTAACTTTCTAAATTTAGGGCTGCAACTTCTTGTGGTTCTAGGCGATATAAATCTAGGTGATAAAGGGGGAGGCGTCCTTCTGTATACTCATTAATCAGGGTGAAAGTGGGACTGACAATAGGTTCAGCGATTCCTAAACCCTTGCCAATACCTTGAACTAGGGTAGTTTTACCAGCACCTAAATCACCTTCTAGTAAAATTACGCTGCCAGGAGTTAGGGATTCACCCAGAGTAATACCTAAGCGTAGGGTCGCTTCTGTATTTGCAAGAAAAATTTTCATAATTAGTCATTAGTCATAGTCATTAGTCCTTTATTTAGACTAATGACTAATTTTCATTTTCCTTCATTTTCCTTCATTTTGAATTTTGAATTCCCCGTTCGCATAGCGTCTCCGCAGGAGAAGGGGCTGACCTCTACCGTACCACCGCAACAACACTTGTGCTAGTTTCTGCGGATTGTGACGGATAACACCCGTTTCATCTTCATACAAAACATTAGCTGGAACAATCCTTCGTCCTAGCTGAGTTACAGCTTCTCTATCCAGGAAAACGGGATGGGAGTTTTGTTCGGCGTAGCGGATGAGTGATTGCTCCGACGGGGATTTTTTGTGGATTAGTACAGCATCAAATAGCCGCCTTTCTCCACAAGCAGCATCAATTGCTCTGATATGATCTGCAACAGTGTAGCCTTCAGTTTCTCCTGGTTGAGTCATTATATTGCAGATATAAATACGGGGGGCATCTGTTTGAGCGATCGCATCGGCAATTTCTGGTACTAATAAATTAGGAATCAAGCTTGTATAAAGGCTACCTGGGCCAATAATAATGTAATCAGCTTCTTTAATTGCCTTAATCGCTGCTGGTACTGCCGGAGGATTAGCTGGAATGCAGCCAATTTTGACAATTTTACCACCAGCCTTGGGAATGCTAGACTCCCCATCAATCCTGCGACCATCAGCTAATTCTGCCCAGAGGCGAACATCACTGAGAGTTGCTGGTAGTACTTGTCCCCGTACCGCTAGCACTTTAGAACTGGCTGCAACTGCTTGTTCTAAATCTCCAGTAATATCGCTCATTGCCGTTAAAAACAAATTACCAAAACTGTGACCCGTTAACCCATCTCCAGCCCGAAAACGGTATTGAAACAATTCTGTTAATAACTTTTCTTCATCTGCTAGTGCAGCCAAACAATTGCGAATATCCCCTGGTGGTAACACTCCAAATTCTTGACGCAACCGCCCAGAAGATCCACCATCATCGGCGACAGTGACAATAGCAGTAATATTAGCGCTGTAGGTTTTTAATCCTCTCAACAACGTAGAAAGTCCCGTACCACCACCAATTACCACTATTCTCGGGCCTCGGTACAATCGATGATGTGCCAGTAAGACATCGATGAGTTCTTCTCCGCCTTCTGCTCTTAGTACCTTAGTAATTGAGCTGACAGTGCGAGTTTGCCCCCAAAGCACTAACAGCAAGCCGCCAAGCAGCACCAAAGGCCCACTAACATAGTTGGGTAAAATGTTGGTGATTACTCCCAGAAAATTCCTAAACAACTCGATCATCCAAAAAATTGGGGTGAGCTTAATCCAGATAGCTAACCCCAAACTCGCCAGCAGTACACCTCCAATACTGATCAACAGCCAACGTTTTACCGATAGTCCAGGGGATAACCATTTGAACCACTGGTTAACCCGATAGGAAGTACGAGAGCGCGACTGCTTTTGCAGGGCGTTGAGGGCTTGTCTGAGAAAACCAATTGACATACCTGATTTACAGCAGTGCTACAAACAATAATTAACAGAAAATTTACACCACTTGGTTTAAAACATTAGGCGTGAAACTATTATATTTGTCTATTCCATTAGACTAAGAGCAAGTGGTCAAGATTGCCAGTATTCCTAGTTAAACAATACCTTAGCTTGATAAAAGTGAATTTAATGGAAAAACGAATTTTAGGATTAGATCCAGGACTGGCAATTTTAGGATTTGGGGTAATTACCTGCACACAAACTCCTAATAAAGTCCAAGAGACTACAGTAAATATGCTGGATTTTGGGGTAATAAAAACCTCAGCAGATGTAGAAATGGGACTGCGCTTATGTACCTTGTTTGATGATTTACACACCGTGATGGAGGAATTTAAACCAGATTTGGTTGCGATCGAGAAACTATTCTTCTATCGAATGTCAAGTACAATCCTGGTTGCACAGGCGCGGGGTATAGTCATTTTAGTGTTGGGCCAGCGTCGTCTTCCTTATGTAGAGTTTACTCCTGCTCAAATTAAACAAGCTTTAACAGGGTATGGCAATGCCGATAAGTCGGAAGTGCAAGAAGCAGTGGCGCGGGAGTTGGATTTAGATGATATTCCTAAGCCAGATGATGCTGCTGATGCTTTAGCGGTGGCTCTGACGGCTTCTTATCAGCTGTAAATTTGTAAAAGGAGAATAAAGTTTTTCTCTAACTGTCACATGAGTACAAATACTTGAAACTTGCTTCATGTACAGAAAAACGAAACTTTTTACTGTCGCCTAAAGTATTGTCAATAATTTGTAAAAAGTTTTACTATCAAATGCAGCACTAATACTTAAAATAATTCTGCAATTAAAAAGAGGTATCTGCATGGAAATATGTAGATTGAGGGATGATTTTATGCTTGCACATAAATAAAATCTGTATATAGGGTGGGCGATCGCAGATTTTTAGCAGAGGGCTTTCTCAAAATTATTTGGTCATTGGCTTGAAAACCCTAGACAACGAACAAATAACAGCTAAAAGTTTCTCTAGTTTAACTTTTAGCCTGTAACTCCTAGTGATTTCTCACTTCCTCATCGGTGTCCCAGGTAGCAGAAAAACCACCTTCGCGATATTTTTTTCATTCTCCATAAATGACTTTAGTTGCTCTGCATCCAAATTATTATTTGGTCAAGTTCCACACACGATCGTTGAGAATATGCACAAAATAAGGTAGAAAAGTGACTTGAGCAAAATGTTCTATGCAACCTCACAGGTAATTGTTCTTAAGAGTCCTAATTTCTGACTTCATTTCAATAACTTAACTTTTATTAAGTAAAATATGATTAAGCAATCAATGATTATTATTTTAATGGGTGTATCAGGTTCTGGCAAAACCACTATAGGAAAACTGCTAGCAGAATCGTTAGAATGGGAGTTTAGTGATGCTGATGCTTTCCACTCGCCAGAGAATGTTGAGAAAATGCGGCGCGGTATTCCTCTGAGTGAAGCTGACAGAATACCTTGGTTACAAGATTTGCAAACAGCCATAAAACATTGGCTGCAAAATAATAAAAATGTAGTACTGGCGTGTTCTGCTTTAAAAGACAGCTATCGGCAATTTTTGGTATTGGATAGCGAACGCATCAAGCTAGTTTATCTTAAAGGGTCTTATGAGTTGATTAAAATGCGGTTGCAAGAGCGTAGCAATCATTACATGAGCGAAAAACTCCTCAACAGCCAGTTTGATACTCTTGAAGAACCATTAAATACCATATCTATAGATGTTGCACAACCACCCCAGGTTATTGTTCAAAATATTAAAACGGCTTTGAGAATTTAGATTCTTGCTTACAACCAGAAGATTAAGATTAATCACGTCTTTATAAAAACACGAACTTTTAGCAACCAAATTACATCAGATGTAAATTAAAGAAATTTTAAAAGCAACCACATAACTGGAGTGGTAGGAGAAAATAAGTGTTTCTCAGATTAGCGCAACAACATCAGGAATCAATACTGCTCGGTTAAGCGGAAAAAGCTTAAAATTCGTAGGTTGGGTTGAGGAACAAAACCCAACATTTCTGGGGCTTTGTTGGGTTTCACTTCGTTCAACCCAACCTACAAATATTCTTAACCGAGTAGTATTGCATTGGTAATGAACCTGCAAGCCTTGACAATTACCCTTGACGGGCGTGGCTATACTGCGTCTTGTTATACATGCGGTGACCAAATGCAGAGTGCTTCATTTATGGTTAGCCTAAGAGAAAAGCACCTGATTCGGTTTTTAGTGTCTGATTATGGAATTACTTAGATGGAGTTATGGGACGATCGCGAATTTATGAAGCTGGAGGGTGCAGAAGCCATAAGACATTTTACAAGAGTTGGCTAATATTGTCAAGTATTCTCATGCTATACAATTGACGAATTAAGCTGTTACGTATATAACTTGCATTATCAGGGCGGGCAGGATGCCCACCCCACAATCATCTTGAAAAAATATTAGTGCAAATTAAAGGCGCAACCGCTTAACACTCCTCTGAGTGAAATTGACAAAAATATTAACTTTCCACAGGTGTGTAGAACAAAAGATGAGCTTATATTCAGTAACAGCTATGCATATGTATGCATTAGCTGTATAAAAATTATCTATTTTTACTGAGAAGTCATCAAAATATTTAAGAATTAGCGATGCCTCCGGCGGGCTACGCCTACGCATAAGTCCTTTTTCTTAACTCAAGTTCACATTTGATCTACTTTGTCAATTGATTCCGATCGTTCAGAATACTTGAAACAGTGAATAATAAATAGGTATCCAAAAACGAAAAGAAACTTATTATCAAAGTATAAAACATCTGTGCAAATGTTCTGATGTTTATAGTCACTGGCTCGAATTTCTGACTCAACAGACATGATAAATGCTTCGTGTCTATTTCACTTTTTGACAATGGCGGCAATGGGGTGAGAATGAATTTTTTGGTATTTCTTCCCCCTATATCCAAAGAATTATTCTGATCGAGATATAACAAAACTATGTCTGGCAACTTAGTATAGCAAATAAGCGCACTTTACAGGCATATTTTAGTTGACTCTAAAAAGAAGACAAACTGATTTTTATTTATGGTAGTGGGCTTATTTTTCTACCCCTATAAGATAGAGTTAGAAGCAAATCTTTTCCTCCTATAGTATTAATTTCTTCAATTCGAGTTAATTTAAATATATATATTAAGTTTTTTTTAACACTGCACCTCGGCTGAAAATTACTTAATTTTCGCAAATGCTCTAGTGGTAAACTCTTTACCTACATAGAGATATAGTAGTTTTCTTGATTTTGTAAAGTTCGATAAACGTGGATCGTATTTGTAATAATGCAGGTTAAACTAAAATAATGTAAAAGGAAATACAAATTTCCAACTTTAATAACATCAGATTATACTATTGTAGTTAAAATCTGTTTTTAGCCCACGCACTCCCAAATGTAGTTTCACAAAAAAATGTGATTTTTTGACGTAGTGTAATGCTCATAGTTTTGCTTTAAAAAACAAAACATCTAATTCAGGGCAATTAATAGTAGCGCTAACTCAAATAATATCACTTTATAAGACATTTGAGAGTAATTGCAATTGCAACAAATAGGATATGACTAGGTTATATATGAAGTTTTTAGACCTAGTTAATATTGGAATGGCTTGGCAAATTTTAATTCTCTTGACCTCTTTCAAATTTAAATCCTTTGCTCAAAATAGATGAAGATGAAAAGAATTTCGCTCATAGCAGGCATATTAGGTTTTGCTATTGTTGGTTGCACAAATGGCGTTCAAAATGACAACACAGCTATTAATACTGGTACTAACACTGCAATCAATACTAGTGCAGAAACTAAAATTCCCAGTGGGAATAAAAAATTACGAGCGGTTGGCTTCACCGTTGGCGATCTAAGTAACCCTTTTTTCGTGGTTATGGGACAAGCAGTTGAGGCAGAAGCGAGGAGAATTGGCGGAAAAAATGTCACTGTTATTGTAGCTTCCAGTGCCTATGACCTCAACCAACAAGCCAATCAAATTGAAAATTTTACTGCTGCGAATGCTGATATCATTGTTTTGAATGCTGCTGATAAAAGGGGAATTAGACCAATAGTTGAAAACGCGAAACGAGCAGGTAGAATTGTTATTGCTGTAGACACAGGCGCCGAGGGAGGTGTGGATGCCACCATCACTACTAATAATGTCCAAGCTGGAGAAGTTAGTTGTAAATATATTGCTGACCGCCTCAAAGGTAAAGGCAATGTAGTAATAGTTAATGGGCCGCCGGTAGACTCGGTGATTCAGCGAGTTAGTGGCTGCGAGAATGTATTATCCAAATATCCCGATATCAAAATCCTTTCCAAAAACCAGAATGCAGAGGGTAGTAGGGATGGAGGACTCAGAGTTATGAGTGATTTACTCACAACCTTTCCCAAAATTGATGCTGTTTTTGCCATTAACGATCCGAGTGGACTTGGCGCACAACTAGCAGCAAACCAAGCACAACGTAAAGAATTCTTTATTGTCGGGGTTGATGGTGCGCCAGAAGCAATCACTGCGATCGCTGCTAAAAATAGTTTATATGCCGCAACTGCTACTCAAAATCCCCGAGGAATGGCCCAAAAAGCAGTTCAAGTTGGGAACGACATCTTAAATGGTAAAAGACCTAAGTCACCCACCATTCTGATTCCAGTTAAGTTGATCACAAAAAATAATGTCAGCACAGAAAAAGGCTGGTAAATAATAATAATTGTTAATTGTAAATTCACAATTATTTTTAATCTGAGTTGAGTCTTTTGGTGCATTGACAGACTTTTTGTACATATCCATGATGTATATATATTCATCTGCGAAAAGCTCTAATTTTTGGAAGACGGCTTTTATAAGTTTCCAAAATAATGGTCGGTTTTTAAAAGATGATTTTATGATGATTTTAATTTCACATCAAGTGTGAGTTTATTGATTGATAACTCACAATTGTAAATTTTCAATTCTTTTTAAACGTTCTGCTCATGACAACAACTATTGAAAACTCATTTTCTGATACACCAACCACCACTCCGGTATTAGAAATGCAGGGGATTACGAAACGGTTTCATGGTGTATCTGCACTTCAAAATGTCAATTTGACAATTTATCCGGGAGAAGTTCACGCCCTGATGGGTGAAAACGGAGCAGGTAAAAGCACATTGATGAAAATCTTAGCTGGTGCTTATATTGCTGATGAAGGGGAAATTCGCATCAATGGTCAACCCTTGAAAATTACCGATCCGGCCACAGCACGTAAGGCGGGTATTAATCTCATCTATCAAGAACTGAATGTTGCACCTAATTTAACCGTTACCGAAAATATGTTTATGGGTAGCGAGTTGCGGCGAGGTCAGCTTTTAGACCGCAAAGCTATGCAACTGGAAGCAGAGGAAGTGCTAGAAAGCCTTGGAGCCAATTTTACAGCGCAGACTGTGGTTGGTACTTTAGCGATCGCAGAACAGCAGCAAGTAGAAATTGCTAGGGCGTTGAAGGACAAAAGCCGCGTTTTGGTGATGGATGAGCCAACAGCAGCCCTGTCTGACCGCGAGAGTGAGCATTTATTTGAGGTAATTCGCAAACTGCGGCGTGACGGCATTGCCATTATCTACATCAGCCATCGGATGGAAGAAATCTATGCCCTAGCTGACCGGATTAGCGTACTGCGCGATGGTCAATATATTGGCAGTCTGACACGCAGTGAAATTTCTCCCCAACGATTGGTGCAGATGATGGTTGGTCGCTCCATGCAAGACTTTTACGAACATCAACGACAAATGCATCCCGGCCCAGTGGTGCTGGAAGTCAGAAATATGAGCGATGCGCGTAAGAAGATTGAGCCGGCTAGTTTTGAAGTTCATGCTGGAGAAATTGTCGGTTTAGCGGGGCTGGTTGGTGCAGGACGCACAGAACTATCCCGGCTGATTTTTGGTGCAGACCGCAAAGCCAGTGGTGAAGTATTCTTGAATGGCAAAAAACTGGAAATTAATACACCAAGTGATGCCATTGCGGCGGGAATTGGCTACGTCCCAGAAGACCGCAAAGATCAAGGTTTATTTCTGGAGATGAGCGCCCGCAAGAATATTGCCATCAACACACTCAAGCAGGATGCAAAGGCTGGAGTTGTTAACTGGGGTTCAGTTAATAGGCTGTCAACAGAGGCAGTGGAAAACTTTAATATCCGCCTAGCCAATTTGGAAATTAGAGCGCTGGATCTTTCTGGTGGGAATCAGCAGAAGCTACTGCTAGCGCGTTGGTTAGCCATTAAACCAAGAGTTTTGATGTTAGATGAGCCGACACGCGGCGTAGATATCGGTGCCAAAAGCGAAATTTACCAAATTATGAGCGAATTGGCAGCACAAGGTGTAGCTATTTTAATGGTTTCCAGCGAACTAGCGGAGATTGTTGGCATGAGCGATCGCGTCTTAGTGATGCGAGAAGGCAAGCTAGTAGGCGAACTCGACGGCAGTCTTGGTAAAGAAATTACCCAAGAAAAAATTATGCACTACGCAACTGGAGCATCGGAGGTATTAGAATCATGAGTCAGACAGTTAGACCGCCTGCCAATAAATTAGCCAACAATTCCGCATCCCGTAACCGGAAATCCATTAGCAGTCTCCTGGAAGTTGCAGGTATTCTGCCAATCCTAATAATTATCTGCATCTTATTTGCATTTCTTTCTCCCAACTTCCTTACAGCCGGTAACATCGTCAATGTCTTGCGTCAGGCATCAATCAATATTGTGCTGGCGACAGGAATGACCTTTGTGATTCTCACTGGAGGTATTGACCTTTCTGTTGGTTCAATATTGGGTGTTTCTGCCGTAGTTGCCTTAGTAGTCTCGCTACTGCCAGCTTTGAGTTGGGCAGCCGTGCCTGCTGCGTTGCTCGCAGGATTGCTTTTAGGCTTAGTCAACGGCGCTATTATCACCTTTTTGGATGTACCACCTTTTATTGTGACGTTGGGTTCACTTACAGCCTTGCGGGGTCTTGCCTTTTTAGTTGCCAAGGGGACAACGCTGATTAACCCAGACATCAATTTTGCTTGGGTGGGTAATACATATCTCGGCCCCATTCCTTGGCTAGTGATAATTGCGCTACTGGCTATAATCGCTAGCTGGTTTGTGCTGCGGCAAACTGTTTTAGGAGTGCAGATATATGCTGTCGGTGGTAACGAACGGGCAGCCAGATTAACTGGGATAAAAGTTAATCGTGTCTTATTATTCGTCTATGGTATTAGTGGATTACTGGCAGGTTTAGCAGGAATCATGAGTGCCAGCCGTCTTTATAGTGCTAGTGGCATCTTAGGTCAAGGTTATGAATTAGATGCGATCGCTGCTGTTATTCTAGGTGGAACCAGCTTCACAGGTGGTATTGGTACTATTGGCGGCACACTTCTAGGTGCATTAATCATTGCTATTCTCAACAACGGTTTAACCTTGTTGAACCTATCTTACTTCTGGCAACTAGTCGTCAAAGGGCTAGTAATTATTTTAGCAGTTGTGATTGACCGACTCCGCAGACGTTCCAGACGGTAAAGAATTTCTTTAGGAACTGGGCATTGGGCATTGAGAATAGGGGATGAGTCTTTGAACTCCATTAATGAGCCTTTGAACTCCATTAATGAGCCTCTGAACTCCATTAATGAGCCTCTGAACTCCATTAATGAGCCTTTGAACTCCATTAATGAGTCTTTGAACTCCATTAATGAGCCTTTGAACTCCATTAATGAGTCTTTGAACTCCGTTAACGTGAGTTCGGTAGATTCTGAATAACCCCTCTCCAAACCTCTCTCCGTTTCGGGGAGAGCCTTAAGAACCTAAACCTAATTTTTGCGTTGCTCCTCCCTCTCCGAAGCGGAAAGGGAGGCTGGGAGGGAGAGGTCTGTCGAATTCACGTTCCATTAATGGGTCTTTGGTTTCTACTCTCCTGCCCCCCATCCCCACTCCCCACTCCCCACTCCCCATATAAACTATGACCTCTACTACTACTCGTCGTAAATCCAACACATTTTATGTCATTTTGATTGCTGGTGCTGCTGCCCTCGGCGGCTTTCTGTTCGGTTTTGATACTGCTGTAATCAACGGCGCGGTTTTATCTCTAGCAAAAGCTTTTAATACCAGTAGTTGGGTAACAGGGCTGGCAGTGTCCCTAGCGTTGCTGGGATCTGCGGTAGGAGCCTTCTTTGCTGGACAGATTGCAGACCGTTATGGTCGAGTCAACGCAATGGTGGTCGCTTCAGTATTGTTTACTATCAGTGCCATTGGCTCTGGGCTTGCCTTCAGTATCTGGGATTTTATCTTTTGGCGGCTATTGGGTGGGATTGGAATCGGCGTTGCTAGTGTCATCGCGCCAGCTTACATCGCCGAATGTTCTCCTACCCATTTGCGGGGAAGGTTAGGATCTCTGCAACAATTAGCGATCGTAGTAGGAATTTTTGTGGCTTTATTGAGCGACTACTTTATCGCTGTGTCAGCTGGTTCCGCAGACTCGCCGTTTTTATTTGGGGTTGCAGCCTGGCGCTGGATGTTTTGGACAGCAGTTCCACCAGCAGTATTTTATGGGATGATCGCTTTCACAATTCCTGAATCTCCCCGTTACTTAGTTGCCAAAGGACGGGAGCCAGAAGCTGCTAACGTTCTGACCAAAATTTTGGGGGGCGACGTGCTGCCAAAAATTGAAGAAATTCGGCAGACAGTGCTTCGAGAACGCCAGCCTAAGTTTTCTGACCTTTTAAGCAGAAGTGGCGGACTCCTCCCCATCGTTTGGATAGGAATAGGCTTATCTGTATTACAGCAATTCGTTGGGATTAATGTAATTTTTTACTACAGCAGTGTTTTGTGGCGTGCAGTTGGGTTCTCAGAAAAAGATTCCCTAACGATCACAGTGATTACAGGAGCCGTCAACATTATTACAACACTGATTGCGATCGCCTTTGTAGATAAATTTGGTCGCAAGCCCTTGCTTATACTAGGGTCGATTGGCATGACCTTGACCTTGGGGACGATGGCTTATCTTTTTGGCAACGCTCCCCTAGATGCTGCTGGGAACCCCAATCTCACCGGAAGCGCCGGGACTATGGCTCTCATCGCAGCCAACCTCTATGTATTTTGCTTTGGTTTCTCCTGGGGGCCAGTGGTTTGGGTACTGTTGGGAGAAATGTTTAATAACAAAATTCGAGCGGCTGCACTTTCAATTGCTGCTGCAATGCAATGGGTTGCGAATTTCCTCATTTCCACAACATTTCCTCCCATACTGAAAAATTTCGGTCTAGGTTCTGCCTATGGACTCTATACAATTGCGGCAGCTATCTCATTCTTTTTCATTCTCTTTTTTATTAAAGAAACCAAAGGAATTGAGTTAGAAGATATGTAATTCGTATCTCTGTGTCTTTTGTGGGAAGCAGCTAGGCGTCATAATAATTCGTAATTTCTAATTCGTAATTATTACCCCAAAGGATTTATCCGGGGGCTTGAATAAAGTTGCTACGCATTTTCTCTTTCTTCATAACTGATATTGGGGCTTGTACCCTCAATGATTTAATTATTCGGTCAACGAACCGCAGAGGCGCAGAGAACGCAGAGAGAAGAAAGAGAAATTTTCACGAATGATTTAGGATTGCTATAAATTTGAAAAAAGAATGCGACAAATAGACCATTTGTAGAGACGCGATTCATCGCGTCTTTACCCAAGGATGTGTTGCAATCATCAATTTAAATAGTGTGGGCTGTTTTAAATATTGTTTAATTATAAATTAATAATCAATTATTCATGATATTGTTTTTATTAAACTAAAATCTCGGTTTTTAATATATATTTAACGTTAATTAGTTTATAAAATAAAAGCTTTTATTTGAGTGTAATCTTTTTATTTCCAAAGCCCTAAATAAACAATTATCAAGTAATAAGCCAATGCTAAAAATTATTTTTCATAGCTTTTTTATCTTATTTTTGGCAATTCCAGCAGTCTGGGCAGCACCTCCAGAAAATGATAGAAATTTGGAGGGACAAGTTAATTCTGTTTCCCAACTTTCCGATATCAAACCGAGCGATTGGGCATTCCAGGCACTGCAATCATTGGTGGAACGTTATGGCTGTATTGCAGGTTATCCTAACGCAACCTATCGCGGCGATCGCGCCTTGAGTCGTTATGAATTTGCAGCTGGTTTAAATGCCTGCTTAGACCGGGTGAATGAATTAATTGCTGCGGGTACTAATGATTTAGTTAAGAAAGAAGATTTGACAGTGTTGCAAAATTTGCAAACAGAGTTTGCGACAGAATTGGCAACTCTGCGTGGGCGGGTGAATACGCTAGAAGCACACACAGCAACTCTGGAGGAGCAGCAATTTTCTACTACTACCAAGCTGACTGCTCAAATTATTACCGCCGTTAGTGATACTTTTGGTAATAGGGTGGGTGGCGATCGCGATGATTCCCGTCCCTACTTTGCAAACCGGGGTCGTCTCAACTTAGAAAGTAGCTTTACCGGGAAAGATTTGTTGCGAGTCCGGCTAGAGTTTGGCAACTTTGCGAATTCTAATGGTACAAGCCAAATTGCCGCCGCCACAGGTACAGGAATGACCCGCCTAAACTTTGATTATGACAGCAACGATACACTTCTTGTCCCCCACATCCGTTACTACTTTCCAGTCAGTGATTCTCTTAACTTCGTTGTTGGGCCCACAGGCATTGGTTACACCGATATTTCAACCACCGTCACTCCCCCCACAATAGCTGACGACGGCAATGGGGTTCCCTCCCTTTTTGGATCATACAGTCCCTTATTCCGGCGAGGTGGCGGGGGCGGTGCCGCTAACTGGAACATTACCAAAGACTTAGTTCTCACCTTGGGCTATTTAGCAAGCACTCCCAATACGCCATCGGGAAGCAACGGGTTATTTGATGGTGGCTACAACGCCCTGGCTCACTTAGCCTATTATGGTGAGCAAGGAGCGATCGGTGTTGCCTACTCTCATGGCTATAGCCCTGCTGGAGTAGTCGATGTTGCAGCTGGGACGGGTAGCGCCCTGTCAAACGCTCCCTTCGGCAACAACATTGCTACTTCCAACGATATTGTCGGCGCACAGGGATTCTATCGCTTCTCCCCGAATTTCCAAATCCACGCTTGGGGTGGATATATTTGGGCAAATGCCAAGAGTTCTGGTTTGAGTGATATTTCCAATGGTAGGGGTGGAACAGATTCTCTATTTGTGAACAATGGTGACAATGCCAACGTCTGGTTTGGGGCGATCGGTATGTCGTTTCCCGATGTGGGGGGTGAGGGTAACTTGCCGGGAATTCTCTTTGGTATACCGCCGCGTGTTTCTAACAGTGATGTCCGTCAAGACCGAGACAACGCTTACCATATCGAAGCATTCTATCGCTACCGTTTGAACGATAACATCTCAGTGACTCCTGGTTTTTGGATGATTCTCAACCCGGAAAACGACAGCAGGAATGATACGCAGTATGTGGGTGTGATTCGCACAACCTTCGATTTTTAACCAAATGTCAATGGTTTGCTTGATTAAAGGAATAAGGTTTGTAGTAAGGACTTTAGTCCTGGAATTTTAAGCACTGAAGTGCTTACTACGAACTCATCAAGATTAATGGATAATTTAAATTTTTCCTTAATCTAGATAATGTTCGGCTATTTTGGTGGATTAGGGCGATCGCCGCCAGGAGGATGAGGAGGAACACCTAGTGCATCTTTTAACTGTTGTTCACTAACTCCTAACTTTGCTGCCGCCGCCTTCAAATCAGGTCGAGGTGGACGCTGATTGCGATCGCCTGGATTGGGAGGATTAGCAGGAACTCCCAATGCATTCTTTAACTGTTGTTCACTAACTCCTAGCTTTACCGCCGCCGCTTT
>NZ_JBALBZ010000167.1:0-12753 GCF_036919495.1 Nostoc sp.
TCCTGCCAATGTGCCGTCCATACTACAACTTCGCTGTGCCTACCTCAATGGTCAACTTGCTATCTAATGTCTTTGCAAAAATGGGATGCTCCCTTGCTTACAACTGATTCAGACTTACCTTTAGGTAATTTTACAGGCAAATTGTCTTAAAGTATTGCGTGAAAATGACTAAATTAGTGGTAGGTTGGGCTGAATAATAAAAAAATCCAACAAATCTCATTGGTAGCGTTGGGTTTCGTCCCTTAGACAAACTTATATACATTTTTGTTTTTATCGTAATTGTGGAATTTAGCTGTTTTCAGTGTAAATCCTGGAAATACAAAAAACTTAACCTTTAATCATGAGTGGAATTAATCGTCAAATTATCCTTGACGTTAGACAAGTTGCCAAGCACATAGCAGATACACCTCAAAGTCAAAGACTTATCAAACGAGGACTTGCCGCTCATGTATTTAACGATAAACCTACAATGAATAGAGTTACTCAAGCCATAATAGAAAATGGGCAGTTCATTGGAATGATTCGAGGATATGACCGTTATGGGATGTTTTTTGATGAACCAATAGGTTATAGAATCAGTCCAGATGGTAGCCGTATTCTACTTTACTATGGGGAGATAAAAATTAATGCAGACGACCAATACCACGTCATCCCCCGCACAAGACCGAGTGAAGAATAGCTGGGAATTTACAGAAGTATGGATAGATCCAATGTTATGCCCTCCATATATTCTTTTATTGCTTTGCTACAGTGAAGATAACTGTCAAATTTATGATCCGGCGCAGGGTTATAAAGTTGTATTTTCTAGTAATGACTATAATGCAGCCAAATTATGGTTACTAGAAGATGAGTATGAACCAATTGAAGGTAGGCTTTTAGCTGCGGAATTAGCCTAAGTTACTAGAGAGAATATCACTGCATGATTGACGCTGGCATTTTGAGCGATCGCAAAGTTGAACTACTCAAAGGAAAATTGTCGAAAGGGTAAGCTGTGCTACCCTAGCTTATAGCTTAGGGACTTCCAAGAAATAAATTATTCCAAGAAACGAACCACAGAGACAAGGCAGCGCGGTCTTGGGGGTTTCCCCCATGAGCGACTGCCGCGCAGAGAACGCAGAGAGAAGAAATAGAGAGAGTTTTTGCCTCAGTTTTGGAACATTTTTTTATTTGGAAGTCCCTTAATACCTGTCAAAGTTTTGAGAGATTCATTAACTAAAACCTATTGAATTATAGCTTCATAGTAAAATTAGTACACGGTAGGAACAAAGGAACAAAAACGTGCAAAGCATACTTTTAAGCCGCGAAGAAGTTGCACGACGTGCGAAAGAACTATACGAAAACAGTATTCGTCAACAAGTTGAACGACAAGAAAACATCGGTAAAATGGTGATTATTGATATAGAAACAGGCGAATACGCAATTGATAAAATAGGTATAGAATCGGCGCGATACTTACTTAACAAAAACCCATTTGCTCGACTTTTTGGCATTCGCATTGGTTACAAAGTTGCTGTTTCTTTCACTGGTGAGATGGAGCGTGATTATCGGTGATTTTTGGTATTGTTAAGAACGGACACGCAACCGTTAATATTATATTTCAACTGTCCAATCAACCAGATTTTACTATTGAATTTGTTAGTCCGTTGTAGACATCGCACCATATAAACGCCCTTTTAAAAAAGTAACCAAACTCCTATTGCGAAATCTAGGGTAAAATACCGCCTTACAGTCTTTGAGATGATTATTCCGATTTTATATGCGTCTATTCCGAGAAAAAGAATGGTTATTTAGCCTACTGCTAATATCTCTAGTTCTATGGCTGATATTTTTAGGAAAATCCCCTTTACGAGATTGGGATGAAGGTACTGTGGCACAGGTTGCCCGTGAAATTTGGCGTGCCCCACTTGGTTCAATGCATTGGCTTTACCCCACCTTGGGAGGTGAACCTTATCATAATAAGCCACCCCTGATGCACTTGCTAATTGCTTGGACTTACTCCATCGGAGGTGTGAATGAGTGGACAACACGCCTACCAGGTGCAGTGTTAACTGCCTTGGGAGTACCTTTGCTTTACTTGGTGGGATGTTTGCTTTTTAACCAAAGTTTACCAGCTTTGTTTGCCGCTTTAGTTTACTTAACGATGTTGCCTGTGGTGCGTCACGGACGGTTAGCAATGCTAGATGGTGCAACTATTACCTTTTTTTTGCTGTTGTTGTTTTGTCTGCTAAAAGCACGTCAGAATCGCCGATATGCTCTTGGTGTGGGATTTTGTCTAGGGTTAATAATTCTAACTAAAGGGATGATGGTTTTGCCCCTAGGAGCGATCGCTTGTTTATTCCTCATTGCAGATCGGCAGTTTGCTTTGTTAACCAGCCCCTATTTATTAGTGGGAATATTTTTAGGAAATGCACCAGCGATCGCTTGGTTTACTGCTCAATGGCAGCATTATGGCGAAAATTTCTTCCAAGTTAATTTTCAAGCACAAACTTTTAATCGCCTTACACAATCTGTTGAAGGTCATAAGGGGCCTATCTGGTACTATTTAATTGAGATAATTAAGTATAGTTTTCCTTGGCTATTATTTTTTCCAGGAGGCTTTTATCTAGCTTGCAAAAAACGTTATACTTCCTGGGGTAGCTTAATTATTATTGGCACAATTGTTTACTTAGTAACTATCTCTTTAATGAGAACTAAACTGCCGTGGTATGTTATGCCTGTATATCCATTTTTAGCTTTGGCAATTGGTGCTAAACTGAGCAAAATTTGGCAAGATGGTCATTTTAAAGGGCGAAGTTTGACAATATTTATGGCTATTATTTCTATTGCTGGTTTAGGAGGTTGTGTTTACTTTTTTATTAAAAAAGAACCTATTTTAATAGTCATGAGTATTGTTTTGGCAATAAGTATGGGTATCGCAGCATGGTTAGTTAAACAGCGCGATCGCAACTTTATTCCAGTATTATTTTCTGGGATGTATTTAGTTTTAGCACTGTTGATGAGTTCGCAATCATGGATTTGGGAATTGAATGAAGCTTTTCCTGTTAAACCAGTAGCGGAATTAATTCGGGCAAATGTTTCACCAGGAACACAAATTTATACTTCTTTTGCTTATAGCCGTCCTAGTTTAGACTTTTACAGCGATTGCAAGGTAACTGCTGCAACTGTGCCAGTTTTACAAAAAATGTTATTTAATAAATCTTATTTGCTATTAGACAATGAGGCTTTACAGCAAATCAATTTAACTAGTAGTAAAATTATAGGAGCAGCTAACGGATTTACACTGATTATCAAAAATTAATTATATTAGGAATCGTATTTGATTTTTGAAATTATCTACGTGGGCGGGGAGTAGGGAGTAGGGAATAAGGAATTGGGCTTTTCGATCTGTACCGAGCTTTTTCATAAATCAAATATTAGTCTTATAGCAAGATAGCTATTATAAGCCTGCTAGAAAGCCGCACTGCTATGGCAAAAAATAAGCTATTAGCCAAAAAAATTTCCTTATATTTATCTTTTATAATGATATTATGAGCCTTCGCTCGTTACTTGAACAGTGGATTGGCTAGATTGGGCTAGATAGATACCCGCTAAAACTACGGCAAAAATCGCCCAGTCAAACAAACCTACCTGTTCTGAAAAAATGAACCAAGCGAAAATGGAAGCCAGGACTGGTTCGAGTAGAAGCGTGACGGCGACGACGCTTGAAGAGATTTTGCTGAGGCTATAAGCTAAAAGTCCCTGACCTAACACTTGGCAAAAGAGGGCTTGGAAAATGATGAAAAACCAACCCATCCAAGAATAGGGAAACAGTCTATCTTCGAGGAATGGGAGAACGGGTAGTAAAAACATTGTTGTCACTCCACAGCGCCACAGCATGATAGTTGCGGTGCTAAATCGGGTTCGGAGTCGTTCTATCAGCAGCATACACGTAGCCATGAAAACCGCAGTTAGCAATGCTAATGCATCACCAAGTATTTGGTCAGTTGCAAATTGCACCTTATTAATTTCAAATGCGATCGCTCCCCCCAACGCTATCACCAAACCAATAACAAATCTGTTATCGAAGCGCCGACCGAATAAAAAATACCCAGCCAAAGCAACAAATAAGGAGTTCAAATTAGATAGTAAAGCCACGTTGGCAACGCTAGTTTGACTCAGCGACCAAGCCCACAAGAGCAGGTAGGTTCCAGCAGCAGTTCCCATTGCCAACAATAGCCCCACTTCTTGTATCGTAAAAGGCTTCTGTTCTATAGATTGGTTATCAACAAAGGCAGGAGTAATACTGTCCAACGCTCCAGGATGAGCTAACGCTGCGCTATCTGCCTCCTCCCTCCTGCCTCTTTCAACGGATTGTTGGCTACGGTAAGCCTCAAGTCCATTCCACACTGCAAACACAATTGTAGCGATCCAACTACGATGAAATACTACAGCATTTGCACCAATTTCTTGTTGACACAATTTAGTCAGAGATGGTGCTAAAGATATGGGAATTAGAGCAATAAATAATGAGATAGTTCCTAATAAAGCTGGTGTTTCGGAGAATTGTTGCTTTAGTAACAACAGTTTGGTCGTCATACTTTTAACGAAAGTGTTAACTATAGTTTTGACTGATTTTTGAAACGGCAAATTAACAACAGCTTGGCTAGATATGGCTAAGTATAAACCCATTAAAACTACAGCAAAACCTACCCAATTTGAGAAAGTTAATTTTTCCGAAAATATTACAAGAGCGAAAATGCCACTAAATACTGGCTCTAACAGATGCACCAAGGAGACAACCACAGAAGAAAACTTAGCAAGGCTATAAGTCAAAAGCCCATGACCTAAAACTTGGCAGACTACAGCTAAGGAAATCACCCAAAGCCACCCACTGACTGTAGAGGGGAAAACCTGATCTTGAGTGAACAAAAGTATGGGGAAAATGACTAAAGCCGCGATCGCACTGATCCACAACTGGATTATGGCGGGAGAAAATTTAGTTCGTAATTTTTCTACGATTAGCAAATATCCACTTAAGAAAACCGCAGAAGCAATCGCAGCAAAACCCCCTTGAACTTCGTCTATGGCGATTTGCAGTTCCTCAAATTCAATAGCGATCGCTCCTCCAAGGGCAATGGCCATCCCAATTAGGAACTGGCTCTCAAAACCCTGACGAAATAACAGCCACACCCCTAAGCTAGTAAATATAGGAGCGAGGTTATGCAATACACTAGAAATCGCAACGCTAGTTTGAGTCAGCGACCAAGCCAAAAAGACTAAAGTGGCAGCCCAAAGAATACCAGCGCCTAGCAATAGGCAAAGATCCTGACTGGTGTAGGTTTGCTGTTCTCCAGGTTTTTCTAAGGAGAATCGCTGCCGTATTGCCTTGTATCCATGCCATACCAAAAAGACCACACTAGCAAGCCAAAAGCGATTAAATACAGTGGCACTGGGGCTGAGTTCAATTTCGCTCAATTTCATAAAAATAGAGCCAAAAGAAATGGCACCTACACCTACAAATAATGAAGCGATCGCTATCTTCGTTTGATTGGATACATTCATTAGGAAATTTAAATATATGGATCAAACTCGAATGGCACTAAGAAAAGGGAAAATCGTTGAGGCAGCAGGGGTGCAGAGGAGCAAAGGAGCAGGGGAGAAAGAAGAAGGAAGAAGCATACGGAAAAAAGCAAGAGAAATTCTCCTCTGCCCCTCTGCACCCCTGCTCCTCTGCAATCCTTACGCCGCCTACCCTTCAGCTTAACTTAGTGCCATTCGGATCAAACTCTCTAACCAACCCAGCGCTCTTGGGCAAATCCTACAGCTATTTTGGCTAGTAATGTCACAAAAGCCCCCAATATTAAATATCCTTGACGAGGATGGCGAGATAGCAGCACACCAATGGCTATATTCAGAGGCACTATACCATAGGCGAGGCGGCTCAAAGAGATAGTACCTCCAGAAGCTAACAGCAAACCAATACCGCAAAAACCATAAATAACTGTAACTGCGGTCAACTGCGT
Organism: Nostoc sp.; assembly: GCF_036919495.1. Classification (GTDB taxonomy): domain Bacteria; phylum Cyanobacteriota; class Cyanobacteriia; order Cyanobacteriales; family Nostocaceae; genus Nostoc. The sequence goes on from NZ_JBALBZ010000167.1 coordinate 6,003, forward strand.
GTGTAAGCGCCATAACACATAGCCACCACCCAAGACCATGAATAAGTTGAGCAAGTTATTGATCCACTCTTCACTTGCCAGAATCAAAAAAAATAAGATTAAAGCATAAAAGCCATAGAATAATTTCGCAGAATTAAAACGTTGACGGAAACGCCATAAAAGATAGCCACTGGTAACAATCGCGCCAAACAACAACAGATACCAGGGGTCTGGAATGCCGCCAGAGGGGTTTTGAACCCAACCATATTGCCAATTATTTGTGCCGACTACAATTTGCATGAACATATTTAACCAACCCTGCCAATCAAACCCCAAAGTTGGTCGCCATCCGCGCTGTGCTTCGATAAAAGCTAAAGGATTGCCAAAATAAATCGCACAATACAAACTGAATAGAAGTATGCCAATAGCGGTAGTAAAACCAGCTATATAGGCAATGAGTGGTCGGCGTTCTTTCCAGGCTGCGATCGCAAATGCTGGAATTAGTGCCATACCTGTAGGACGTGTTGCTGTCGCCATCGCGCCCCAAAGGGCAGTCCAGCCATACTGCTTTTGATCAAACGCCCGCAAAGCCGATGTACTCAAAAACAAATACAGCCCCTCTGTGTAAATCACCCCCGTAAACATAGAAGATGGATACAAAGAAACTACAGCAGTTGTCCAATGCGCTGCATTGATCCCATAATTTTCTTTAATCCAAAAGTACAAACAGTAAAGGGCTGCGAAAAATGCCAAGTTGTTGACTAACGTACCTGCTAATTCAAACGGCAAGCCCAGTTTCATCAAAACCCAAATGCTTAAGGGAAACAGGGGAAAAAAGGCCAGATTGTGTTGCTTGCCGTCATTAACAAATTCATATCCAGAAGTAGCGATCGCTCGGTAATGCATACTATCCCATGCATCAACAACCCCCCAGCCAAAATGGGGTAAAAATTCTTCTGTTGGTAACGGTAATTTTGGCGCAACCAGCAACATAGCAGTCCAAATGAAAATTCGGCTGGCAAGCCATATTGCTGCTGGAAATAGGAAATCATTTTTCCATAAAACTTTTTTTCTAACTATCTGAACTTTAACCATAATCCTGAATACTTCAACAAACTCCTTTATGCATCTTTTTACATATAGCTGCAAAACAGCAATTTATGAGTAACATTTTGCATATTACATCTTCTACCAACATCATTCACAAACTGGACAGATTACTAATTAATTGAAATCTTTGTTTTATTCGGTTGATGGTTAAGAGGCTTGCTGCACCTTTTTAAATGTCAAATCGGTTCTATAATCTAGATGCAAAGATGTAAATAATTTTATCCTTTTCAACAAGGATATGTTAAGACAATACCAGATAATTGCACTACCAGCATTATGCCTATAGATTTAAGGGAATTTTATCAGGCTAGCGATCCCAGCAGAACTCTGTTTGTCAACCATAGCTCTGATAGCAAATATTACATAGATTTTTCCTCAGTACGAGGTGGTGATATTCTTGGCAAGCTGAAGCAGAAAATTACTTTTTTTAAGCCGAATGAACCCACTTGCACGTTATTTACTGGGCATATTGGTTGTGGGAAATCGACAGAACTATTAAGGTTACAAGCAGAACTGGAAAAATTAGGCTTTCATGTGGTCTATTTTGAGTCCAGTGACGATTTGGAAATGACCGATGTCGATATTGCTGATGTGCTGCTAGCGATCGCTCGGCGGGTGAGTCAAAGTCTGGATAAAATTACACTGGAGCCACCTAACAAGTTTAATGAGTTGCTGCAAGGTGCTTGGAAGGTCTTAAACTCCGAGGTGACGGGAGTAAAAGTTAAGGTTCCAAATGTCGGCGATTTTGGTATCACCTCTGAAAAAGAAAAGCTATCTCTGTCTGTGGGCATTGGTGAAATCACTAGCAAGATGAAAAATGACCCAACCCTGCGAGAAAAACTCAATCAGTATTTAGCACCGCAAAAAACTAAGCTGCTGGAAGCGATTAATCAAGAATTATTAGAACCTGCCGTGGCTAAACTCAAACAGCAGGGTAAAAATGGTCTGGTGGTAATTGTCGATAATCTTGACCGCATAGATAATCGTGTCAAACCTTGGGGTCGTCCGCAGCAAGAATATTTATTTGTCGATCAAGGTGAGTTTTTGACCAAGCTTAATTGTCATCTCATCTATACCATGCCCTTATCTTTGAAGTTTTCCAACGATTACGGAATGCTAACTCAGCGTTTCCCAGAAGATCCCAAAGTGTTACCAATGGTACCTGTACAAAAGACTGATGGCAGTGTTCATACACAGGGAATGTCACTCATGCAGCAGATGGTACTAGCTAGAGCTTTTCCTGACATCACACCAGAGGAGCGTTTAAATAAAGTTACCGAAATTTTTGATAGTGCTGCTAGCCTAGAACGCTTATGTAAAATGAGCGGTGGTCATGTGCGGGATGTGCTGAGGCTGCTAAATACCTGGATTATGGAAGAAATGAGTCTTCCTTTAACCCGTGAAACCTTAGAGCAAGTTATTCGTTCTCGGCGGAATGAAATAATGTTACCGATTTCTGATGATGAGTGGCAATTGTTACGTCATGTCAAAGAAAGGAAAAAGGTGAGTGATGACCACGGATATCAAAAACTGATTCGCAGTCGGTTTGTGTTTGAATATCGGGATAGTGGCGAGACTTGGTTTGATGTTAATCCGATTTTGGCTGAGGCCAGAGAGTTGCAGTAAAGTATCTTTCGCTTACCCACTCACCCGCCTGGGAATCAATTCCGAGGCTAATAGCTAAAGCCCTCTCAAGAGGACTAATAATTCCTTCCAGTCCACTTTAGTGGACTTCAGCTATTAGCCTTGCACTTAAGTGCAAGGTGGGATATGTTGACTCAACGTCAAAATATCTGGTAAAAATTCGCACCTGAAAAGCATATTAGCTCTATGAGTCCACAGCAACCATCACAAGATGACCATGTAAACAACGACCGCTCTCTGAAACAATTAGCTTGGGCGATCGCATCCTCTGTGGGACAGTTTAAGCTGATATTGGCACGGTGTAATTATGCAAGAGAGCGCGATCGCTTAATCCGCAGATTGCAGGAAATTTGTCAAGTCGAAATTCGTGTCTTGGCAGTGCAGCAATCTAAGAAAACTCTTTATACTGCGATTCAAGAAGAATTCGGCGAAGAAATACCAGCCTGTGTAATGGTTGTGGGTTTGGAATCAGTGCAGAATTTATCTGTGATGTTAACTTCTGCGAATCAAGTGCGGGAAGACTTTCGCAAGAATTTTGCTTTTCCCTTAGTGTTGTGGATTGACGATGAAATTTACAACCAACTAATACAGCTTGCGCCAGATTTAGAAAGTTGGGCAACTACGAGAGATTTTGTCATCTCAACACAGGAATTAGTAGATTTTATCATCGAAACGGCTAATCAATGGTTTAGTAATAATTTAAAAATTAGCGTAGATGAATATATCAAACTGGAAAATGAGTTAGAAGCGGCGCAAATATATTTACTCAAAAACCTAGATGTTTATAATTTAAATATTCAAGCTAATTTAGAATCTTTGTTAGGTTTTATCAAACAGATAAATAATCAAAAAGATTCGGCGTTAGAGCATTATCATAAAGCTTACCAGCTTTGGCAGCAAAGTAATAATTTAAAATGGCAGGGAAAAATCCTCAGTGAGATTGGCTTTTGCTATTATCTCAAAGCTTTTAAACATCAAGATATTACTCATCCAGATTGGCAAGCAGCTTGGCATTATATTCAAGAATATATTAATTTTATTTACCAGTTAAACAGTCCAGATTTAATTACTAGTGCAGTAGTTAAGTTCGGTGATATCTTGCGGGACTTGCAACAGTGGGAAACGTTGCGGAGCCTTTCAGAAGAAGCTTTAGTAATCCATCGAAATAATAACAAACTAAGAGAATTAGCCAAAGATTACGGTTTTTTAGCTGAAGTGGCTTTGGCTCAAAATAATTGGGTTCAAGCAAATCAGTTAGTTAAGCAAGCCTTGGAAGTTTTTGCTGCAATTCATAATCAGAAATCAGCAAACATGTCAGAGGTTTTATCAGATATACCCGAAAGAGATTTAAAATCAAAAGATTTGAGCTTATATCAGTTTATTTTAGGTCGTTCTCAATACCATTTAGGTGAAATTAAACAAGCAACTCTCAGCTTAGAAACTGCTAGAGATGTGGGTAATCCCCTAGAAGATGTCAGACTTTACTTGGATATTCTCAGGTTTTTACAGAAGATTTATTTTGAGCGGAAAGAATATCTCAAAGCATATAACATCAAACAGCAACAGCGTTCCATTGAACAGCAATTTGGTTTGCGGGCTTTTATTGGTGCGGGTAGATTAGAAGCTACAAAACAGGCATTTGTAGAAACATTGCGCTCAAATACCCAAGGAAACATTGCCCCAGAAATTGCTGCATCTGGTCGCCTATTGGATGTAGAACGTTTAATTGAACGCATGGGTCGCCCTGATTATAAGTTGATAGTAATTCATGGGCAATCGGGTGTAGGCAAAAGTTCCCTGGTAAATGCGGGACTAGTGCCGGCTTTAAAGAATAAAGCGATCGGTATTCAAGATTATTTGCCGGTGGTAATGCGCGTTTATACCAACTGGGTGGAAGAGTTGGGGAGGGTTTTGGGAAATGGGGAAGCAGGGGGAGCAGGGGAGAGTTAGAATATTATTCATCTACCTCAGAACTCCGTTCATCCACCTCGGAACTGGATTCATCTACCTCAGAACTCCGTTCATCCACCTCGGAACTGGATTCATCCACCTCGGAACTCCGTTCATCCATATCAGAACTCCGTTCATCCACCTCGGAACTGGATTCATCCACCTCAGAACTCCGTTCATCCACCTCGGAACTGGATTCATCCACCTCAGAACTCCGTTCATCCACCTCGGAACTGGATTCATCCATATCAGAACTCCGTTCATCCACCTCGGAACTGGATTCATCCACCTCAGAACTCCGTTCATCCACCTCAGAACTGGATTCATCCACCTCAGAACTCCGTTCATCCACCTCAGAACTGGATTCATCCACCTCAGAACTGGATTCATCCACCTCAGAACTCCGTTCATCCACTTCAAATACTCAAACTCCTAACTCCTCACTCCTAACTCCTAACTCCCTAATCACTCAGCTTCGCAAAAACGAACAGCACAACCTCCGCACGGTGTTAATTTTTGATCAATTTGAGGAATTTTTCTTTGTTTACACCGAACCTGCACAAAGAAAGCAATTCTTTGAGTTTCTGGGAGAGTGTTTGAATGTTCTATCAGTAAAAGTTATCTTATCGCTGCGGGTAGATTACATCCATTACTTGCTAGAGTGCAATGATTTGCCCAGTCTCAAGATTATTGGCAATGACATTCTCAGCAATAATGTGCTTTACAAGTTGGGGAATTTCTCACCTGATGATACGAAGTCAATTATTCAGCGTTTAACTGAAAATACTAGCTTTCGCTTAGAACCTGCTTTAGTTGAACAACTCGTGCAAGATTTAGCCGGAGAATTGGGTGAAGTTCGTCCCATTGAGTTGCAGGTTGTGGGGGCGCAACTGCAAACGGAGAATATTATAACTCTGGCAGAATATCGGCAGCGTGGTACTAAAGACGAATTGGTTAAGCGTTATTTAAATGAAGTTGTTAATGATTGTGGTGAAGAAAATCAGCAAGCAGCAGACATACTACTGTATTTGCTAACTGATGAAAAAGGAACTCGCCCACTCAAGACTCGCGCTGAGTTAGAACGCGATTTGATGCCGTATTTCTCGGAGATCCCCCCAACCCCGCTTAAAAAGCAGGGCTTTATTCTTTCAACCCCCTTTTTAAGGAGGTCAACCCAGGCGGGGGGATCAGAAGCTAGAGCGGAACAAGCTTCTGAAATCAGTAAATTAGATTTAATATTAGAGATTTTTGTCCAATCCGGCTTGGTGGTTTTGCTACCAGAAAACCCCGCCGACCGTTATCAACTGGTACATGACTACATCGCCGCCTTTATCCGCCAGCAACAGGAACCGAAGTTAAAGCAGGTAATGGCGGAACTGGAAAAAGAACGAAAAGAAAGAAAAATTAGTGAGGCGAAACTAAATAAAGTTCTCAAACGCGCCCTTTTTGGTTCCATAACCGCAGGTTTAGGATTTGCTGTTTTAGCAGCAGCAACATTCCAGTGGGCAGTAGAGGCAAATGTTAGTCAAATTAACGCCATCAATAATTCTTCTGAAGCCTTTGCTGTCTCTGAACAATACCCAGATGCTTTAATAGCAGCTGTAAAGGCAGGTAGCAAACTCAAGCATACACTTTGGGCGCAGCACAGAAGCGATACCCTAATGCAAACTGTGTTAACTCTACAGCAAGCGGTTTACTTAAAGCCAAATGAGAAGAAAGAAAATCGTGCGATCGAGGTAAATACCTTAGAAGGGCATAGCAGTTGGGTCAATAGCGTCGGATTCAGCCCCGATGGCAAAACACTGGCTTCTGGCAGTGATGACAAGACGATCAAACTCTGGGATGTCAGCACAGGCAAAGCCATCAAAACCCTGACTGGGCATAGCAGTTCGGTCAATAGCGTCGGATTCAGCCCCGATGGCAAGACACTGGCTTCTGGCAGTGATGACAAGACGATCAAACTCTGGGATGTCAGCACGGGCAAAGCGATCAAAACCCTGACTGGGCATAGCAGTAGGGTCATTAGCGTCGGATTCAGCCCCGATGGCAAGACACTGGCTTCTGGCAG
>NZ_JBALBZ010000168.1:0-3388 GCF_036919495.1 Nostoc sp.
AACTATTTTTTCTCGAAGATCGACAGAGTATGACTTCATTTAAATGTATTTATATTTTATTTTATTGTACCTCATAACAGACGCAAGTGCTGTAATCCATAGACTGTGGAAATAATTACGTGATTGCGGTCAAAGACAATCAGCCAAGGATGATTCCAAAATACGTAAGGGTAATGCCGCTCGCAATTTCTCGATCATTGTTTTACTTCACAGATGGAAAGTAGTAACTCGTTCGTCAACATTTACCAACGAGTAAAACCTTTTTCGATAACTTGCTATTCTATATTCATTCCAGTGAGCTTTTGCCTATCAGAATCAAGCTACTCTGTGAAAGAATTCTCCTCATCAGAATTGCTGTTGTTATTTAGAAGGATTTAAGTGCAATCTAAATCGTTGTAGAAATCAAAAAATTGTGAAGTATTGCTTGTTAAGCACTAAACACTAACTAACACATGAGTAGAATACCATGCTTGAGAATCTTCTGAATAACCATAATTTACCGTATCCTGATACGATACATCCCATCATTGTCCATTTTGTGATTGCAATGGTGTTGTTTGCCTTCGTGTGTGATGTCATTGGATACTTTACTAGCAACTACCGTCTTTTTGAGGTGAGTTGGTGGAATATGTTTTTCGCTACAATCTCCATCTTCATCGCCGTTATTTTTGGTCAATTTGAAGCAGGTTTAGCACAACCTTATAACGCAGTTCAACCAGTACTTAATTTACATACGCTCCTTGGCTGGTCACTTGCAGGAATTCTGGCAGCTATTACAGCTTGGCGTTACGTAATTCATTGCCGCACTCCAGAAAAGATATCAGTTTATTACCTAGCAGCAAGTCTACTTTTGACCGTTTTGGTAGGCGTACAAGTGTATTTCGGAGATGAATTGGTTTGGGTATATGGGTTGCACACTGTACCAGTTGTTGAAGCTATAAAGGAGGGCTTACTGCAATGAACCCTGAAGTTATTGAGCAATTAAAGACTCAGATGGGAGCAAATGGGTTGCCCTACACTATACCCATTCACCCAAATTTAGTTCATCTCACTATAGGTTTGTTCATCCTTGGCATTACCTTTGATTTAATTGGTGCATTCTTCCCTGTACAACAACCAATCTTCAAGTTTTTAGCAGTTCCTGCCACTCGTTCTAGCTTCTTTGATGCTGGCTGGTACAATATGCTAGGTTCAGCACTCATCACAATTTTTACGGTAGCAGCAGGTTTTTACGAAATCATGTTGGCAGAACCACTCACTGGAGTAAAGAGTGCCTGGGGATTGGAAGCAATGGAAACAATGCTTTGGCATGGAGTGGGTGGTGTTTTTCTACTAGCGCTGATTCTTGGGATGGCTATTTGGAGAGGATTTCAGCGTTATATTTGGCGTCAGGATGACAGTCAACAAGTGCAGTGGACTTATTTAGTTTCTGGACTGTTCATCATGTTTATCATGTTTATCCACGGTACGCTAGGGGCGCACTTAGCTGCTGAGTTTGGAGTTCACAATACTGCTGATATATTGTTGCGGTTGGGTAAAGACCCCAACTTACTGCTGAAGTAGTCCTTTGTATGAGTACTAATGACCATTGTAGAGACGCGATTAATCGCGTCTCTACTGACCAATGACTTTTATAGCTATGAAAATCCGAAATATTTTGATCTTGAGTGCGATCGCGATCACCTTAACTGCTGTTAGTCTTTGGATAGGGCAGTGGACGTATTCCTGGATGCCTCCTCAAGCCGCAGCAGAATCGCAGCTTGTCGATAAGTTGTTTAGTTTCTTAATCACGCTAGGAGCATTTATCTTCCTTGGAGTCACAGGAACACTCATCTACTCGGCGATTTTCCATCGAGCAGAGCAATATGATACCAGCGATGGCCCTCCAATTGAAGGAAATATCCCACTAGAAATTGTCTGGACTGCAATTCCTGTATTGCTAGTGTTTTGGATTGCCACTTACAGCTACCAAATCTACGAGCAAATGGGGATTCAAGGTCCAATGGAAGCTATGCATATGCATATTCCAGTCTTGATGAAATCGGCATCTGCTGCACCAATTAACGGAGATGTAGGCATAGTTTCCGCTTCGCCGACTTCCTCAACTGCATCAACTGATGCTACATCAAATGTAATCCCATTTGAAGACATTGAAGTTAATGCCAAACAGTGGGCTTGGGTTTTCCGCTATCCAAAAACAGGAATCACCAGCACCGAACTACATTTACCCGTTAATCATCGCATCCGTCTAGCAATGCAGTCCGAGGATGTTCTCCACGGCTTTTATATTCCTGCTTTCCGAGTCAAGCAAGACATTATTCCCAACCGCAACATTGACTTTGAATTCACCCCCATCCGCATTGGCAAATATCAATTGACCGATTCCGAATTTAGCGGTACTTACTTTGCAACCATGCGGGCAAATGTTGTTGTCGAGTCCTCTGAAGATTACAAGAAATGGCTTGCAGAAGCAGCAAATCGTAAACCATGCACTGCAAATAATCAAGCAGCTTCCGAATATGCCCAAGAATCAAAAGAATTAATCAAAGGCTGGGTTACGGTAGCACCTGCACAAGCTCCTGTAGTTAATTACAGCAATTAGTCATTAGTCATTGGTTTTAGACAAGTGACAAATGACAGATGACAAATAATAAAGGAAAAAAACAAATGACAAATATTTCCGTTGAAGACATTACAGGTGACGCACCTCAACAGGAACCTAAAACAGACTGGAAGCAATACTTTAGCTTTAGCACAGACCACAAAGTTATCGGTATTCAGTATATTGTTACCGCTTTCATTCTCTTTTTAGTTGGTGGCATATTTGCAATGATCATTCGTGGGGAATTGATTACCCCAGAATCAGACCTCGTTGACCGTAGTGTTTATAATGCAATGTTCACCATGCACGGCACTGTGATGCTATTTGGATGGACATTCCCCATACTTACAGGTTTTGCTAACTATCTTGTACCTCTAATGATTGGGGCGCGAGATATGGCGTTTCCCAGACTGAATGCTGTCGCCTTCTGGATGATACCGATCGCTGCTATCCTATTGATGGCCAGTTTCTTTGTACCTGGCGGGCCAGCGCAAGCCGGTTGGTGGTCATACCCTCCCGTTAGCTTGCAAAACCCTACAGGCAACTTAATTAATGGTCAAGTAATCTGGCTTCTAGCAGTGGCAATATCAGGTGTTTCCTCAATTATGGGGGGGATTAACTTTGTCACCACGATTGTCAAGATGCGCGCACCTGGTATGACACCCTTCCGTACACCCATCTTTGTTTGGAATGTATTTAGGGACTTCCAAAGAATAAATTATTCCAAGAAAAACAAGAGACAGGTTTTCTCAAGAATGATAATCATTTTAAGGCGGGAGAAAAGGG
>NZ_JBALBZ010000169.1:0-2382 GCF_036919495.1 Nostoc sp.
ACTGAATTGCGAGAGATGGGATTGCACTGGCTATCGCTCTCGTTTGAAGTCATATCAATGATTAAACATGGTTTGCGAGGAGCCGAGAGGATTTCTGAACTTGTGCAAGCGATGAAGTCATACTCTTACCTCGACCAAGGCGTTCAGCAAGAAGTGAATGTGCATCAAGGTTTAGAAGATACATTGCGATTGTTTGCTTATCAACTCAAATGCGGTATTCAAGTACAACGCAATTACGATCAACATCTTCCCAAAATCCTTGCTTATGGCAGCGAACTCAATCAGGTGTGGACAAACTTAATTGACAACGCCATTTATGCAATGGATGGTAAGGGACTGATGGAAATTACAACACAGCATTGCGATCGCTTTGCCCATATTGACATCATCGATTCTGGTAGTGGAATTCCACCTGAAATTAAAACCCGCATTTTTGAACCTTTCTTCACCACTAAATCAGTAGGGCGTGGTTCAGGACTCGGTTTGGAAACCGTTCGCCGGATTGTAGAAAATCGCCATCACGGTACGCTCTCATTTGAGTCACAGCCAGGTAGAACTTGTTTCACCGTCCGCTTACCTTCTGTCTAAACCCTGCTTTCTCCATTTGTGCAAAGTGATAAATTCTTATTTTGAACTCTATCCTCTGAATTTAATAGCGTGAAATTCATCATCAAAAGAAGCACTCCCAAGAAAGCTAGAAAAAGTAACTAGCATCCAACCAAAACAAATATGCTTTTGGGTTTGCCAATCATATCTGCCTTCTATGGTCGGGATTGTGTTAGCTTCAACGATTTCTAATCCCCAGTAGCCTAATGCACTGATGCCAAACAACATAGCGCTGACGATAGACAAATTAGCGATGATTTTGAGAATGCAACTGCTTAAAGTGGGTGGTGTCTGAAAGGATTGTCTGTGACGATGATGGATAGCGAGTTCACAAGGAGCTACAACCAAAACTTGTCTTGGTTTTTGTTGAGTGAGGTGGGAGACAATTTGTTTATTATCAGTCATGGGTCGAACCTTAGCCATTTGGTTGTAGCTAGATTAGCTTCAGTAATTATATTGTAAACTTTAGTTATTAATATGTGGTTAAATTTACACAAAATTCCCATATTTAGAAAATATATTGTAGTGGTTAAGCGATCGCAGACAAAAATCTGGGGCATTTTCCACAAGAGACTACAATCTTAACTGTACAATTATTAGCTTCAACAACTACTAAATTACTGTTCAGCCTTATATATGTAATATGGTTATCAAACACCCTGTTTTTCTTGCACTGTTACCACTCTCGATTATCTGTGTTAGTACTCTTTCCGGCTCTACACTCCATTCACCAATACCAACAGCACTTGCACTGACCAAGGACAACCAAAAGTCCCCATCAATTATTTTCTTTCTCCCGAAGGAACGCCCTCAGCCTGGAGTCGGCTGGGAAATTACCACCACTTCCACCAAGGCAGAGATAGCCCTGGCAAAGCATTTGGTGAAGATAGGTGCAAAAGAATACGTTGCTTGGTGGTGTCCTCATTGCCACGAACAGAAGTTACTTTTTGGTAAAGAAGCCTACCAGATTATCAACAACAACATTCAAGTTGAGTGCGACAAGAGAGGCATCAATCCTCATCCCGATTTATGTAAAGCTGCGAAGGTTCCTGGCTTTCCTACTTGGGTCATCAATGGACATCTTTATAGTGGCGTGCAAAACCTTAAGGATCTTGCGAAAGCTTCTGACTATAAAGGAGATATGAACTTTCGTTACATCCAAAGCCAATAAAGAGTGTGTATTTACTTTTTTAAATTTTTTGTAAAAAGTCCAAGATCAACGAACAGCTTTCAAAGTATCGTAAAGTAGTTTGTAGCGCTTAAAACCTGCTTCATACAAAAGATTTGGCTGCGGCTGTACTACATTACTATCTTGCGGTAAAATCTTGAGTGCAGTTTCTAAATTGGGGTAAACACCAATCCCCACCATTGCCAAAATAGCTGCTCCGTAAGCAGCTCCTTCTTCGGCTTTGGGAGCAATAAGTTTGGTTTGCAAAATATCTGCTAAAATTTGTAACCAGATGTGAGAACGTGCGCCTCCACCCGTTGCTAAGAGTTGATCGAGGGGAGCGATCGCACTAATTACCTCCAATGCTGACCGCAAGCTAAATGCAACTCCCTCCAGCACAGCACGAGTTATATCTGCCTGGGTATGAGCTAAGGACAAATTCACCAAAGCACCACGAGTATCTGGATCGAGGTGGGGACTGCGTTCTCCTGCGAGGTGGGGTAGAAATAGCACAGACACTGTTGGCGAAATATTTCTTCACATTAAAAAGCGATAAAAATTAATCAATTTGGAGAAATCGTAAGTGACTTCTTGCAGCAGTTTTGGCA
>NZ_JBALBZ010000170.1:0-260373 GCF_036919495.1 Nostoc sp.
AATCAAATCATTGAGCCATTTATGCTTAGAAAAAGATTGGTGTCCGCAGTCATGTCCGACTACAAACAAAGCCCAAAACATCGTTCCTTGCATTAGCCAAAAAATCGGGAAGAAAAGCCAAGAATCCAGGTAATGAGCAACTGCATAAAGCAGACCGATAATCAGGATGTCACGAAAAAAGTAAAAAATTGATTTTGTCACATTGGGCTGAAAGCATTCAGCAGGAATTGCAGCTTTTAAATCCCCAAGTGTGAAAGGTAATTTAGTCGTATCCTCAGACGTTTCACTGCTAAGAGGATTGTTAAAACTGATGGTATTTGATGGCACTGGATTCTTTTGTTAGATATAAATCGGAACTTTATTTGAGACAAAATTATCTCATCTCTAGAATGCCCACGAAACTAGCGATCGCTAACACACAAGAGGATAATTTCTGGCAATTTGCCTAACAATTTTAGTCAGTAAAAAACTGCCAGATTTTATTTAAACACAGCATGATAAACGCTCTCATTGGTTTAAGAGCGTGAGTGCGATCGCAGCGCTATTTATCGCTCTGTGTAATGTTCGTTGAAAGTCTTATAGCCAACATCAGTTGTATATAGTTGACATTGGTCTGTAATTTGCTTCATTAAAGGCCAAGAAAATTGACACTCATCATGCAGATAAGGTTGCCAATTTTCTTTGATACTTCTGTAAGCTAGCCGCAAATTATAAGAAGGAATCGCAGTGGAAATATGATGAGGGACATGAACATTGATATCATGGCACAGAATTTCTACCCAGCGCGGATAATCGCAATGAATAGTGCCAGCTAGCTGTGCTAAAGCTTCGTTCCACTTGTTCGCTGTCGCAAAAGGAACATCTGCGGCAGTGTGGTGAACAATAGTAAAAGTACTCATCCAGAAATGGTAAATCATCCAGGGCACTAGCCAAAACTTGACAAATCCCCAGATACCAGTTGTAGCAATGAGAAGTGGGAAAGCGATCGCTGCAAACACAACTACTACAGCCACAGAAAGCTTGATGCTCGATTGGTCTTTAGTTTTGAAGTTCCGCCAATCAAAATGCACCACAGCCCAATGTCCAACGGAACCTACCCACCAGAGGCGTTTACGCATGAACAACTCAAAAGCAGACTGCCGGGTTTTATCCCAATTTTCAAACACTTCTGGTCTGATTGGATGCCAAGCGTTATCTTCATCCAGCTTGTTGGTATGAGTATGGTGATAATTATGCTTAATGCGCCAACTGTGAAAGGGGTAAATCAACGGCATCATGAAGAAGTGCCCCACCAAATCATTTACCCAACGACGTTTGGCAAATGACCTGTGACCACAATCATGGCCAATTACAAAAAAACCTGTTAAAGCAGTGCCTGTAAAAATCCAAGCTAGGGGCAAGAGAAACCAAGGAGTGATAATCAGGCTGTAATAGCCCAAGGCAACCGCCAAGACACTGAGCAGTACTTGTATCCAAGCTTTGCGACTGTTCTGCTGAAAACATTCTCGTGGCAGGGTTTTGACAATATCTTTGAGCCTAAAGTCGGAATTACTAGGCTCGTCACTTAGTTTCTGGCTATTAATTATTGATGTAGTCATGGACACCTGAAAAACAACAAACTCCTCCACCAAGTCACTAAAAAAGTGACTGGCCGCAAAAATTCTTAATATTAGCGCTTCGGATTATAGCAATCTAACCGACACAAGCGCACCAGTAAATAGCTTTTTGAAAAATCAGGAGTTATTTTTGAAAAATGAGGAGTTAGAAGTGATGAGTTATGAGTTAAAAACGTTACGTATCATAACTCCAAACTCCAAACTCCTAACTCCTAACTAACTTTTGTTGGGGCCAACTTCACATTAGTAGCAAGACCAACTGCTTGCAACAATTGAACAGTCATCCAGGTTAAATCGATTTCCCACCATTCCAGCCCATGACGAGCCGAGTATTGAAAAGCATGATGGTTATTATGCCAGCCTTCACCGAAAACTAGTACGGCTACCCACCAGCAATTAGTCGATCTATCACCAGAATCATAGCTCTGATAGCCAAATTTATGAGTAGCGCTGTTCACTAACCAAGTGCAGTGGTAAACCCAGACAATGCGAACAAAAATTCCCCAAATAACAAAAGGCCAGCCACCCAGAAGCAGAAGCAATACGCCTAGAGCAACCTGGATCAAAATGAAATATTTTTCTAAAAACTGATAAACTGGGTCTTCGGCAATGTCTTTGGTGAAACGAGGAACATCAGCGTGAGCGGGACAATAATGAATCAGCCAATCCATGTGGCTCCACCAGAAGCCTTTATTAGAGTCATGGGGATCAGCGTCAGTATCAGAGTTTAGATGATGAATGCGATGTGTCCCGATCCACTCAATTGGGCCTCCTTGACATGAGAGTGTCCCAAAGAAAACCAAGAGATACTCTAGCCACTTGGGAGTTTGAAAACTGCGGTGGGTGACAAGGCGATGAAATCCTAGAGTAACGCCTAAGCCGCCAGTCACCCAATACAGCAAGAAACCCACGCCAACTGCCGTCCAGCTAAAGTTACCAGGAACAAAGGCAAATAAAGCGCCGATGTGCAGTGCAATGAAGAACAGGGTATTAACCCAGTTAATTTGAGGTTTAGTTGAGGTAGCAATTGTCATGCAGTAACCTGAATTTGAATTTTCTAGCCTAGTCTGCGCGATCTTAAAATCCGCATATCTATAAATTTAATTTTTTTTGAACGAGGAACTGATGAACAGCTTAGAACAGCTGCGGCAAGCAGAACAGGCACTATTAGAAATTTTTTCTGGAATTGACGCTCAGGTCAAGCATAATCTAAAACGAGTGCTGGATGCTTTTCGTAATAACCGTGTGGGCGCCCACCACTTTGCTAGTGTAAGTGGCTATGGTCACGATGATTTAGGACGAGAAACTTTAGATAAAGTTTTTGCTGAAGTTATGGGCGCTGAAGCTGCGGCCGTGCGGGTGCAGTTCGTTTCAGGAACTCATGCGATCGCTTGTGCTTTGTTTGGTGTTCTCCGTCCTGGAGATGAAATGTTAGCAGTGGTCGGTTCTCCCTACGATACACTTGAAGAAGTCATTGGTTTACGGGGTCAAGGACAAGGCTCCCTTATCGAGTTTGGCATAAATTACCGCCAATTGGAGCTAACCCCAGAAGGAACTATAGATTGGCAAGCTTTAACTACTAGTGTGGCTGAAAACACTCGTTTAGTGTTAATTCAGCGTTCTTGTGGCTATTCTTGGCGTCCTAGCTTATCAATTGCCGATATTGAAAAAATCATCCATTTGGTAAAACAGCAAAACCCGAATACCGTTTGCTTTGTAGATAACTGCTACGGTGAATTTATTGAAACCAGGGAACCTACAGCCGTAGGTGCTGATTTAATGGCGGGGTCATTGATTAAAAATCCTGGTGGTACCATTGTCAGTGCTGGCGGTTATGTTGCTGGTCGCGCCGACTTAGTAGAAGCATCTGCTTGTCGCCTCACTGCTCCCGGTATCGGTAGTTATGGCGGCGCTACTTTTGACCAAAATCGCCTGCTGTTCCAAGGCTTATTTCTGGCTCCGCAAATGGTAGGAGAGGCGATGAAAGGGACATACTTAACTGGTTATGTATTTGATAAACTCGGTTATCCAGTTAATCCCGCACCTCTGGCTCCCCGTGGAGATGTAATTCAGGCAATCAAACTCGGTTCTGCCGAAAAGCTAATTGCTTTCTGTAAAGCGATACAACAGCATTCTCCTATAGGTTCCTACTTAGACCCTGTTCCAGATGAAATGCCGGGGTATGAGAGCAAAGTAGTCATGGCTGGGGGGACATTTATTGAAGGGAGTACCTTGGAATTATCGGCAGATGGGCCTTTGCGTGAACCGTATGTGGTTTATTGCCAGGGGGGCACTCATTGGACTCATGTAGCGATCGCATTAGAGGCTGCAATTAATGCAATAGGAAATGCTGGTGCAAAGTTATAGCATATATTCCGCAGGGCATGAGGTTTGTTGAAAAATTAGTGAAAGGCGATGCCTACGGCTGGCTACGCCTACGCATTTGTTGCTTCGGCGAACGCATTGTTCTTAATGTATCAAACTACCAAATGAGTGCTAGGTAGCTGATGCGTGTTCATCTGCCAAAATTCCCCCAACCCTCCTCTGGAAGGAGAATTGGGAGAATCAAGTGTTATTAGGACAGATGTGAATGCAACTCTATGCCAATGATTAATCACCGATACCTGTTATACGGTCAATCAAAGAGGGTGCGCTCGAACCGTCGCCTTGTGCCAGTGGCATTTTTGAGGTACCATGCAGTCGTGGATCGGGCACAGGAGGTTGCGGTTCTGGGCCTAGTGGTTGGGGATTTTCTACATACTCAAATTCGCCTTTGCCATCCATTGAGGGGCCTTTTGCCCAACGACCTTCAGAACTTTCTGTACCTTCTGAGTGATTCCAGAACTGATAAGCAAACTCGCGTTTCTCCAATTCCAACGGGAAGGAACTGGGAACTGGAGTGGTTTCAAATCCAGAGCTTTCTAAATCCTCAATGGTTGCTAGCCACAAGTTTTGATGCATGGTATCACGAGCGATCATAAAGCTCAAGGTATCTTTCACCCCTGGATCGTCTGTCATCTCATACAATCGCACTGCTTGCAAACGTCCTTGACTTTCGGCGTGGAGATTAGACCGGAAATCTGCCAACAGGTTACCACTGGAGACAATAAAGCGACCGTTCCAAGGATAGCCGACGCTATCAGATGGTGTTGCACCCAAACCAGACACAATGGCGTGTTGGGGATTCATCGCCGCCGCCATAATTACATCCCGTGGGTTACTACCACCCATCACAGCACCTACTACCGCATCTTTTACACTTTCTTCTTGCATTTTGAGCGGCGCTTTATCTAGAAGATGAGCAATCATCGTTGCCAGCATCTCAATGTGACCGATTTCTTCAGTACCAACATCTAGCAGCATATCTCGGTACTTGGCAGGGCCTCGACAGTTCCAGCCCTGAAACAGATACTGCATCATCACAGTCATTTCACCAAATGTACCCCAAATTAATTAAAAATTATTATTCTTAATTTTTAACTTTTAATTTTTAATTAAAAAAAGGTCAAAGTAAATAGGGGAACAACACTCTTGTTCCCCTACGAACGCTTTATATTTCATGCACTTGAGAGTAGCTATAAGTTTTTAGCGATACCTTCTCTACGAGAGGCTACGCCAACGGTGAGCTTTCCTGCGGAACGCTGCGCGAACGCTAACGCAAAACTTCAGATAGCTGCAAATCAGTTTTCGTCTCGCCCGTGAACTTGAGCGGGTGGACTGGTTGCCTCAACAGCAGTAAATGCTTCTAGGATTTTATAAGTGTGGCTGGCTCCTTTTGGTACTACCCAAGAACTCCCAGGCTCTAGTAAAATCGTTTGCCCTTCAATATGTAATTCTGCACGACCATTGATTACATAACCAACAGTTTCATATTCCCGTGCTGTTGGCTCTTTAGGTTCGTTCGGTTCCTCATTCTCCCATAGGCGCATGGAAATGCTTTTGCCAGATGCAAGATATTTTTGACCAAGTTCACCTTTAGGCGAATGGCTAGAGTCTACTTTGATAACGGTTTTATCAGACATATTTTTTGCCTCTTTATACTTTTAACTTTGGGCATTGGGCATGGTTATTTTCCTTGTTTGCATTCCCCATTCCCTACTAAGGTTTGAGTACAACTTTGATGCAGTTATCTTTCTTGTGCTTAAAAATTTCGTAGCCGTGGGGCGCTTGTTCTAGAGGTAAAGTATGGGTGATGATAAAAGTTGGATCGATTTCACCGTTTTGAATCCGCTCTAACAAAGGTCGTAAATACTTATGGACATGGGTTTGTCCCATTTTGAAGGTTAATCCCTTGTTCATGGCAGCACCCATCGGGATTTTATCTAAAAAGCCACCGTACACACCCGCAAGTGATACGTGACCACCTTTAGCAGCAGATACTATTACTTGCCGTAATGCCGTGGGACGGTCTGTTTCAAGACGTACTGCTTGCTTTACTTGGTCGTAGAACGCCATAAAGTCTGTGCCGTGTGCCTCCATTCCTACTGCATCTATGCAAGCATCAGGGCCACGACCGCCAGTCATTTCTTTGAGTGCTTCGCCTATATTCACTTCTTCGTAGTTAAGAACTTCTGCTTTGCCGTATTCTTTAGCCATTTGCAGCCGTTCGGGAATGCGGTCAAAGGCAATTACCCGTTCCGCGCCGAGCATATATGCGCTTCTGATGGCGAATTGTCCAACTGGGCCACAACCCCAAACAGCAACAATATCACCGGGTTTGATGTTGCAGTTCTCGGCTGCCATGTAGCCAGTAGGGAAAATATCTGTTAAAAATAGCACTTGCTCATCCGTTAAACCATCAGGGATTTTGAACAAGCCGACATCGGCAAAGGGTACTCTTGCATACTCTGCTTGACCACCAGCGTAACCGCCGAATAAATGAGAGTAGCCAAATAAACCTGCTGGCGAATGGCCCATTTGCTTTTCTACTAACCAAGCATTGGGGTTAGAGTTATCGCACAATGACCATAAATCCCGATTGCAGAAAAAGCAGCTACCGCAAGATATAGTGAAGGGAACAACGACGCGATCGCCTACTTTGACATTTTTAACTGCACTTCCTAGTTCTACGACTTCCCCCATGAATTCATGACCAAGGATATCGCCCTTTTGCATGGTGGGAATGTAGCCGTCATAAATATGCAAATCAGAACCACAAATTGCGGTAGATGTAATTTTAACAATGGCATCGCGTGGGTTAATAATTTTGGGGTCGGGAACTGTATCTACCCGCACGTCGTTTGCTCCATGCCAGCAAACTGCTTTCATAATTATTTATTCCTTGGTTATGATTTATGACTTGTTTATATCAATAGGACTTAAGCACGAGTTACGGAATAAAAAACCGCAGAGGCGCAGAGAACACAGAGAAATCAATAAAGTTTGAGAGATCTTTTGCGTAAGTCCTAATCAAGATAAATACTCGATTTAGCCTGATTTTGAGACGCGAGAAATATCGCGTCTCAGTAAATACTCAAATCTGGTTAAACAATGTATGAGTCAAAAATCTAGACTCAAAAGTTGCTACGAGTCTAGACTCTATCTCTGAGTTGCTTGCTAGGAGGAGTTCGGTAATAACCTTCTTTAGTTTCAGTCAATGGCTGAACTGTTTCTTCGACTTGATTTTTTGTAGACTTCAGAAACTCTTTTGTAGCTCGAGGAGTCTCTTCATCCAAGTTTAGTTTTTCGCGGATAGTATCAGCAGCTTCTTTTAATGGATTTTGGGTTTTTGTTGTTTGGCTATCGTTTTTGATTTCACCTTGCCCGTCTGGGATTCCTTTATAATAAGTACCCTCTGGAGTTACAACATCAGCTTGTGCTACATCAACGTAGGTAAAAGCTTGACCCAGTAAAAACATAAATCCTACCAGGAAAACTACAACGATTTGGGAAATACGAATATTTCGCAGCCATGAAGTTACTCGATTCATAAAAATCCTCAATTCTATTATGTAAGGTGTACAAATCCAAACCTTAAATGACTATTTGCCATTTAGGGTTTAAGAACAACTTTGATGCAGTTATCCTTTTTTTGTTGAAAGATATGGTAGGCGTGGGGTGCTTGCTCTAGTGGCAATTGATGGGTGACAACGAAGGATGGATCAAGTTTTCCATCCAAAATCATCTGCAATAACAAATGCATATATTTTTGTCCATGCATTTGTCCCATTCTGAAGGTTAGACCCTTATTAAAGGCTGCACCAAATGGCATTTTGTCTACAAAACCACCATAAACACCCATGATTGAAAGAGTCCCGCCTTTACGACAGGCAACCATCATTTCCCGCAGAACGTGGGGACGGTCGGTTTCCAATCTGAGCTTTTGTTTGGTCTGGTCGTAGAAGTCTTCTAAACCAACGCCGTGTGCTTCTAAACCAACGGCATCGATGCAAGCATCGGGGCCACGTCCACCAGTCATCTCTTTCAACGCTTCGCCAGCATTAACTTCTTCGTAGTTAATCACTTCTGCTTTGGCAAACTTTTTCGCCATTTCCAGGCGTTCGGGAAAGCGATCTATAGCGATCACTTTTTCGGCTCCCATCATGTAGGCGCTAATCATGGCAAATTGTCCAACAGCACCGCAACCCCAAACGGCTACGGTATCACCCGGTTGAATATCGCATAATTCTGCGCCCATATAACCAGTGGGAATAGCATCGGAGATGAATAGCAACATCTCATCCGGCAAGTCTGGCGGAACTTTGACGACACCCACATCAGCAAAGGGTACACGGATATATTCTGCTTGTGCGCCTGCATAACCACCTAACATGTGGGAGTAGCCATAAATGGCTGAGGTGATATTGCCAAACAATTTTTCTTGAATCCAACCGTTGGGATTGGAGTTATCGCACAAGGACCACATATCACCTTGGCAATAATGGCAATTACCACAGCCAATTGTGGAAGGAACAACTACGCGATCGCCTATTTTTAAATTGTTGACTCCCTTACCAACTTCCACAACTTCCCCCATGAATTCGTGACCAATAATGTCACCCTGTTGCACTGTGGGAATATAGCCGCCATATATATGTAGATCGGAGCCACAAATAGCCGTGGAAGTAATTTTAATAATCGCATCACGCGGATTGAGAATCGTCGGATCTGGTACCGACTGTACCCGCACATCATTAGCACCGTTCCAGCAGACTGCTTTCATATTTATTAATCATTGGGCAAGTGGGCATTGGGCATTGAGCATTGTGCATATAACTAACTGCGTCCAGAGGGTTGACCTTCGGTTGTGGCAATTTCGCCTGCTTCCATTAGCATCTTAAAGCGGCGCAATTCATCACCAATTTGCTGTTCTGGTTCTTCACCAAAAAGTTTAGCTACGGTAGCTGCCAATGCTCCACCAGGGGGGTTATACTCCAAAACAACCTTAACTTCCGTGCCGCGATCGCCTGGTGCTTTTTTGAAGCGAACAAAACCAGAATTATCAACATCTGCACCTTCTACAGAAGCCCAAGAAATAAATTCATTTTCTCGGTCTTCAAGAATATCTGCATCCCATTCCACGCTGTTACCCAAAGGTGCATTGGCAATCCAATGAGAACGTTTTTCGTTATGCACTTTGACAGATTTGAGATGCTTCATAAATGTAGGCAGATTCTCAAAGTTGTGCCAAAAGCGATACAGTTCATCTGCTGGTTTATTGATCGTTACTGTTTTTTCAACTTTGATAGGTTGGTTTATCCCTATTGCTTCTTGCGCTTGCTGGATTGTGCTTTGCTTTGTTGCACCTTGATAGAGCAAACCACCACCAGCCAAAGCCGTCAGCGCTCCCCGCAATGAACCTTGCCTTAAACCCATCAGTACCATCGCACCGCCACCGATGAGAGATGCCCAACGCTCTACTTCACTAGCTTCAGTCTGATTGTTACTTGGTTTATCACCTGATGTTGAAGTCACTTTTTTATATCTCCATCACAGTAAATTTACCAGAGAGGCGCAAATACCCTTTTCTTTCTATCTCTGTGTTATTTGCACCTCTGCGGTAGCCGTCTACGTTCGTTCAATAAAACCTTACATTGAAACAGCAGCCCCTGTAGTCGGCTTAGGAGGCTGAATCTGACCGCCTATCCGCGCCCGATACAGTTCTACTAATCGCTGTTCGTATTTCAATAAATTGTGGTAAATTTCTTTGAAAATAGCAGTTGCTACTGGGTCAGTGAACATTGCAGACAAATTGCCAATATCGCCGATACCAGTTTGCACATCACCTAAAGCAGAACGTAACTGATATATGTCATCACTTCCTGTTAAGGCAGTTTTCACCTTGGCATACTGATTAGCAATATTTGCACCTAAAGAAGGTTTTTCGGCCAATAACTGAAGATAGTTTTCCAGTTTTTGAATGTGGCCCTGTTTATTAGCAATTATTTCTTGAAAGACTGAGTTTACTTTGCTATCTGATTCCTTTTGCAAGTAGTTTTCAAATGCTTCTAGCGAATAACGTTCACCAGCAAGGGCATTATTTAAACCTTTGGCGATCTCACCTTTTGTTGAGCCACCCCAAGCATCAGCCAGTTTCCACCATTCTGCACTTGTGTCTTTTTCATTTGGTAATGCAGCATCTTTGCCACCATAACCCAAACGGCTCAAAATAGCTGTGGTAAAAATTGGCAAGTCTCCAGGTTCACGAGATGTAATCAGATTTCCGTCAACTACCACTGGCTCATCTAGATATTTTGCGCCAGCGTTAATCATGTCCTTGGCAATAGCGATAAAACCAGTGGCTTGTTTACCTTTGAGCAAGTCGCCTTCAATCAAAACTTGTGGGCCGTGACAAACAGCAGCAACTAATTTTCCTTGTTGTATGGCTTCTTGGACAAAACGTACTGTGTTGGTGTTCCGCCGCATTCTGTCGGGAGCCATCCCACCGGGAATGATCACCGCGTCAAATTCGGCTGCGATCGCTTCTGTGGTAGTACCATCAGCTTGGATGCTAAGTTTGCCGCGTTTACCCTTATATTTTTCATTCATTCGGGAACCAAGGACTACTACCTCCATTCCCGCTTGTTTTAGTCCATTATAAGGGACTGTAAATTCTGCATCCTCTACTGCATGTTCAATGAGAATGGCAACTTTTTTCTTCCCGGAATAATTGTTATGGTCAGTCATTGATTATATTACCTGTTTATTTCTAGTATTTAACTAGGTACAATATTTATCGATTAGAACAGTTAAAAAACCAGGATTATTCCTGATAAATTTTATTTGAATTGCCTACTATGCATAAACTTCACTTGTTGGTTAAGCACCAAAAATTTCTTCGTAAAGGTTAAAGGGCTAAACTTAAATTTTATTTTTGCTCAATAAAAAATAGTTATGAGTGAGAACCTGGCTACTGAATAATTTCGGTTTTATAGCTCTTAACTTATAACTAAAAACTTCAACTACAAGTTGCTTGACCATGAATTCATACTTACAATGGTATGGCGCGATCGCTAGTTTAGCTTCGTTCCAAGGGGATAGATTATTTTATTACTAAAGCTATACATCTCTAGTTAGACAAGTTAGAGGCAGAAAAACGTTATTGTAATAATGCACAAAAAGGCTAGTATCATGGCAGAAAAAAATCATAAAGACGAAATTGAAACCAATGATTTGCCACAGGAAATTACCGAATCCTACGGTACTGGTGTGAAAGAGTTGCCGGGATACAATATTGGTGGGCGCTCAATGCGAGCAGAAAGACAGGAGTACACAGAAACTAGTCCTGAACTCACTGGTGGCGATGTTGATGCTTATTGGCAAGATGCAGATGCAGTTGGGGATGAAGCTGTTGGTGGTAGTACTTCTACTCCCGATCAAAATGTAACTGAGGAACTAGAAGCAGCCGTAGGGCTAGAAATGGATGATTCTGAGTTTCTGCATACTAACGATATTTTAGAGGAACGTGATGATTCTCGTTGGGAGTTAGATCCGAAATCCTCTGAAGATTATCAAGAGCGGCGAGAATAAGTTAAATAAAAATAAAAGTTCTATTCCTACTGGATGCAGCCGTTAATAAATAATATGGCTGAATTGGGCAGTGCTTAAAAAACACTGTCACAATAAAATTAACATCTATCTATAGAAATAGCCCCTGATAATATATCACTCAATTTGGTAGCATCCCCATTACTAACTCCTTTACTTTGGCAAAGGCTACTATTCTTTTGTATTTTGATTTTTGGGTTTTTATCTAGCTGTAATACTTCTAATGCAGGACTACAGTTTGCCCAATTTATGTTTTGTTTATAATTGTTCTTCTTTATGATTCCAATACATCTGTCTTCAGTAGGGTAAAACGCTAATTGTAAATTTGATAACCTTGCTAATGAAATTAATTAATTGCAATTGGAGTTAATAATGACATTTACACAAACTGGCGATCCAACTATTCGTGAACATGTTCAAGCTTGGCAACAGTTGGGTGTGGATCAACAACTGGCTTTGTTTTGGTTCATTTACAAAGAAATGGGTGGCTCAATTACGCCAGCTGCTCCAGGAGCTAGCACTGTTTCCCCAGAAATCGCTGAAGGTTTGTTTAATCAAGTTAAGGAATTATCTCACGAACAACAATTACAAGTTCAGCGTGACTTGATTAATAAAGTAGATACCCAAATTTCTCGTGAATATGGTTCTTTGGGTGATACCACTAAGCTACTATTTTGGTATCGATTATCTCAAGGTATGGATGATGGTACTATCATTACTGTGCCTTCTGACTATGAACTTCCCTCAGAATCTCAACAGTTGTTTGGCAGAATTCAAGGATTAGAGTTTGAGCAACAAATTACTCTTTTCCGTGATTATGTTTCGCCAATGGGCGCTGAAGCAAAACCAGGTGCTGAAATTTAGCACTTTTGAAGTTTTGAGACTGCTTGAGGCTACTTTTTTAGAGGATGTTTGAAAATGGCAAGGGTATTATATAGCCCTTTTGTTAAAGATTGCCCTGCGAGTCGCTTAATATCAAGTTAAATTTTGATGACTGGCGTTTTCATTTTTTTGATAAATGAACACAGAGTAAAAACTAAAATTCTTACTCTGTGTTCATCGTTCATCTATGTCTTTAGTCGAGTTGTACCCTACATTCGTAAGTAACACCCTTTGTTTTGTACTCAATATATTAAAAATAATTATAGCTTCATTAATCTCTCTTTTGGTTGATTAAAATACGCTTGCTTTATATTATAAGTATCTATTTATGTAGTGTTTTATTTAAAGTTAAATTGATATTTTTTTAGTTATTTAAGTAGTTAATTAATTTGAGGTGTTTATGACTTCTACGAACGTCAATTTTTTAGAACAAAGTGTATCAAAATTTCAAAGTTTAGATACAGACGATCGCCTGAGTGTGCTAGCGTTACTTTATACTGAAATTTCTGATGAAATTCCAGCGATCGCTCTCAATGATGTGTGCAACGAAAAAACTGGGAATTTACTTGCACAATTTCAAAACCTGCCACAGCAGGAACAGGTTTTTGCTTTGCGCCAGCTGCTAAACCAAGATGAAGTAGGAGAAACAGCAATTCCTACTCAAGAGTATACTTCAATGAGCGTTGATGATAAATTGGCTTTTTGGTATCACCTCGCCCAAAATTTGGGAACCACAATTATCGGCCTACCAAATGACTATATACCTTCTGAAAAAGCTACAGAAGTAATAGATTTACTTCATACACCCAACATTGAGGATTTAGTAACTTTCTTCAAGCAGGTGTTGTAACAGTTTTGAGTTAAAAATAAAGGTGGGGCTATGCCTTACCTTTATCTTTAAATTAATTATTTTAAGTTAATGATTATGGTATTTTCTCCTAAACATTGGGTTAAGGGAATTTATCAATATACTACGCTTGAATGGTGAAGTCTGAACCTATCAAAGTCGGCGCACCAGTCAGAGTTGCAAATAGACCACCGCTACCAAAATCAGCCGTGCTGCCATTTTGGTTGTAGAACAACTGTCCACTCACAGCGTCATACACAATTTTCGCTGTGCTGGTCGCTGCTGAAGAAGTAATTTTAAAATCACTGGCATTACTAAAACCTGTTCCCGTAGCAGAAGTAATAGCACTAAACGTAGTCTTATCCAGGATAATTTTGTCACATTGGGAGCGTTTAAAATCAGCGATCGCATCTACACCAACAGCAGCACTAGCAAAAGCAGCAAGCGCTGGTCTTGTTCCAGAAGCTTTCAGATTAGGGACTTCCAACAAATAAATTATCCAATCTTGTAGGGTGGACATCTTGTCCGCCCTTGACTATGGGCGGGCGAGACGCCCACCCCACAAGAAGTAGTTGAATATTTTTTGATTTGGAGTTCCCTTAAGCCTTATCAAGCTAGATTTTTAGCACTTGTGTGTACACCTTAGCCCTGACCAAGGGGAGGGTTGGGGAGGTAGGGCAAAGGCATATAAATTACTCTTAACCTTTTTGAATCACTGCTTGATAGCGACCTAGCGCAATTAAAGGAAAGTATTGTTGATAGAGATGATACTTGAGATAAAAATGACAAGGGAAGCCAGTACCTGTAAAGTCCGCCTCAAACCAAGTACCATCAGCCTTTTGAGTTGCCAGCAAATAGCCAATTCCCCGCTCGATCGCACCAAGAGCTAATTTACCAGTTGCTTCACCTGCTGCCAAGAGGCCAATTAAAGCCCAAGCAGTTTGAGATGCAGTACTATTTCCTTTTCCTTTAAGACTGGGTTCGTCGTAGCTGCGGCAAGTCTCACCCCAACCACCATCTGAATTTTGACATCCAACTAACCAAGCTGCTCCTCTTTCTATACTGAGTTTATGCTTTTGAGGAGCAATTAACGCTAAGGCTGACAAAACGCCACTGGTGCCGTAGATATAATTTACACCCCAACGACCAAACCAACAGCCTTCGGTTTCTTGTTCGCGTAGAAGATAAGTAAGCGATCGCTCTAAATTATCACTATCAATTGACAAATCACAAGCACCTAGCATTTCTACGACTCTAGCCGTAACATCTGCGGTGTTTGGATCGATCATCGCTTTCAAGTCGCCATAAGGAATGGAGTTAAGCCAATCTTGATCGTTATCCAAATCAAAAGCAGCCCACCCGCCTGGTTTACATTGCATAGATGCAATCCAGTTTAACGCCCGTGCGATCGCAGCCTGCTTAATTTCTTCATTGGGGAGTTTCGCCAAATGTAAAGCCATCACTACCACCGCCGAATCATCTACATCGGGATAAAAGCGATTGTCAAACTCAAATGCCCAAGCCCCTGGTTTTCCCTGACGATTTTTTACAGCCCAATCTCCGTAATCTAAAATTTGTTTTTGCAACAACCATTCGCCAGCTTGCACCACGGCGGGATGATCTGGTGCAAAGCCAGATTCTACTAAGGCACGCATCGCCCAAGCTGTATCCCAGACGGGTGAAACACAGGGTTGAACTCGGTAGCTATTCTCTGTTTCAATGGCAAAGTTATCAATTGCTTGCAAACCTCGTTCCACAATAGGATCGCTTCGGTCATAATTCAAACATCGCAAAGCCAGCATTGAATTCAACATCGCTGGAATAATGCCGCCCCAATCGCCTGTAGCTTCTTGGCGCTCTAAAATCCATTTTTCGGCAGCTTTGATGCCTTCTTCACGAAAAGGTACTAAATTTAGGCTTTCTGCCAACTTGAATCCTTGATCGAGGGTGAGGAATAAATCCGTCCAATCGCCAGTTTGGGGTAATTCCCACTGGACTCGATCGATACCTTCAGCGTATAGCTCATCTAGGTTGATAGTTGGATCGGTGATAAAAACAGGTTTGCGATCGCACACAATCAGCAACGGCACAGTACTAGAACGTGCCCAACTAGACATTTCGTAGATATTAACTGGAAAAGCTTTTGGCAACAGCATTATCCAAGGCGGTAGCGAGGGAATACCGCGCCAGTTGTAGCAGCCAATCAAGGCTAGGTGCAACTTGGTAAAAATCCGAGTTTTGCTGATCCCACCCCGTTGCAGAATAAACTTTCGCGCCCGAACCATTGCCGGATCGTTTGCTGGTACACCTAGCAGCCTCAGCGCCATGTAAGCTTCAACCGAAGTGCTAAGTTCTCCGCCATCACCGTAGTAAAGTTCCCAACCGCCATGCTGGCGTTGCTCTTGACGCAAGTATGTTTCAACTTTGTGTAAAGGTCTGCCTTGGTCTGTTCCCCAAATCTTATGCAGGAGGACGGTTTCAGCAGTTATGGTGACATTGGATTCTAATTCTGCCCACCAGTAACCTGCCGGATTTTGAATCGAAAGCAGATATTGTTGACTGGCTGCGATCGCTGTTGCGACTTGATTGACTTTTACCCTGTCTTGTGTTTGCATCAAATACTATTTAACCTCAACACCAACACTAGTTATGAACACGGCTATATTAGGATGAAAAAATTTTTCTTTATTTAGTAGACATAGTATTCTGTCTGAGTCACTGAGAATTTGCAATAGGTCATGGATATAATTGTATTAGGATTGATGCTCTTATCCTTGACAATTTGGTTAGGATTACTGTGTTTTTGGGGACAGTTTTGGCAAACAGACCAGCAATTAGAGGTAGAGACGTATACAACTTCTCTACAATCGTTACCTGTGGTTTGTGCCGTGGTTCCAGCCCGTAACGAAGCCCAATTGCTACCAACCACACTGCGATCGCTCCTACTCCAAGACTATCCTGGTTCTTTCAACGTGTTTTTAGTAGACGATCGCAGCACAGACCAAACAGCAAATTTTGCCGAAGGGGTTGCACACGCTGTAGCTAAACCTCAGCAATTGCATATTATCTCAGGTGAATCACTGCCGAATGGTTGGTCGGGCAAACTTTGGGCAGTTGAGCAAGGTATAAAGAGCGCTAGTAAATTTGCACCTGACTATTTTTTTCTGACTGACGCAGATATCGAACACGATCCTGGTAATCTCCGCCGACTCGTTGCTAAAGCTGTGCAGGAAGATTTAGACCTGGTTTCGGTAATGGTGCGACTCAGGTGTGAGAGCTTTTGGGAAAAACTTTTGATTCCAGCTTTCGTCTTTTTCTTCCAAAAACTCTATCCTTTTCGCTGGGTAAATAATCCCAACAATCCCACCGCCGCCGCCGCTGGGGGATCTATTCTGATCGCCCGTGAAGCTTTAGAGCGAATCGGTGGTATTCAAGTGATTCGCCAAGCTTTAATCGACGATTGTGCCCTGGCTCAATCGGTCAAAAGTATTGGGATAAAAGACTGGGAGAGTGGGAGACACACTAATTCTTCCTTCCCCTCTACTCCCTCATCCTCCCCCACAGGGCGCATCTGGCTAGGATTGAGTAGCTTGACTCGGAGTCTGCGTCCCTATGACTCGTTGGCGACGATTTGGGATATGGTTGCTCGTACTGCTTATACCCAACTGAATTATTCTCCATTACTATTATTGGGAACTTTGGTAGGAATGCCTCTGATTTATCTAGTGCCACCTGTGTGTGTAATTCTAGGTGCAGTTTGGAGTAATTGGGCGATCGCACTTACAGGTTTATTAGGATGGCTGTTAATGACCTTGGCTTACTACCCGACAATCCGCTTTTATAAATGTTCTCCCTGGTTCGCCTTTAGTTTACCTGCGATCGCTTTTCTTTATACCCTGATGACTCTAGACTCAGCACTCCGTCACTGGCAAGGACGTGGCGGCGCTTGGAAAGGAAGAGTTTATCCCAACCCAGATAATTTATAGTTAGAATAAAATTGAATTTCAAAATCGCTAGTGCTAATCTAAAATTAAAGATTAAGCCTAAAGTGGTTGATTAAAAGAGTTATGACAACCGCAACAGCAACAATTAACCCTGTTACTGTCCCCAAAAAACTGCCTTTTCTGGAGTCAATTTGTTGGCAGACTGCCGATGTCTATCGGTTCACTTCAGAACAAATGCTGAGTCGCTACGAACGTGGTTGGCAATATCGCAAGCTATTTAATAATCTTGAAGGTGAAGAACTCAATTTTCTTCAGGAACTCGCCAGACGCTATAAATCCTGGTTGCAAGTTTATTTATGACCTTCAGGTTTGAACACCATGATAAAATTCTCACAGTTCTTGAATGCTTAGATTCTGAAATACTTAGGAAGGGTTCTGCTTACTTCGGTGGCGGAACCCTCCTTGCATTTGAGTTTAAAGAATATCGCTGGAGTAAGGATATTGATTTTATTGCTTCTGTTGGTACAGAAGGCTACAAATACCTGCGGACAGTGGTATTTGAGGATGGACATGAAGCATTATTTAGTGATTTAAGCAAAATCCAAGTTGGACGTAGCACAACTGACCAATATGGAATTCGGATGATTGTTTTTGTGGATAATATTCCGATTAAAACGGAAATTATTGCCGAAACTCGTTTTCAACTAGACCCGCCAAGATATTTAAACTGGTCACCAGTTCCCTGCTTAAGCTTCAATGACTGTTTTACCTCTAAGCTGCTGTCAAATTCTGACCGTTACGCAGATGACAGCGTTGAGGCAAGAGATTTAATCGATCTAGCAATTCTCAGGCTGCAATCTCCAATCCCTCAAGCATCAATTGAGAAGGCTGAAAAAGCTTATGAGGTTATGCGCCCTTTGAAAAGAGCGATCGAACTTTTTCAGGGAAGACCAGATTACAGGGAGAAATGCTTTCTGGGTCTGCAAGTTGATCAAGCTCAGATACCCAAAATCATCGACGGTATTAATTTACTCTCTACAGATTTAGGGTTATCTCATACTCTAAGGACTTTTCGAGAACAACATGATATCTTTGCTGATTTAGAAATGCAGAAAGAAACACGAGAAGATTCTTAAACAAGTAGCGATCGCCCAATGCCCTAGATCCTTGAAGCTGTTTGTTTAGTACTCGCAGGGCTAACAGGCAATGGTTGAGCCGCTTTCAATATCGCATCCAGCAACCCTGGAAACAGCACCTCTAAATCTTCACGCCGCAGGATGTTAATGTGCTGTGTCCCTTCTTTACGTGTAAAAACTATCCCAGACTCCCGCAAAATCTTAAAATGATTAGACATAGTAGACTTAGCGATCGCAAAATCAAAACTGGCACAGCATTGTTCCCCCTCAGTGGCCAACCGCCGTACAATCTCTAACCGCACTGGATCGCCCAATGCATATAGCACTCCCGGTAAAGAAATATTTTTTCTATCTGGATGATAAAGAAATCTCATAGTTGCATTATCTCATCAAGTGGCATATATTTTTATTATTCGATATTATCGAATTATAGAATTAATTAGGAAGGCAATTTTATGTCATCCATTACAAATGTCACAGAAGCCACATTCAAGCAAGAAGTCTTGGAAAGTGAAATTCCGGTATTAGTGGACTTTTGGGCGCCGTGGTGCGGCCCTTGCCGGATGGTGGGCCCAGTCGTCGATGAAGTTGCTGCTGAATACGAAGGACAGGTGAAATTTGTGAAGCTGAACACAGATCAAAATCCTACTGTCGCCAGCCATTATGGAATTCGCAGCATTCCTACACTGATGGTTTTTAAGGGGGGTCGGCAGGTCGATACTGTCGTAGGGGCAGTTCCAAAAACCACCTTGAATAAGACCTTAGCACAGCATCTTTAATCTAGTACTCGACCAACCCAAAATTGCTGGGTGAGGGTGGGGAGTGGGGAGAGACGCGATTCATCGCGTCTGTACAAAGTGGGGAGTGGGAGATAGGGAGCAGGGGGAAAATTATTCTGCTCTGCACGCTTCCTGCTGCCCCTCTGCGTCTTCCCAATGCCCCATTCCCAATTTCTGAATTCTGTTTCAACTAACGGGGAAAGAGCGAAATGGACTTGAAATTGCATGGTAAATCCGCCTTTGTGAGTGGTTCAACCGCAGGTATTGGTTTAGCGATCGCTCTTGGGTTAGCTCAAGAGGGTGCATCAGTAATTGTCAACGGTCGGTCTGAAGAACGAGTAGCCGAAGCGATCGCTAAAATTAAGCATTCTACACCTGAGGCGAAAGTTTCTGGTGTGGTTGCTGACACAGGTACTGCATCAGGGGTAGAGAAACTCTTTCAAGAGGTTCCTCACGTTGATATCCTGATAAACAATTTAGGTATTTACGAGCCAAAAACCTTCTTTGATATTACTGATAAAGACTGGTTAAACATCTTTGAGGTTAACGTCCTGAGTGGAGTCCGTTTGAGTCGGCAATATCTGCAAAAGCAGCTAGAGCAAAACTGGGGGCGGATAATTTTTATCTCCAGCGAATCTGCCATTCAAATTCCAGTGGAAATGATTCACTACGGTACAACTAAGACAGCACAGCTAGCCATTGCACGAGGTCTAGCAGAAATGACTGTCGGGACTGGAGTCACAGTAAACTCCGTTCTTCCTGGCCCAACCCGCTCAGAAGGAGTTGAAGAGTTTATCAACAACCTGGCGCAGGAACGCGGTATTGATCGCGCCCAAGTCGAGGCTGAGTTTTTTCAAAATGTGCGTCCAAGTTCCTTAATCAAACGCTTTGCAACTAATGAAGAAGTAGCAGCGATCGTAGTTTACCTTTCTAGCCCCGTAGCTTCAGCAACTAATGGTGCAGCTTTGCGGGTAGATGGTGGCGTTATTCGGTCAATTGTTTAATTAATACGCTTTCGCTTTGCGTGGGGGTGGGGAGAGACGCGATTCATCGCGTCTGTACAAAGTGGGAAGTGGGAGATGAGGGAGATGAGGAGAATAACCAATGACCAATGACTAATGACTAAAATAATTTGGAGATAAAACCAATGACTAGTGATATCAACTTATTCTCTCCTTACCAATTAGGGAATCTGGAACTACCTAATCGGATAGTAATGGCACCCTTAACTCGAAACAGGGCAAGTGAGAGAAATGTACCACACCAACTGAATGCTACCTACTACGCCCAACGTGCTTCGGCCGGATTGATTATTTCTGAAGCAACACAGGTAACTCCTGAAGGACAGGGCTATCCTGCTACACCAGGAATTCATTCACCAGAACAGGTGGAGGGCTGGAAGTTAGTAACCGATGCCGTACATCAGGAGGGAGGAAGAATTTTTATGCAACTATGGCATGTAGGGAGGATTTCTCACCCTGACTTACAACCAAATGGAGCTTTACCTGTGGCACCTTCTGCCATTGCTCCTAAAGGTGAGGCCGCAACTTATCAGGGGCCCAAACCCTTTGTTACTCCCCGTGCTTTAGAAACTTCGGAAATACCGCAGATAGTCGAACAGTATCGTCAGGGAGCAGCAAATGCCCTGGCTGCTGGGTTTGATGGGGTAGAAATTCACTCAGCTAATGGTTATTTAATAGATCAATTTCTGCGCGATCGCACCAATCAACGTACAGATAAATATGGGGGTTCCATTGAAAATCGTACCAGATTCCTGTTGGAGGTGACAGAGGCAGTAACTAGTGTGTGGGATTCTAACCGGGTAGGGGTACGTTTCTCTCCTAGTGGGACTTTTAACGATATAGGTGACTCCAATCCCCTAGAGACATTCGGTTATGCGGCTCAAGCGTTGAACCAGTTTAATTTGGCATATCTGCATATTTATGAGGCAACAGAAGCAGATATTAGACATGGCGGAATAATTGTACCCACTAGTCATATACGCGATCGCTTTACAGGTACACTCATCGTCAATGGTGGCTATACTCGTGAAAAAGGCGATGCTATACTGGCAAACAAAGCAGCAGATTTAGTTGCCTTTGGCACATTATTTATATCAAACCCAGATTTACCCCGACGCTTGGCTTTAAATGCACCACTAAATGAAGCAAATCAAGCAACCTTTTATGGTGGCGGTGAAGAAGGATATACAGATTATCCATTTTGGTCAGCTGCTAATGAGCTGGTAGCTAAGGGGTAATTCGTAATTCGTAATTATGACTAGATGCGATTATTGCCGCTACTCATTTGGTGTTAGCAGCAGAAAGTTTGGGATTATCCACTTGTTTTATGAACAGTTGGATTGAGGATCAGGTAAAACAAGTGATTGGTGCTGGGGATAATCCAGATTTAGCGATCGCTGTTTTAGTTCCTGTTGGCTATGCCGCAGAACCACGCTTAAATCCCGGTCGTTTGCCATTCTCCTCCAACATCTCTGTGGATAGAATCGGTAATCCTTATGCAGGGTAGCTTTCCCTAAATTGAGAATCGAGCATTGGGCATGGAGAATAGGGGATGAGTCTTTAATACTCGCCAATGAGTCTTTAATACTCGCCAATGAGTCTTTTATACTCGCCAACGAGTCTTTTATACTCGTGAATGAATTTTTGAACCTGCTCCCCCTGCCCCCCCACTCTCCACTACCCACTCCCCACTCCCCACCCACTACTCATGTCCTTACCCTCCTTCCTAGCACGTCGTTCGTTCCACTATGCCTGGATCGTAGCTGGTTTAACATTCCTAGCCTTGCTCGTTGCAGCCGGAATTCGTTCTGCTCCTGGAGTTTTTATAGTGCCTCTCGAACAGGAGTTCGGCTGGAGTAGAGCAACTATATCTTTAGCAATCTCCATTAATTTAGTACTTTACGGGTTGATTGGCCCTTTTGCCGCCACAGTTATGGAGCGGATCGGCATTCGCCGAATGATGGTATTCTCACTTGCTGTCATTGCTCTCGGTGTCGGTTTAACCACTTTGATGTCAACTTCCTGGCAGCTAGTCTTGCTGTGGGGTGTAGTTGTCGGTTCTGGTAGCGGAGTTATCGCCCTGGTTTTGGGTGCTATTGTTGTCAATCGCTGGTTTTTTGAAAAGCGGGGTCTAGTTCTGGGCATCTTAACTGCCAGTACAGCTACGGGGCAACTGGTATTTCTGCCCATGCTGGCCTCAGTAGCCGATCGCTTTGGATGGCGAACTGCTGCTCTAGCTCTGACTGGTGCAGCACTTCTAATTATTCCAGCGATCGCAGCCTTTATGCGCGATCGGCCGGCGGATGTCGGTTTGCGACCCTTTGGCGACAACAGCGAAACTGTGGAAGTATCACAGCCTAGAGCAAATTCCATCGCCTCTACCCTTAACGCTCTTTGGCTGGGAATGCGTAAGCGCGACTTCTGGTTGCTATTTGGTAGCTTTTTTATCTGTGGTGCTAGCACAAATGGGTTAATTGGAACTCATCTGATTCCCGCTTGTATTGACCACGGTATCCCTGAAGTCAAGGCTGCTGGTCTTTTGGCAATCATGGGACTATTCGATTTTTTTGGAACTACTATGTCCGGTTGGCTATCTGACCGATGGAACAATCGCTACTTATTGTGTTGGTACTACGGACTACGGGGTTTGTCTTTGATTTTCTTACCCTTCAGTTTTAACTTTTCCTTCTATGGACTTTCCATTTTCGCCGTCTTCTATGGACTTGATTGGATTGCCACTGTACCACCGACAGTCCGTCTTGTTGCCAACGTCTTCGGTAAAGAAAATGTCGGCGTGATGTTCGGTTGGATTGTCGCAGGACACCAGATTGGTGCAGCCACAGCAGCATTCGGAGCCGGTGTATTGAGAACTTCGACGGGTAGTTATTTACAAGCGTTTATTTTATCAGGAGTTCTCTGTCTAATTGCCGCAGTTGGTGTACTGCAAATTGGTCAAACTCCCACTAAGGGCAATTCACAGCAATCTTCAGTCACGCTCAATCCTTAATTTATAAATAGATTAATCGAGTGACACTTTAAAGAGAGGTGTTGTAATGAACTCAATGCTTGATATGGTAATAATTCCAGAAGGATTTTTTCTTATGGGCGCTGATCCTGAAGTTGAGATTAATGCTGAGTATGAAGAACAGCCTCAAAGGGAAGTATGGCTATCAACTTATGCAATTCAACGAACCCCCGTCACAGTAGGTCAGTGGCAGGAATTTTTGAGGAATACTGGTTATGACTGGTCGTATGATAATGAAACTTCGAGCGCATCTGCCCGTGATTTTTACTCGTCATTGCCTAACCTAGCAGCTGAGTTTTCCCCAGGAGAGATGTACCCAATAGTTTTTGTTTCTTGGTTTGATGCCTGCCAGTTCACTCAATGGCTGAAAGAAACTTTAGGTGGTGCGTATGCCTTACCTACAGAGGCGCAATGGGAAAAGGCGTGTCGAGGACAAAATGGACAGTTGTATCCTTGGGGAAATCAAGAGGTGGATTGGCTTGAAGAAATAGCTTTATTATACCCAGATCGTAATATTACTAATACTAAAGGCTCATATCCTAAGACTAATCAACCTGTTGGATGTTGCCTTGAAAAACAAAGCCCCTATGGGTGTTTGGATATGTGGCAAAATGTATCAGAATGGTGCAGTGACTGGTACGATACCACAGGCCAATACTACCATGACCCGAATACAAATTGGGTTAATCCACATGGGGTTACAGTTGAAGAATTCAAAAAACATCGCCAGACATTAGGTTTAAGCCTAAGCGATGTTAATATGTATTCTAAAGTATATCGGGGAGGGCATCTGTTAAGTTCTGGCTGGCCAAGATGTACATACCGAGGTCATCAATCTCCACGCTCCTGCGGTTCGGATATAGGTTTTAGAGTTGTGCTTAATTACCAATAGGCTAACTAATTTTTTGGGAATCTTCTAACCCTCTCTATTATATTAATAATAATCAATGTATTAAATATTTCTCTAGCTATTCTGCTTCCTCTGTCCGTCTTGAGACCGCAGCCCCCATTAGGCATTTTCAGTCTCCGACTGGGAACGAGATATTTGATAAAGTGTCAAAAAAATTAATTGCAGAGGATGAGTAAAAATGAAAAACGAACACGAACGCGAACAATTAATTAAAGATATCAACGTACTGCTAAATCAAGCTTATGACAGTACTTTGGACGAGATTCACGCTCTACTAAAGCGTATAGATGATGAAGAGGAGGAAGAGGATATAAAAGCTATTAGAGAAGCTAGGGAAGATAGACGCATCAATGGTACTGTGTCTTGGAACGAATATAAAGGATATGAGAAATAAACTGCGTGATGTATGAAATTGAATTTAATAAGGGTGCAATAAAACAACTAAATAAACTTCCAAATAATATTAAAAATCGCATAGATTCAAAAATTTTAAATTTATCTACAAAAGCTCGTCCCAACGGGGTTAAAAATTAAAAGATGAGGAAAATACTTATCGGATTCGAGTAGGCGAGTACCGAGTGATTTATGAAATATATGACGATGTTTTGTTAATAAGTGTAGTTAAAGTAGGGCATCGCAGTAAGGTTTATGAAGATGAAAGTTGACATCCAATCAAAACTAAGAACTATTATCAACTGTTAATCCTAACAAGGAGAATTAAATTTATGACAACAACAGCTTTAATTGTCGGTGCAGGTAGCGGACTGAGTGCTTCTTTAGCTCGCTTATTTGCCAAAGAAGGATTCACCGTAGCTTTAGCGGCTCGCCAAATTGAAAAACTCACTCAATTGAGCAGTGAAATTGGCGCAGTTAGTTTCGCTGCTGATGCTTCAAACCCAGATGAAGTAGAACAGTTATTTATTGATATTGATAATAAAATTGGTTCCCCGAATCTTGTAGTTTACAATCCCAGTTACCGGGTGCGGGGGCCTCTTGTTGACCTAGACCTTGGTGAGGTGGCAAAAACCCTAGAGATAACTGCTTATGGTGGCTTTCTTGTAGCCCAAGCTGCTACCAAAAGGTTTTTGCAACTTGGCGGCGGTGCTATATTTTTTACTGGAGCCTCAGCCAGTGTTAAGGGTTATCCTCTGTCTGCTCCCTTTGCAATGGGGAAATTTGCACTGCGCGGTTTCGCTCAGAGTATTGCTAGAGAATTAGCACCAAAGAATATCCATGTGGCGCATTTCGTGATTGATGGTGTAATCCGTTCAGCAGTTCGGCAAGATCCGGTAGATAATCCTGATAGTACTCTTGACCCAGATGCGATCGCTCAAACTTATCTCAGTATTTTACGCCAACCCCGCAGTGCTTGGACTTATGAAGTAGAACTACGTCCGTGGGTAGAGAACTTTTAGCCAAGACAATTGTTACAAGAATAGTTTTGCAGGTATGAATATTGATTTTGGTGCAACTGCTACTGATTATGCAAAACACCGCGCTGGCTTTCCCAGTTCATTATTTAACAAACTGTCTGAATATGGTATAGGTTTACCAGGGCAAAATATTGTTGACCTTGGTACGGGAACAGGAACACTAGCGCGGGGCTTTGCTGATAGGGGTGCTTATGTAATTGGCATAGATCCATCAGTATCACTTTTAGAACAAGCGAGACTGTTAAGCGAATCTATCGAACTCAAAGTAGATTATCGAGTCGCAACTGCCGAGAATACCGAGTTAGCAGACGCAAGCGCGGATGTGGTGACAGCCGGACAGTGTTGGCATTGGTTTGATCGTCCGCGTGCTGTCCAAGAAATTACTCGGATATTGAGAAACAATGGCTCGCTCGCGATCGCTCATTTTGATTGGATACCCTTAAAAGGTAATGTCGTTGAAGCAACAGAACAACTGATTAAGGCTCATAATCCAGCGTGGAATTTGGATGGCGGTAATGGAATGTATCCTTTGTGGTTACAAGACATTGGTGAAGGAGGATTCCGAGAAATCCGCACATTTTCTTACGATGTCTTTGTGTCTTATACACACGAAGCTTGGCGAGGACGAATTCGTGCTAGTGCAGGCGTGGGAGCCAGTATGACAGCAGAAAAGGTAGAAGTATTTGACCAAGAATTGGCAACATTACTCGAAGCAAAATATCCCACACCAATTCTTCAGGTTCACCATAGAGTTTGGGCTGCGATCGCCAAATCACCTGCAAAAATGAAGGTTTCCAATAACGGACAAGACAAAATATTAAGCCAAGACTAATTAAGGCGATTGTTCGCAGAGGGATTTCTCACCCCACGCGATCGCGCCACCCACAGACGTGCGAAAACGAAAACTGAACAGCAACAGCAATGTAAAGCTAAATTATTTCGTCGTGCGATCGCTTCTTTTTAAGTTGAACTCACAAAATCATATTGCTCCAATGTCTTGTTTGCAAGCCACAGCAGCTACGCTAGCGATGGCTTATTTGCAGTAGATAGACGAATACTGAAATTGTTAAAGCTAATCGTGCTTGATAGATTTGATTCTAGCGATCGCTGGTAGTAACATTTTTGGCAGCCAAAAAAAATAACAATATAGTTGTTTTGCCTGACTATAAAGTGAGAATAACTTTCTTTCACTCAATAAAGTATATGGTCGAACTGCTTTGAGAATTTCTGCAAATTTATCTTCCGTCGCAGTTTGAACTGAACCACTTACAAAATAACCTTGTAAATGTGGAGGTAGGGCCCAGTTAATTTTAGGATCTGGCTGATGTATTACAGGCTCAACATTTCCTCGCCATGCAACTCCCATAATTTGCATAGTTTGATAGACCATTGTGTTCCATCCTTTCTCTTTTAAGTAGTCCAAGCCTTGGCCTACGTCGGGAGAAGCCAAATCATGAAATAAAATTAAAGCATCTGCTTCTGCAAGTTGTTCGCAAATAATTGTATCATTGAGCGGAGCTGGTGCTTCGTGATTACCATCTATAAATATCAATGACCATTTACGTTGAAATTTATTTGCTATTTCTTCTACTTTCTCAGGGCTACATCCTGGTATTAGATTTACAGATTCCTTAACGCCTGCCGACTTTAGTGACTCTGTGACGCTTTCATTAAATAATTGTTCAGATAGCATTGGATCAATGACATCTAGCTCTACTCCTCCTAGAGCCAAATGACAGGCTGACCAACCCATCCAGCAACCTATTTCTAAAGCTTTTTTCCCTTTAAATTTTAATGCTGTATTGTATAAAATATGAGCTTCATCTCTGCTGACAAATCCGACATTATGCTTTCGCTTATCCACGTACCAGTTATGAGTAATATCCCGCCGCAAGTAAAGCCAAAAAGAATCATATCTATTTCCTAAAATTATATTGGGAAAATAGGAATCTGGCTGGATAGTGGAAAATCCTGGCGAAACATAATCTCCTTTTGGCAATAAGTTTCCTTCAATCAGCTTTACTGTTTTTTGACTCATAAGTTACTCTCTAAGTATTTGAAATTCTAGGTTTTGGGTTTACAGTTTAACTTCACCAACTTCTCGAAAAAGCCCAGCACAATAGTCCAGCATGGGGCTGTAGCTCCATTCCTAACAGCGATTTTCCATCTTACCTCTAGGACAATAATTTTCGGTATAAAGTGCTAAAATGCCTACTATATATACATTTTCGCAGTCCTCTCCTTTTTGTTAGACTTTGTGAAAAATGCGAAAGAGGTGTCCGCACCATTGACTTAAAAAACGAGCGCACAATTTGAGGAAAATAACCATGATTGATCTTTATTATTGGACAACCCCAAACGGTCATAAAATTACGATTTTCTTAGAAGAAGTCGGTTTGCAATATAGCATAATTCCTGTGAATATTGGGGCTGGGGATCAATTTAAACCCGAATTTCTAAATATTTCTCCTAACAATCGCATACCGGCGATCGTTGATCGCGAACCAGCAGATGGAGGTGCGCCGATTTCGGTATTTGAGTCTGGTGCAATCTTGCTATATTTGGCAGAAAAAACCGGGCAATTAATTCCCCAAGATTTACGTAATCGCACTCAAGTTTTAGAATGGTTGTTCTGGCAAATGGCAGGACTGGGGCCAATGGCGGGACAAAATCATCACTTTAGCGCATACGCTCCCGAAAAAATAGACTATGCCATTAACCGCTATGTGAATGAGACAGGACGCTTATATGGAGTGCTGAATAAGCAACTAGCAGATAGAGAATTTGTGGCTGGTGATTATTCTATCGCCGATATTGCTGCCTATCCCTGGATTGTGCCCTATGAACGCCAAAGTCAGAATCTAGAAGATTTTCCTAATCTCAAGCGGTGGTTTGAGGCAATAAAAGCCCGTCCAGCAACAATTCGCGCTTATGAGAAAGCAGAAGCATTCAAAACTCAAGCGATTGATCCTGATAAGTCACGAGATTTGTTATTTAACCAGTCGGCGAAGACTATTCAACCTTGAGCTTAATGAAATTGTCTTGTCACTGTGACGATCGCTATGTTAGCTCTAAACCCAGATCATCAATCGCAACTATGAGCAAAGATTTCTCACAGGGATGGCTGCTGCTGGGATCATCCCCATCACCCTAGCTTATATTGGTGACAACTTTCCTTATGAAAAACGCCAAGCTGCGATCGGCAAGTATCTAAGTGCCCTGATGCTAGGTCAAATCCTGGGTGGTAGTTTGGGCGGTATTTTTGGGGAATATATCAGCTGGCGTGACATCTTTCTCCTATTTGGTATCGTATCTCTTGGTATTGCTGGACTTTTATGGCGAGGGACGCGCCATCTGGGTAATGCTCAAGGTCGCCAAGAGCAAAGAGGTAGGATAACATTTCGACCTTATTACCAACTATTAACCCAACCGATCGCCCGGACTGTGATTATAGGAGTGTTTGTAGAAGGGTTTTGCGTCTTTGGCGCATTTGCTTACATCGGCGCATTTCTGCGCGATCGCTATAGTCTTAGTTATGTGGCGATCGGATTTATGCTCAGTGGTTTCGGATTGGGTGGACTGATTTACAGTCGCTCAGTTAAATGGTTTGTAAGACGACTGGGTGAAATTGGTTTAATGGGGATGGGAGGGGGCTTGATGTCTATCAGCTTCTTAGCGATCGCATTATTCCAGAACTGGATGCTATTTATCCCCTTGAGTATTTTAATGGGATTGGGCTTTTATATGATGCACAGCACCCTCCAAACCCAAGCCACTGAGCTTTCCCCAGAAGCACGAGGCACAGCCGTTTCGCTGTTCGCCTTCAGCTTGTTTGTTGGCCAGGGAATCGGCGCAGGATTATTCGGTAGGATTGTGGATAGCTTCGGCTACATTTATTGCTTTATTGTCGTTGGTGTAGCGATCGCTCTGCTCTCTGTTTGGCTAGTCAATCAGAAGCAAGTCGTACCTAACTAAAACTTTTATAGATCAATCTTTGGCGCTAGTAATCAAATTTCGTTACTTCCTTTTTGATTACTGATGAGCTTTAGTATCACTTTGAAACGCCCTTGGAAAAACGTCAGCGCATTATCTTACTAGACACAGACAGAGCAAAAGACGTTTTGGTTATTAGGAAATAAAACCTATAATTTTTTTAAATTTGCATAAATAGCTAAAAATCACCAGATAAGACTATTGAGCCTAGACCAAGAGATTTTGTAAAACTTAAAAAGGAGAATCATCATGAATTCATTGAAGATGTTCATCAATCCAGCAAAGATTTTTGCATTTGCCCTATCATTTCTTATATTCTGTTTTTCTACATCAGCAATCGCAGCACCAAGCACGCTTGCTACCTTAATTATTACGGAAAAAGCTCAAATTACTGGAGGAAACTTCAGTATCGATACAACAACACCAATTTCTTTACCAGCTACAACAGTTATTCGCTCTGCTAAACTTTTTTTACCGACTGGTGAAACTGGAACAATTAATAAGATTAAAATTACTGGCCCAAATGGACTTGAATTTGGTTGCCAAGATATTAAGGTAAAGGACGGTGTTGATTTAATTAAAGCTTGTGGTGGCCCTGCTGTTTTAGAAGCAGGAGGAGTAATTACTTATGTAGCTGAAGGAAGTGGTTTTGCACCAAAACGTAACACCAAACTAACAGTTGTTTTATCGGATGATTTTTAGACACCACTTTCAACCGTAATTAAAGCGACAAATTTAGTGAATAAGTCGAGCTAGCTTTTATTCCAAGCACAAATTAGCTGAATCAGCTTCAGCCCTCAAGATTTGTGCTTGGAATATATGATTAAATAATTCATAATTCATAATTCATAATTCATAATTCATAATTCATAATTCATAATTCATAAATTTTAGAACCTGTACAGCAGCCCCTATTAAATTTTGAGTGAGTGTGGTCTTAAAGGGCGTGGATAGTTCAGCAGATTATACACTCTTGAAATTATAAATTAATAATTATGAATGAATTATGTTGACGCTATGTAAATACATTACTTATGTCAATAATTTATCCTGTAACACATTTCAGTCTTATCTTGATAGAATGGGTACTAATCGGCTGGGCAATTCGTATGTGGCAGCAATCAACTAGCCTAGCAATGATTGTGTTACCTATAGTACTAGTTAGCATTAGCTATGACAATATCATTCTTTCAATAGGAAGTCTGATTGGTGAAGGAGAGCTTTTGAAAACTCTCTCTATGCTGCGCTTTCTATTACATTATTTAGTTGTACCGCTATTTATTGTGATTGGTGTTGAACTCGCTCACCGCGCCGGAGCTAATTGGGCTAATACAGTAGTGCGAGTTTTATCTTGGGTAATCGCATTGGGACTTACAGCAATAGATATTATCACTCGCTATACAGGGCTGCAACTAGTTCCAATAGAGTTCGCAGGAATCCTACGCTATCATGTTGCCAACTTGAGCGGCCCACCAATTATCACGATTGTAGTTAATCTGTTTGTCCTACTAATTGGCATCGGTATTTGGTTTAGGCTGAAATGGCCGTGGTTATTTGTAGGAACCTTGATTTCCCTTATTGGTAATGCTATGCCCTCCTATGCAGTAGGTACGCTTGCTGGAAGCTGCTCTGAATTGGTAATGGCAATAAGTTTGTTGTTAACTGAGGAGCGCACACAATTTTTTCTTGTTACTCAAGGAGAGACAACTTTTTTATCTAGTGACTAAAAACAGATCCGATAACCCACGACTTGAGTGGAATAAATACGTTCATACTCCAAAATGTAAAAAATGTAATTCTGCTAATTAAATCATTACATACCGTTGTCATGAACTTTTTGGTGTTAACTAGGCAGGAAAAACCCAAACTATGTAAAAATAAATAGGGAAAATGCATCTACCAAGGTAACTTAAAATATGGACGCTCATTTAAGGAGATTTTTGGCTGCTGGGCAAGACCGAAGTTGGTTAAACTTTAAAAGCTCACACTTGTTTCAGAAAAGCAAAGACCAAGCAAAACTAATTAAGTTGGAATTAGCTGCTGTTAGAGAAGAAACTGATTTAAAGTCTTTAGACGAATCAGATTTTGTGCATGAAGCAAACCTGGTCATACCTAACAAAGGATTGTTTGACCTTTACCAATCCTGTTAGAATGCATCGATGTCAAAAAAGCAACATCTCATAAACAAAAAACCCGGTTGGTCTTTGGATGAGCGAGATCCAAAGTTCATAGAATCTCTGATGCCTCTGTTGGGCTTTTTCTATCACTACTATTTCCGAGTTCAAACTAGTGGCTGGGATAATATTCTACCCCAAGAAAAAGTCCTATTTGTCGGTTCGCATAATGGGGGACTCTCGGCTCCCGA
This sequence comes from Nostoc sp., assembly GCF_036919495.1. Lineage (GTDB taxonomy): Bacteria > Cyanobacteriota > Cyanobacteriia > Cyanobacteriales > Nostocaceae > Nostoc. The sequence continues at coordinate 31,940 of NZ_JBALBZ010000170.1, forward strand.
TATGACAATGATGATGTACGACTGGTTCCGACGATTTGGTGTAGAGCAACCTGTTTATGGTTTGATGCATCCCAAGGTTTGGCAGGTTAGCCCGCCACTAGCGCAACTGGTTGCTAAGGCTGGAGCAATCATGGCTCATCCGAAAATGGCTTACACTGCCTTGCGCTCTGGAGCAAGTGTGCTAGTTTATCCAGGTGGAGCCGAAGATATTTTCCGACCGCATTATTTACGTAACAAAATCTACTTTGCGGGGCGACAAGGATTTATCAAGTTAGCGTTGCGGGAAAATGTGCCGATTGTCCCTGTGATTTCCTGGGGCGCTCACGATACGCTGATTGTACTGGCTGACTGCTATAAAATTGTGCAGCAACTCCACGAATGGGGAATGCCTTGGCTGTTGGGGATTGATCCGGAAGTTTTTCCGATCTATCTTGGACTACCTTGGGGATTAGCAATTGGCCCGTTACCCAACATTCCATTGCCTGTGTCTATATACACGCGGGTTTGTCCACCAATTGTATTTCAACGTTACGGTACTGAAGCAGCCAGCGATCGCTACTATGTCAATCAATGTTATGAATTAGTTGTTAGTCAGATGCAGCAAGAGTTAGATCGCTTAGTGAAGCTAGTTGCTAGTTGCTAAGTCCTAAAGCTATTGAGTAGAATTGGCATGTCCAACTTCTAACCAGTTTGATTCCAGACGAGTAAGGACAGCAGGAAAATTATCTTGCCAATGGTAACATGTGCAAAAAATATTGACTGCATTTTTCAATTAATTGGATTACACCACTCCCCATTATTTTAAAAGTGATCCATAAAGCAATATCTTCGCCAAAATATAGAGATATGTAGTATATTGATTGAAAAATTACCGCTTTTGGGAGAAAATTTTTTGGTTAACTGACTGTTAGTTGGCGCTTAATAACAGGTTGAATTTTTTACACACCAGATATTTCAATCGGCATAGCGATTCTGTAGGGAAAGAGCAAAATATACCCCAACTATTTGCAACTATCATTTACCTCTTACTCAAGATAGCTGAAAATGATTTTGCATAATACCAAAATCCTTGTAGAAACTTAACAGTGCTACGTCTCTACATCCAGATTCATATTTCAATTCAGCAACGCCAAAATTCAGAATTGACACGGTTTTTCAAACTTCATTCCCACTTATGCAAGGATCTTGGCTTAATGCCAATCCCTGTTAAAGTAATTGAAGATGTTCAGTTTTACTAGTATAACTTTCTAGTACTATTGACTTAAACCACATCTACCTTGAAAACCGTAGTTTATTGGAATTAGGAAAAAGCTCAAAACTCAAACCAGGACTGAAAACATCTAGAATTCCAACAAAATAGACGAGGTTTAGACGCATTTAATTGTATAGAATTAAATGGCAAAAGAAACCTCTATTTTAATGAGACAAGTAAAAACTTTATTGAGTCAATTTTGAATGATTATGCTAAATATTAATAATTATAGCAATCAGAAAAAAAACCAAATATTGTTAGTTTTTGCGATAATATTCTCATTAATATTGTGTGTTGAATTAGCAATTAGGGCTTATTCTTTTAACCTTGAGGCTTTAGCTAATTCACCAGGTCAATATTTACCTGATTTTTCTAAAACTATTGACAAAATAAGAGTAGGTATAGAATACCGTTGTTTAATTATTATATATATTGTATGGTTAATAATAAACAAAAACAAAAAAAGAGATATAAGTTTTAGAAAAATACTAAAAAATAGTTCATTTTTTTTGTTAATTGCCTTCATAAGTTATCCAGTAACCACTGATATTAATCTATACGTGCATTATGGTTTGATGGATTTAAATGGAATTGATCCTTTTATTAATGCTGCAAGCACATTTACCTCAAAGTTGTCTCCATTCCTGGTTTGGAAACAGACTTCGACTTATGGGCCTATATCTCAACTATTTTTTATGTTTTCCGCTATTTTTGTTGCAATTACTCCAACTTTGGGAATTTATGTATTTAAATTAATATGTCTTTCATTCCATATATTAAATAGTTCCTTAATATGGCAGCATTTAAAAACATCTCCTCATAAAGTTAATGTAACAATTGCATATTTAGTTAACCCATTTTTGCTGTATGAGCAGGTTACAAATGCACATGTTGATGTATTAATCTCTACAGTTTTAATTATTTTAATAATCTGCCTCAAAAACCATAATTATATAGCTGCAATTGTGACAGCTTGGATTGGTTTTTTAATTAAAACATTACCAATTATTTGGTTACCTCTAATCTTTGTTTATTTGATTAAGCAACAACGTTGGAAAATTATATTTAGTGCTGTTTGCATCTCTTTAGGTATAGTTTTTGCTACTTCTATTATAGATTTACCTACAGTCGATGCTTGGAAAAGCCTTTTAAATCCTGGAGTTAAAGAAAAAGTAGGCGATTCATTATATGCTTTGGTAAAGAGTTTACTAAGTTTGAAAATCCTAAACTTTTCTCTAAGTTTCCAACATACTTTATACTCAATAATTAAACCTATAATATTTTCTATATTTGTAGTTTCTTATTTGATTATTCTGGTAAAACCATATTGGAAAAAGAAATATTCTGAAAATAATCTTAGTATAAATATAGGATGGGTTACTTTAATATTATTTATGTTTGCTGCTCCTTGGTATTGCTCTTGGTATTCTTCTGTGCTGCTGGGAGTCGTAGCTTTAAACATACATTCAAAAAGATTTGCAATTACTAGCATTGGATTCTGCATTATAAGTGCAATTGCTTAAACGGTAGTTTTTCACTCTCCCCCTTAAAACAAGAGTTTGCAGTGTTAAGTAAAAGTAGGGATTAATATGTATGCTAATGTAAAAATCAATCAAACTGCAATGCGAGAGTCATTAGTTATGAATTAGAAGTTTTAAATCTTTAATTCCCGACTCCTAAGTTTTTTGCTAGCCGCCGCTGACTGGTGGAATCAGTACGACTTCATCCCCGTCTTGTAGTAGAGTATCTGGTTCGACAAATATTAGATTAATTCCAAAGCGGGTGACTTCACGCCATTGGGAGAGTTCGGGGTGTTCAGCTATGAGGCGATCGCATACTGTTTTTACTGGTATACTTTTGGGAAATTCCAGCACCAGTTCCGAAACCTTAAAGGCTTCTTGATAAGCAGCGAACAATTTGACGGTAATAGTGATTGCAGATTTAGACATACAACATGCTTTGGCAGTACCAGCAAGTAGTTTAATACTTGACAAGCACCCTGAACTCTTGGGCTTAATTATACATTACTAAGTACATGATTTCATAAGTTCATAACAAAAAAATGTTTCTTAATCCAACATTTCTGGTAACCAAAGGTTTATCTGACTTTTATTGTAGTGGTGTTTCTATCCCAGAATGGTACATGAACCTTTAAAAGCGTTTTTTGATACAGTTTATAGCGGTGTGCAGTTCAGTGAGATACATAAACTTTGCTGAAATGATTTGACAGCAAGGACTTTGGTGTTCTCATAGAATCGATAACCGCTATATCATCTTATAATATGAGTAATTCCTCTTAATCTAATCTTCTGGGTCAATACCTAAAGTATTGAGTAGTTCAGGAGAGAGCTATCACTACACAGGTATTATGGAATTACTATATCAAAAGGCACTTTTATTTTGAAATTGGTATAATAAATGCTTAGTCTAAAGATTTTAATTATTGTACCCTTTACTAATTTGTAAAAAAGCCAAAAATTTATTTATTTGATATCAAATTATTACTACTTTATCTATTTTTATAAGCTCTTTTTGCATTTTCACATCAAAACTGCAAAGATGCACAATTGCATCTTTGCGCGAAAAGATACTAAATTAAGCTATTTACTCACGTTATCAAACATATTCCAATGCTCTAACGTTAAATAATATGATTTTCATGAAACACTAGGATCTTCAGCAGTTTTGATCTCTTTTAAAATTCGCTCTACTTGGTTAACTTTTTCACCTCTATTCTGTTCTTTGAAGATTTTTAAAGCTTTTTCTAAAGAAGATAGCGCCTCATCTTTTTTATTTGTTTGCCACAATGCCAGTGCAAAATTAGTCAGCCCCTCGCCATAATTAGGATTAATTTCTAAAGCTTTTTTATATTGAGTAATGGCTTCTTCCCAGCGACTTTCGCTAGCGTAAACCATACCCATCGCATTGTAAGCTAGAGCGTATTTTGGCTGGAGGCGAATCGCTTCTTGATAAGAACTAATTGCTTCTTCTGGTTTCTTTTGCCGAAAAAGCACATTTCCTAGTTGAAAGTGTCCGAAGGCATCGTCTGGAAATTGTTTAACGAATTTGCGTAAATTTTCCTCTGCACCTGTCAACTCTCCCTGATTAAATAAAGCATTGGCTTGTTGCAGCATCTGCGATCGCTGTGATGGCCCTCCTGTGTCTGAAAACTGCGCTAGTTTTTGTGGTTGTCTCTCAACCGACTGTCCAGGGGAATGCAAAAAAACTTTTGCAGGAACCGCTAACGCTAATGGTGATAAACCAATTCCAGTGATAATACTCAGCGTCATGCCACTAAAAGATTGAACAAATGCTGATTTCAGTTTGCGCTTCACCTTCATCGCCCTGAATGCCTTAATAATGTTCTAATATTTATGATAAATGAGGTGCGTTATCGCGTAATGCATCAGAAGACAGACAGTAAAGGGGCACATATATGCACCCCTACTAACCTCATTTAGAATTACTTACGCCCCTTCCCGTAATTTATCCAAGACGCTTCTATCTTCCAATGTGGAAGTATCCCCAGATATTTCTTGTCCGGCGGCTAAATTTCGCAGCAAGCGCCGCATAATCTTACCCGATCGCGTTTTGGGCAAAGCGTCTGTAAAGCGAATTTCTCCGGGACGTGCGATCGCACCTATTTCTTTGACAACATGCAGTTTGAGTTCTTTACTCAGTTCTTCACTTGCTTGATAAGTGCCTTCTAAAGTCACAAAAGCCACTACTTCTTCACCCTTCAGTTCATCTGGCTTACCCACTACCGCCGCTTCTGCAACTGCTGGGTGCGAAACTAAGGCTGATTCTACTTCCATTGTACCGAGTCGGTGTCCTGATACATTCAGTACGTCATCCACGCGACCCATTACCCAAAAGTAACCGTCTTCATCTTGTCTTGCGCCATCACCAGCAAAGTAAGTATAGTTACCATCCTTGGGTGGAATGTGTTCCCAGTAGGTGCGGCGGAAGCGTTCTGGATCGCCGTAGACTGTCCGCATCATTCCTGGCCAAGGATGACGCACAGCTAGATAACCGCCTTCGCTATTTGGTACGGTGTTTCCTTCCAAATCTACGACATCTGCAATTATTCCTGGGAAGGGAAGAGTTGCGGAACCTGGTTTAGTGGGAATCGCCCCTGGTAGCGGTGTAATCATGATACCGCCTGTTTCCGTTTGCCACCAAGTATCCACAATTGGACAGCGATCGCCACCAATTACTTTGTGATACCACATCCAAGCTTCTGGATTAATCGGTTCGCCCACGGTTCCCAACAAACGCAATGAAGATAAGTTTCGCGCATTGGGATGTTGTTCGCCCATCTTAATAAATGCCCGAATTGCCGTAGGTGCAGTATAAAAAACATTAACACCGTATTTTTCAATTACATCCCAAAAACAGCCAGGATTAGAAGCGCGAGGCGCTCCTTCATACATCACTGTAGTTGCACCGTTGGAAAGAGGGCCGTAAACAATGTAGCTGTGTCCCGTAATCCAACCTACATCGGCAGTACACCAATATACATCAGTGTCTTGGAGATCAAAAATCCACTTGGTGGTGATGTGGGTATACAAATTATAACCAGCAGTTGTATGCACAACGCCCTTCGGTTTGCCCGTGCTGCCGGAGGTGTAGAGGACAAATAGCATATCTTCGCTGTCCATTGGTTCGGCGGGACAATCTGCTGATACTCCTTTTTGCAAATCATGCCACCAATGATCGCGTCCCCCCAACTGCATATAAGTTTCTTGTCCGGTGCGCTTGACAACGAGGACATTTTCTACACTGGGAACAGCACCATCAGCTAAGGCTTTATCTACCTGTTCTTTAAGAGGAACGATCGCATCTTTGCGCCAACCACCATCAGCCGTGATTACCAGTTTAGCTTTAACATCGATTAAGCGATCGCGCAAAGCTTCGGCACTAAAACCACCAAATACTACGCTGTGGGGTGCGCCAATTCTCGCACAGGCTAACATTGCGATCGCAGCTTCGGGAATCATCGGCATATATATACCAATGCGATCGCCTTTTTGTACACCTAGTTGCTTCAACACATTGGCGAACTGGCAAACTTCCCGATGCAGTTGGGCGTATGTGAGGGTACGCGAATCCCCTGGTTCTCCTTCCCAAATCAATGCTGCTTTATTTTTGCGCCAGGTAGTGAGATGTCTGTCAAGGCAGTTGTAAGAAATATTCATCTTACCGCCAACGAACCATTTAGCAAAAGGCGGTTGCCAATCTAATACTGTATCCCATTTTTGGAACCATTCTAATTCTGTTCCAGCTAAATCTGCCCAAAATTGCTGCGGATCGGCTTTGGCTTTGTCGTAGAGACGCTGATAGTCTTCTAAACTTTTGATATGGGCATTTTGCGAGAATTCTGAGGCAGGATGAAATAGACGATTCTCTTGTAGGATTGATTCTATAGTTGGTTGAGACATGGTTAGTTATGAGTGCGATCGCTATTAATACTAAAAACTATTCTTAGCCCAGTTGTGCTAGACATTGTTTAGATTTTCGTTAAGCTAGGTAGAAATTGCCAAGTTATTTAGTTTACATTGATTTTCATCTAGCAAAAGCAAGCGATCAAGAAATGTAAAAACGTTTTACAACCTATCTACTGGGAATGTTGCAAAATGTAAGTAGTCTTGACAAGCAAAGCCTGAAACTATGCCCCTCACCGTCGAAGCCAGCAGCCTATCTCTCAACGATGTTCATCGCTTTCTCAAATTAGAAAAGCTTTAAAATGGTTCATTCACAGACTTCTTAACTCTAGAACCACTCTCTGAGTTTGAATAGCACGATTTATTACGAATCAGAAACGACTTTGATAGTTACTTAAGCGATCGTAAAATTTCTGAAGGTTTGGTTAAATTTTTAACGATCGCACCCTTGATGCGGTTAGCTGGGTTTTACGATGTGCCGATTCGGTTGACAATGGAAGATAGCATTGCGATCGCAGTTGAAGATGAAGACAAAAGAATTACTGGGCGGATGGATATTTTAGCAATTAATAATTCTCAAAGTAATATTGCACCCCCTTTTTGGGTTGTGGTGATTGAAACGAAAAATAGTGCGGTTGAAGTGGGTGAGGGTTTGCCTAAATTACTTACTTATGCTTTTAAAAGTTTAGATCAACAACCATCAGTTTTGGGTTTGGCAACTAACGGACTGCGTTATCAATTTGTTTATTTAAGAAGTGATGTGCAGCCAAATTATCAGTTAATGCCATTATTAAATCTGAATGAATCTCCAGGTGCAATAGAGTTATTACAAGTTTTCAAAGCCATCTGCAAGTTACCGAATTTTCAGTAAAATGAACCTAAATCTGCAAAGCGATCGCTGATGTCTGAACCGGCTACTGTAGAAATCATCTCTGATAATATTTCAGAAGACGAAATTATTTTTCCTCCTGGTGATATACTTAGTGACGAACCACCCTTAGAAAGCGATCTACACCGCGACCAAATTGATTTGCTGATTCGCATCCTCAAATTATGGTGGCGAGATAGGCAAGATTTTTATGCTTCTGGCAATTTGACGATTTACTACAGTCCTAACCAGAAAAAATCAGAATATTTTCGTAGTCCAGACTTTTTTGTAGTTTTGGGAACCCAGAAAAAAGACCGTAAGAGTTGGGTAGTTTGGCAAGAAGACGGCAAATATCCCAATGTGATTGTGGAAAATTTGTCAAGTTCAACAGCAGCAGTTGATAAAGGTTTAAAAAAACAAGTTTACCAAGATACCTTCCGTACACCAGATTATTTTTGGTTTGATCCTGTAACAATGGAACTTCAAGGGTTTCATCTAGTTGATGGGAAGTATCAATAAATCCAAGTAATCACTGATGGCCGTTTGTGGAGTCAGCAGTTAGAACTTTATTTGGGAGTTTATGAAGGTAAATTAAGATTCTTCACTACTGAAAATCAATTGATACTATCATCAGAAGAATTGGCTAACCAAGAACGTTTACGTGCCGAACAGGCAAAAGAACGTGCCGAACAAGCAGAGCAAGAAATTGCTCGATTTACGTACACAGGGCATCCACCTAGAGAATATTTGATGACATCAGGAAATTAATTAAAGACATTTTCAAGTTAAAATCTAGTTATCAGCGTGTAAAAAAAGCGTAATCTTCTGAAAGTAGGGCATCGTTTGCAAGCACAAGAAATTAAGGATCAGCTAAAGTCCCTTATCGAGCAAGCCTCGTCGATAGATCATAATTTAGCGAGAAGATTACATGAAATCAATCGTTGGATAAAAGACATCAAACCAGGTTCCCTGACTGCAAAACCCTTTGTCACGGCCTTTTTACTAGAGGTAATTACGGATTCGACAATTTGGCTGATAATCAAATCCTTACCTTCAGAAGAAGAACAAAAGGCAAAGTTCGAGCTGATGACGCCGATTGAAAGATATTGGTATGGTTATTTATTTCCCAGATGGTTTAATGCAAGTGACTCCAAGTTTTATATTTGGAAGCAAAAATTGATGGCAGGCGAATTTAATCAGGTAGATGATGATATCATTAAATCAATAGCCCAAGATATTGTTCAGCGAGAAGGTAGTTTTTGGCAGCGTTATATAGCCGACCTTTCAATGGCAACAGATTTAATTGTTAGTCGTAACAATAAACCACTGTGCATTCAAATTACCAGTGTTAGTGAAGAACTTAATCATCAAAAGTACGAAGCTTGGCAAAATACATTGCGATCGTGGGAAATCGAGAGGGGGCTGTTCTTAAGTTACAATCCCAAGGATGCTAATTTTGTCAACCAGTTAGTCAACGTGGCCCTGTATAACAGTGATTACCTTTCTGGTGGCAAATATTTAAAATTTTCGTGAATTTTCAGGAATTTGATATTTCAGATTTGTGTCTAGCCTATATACTTACGTGCTAATTAGAGCTTTTATGGCTAATAAAAGAGAAACTCACTGCAACAATCAAGTAGATACATTTGCTGAAGCTTTAGCAACAGCGCGACAAATGCAGCAGAACTGGTTAACTTACGGTGTTGATTTTGTCAATATTTACGTTGAAGATGTGGAGGGAGACTGGCTAGAAACGTGGGGACATGACGAGATTTTAGGTAATTTTCAATTAGATAGTATTAAGGAATTTTTGGTAAGTAATGATAGTGTAGCTGTTAGGGTAAGACAGCATTTAGGAGAGCGATCGCTGTTTGATTTTGCAGTAAACTTAGATGAATCTTGGAGAATTACTGAAACCAATGACAGGTTATCTGCTGTAAAAAATCTGTTAGCTGGTGAAGGAAATAGTTTTTATACAGATGACATCAGGTTATTGGATTTAGTAAATAGTCTGGTGGAAAAGTTGGCAGAGATTTTGTGAAATTTGGAATTGCGTAGTGGTAGAGGAAATTGCAATTAGGGGCTTTAAATTTAAAAAATCTCCAATTTTTAGGGTACGTTATTCACGCACCGTCTATCAAAGGGGAATTATGTGAGACTTCCTGGGCTAATACGCCCTAATTTTAATGCAATACAGTTCAGTTAAGCATTTCTTTTTTCTCTCTGTGTCCTCTGCATCTTCTCTACGAGACGCTATGCGTTGGTGGAAGCCTCTCGCAGAGAAAGCGGTTCAATTAAAAAATGAATTTTGATTTCTAAATAATAGCTTCACCAATTTTTTTCAAGCTTAAAGCTTCGATACAAAATAGTAATATCAAAAATATCTGTATGAAAAAGAGCAGGTTGAAAGTGATTTTCCTTACCTAATAAAAAATCAAATATATCTGCTTCTGTGTCACAAGTATCGTCGGGGAAAAGCAAATTCCATTTAATTTCTCGACAATCGTAAAAAACAAAACGATAAGGCAAACGCTCATCAGGATTATATACACAATCAATCAATACTTCCTGACTCCGCAAAACGAATTGCACGTTTGTAATCAAAGAAGTAAAATCTCTTAAGCCGAGTAAAGCGAAGTCATCCATAATGTAACTATTTAAAAGCTGATTAAGAGGTCTGCTTATAGGTTGAGAAATTTTGATTATTTTAAAATAATAAGCCGCTTGAAGGGCGATATAAAATCAATACTGCGTAGGTTTTGCCTAAAAAATCACTTCGGTGTAGGTTGGGTTGAGGAAGGAAACCCAACAAAGCCATGCAAATGTTGGGTTTCACTCCGTTCAACCCAACCTACAAATTTTCTATGAGGTCTTAGCACTTGGAGGGCGATACAAAATATATTTTTGTTTTCATATCCTATATTCTAGATGCGAACTGACAGCAGCCCATTGCGATCGCACTCACTAGATGTTAAAACTTTTGGTGTATTGACTTATACGCAAGTTACCCCACTAACACGACGATCGCATACATTCAACCGTCTTCAAAATGCACCACAACCACGTTAAGCTGAATTAGAGTGGCAATTTATTGCGGTTTTTAACACGCAAATCTCTGTTCTTGTCAAATTTTAATTTTTTCTGCTTGAGAAACCCGGAATGCTAGACCAAATTTTTAATTACCTCGACTTTCATTTCAGCGTTGAAGCCCCTATAGTTCTGTTGATCCTGGTGCTTTTAGAGGCGCTGTTATCTGCCGACAATGCCATCGCCCTGGCTGCGATCGCAAAAGGGTTGGAAGACAAGGAACTTGAGCGTAGAGCTTTGAACTTTGGTTTAGTCGTTGCTTATGTGCTGCGAATCAGCCTGATTCTCACTGCCACTTGGGTACAACAATTCTGGCAATTTGAATTATTGGGCGCTGCTTATCTGCTGTGGTTGGTATTCCAACACTTTACCTCTCAACAAAGTGAAGACGATCACCATCACGGGCCGCGTTTTAATTCATTGTTGCAAGCAATACCCGTGATTGCATTTACAGATTTGGCATTTTCTTTGGATAGCGTGACAACTGCGATCGCAGTTTCTCAAGAAAAATGGCTAGTGCTGACCGGTGCAACAATCGGTATTATTACACTGCGATTCATGGCGGGATTGTTTATCCGTTGGCTAGACGAATATGAAAACCTAGAAGACGCAGGCTATGTAACTGTAGCGTTGGTAGGCTTGCGCTTGTTGTTGAAAGTGGTGAACGATAGTTTAGTTCCACCAGAATGGATCATGATTGCTGCCATTTTCCTGATTTTAGGCTGGGGATTTTCCAAGCGTGTTGGTACTGAATTACCCCAAGTAGAACCAGAAAAGAGCGAAGTCTCTAAATAAGTGAGGGGGATGAGGGAGATGAGGAAGAATAATTGTTCACTTACTCCCCACTCCCCACTCCCCACTTCCTAATTTTTTACTCGTGCAACCAAGGCGTTAAGTGTGGTTGCCAATTAACTAATTCTTCATCCTTAAACCATAGGGCTATTTCCCGTTTCGCGGTTTCTTGAGCATCAGAACCGTGGATTAAGTTGCGACCAATATTCAGGCCAAAATCGCCCCGAATCGTTCCTGGCTCTGATGTTAAGGGGTTCGTCGCCCCAATAATCTTTCTGGCAGATGCAACAACACCATCACCTTCCCATACCATCGCCACCACTGGACTAGAAGTGATAAATTCGACTAGACCAGCAAAAAAGGGACGTTCTCGGTGAACATCATAGTGTTGTTCAGCCAATTCCCGACTGACTTTCAGGAACTTTAAACCAACTAGGGTAAAACCTTTAGTTTCAAAGCGACGGATAATTTCTCCTACTAACCCCCGTTGTACTCCATCTGGCTTAATTGCTAAGAATGTACGTTCCATTGCGATCTCCCAAAGCTTAATAAAGTTTTTATTTTGTCATTTGTCCTTTGTCATTAGTCATTTGTCCAAGGGTAAGGGTTTTGCACTCTTGACTAATAACCAATAACCAATGACTCTTGACCAATCAGAGTTTATCTCAGAAATTATCTTTGGGTGCATATACGTTCCTAAATGAATGCGTTAAATTGTTAAATTGTGGGCGAAAAACAGAGGTTAGGAAGAAATGGGTGCTGATTCGACTGCTACATCTGACGAGGTGGTACAACAACCGTCCAATGGACACAAAGAAGTGAAAAACCATAAGCAAAAAAAGCTGTTACCACCTAGTCCTACCACAGGAGATTTACCTCGCTCCTGGAAAATTGAGGATAGTGAAGCCTTATACCGCATTGAAGGTTGGGGACAACCTTATTTTTCCATTAGCGCTGCTGGTCATGTTACCGTCGCACCTAAAGGCGATCGCGGGGGATCTCTTGACTTGTTTGAATTGGTCAACGCCATGAAGCAGCGCAACTTGGGACTTCCCATGTTGATTCGCTTTTCCGATATTTTGGAAGACCGGATTGAGCGGTTAAACGCTTGTTTTGCTAAAGCGATCGCCCGCTATAATTATCCTGGTGTCTATCGTGGCGTGTTTCCCGTCAAATGCAATCAAGAACGGCATTTGATTGAGGATTTAGTAAAATTTGGCAAACCTCATCAATTTGGTTTAGAAGCCGGTTCCAAGCCAGAATTAATGATTGCTCTGGCTGTTTTGGATACACCAGGAGCATTGTTAGTTTGCAACGGCTATAAAGACCGAGAATATATCGAAACGGCGATGTTAGCCCAAAGACTAGGGCAAACACCAATCATCGTCTTAGAACAGATTGAAGAGGTTGATTTGGTGATTGATGCCAATCGCCAGTTAGGTATTAAACCGATATTAGGTGTTCGTGCTAAACTCAGTACCCAAGGCATGGGACGTTGGGGAGCCTCCAGTGGCGATCGCGCTAAATTTGGTTTGACAATGCCTGAAGTAATCGAGGCTGTTGACAAGTTACGCGAAGCTAACCTGCTTGATTCTTTGCAGTTGATGCACTTCCACATCGGCTCACAAATCTCAGCCATTAATGTGATTAAAGATGCCATCCAAGAAGCCAGCCGCATTTATGTGGAATTGTCGATGCTGGGGGCAGATATGAAATACCTTGATGTTGGTGGTGGCTTGGGTGTAGATTACGATGGCTCCCAAACCAACTTCTATGCATCGAAAAATTACAACATGCAGAACTATGCTAACGACATCGTGGCAGAGTTAAAAGATACCTGTGCAGAGCGGCAGATTGCCGTACCAACACTGATTAGTGAAAGTGGGCGAGCGATCGCATCCCATCAGTCGGTGCTGATTTTCGATGTTCTCAGTACTAGTGATGTCCCTCTCGATTCACCAGAACCTCCACAAGAGGGAGAATCCCCAATAATTAATTATCTTTGGGAAAGCTACCAATCGATTAACCAAGAGAATTACCAAGAGTTGTACCACGACGCTGCACAATTCAAAGAAGAAGCCATCAGCCGCTTTAACTTAGGAATTTTACGCCTCAGAGAACGAGCCAAAGCCGAACGCCTCTACTGGGCTTGTTGTCAGAAAATTCTTAATATCACTAGACAGCAAGAATACGTACCCGATGAACTGGAAGACCTAGAGAAAATCATGGCTTCCATCTATTACGTTAATATGTCAGTGTTTCAATCAGCACCAGATTGCTGGGCGATCGACCAACTATTCCCAATCATGCCAATCCACCGCCTGGATGAAGAACCAACACGGCGGGGAATTTTGGCAGACCTCACCTGCGATAGTGATGGTAAAATCGACCGCTTTATAGACCTGCGCGATGTCAAATCGGTTTTAGAGTTGCATACCTACAAGCCCGGAGAACCATATTATTTGGGAATGTTCTTGAATGGAGCTTACCAGGAAATCATGGGCAATTTGCACAACTTATTTGGGGATACTAACGCCGTTCACATCCAATTGACGCCCAAAGGCTACCAGATTGAACACATTGTCAAAGGTGACACCATGAGCGAAGTGGTAAGCTATGTCCAGTATGACTCCGAAGATATGGTGGAAAACATTCGCCAGCGTTGCGAAAAAGCATTAGAAGAAAAGCGCATCACTCTAGCAGAATCTCAGCGACTGCTACAAACCTACGAACAGAGTCTCAGAAGATATACGTATCTAAATAGTTAGGATTGGGGATTGGGGATTAATTGGAGATTGGTTATTCCCCCTGCCCCCCGCCCCCTGCTCCATTCCCTAACTTGCGTTTGTCCCCAACAATTCCTCTATCGCTTGTAGCTCAAGAGGCGTATGTGATGGCGGAGTCTGACGGGCATCGGTAATCAGCCAGTCTAAAGCAGCTGCTTGAACATCTATTGCAGCGCCAGTTTTATCCACACAATAACGTCCAAACACCAGCTTATCGACTAAACGGATTCCTGGTCCCAGGCGCGACCATTCAAAAATCACGCTGTTTTCTACTGTTGCGCCACTACATATCCAACAATTAGGGCCAATCATCGCTGGGCCGACAATTTTAGCTCCGTCTTCTATTCTCGTCATCCCGCCAATGTAAACTGGGCCAGTGATATCCACTTTGTCCCAATTTATGGCTACATTTAAACCAGTGTAGATGCCAGGAGCGACTTCATGACCAGGAATTTGCACATTCTTGATTTCACCTAGCAGTACACCGCGAATCGCCCGCCAATAATCTGGTACTTTACCAATATCTACCCATTCAAAGTCCATAGGGATGGCGTAGAAGGGGGCTTCGATTTCTACCAATTTGGGAAATAATTGGCCACCAATATCATATTCGACACCAGAGGGGATATAGTTAAACACCTCTGGTTCAAAGATGTAAATACCTGTGTTGATGTTGGTGCTGAGGGCTTCTTCTGTTGAAGGTTTTTCTTGGAAAGCTTTAACACGCCCCTCTTCGTCAGTCACCACCACACCGTAGCTAGAAACTTCTTCTTTAGGGACAGATTTCGTAATAATAGTAGCGATCGAGCCTTTAGCTCTATGCCATTTAACCGCCGCAGTTAAATCTAAATCAATTAAAGCATCACCGCACAACACTACAAAGGTATCATCAAAAAAGGGCGAGAAGTCTTGGATGCGGCGCATCCCTCCAGCTGAACCAATTGCTTCGCCTTCCAGTTTCCCATTGTCATCAATTTTTCCTTCAAAGGAATAGGCAATTTGCACCCCAAACCGTTGACCATCACGAAAATAGTTTTCTATTTCCTCTGCCAAATGACTAACATTGACCATAATTTGGTCAAATCCATGTAGGCGTAACAGTTCCAGCAAGAACTCCATCACTGGCTTTTGCAGGATGGGAATCATTGGTTTAGGAATTGTATAGGTAATCGGACGCACGCGAGTACCCTTGCCAGCCGCGAGAATCATCGCTTTCATAAAAATTTATTCCTCAACCACAAGCCAGTTTACTTTCATCGAGTGATACTTAATCATCAGTTTTTATTTCTGCTCTAAGCTATCCCTTAAACAGGGATAACAGGAATTTAGTGGTTATTACAACCATAGGTATACTTAGATGACAAGCGATCGCTTATCTTTTCAATTTACTCGGATTTTGGGACTGAATCAAAAATCTGTAAATTATCTGTAAAGCTATTTATCGTTTTCTTAGTTCATCGACTCCTCAAAAGGTTTGCCAGTCTTAGCTGAATCTATAAGTAGCCGAACTTTAATCTCATGGTAGAACTCCTCTTGAAATAGCTCTACTTTCGATTGAGCCGAGAGTAGTAGTAGCGCCCAGAAAACGCTAACTAGGTTACTATGTTTAGAATCATGTCCAGACCCATTTTGGTTGAGATGCTTTGTCTGAGTCCACAACTCTACAAGTTGTTCTAGATTCAACCAATTTTGTTCTAAATTTAGCTCCCTTGCCCACACATTCAACACCTGCTCCAGTTCCCTAGCTACTTCCGTCAGATTTTCCTGGTGAGCTAACTCCAGCGCCTCCCGCATACTTTGGACGCTAGGCAGCCGTCTGGGACGGATAGGTTTGCTGACTTTTTCTACCAGTTTTAGCTGGTTCGCCATAATCTGCAATTGCTTAATTAACTCTTGCAGAGTCACCCGGCGCTTTGGTGGCGGCATTGCCGATGCACGACGACGCAATTGCCGTTCTAATGGTAGACGATGACCCTGATGTGATATCCCGTCTTCATCTTCCAATAGGGAATCATCTACTACACCATCCGTAATATCTCCTACTGTTGACAATTGCATCAAGGTATTAGCTTTGAATAATACCAGCAGTGATGCTGACAAAAATGCCTGTCCAGATTGAGACAAGTCCGATTCATAACCTCTTCCTATTGCCTCCGGTGCCATCAGTTCTAAGTAACGGTCAATCACCTCAATCACTTGGACATCCCAAGGGTCAATTTCTCCCTGTTCAGCTTGGTAAATCAGGAGTGTGATTGTTTCTAATAGCTCGGAAGCTTCCATTAACGGGTTCTAAGTTAATTAATGAGAGGAATTGTCTGTTGGCAGTATTCCCAGAAATTTGTAATCAATCACCATTGTGAATTGTGAGATCAGATTGTGCAACTTTGGGCATAGGGAAGAGGCAGAGGGGCAGGGGGAAGGGTGCAGAGGAGAGGAATTTTCCCCCTGCTCCCTGCTCCCTCTTAATCAGGAGGTGGGTTATGAGGAATAGTGACAGTTGTTGACACAAAGTTACTTGGCTTACCACTCTTAATCGCATCGAAAGTGCCTTTAATAGTACCAGCAATGGGAACAGCAACAAGTGTCCCCAACAAGCCAGCAATCTCAAATCCCATTAAAATAGCTACAAAAATCCAGATGGGATTCAGCCCAATAAAATTGCCGAGTAACCTGGGAGCTAACAAGTTATCTTTAAGCTGCTGCATGAGAATTGCGGCTATGGCAACTTGAACTGCCAACCACCAATTTTGCAGCAGTACTAAAATCGTCACTAGACCAATGCCGAGAGATGCCCCGATAAAGGGAATGAGTTCCGAGATTCCGATTAATATGGCAAACAACAGGGCAAAGGGCAGCTTCATCACTAAGAAAATTGGCGTCAGGGTTAGCACCATGAACAGTCCTAGCAATAACTGGCTGAGGAAAAAGTTCTGAAAATTTAGGCGCAAGGATGTGGTAAGAGGATCTGCAATATTAGAAGGCAAAAGATTGACCAGACCATACCAGACGCGATCGCCATATAAAAGCATATAAAATGCAAGCACGATTACTAACACTACGTCAAGTAATCCTGAGAGCAGTGTTCCAGCAAATCCCACTGCACCAGAAGCTAGTTGTTGTACCAGATTCTGAATGTTGGCATTGATTTGACTGCTCACAACCCTCAAATCAATTGGCAAACGTCGTTGTTTCGCCAGCATCTCAAACTGCTTTAAGTTTTCTTGACTGGCGCCTAACCAATCAGGGATATTATTTAACAGTTGGATTGTTTGGTCAATGATCAACGGCACTAGAGTTACGCCCAAAATCACCAACAGAGTTAATGTTGCGAGTAAAACTATGATCACCGCCTGAGTGCGCGTGATCCGGGCATGTTCAAAGAACTTAACCGGGTAATTTAGTAGAAAAGCCAGAATCGCTGCAATGATCAAGACAGTAATGGGATGCTGAAAATAGCGAAAAAGCACAGACAGCAGCCAGACATTGAGAGCGATAATCGGGCCGCTTAGACCATAAATTAACAGGCGTCGAAGGGAGGTCGAACGGTGCATTTTATGCAACCTATTTTAGATATTCTTTAAGAGAATTTGTAAAATTCTTGATGGTGCTGATCATCATCATCATAGATATTTTTAACAAAGATATGTATAAGCGTATCTGATAACGAGGAAGTAAATCAAAATGGACAAAACCGTAGCTGACCTTCGCAAAGACTACACCTTGGAAGGTTTGAGCGAACTTGAAGTTGACCTCAATCCGTTTATCCAATTTAAAAAATGGTTCGATCAGGCACTAGTAGCGCAACTCCCAGAACCCAATGCCATGACCATTGCTACCGCGACACCAGACGGTAAACCCTCAGCCAGAATGGTGTTACTCAAGGATTTTGATGAACGGGGCTTTGCCTTCTTTACCAACTACAACAGTCATAAAGGACAAGAACTGGCAGAAAATCCTCAAGGAGCTTTAGTGTTCTGGTGGGCAGAACTGGAACGTCAAGTGCGGATTTCGGGGTATGTGGAGAAAGTTTCCGAAACTGAGTCTGACCAGTATTTTCATAGTCGCCCTGCCAACAGTCGTCTGGGTGCGTGGATATCTAATCAAAGTGAGGTGATAGAAAGCCGAGAAGTCCTGGAGCGACGTTTGCAGGAGTTTAAGAGCAAATATGAAAATGAGGAGATTCCCCGACCGCCTCATTGGGGAGGCTTACGAGTGATCCCCACAGAAATTGAGTTTTGGCAAGGCCGCCCCAGTCGTCTGCACGATCGCTTGCTCTATAGCCGTTTAGATAATCACACTTGGAAAATTGAGCGGTTGTCACCGTGAAGGGAGGCAGGGGAGAAATTAATTCAAAATTCAAAATTTAACGAAATCGGGCAGACACCAAGGATTAGTCGATGCTTACGACGATAGCGACCAACAACTAGAGCCTTTTTGTTCATACCCCAGAAAACATTGTAGATGTACAGTAATTGACCTTCCGAAAAAGAATGCGTCGATTTTTGGACGTTGGCAGCAACTAGAGGAATATTGTCCTTGGTCGGGTTAATGTCGAGTAATGTACTACCACAGAAGTAGCCAAGCAGAATCTCATTGATCTTCTTGATATGTTGTTCCTGCATAGAAGGCGTATTTTTACAAAAAGCTGGGGAAAGTGTAAAAAAGCCGATGCATTCTCCATCGGCTTAACTGACAATATTATATTGAACAGATGAATAGTCTTCTGTTCCTGGATAGCTGCTGCTTTGGGAGTGAACTGTATTCTGGGATCTGGCATGAAATTGTATCTCAAGTACAATCCTCCCCAGACAAACAAGATAATCAACAACGCACCAATACCAAGGGGATTGGGAAGCCAGAAAACAGCTTCTATGTGGTTTAGCTCACCAGGCTGGAGTTTCCACACTAGTTGATTGCCATATACTCTTTTTTTTGTCTTCCAAACAAACAATAGTTACGAATAAACTGTGGTAAGCTTATTGATAATTTTTTTCATTACTTTCTCAGCATCTACCAATCGCCAGCGATGACAATTATCCTAACGCCGGAACAGGAAAGAGAGCTTTGGGCAGAAGCTAGACAAAATAGCCAGCAAAACTTGTCAGAGCCATTTGAATCCTATTGTCAAATACCCAAGCAACTGGGCAAAGGATATACACGAAGCATAGAAGTCTATCCCCAAGTGTGGCTGGGGATTGGTAACTACGAATACTACGATGACATACTGGAACCAGGCTGTGAATGCGTTCACCCTTTGCAATTTGCTGTTCGTCTTTCAGGAAAAATTATAGATGAATTTGGAGGGCAATTAGGAGAAGGATACACACTCATTTCCGGTGGCGGCATTCAACGAAATATGACTTATTTGAATTCTCAAGCGCATGTGGGTATTGGCTTCAGTATGCCTCCTGAGTTGTTGGCAACCTTTTTTCCTACAGGGGACGGAGAAATTCCACCGCAACTACATTTTTTGGCAAAGGGTAACGAATCGCAGACATTGCTCTACCCAAAAACTACAACAGCAATACAGAGAGTGACACAGCAAATAGTCAACTGTCCCTTCCACGGGATGACGAAGCGTTTGTATTTACAGGCGAAGGTGCTAGAGTTAATGGCATTGCAACTTGCCCCCTTCTTAGCTGACCAAGGTAGACCACAACTACAACCGCGATTTAGAGCCGGAACTGTGGAGCGGATATATCAAGCAAGAGAAATTTTACTCTCCCGTCTAGAAAATCCACCAACATTATTAGAATTAGCACAACAGGTGGGAGTAAGCGATCGCACCCTTCAACGTGGTTTTCAGCAACTCTTTGATAACACCGTATTTGGCTACTTGACAGACAAACGCATGGAGCAAGCAAAACGCTGGCTCAGAGAAGGAAATCGTTCAGTGCTAGAAGTAGCAATTATGACTGGTTACTCCAATCCCACCCACTTTAGTGTTGCTTTTAAACGTAAGTTTGGTATCTCTCCCAGTCAGTGTCGGTTGGGAGAAAAGTCTGTTTGGCGATGATTAGTTCTGTATTGGGGTAGACGCGACTCATCAAATTCCTCTAATCTCAATTTTGAATTTATTCAGAAATCTTCTCAATAAAGAGGGTTTTAGTTAGTGGAGTATGGGGAATTATTGTGAGGATTCAAGGGTTGTCGTCTAATATTTGGCTGGGGTTGGTGATGAGTTTTCTGCCATTGTTGATGGCGCAATCTGTACAGGCAGAAGTGAAACAGAATGAGACACCAGCAATTACAAAAATTCCTCAACTGAGCGAAGTTAAACTTCCAGCCACTAATATTAATAAGTTATTTTCTCAATCGTCAACTCCTGCATCAGGAGTTGTGCAAGTGACGGCAGTGAAGGCAAATCCCACCGCCAAAGGTGTGGAGGTGATTCTACAAACCACAAAAGGGGAACAATTACAAATTACGAATCGCAGTGCTGGTAATAGTTTTATCGCTGATATTCCTAATGCCCAGCTGCGTTTACCCAATGGTGATGGGTTTACATTCCGTTCTGAAAAACCACTTGCGGGAATTACTGAAATAACAGTAACCAATTTTGATGCTAACACCATCCGAGTAACAGCGATCGGTGAGGCAAGCTCACCAACAGTGGAGTTATTTGACAGTGATGAAGGTTTGATTTTCGGGTTGACAACTGCTGCATCTACTGCACAGAAGCTATCCCAAACACAACCAACACCTCAAGTAGAGCAGCCAACAAACCAAACTCAGCCACAGCAACCACCGGCTTCTAGTGATGAGCCAATTGAACTGGTGGTGACAGGAGAACAAGATGGATACAGTGTACCAGATGCTTCAACTGCGACCAAAACTGATACACCCTTGCGCGACATCCCGCAATCAATTCAAGTTGTACCGCAACAGGTACTCCGCGACCAACAAGTTACCCGCTTGAACGATGCTTTAAGAAATGTTCCCGGTGTGATTACAACACTTGGAACACCTGGCAATAGCGAAGCAAGTTCATTTACCATTCGGGGCTTTGAGAGTGGGACTATACTCAGAAATGGTCTGGCAGATCCTGTGGGTGGACGCTCACTGGAACTCTCCAATATAGAGCGAGTGGAAGTCCTCAAGGGCCCGGCTTCAGCTCTGTTTGGTAATGGTAGTCCTGGTGGCACAGTCAACTTGATTACCAAGCAACCCCTCGCCACTCCTTACTATGCGGTTGAAGCAACGGTTGGAAGTTACAGCTATTATCGGGGCGCTGTGGATCTATCTGGGCCTTTAAATGATGACAAAACAGGGCTGTATCGACTGAATGTGTCCTATAAAGATGCAGGCAGTTTTATCGATTTTGCTCATGATAAAAATCTACTCATTGCCCCAGTTTTTAGTTTTGCAATTGGTGAGCGAACAAAGTTAACTCTGGAAGGAGAGTATATAAGTGCAGACACCAATCGATTGTGGCTACCAGCCGTCGGCACTGTACTACCGAACCCAAATGGGAAAATACCACGCAATCTGAACATTAGTGGACCTGACAGGAATGACAATTATGTTCATGAAGACATTGGTAGAATTTCTATAATCTGACTCGCTCCAATGTCTTGACTGAAGACCCAAATAATCCAGATTTTTCGATTCAAACAGGTGAGCAGCGCAGCCGTGGTATCGAATTCAACATTGGGGGTGAAATCTTACCCGGTTTGAATGTGATTGCAGGTTATGCTTACACGGATGCCACAATCACCAAAGACAATACTTACACACCAGGTAATCTCCTCAACAATGTCCCAAAAAATAGTTTCAATTTGTGGACTAAGTATGAAATTCAATCTGGTAGTCTCAAAGGACTCGGCTTTGGTTTGGGATTATTCTATGTGGGCGATCGCCAAGCAGATTTAGAGAATTCCTTTGAACTGCCAAGCTATTTCCGTACTGATGCTGCCATTTTTTATAAACAAGGACAGCTCCGCGCACAGGTCAATTTCAGAAATTTGTTTGATGTAGATTATTTTGAGTCTGCTCGTAACATTTTGCGTGTTTATCCTGGCGAGCCGTTCACGGTGCAGGGCACGATTTCGTGGGAGTTGTGATCGCAATTTCGGGGCATTTACGTCATGTTTACGATCAAGCAATTTAAATTACGCCCAATAGTATTTAGCTTACACCGCTATATTGGTTTAGCTATAGGCCTGCTATTAGTTATAGCTGGCTTAACAGGTAGCCTGTTGGTATTTGCGGATGAGATCGACCACTTCTTATTGGCTCGCCAAATCGGACATGTCATCCCTCAAGGACAACAAGTTTCCATTGAGTCAGTGCTGAATACCGTTAAGACAGCTTACAGCAACCACCCAGAACTCAAAGTTGAGCGGATCTATACACTACCAGAACCAGATGTTCCTTACCGAATCTGGCTCCTTTCTTCTGAAGGTGAACGAACAGAAATCAACGTTAATCCCTACACAGGTGCAATCATGGGTAGCCGTGTGTTGGAGAATACCCTGAAGTCACTCACACTGAAATTACACTATGAACTCTTCGCGGGCGATGTTGGAATTCAAATAATGGGGGTAGTGGCGCTGTTACTATTCATCCTTTGCATTACAGGAATTATTCTCTGGCCTGGATGGAAAAGGCTGATTTCTGGCTTCAAAATTAAATGGAATGCACATCCACGACGAGTCAACTTTGACATCCATAAAGTCTCAGGGATTATATTAGCTGTTTTTTTGGGATTAATTAGCTTCACCGGCTTCTGTTGGAATTTTTATGATTTCACACAATCTATAATTTATGCACTTACCTCTACTCCCAATCCATCTAACCTTGTTTCGCAAAACATTACTGGCAAATCGCCGCTTAATGTAACACAACTGTTGCAAAAAGCAGATGCGGCATTACCAGATGAAGTTACAACTTACGTTTTGCTACCAACAAAACCAGAAGATGCGATCGCAGTGGGCAAAAAACTACCCCAGGAAAGCTGGAAGTTCGGCTACAGCCAGATTTATCTAGATCAGTATACAGGTGAGATTTTGCGACTGAAGAATGGGTTAAAAGCACCTCTAGGTGAGAAAATTTGGGATTCCTTTGGAGCACTGCATTATGGCACTTTTGGCGGATTACCAACACGTATTCTCTATGTGTTTGTCGGACTTGCACCGCTCATTCTATTTATCACCGGTTTTGTGATGTGGCGGTATCGTTATCGAACAGAATTTAGGAGTTAGGAGTCAGAATACCCTTCTTGTCTTGTATTCTGACCGGAAAAGCGGATAGCGCCGGCGGCAAGCAACTCTACGAGCGTCTTGATTCTGACGCCTCGGCGGAGCAATCCCAAGCTTTGCTCCTGAATTCTGACTTCTGAATTCTTCTTCAACAATGACAATATTAAACAGATGAATTAGCGCTTCCGGATTGAGTCCGATAGAGACTTAACCCCCAACCCCTTCCCTTGTAGGCTATGCATTACCCGGATCTTTCTTAACATTTGCGAGAGCGATGTCTGACGACAAGCCCTTCCGGTTCGGGGGGTCGCAATCGACGGGAACCGCCAAGACTGCGACCCCCTCACCGTTTGCGTCTACACTCACCAAATCCCGAAGCCTGAAAGCTACGTTATCTATCCTCAATAAAGTTGAGTTTTTATCGAGAACACTAAGAGCTAATTTGTCAAGCCAAGAAGAAAATTAAATCCTTGTGACCCTTATAGAGCAATGGTTTCAAGAGTGTTAAGTCAGAGTGTATTGCATACAAAATCCGCGATCGCTATAGTCTACTGTTCCTGGATCGCTGCTGCTTTGGGAGAAAACTGAATTCTGGGATCTGGCATGAAATTGTATCTCAAGTACAATCCTCCCCAGACAAACAGGATAATTAACAACCCGCCAATACCAAGGGGACTGGGAAGCCAGAAAACAGCCTCTATGTGGTTTAACTCACCAGGCTGGAGTTTCCACACTAATCGATTGCCATTTTTTTCTGGCTCTATCGCAGTTTCAGTTAGTTGAATATTTTTGGCTCCCCAAGGAGTCTTCAAGCTAAATTCCAAGTCGAGAATTGAACCAGCATTAGCCAAGACGTTACCTTTGCTGGCAATTAAGGATAGCGATCGCAAATCCAAATCATAAATTAATCGATTTCGGACTAAAAGTAAAAAATTGTTCTGCTCCAAGAGGACATTTGATTCAATTTTCGGCAGTTCTGAGTCAGATTGGCTTCCCACTGAGTCAGAGGGTTGATTTGCACGGGAGTTAAAAAATTCGTTAAACTTCTCTTGTAATTCCCTACCACTACTAAAAGGAATGGTGACAATGATTTCTTCTTGGGAAACTCGCTGTGTTTTCCCGTCTAGTTGACGGGCGCGGCGCTCTATGCTGTTTAACCATTCGTACACAGAATCGCCACTAAAACTAGTTAGTCGCTCTCCCAACTTAATATGCTGTACTAGTTCCCCACTATTTGAGTTGTCAAAATTAAGCCCTACATCGTACTTAACACAGCCAGTCAGTAGCAAAGATGTTAACAGCACTAGCCAGAGAATAGGATTTCGCATGGGAAAGAGGCGGTTCATTCGATTTCGACCATTGAGTGTCAATAAAAAACTAAATGGTCTGATTAACCACAAGAAAATCTGTCTGAAAATGGAAGAATTCATAACTATAAGTCTCTCCAAAAGTCAAACTTTTTAACCAATCTTGACTTTTACCTCAACACAAGGCAATCTAGTGTTAAAGGTTTCCACCCTAGTTTCTATAATTTTGGGAAAGTTCGCAACAGACTGGTAAAGTTTATCCAATTACTACAAATTTGCAAAAGGTAGTATAATCTTTAAGGAATAATTCATTAAACGTGAAAAACTATTTTTCATAACATTACATCAATCACTTAACTAATAATATTTTACTTTGTTGTTTTTAGATTAAAAAATTTGGATAAGAACTAACGCTATGTGCAAAAATTTAGTTCTACCGCAAGAGCATCGAACTGTAATGGTTGCAAACCAAACAAACGATTACAGACACAATAAATGTACGTTCATTATAGGTTATTTCAGGGGTAGACTCTATAATGCAATCACGTAAAGATTCATCAAATTTACGACAAAAAGCTGTTAAAGGAGTGTTGTGGTCTGCTCTAGACAATTGGGGACGTCAAGTTATTGCACTTGGTGTTTTCTTCATCCTGGCACGCTTGCTAGGGCCAGAAACTTTTGGTCTAGTTGCTTTATCCACCATATTTTTGAATTTTTTGCAGATTTTTCTTGACCAAGGTTTTTCACAAGCAATTGTGCAACGTCAAGATATAGAAAAAGAACATTTAGATACTGCCTTTTGGACTAATTTAGGAGTCAGTGGACTGGTAGCAATATTAAGTATTGCTTGTGCTGGATTGATTGGTGATTTATTCAAAGAGCCACAGATTACGCCAATAATCCGCTATTTATCTCTAGGCTTTATAATCAGTGGTTTTAGTACTGTTCAAGAAGCAGTATTTCAACGAAAAATGGCTTTCAAATCCCTTGCTATACGCTCATTAGTAGCAGTAATTCTTGGCGGAATAGTCGGTTTAACTATGGCGTTTATGGGATTTGGAGTCTGGAGCCTTGTCGGTCAGCAATTAACCAATAGCTTTGCACAAGTTTTAGTACTTTGGTGGGTAAGTGACTGGCGTCCAGGATTCAGATTTTCGCCAAAACACTTCAAAGAACTATTTGCCTTTGGAGTGAATATAATGGGGATGAATTTATTTAACTTTTTAAACCGCCGTTCTGACGATTTTTTAATTGGCTATTTCCTGGGTTCTACTGCATTAGGGTATTACAGTGTTGCCTATCGTTTGCTGCTAAATTTAACGCAATTACTAACTGTCATTATTTCAAAAGTTTCTCTTTCTACCTTTTCCAGATTACAAGAAGAACCTGAAAGATTACGCAATGCACTTTATCAAGGAATTCAACTTACAAGTTTAATTACTTTTCCGGGGTTTATGGCCACGGTAATATTAGCACCTGAAATAGTATTGGTTATATTTGGAGAAAAATGGTCACCAAGTATTCCAGTAATGCAAGTTTTGAATCTTATGGGTATTATTTATGCTTATTTTTATTTCAATGCCCCTGTGATAATGGCTGTAGGAAAACCTTTTTGGAAATTGGCTTTAGATTTTGTACAAGCCGTCTGTAATGTTATTGTCTTCGCTATATCAGTTAAATGGGGAATTGTTGCTGTTGCAGCAGCTTACGTTCTCAGAAGTTATTTGATGGCACCCCTTGATATTTGGGTAGTTTGGAAGTTGATTCGCATTGATGTAGGAACTTATCTGCGCCAAGGTTTGATCCCTTTAGCAGGAACAATAATTATGCTGATTGCTATTTTTATTGTTAAATATTTTTTGAGTACATTAATCAGTTCTTTTGCGTTACTAGTTCTTTGTATATTTGTAGGTATCATAGTATACGTCTTGTCAATTTTCGTGATTGCGCCAAAATTATTTTGGCAAGTAGTAAATATTGCCCGTTAAGGCAGCAAATATAGGATTTATAAACTCCAAATAAGCTAACAGTGAACCCAAAACTGCCGCCGAAATTTTATTAGACACAGGACTAGCCCTTTCAAGGTGGCCAACGAAGATACGTTGTTTCAGTGCTACCATCTTGAATCATCCGCTCAGATTTTCGGCTTTTTGAAGGTTGAAATAACCAATTATCGGTCTAAATTTCAGCACCTTGAAAGGGCTAGACACAGGACTTACTCACTTTACAAATTGACCATCATGTGAATAGTAGCTTATTAAGCTAAAAGTCTTGCCCTGCCTCATCCCCAAGGAGAGCTAAGAATGCGATCAACAAGGCTCTACCTCCCGTTAAATCTAGGAGCTAGAGCTTCCGTTTTTTGATTTATAACCAGTCGCAAAGTTTACATCCTCTTGACACAAGATTGACAAATTATTTATGTAAACTTTAAACGACTTATAAAATGAAAAATCAAAAATGGAAAAGATAAAATCGATTTTTCTACCTAAAGCATTTGTTGAGGGTAATCCTTACATAACACAGCTAAGTGAGAATTTAGAAAAAGTAGGTATTAAATTAGCATTCCCAAGCCTTTCATCTTCAACAACCTTCTTTTTACCCTTAGTAATTTTACAGGAAAAGGCAGATTTCGTACATTTCCATTGGTTAGATACATTCTTCGCATACCCAAATCAATTTAATAATATACTCAAATTATTAATAGTTGTATTTCAACTAATTTTACTAAAGTTGTTTGGAATAAAAATTATTTGGACGGTACATAATCTTAAAAATCATGAAAACATAAACTTAACTTTCGATCGGATTTATAGCATTATCGTAGCTGAATTATCTAACGCTATCATTACTCATTGCCAAGTGGCAAAAGAAGAGGTTATACAGGAGTTTTATATTAGGAATAAAGATAAAGTATTTGTTGTTCCACATGGTAATTACATAGACTTTTACGAGAATAAGATTGAAAAAGTAACAACCAGAGAAAAATTAGGTTTAAAAGATTCTAATCTTGTTTTTCTCTTCCTTGGTTCGATTCGTCCCTATAAAGGAGTATTTGAACTTATAGATACGTTCAATCAAATACATAGTGAGAAAATCCAACTAGTCATTGCTGGCAGAGTTCACAACGATAGTCAAGAAATAACAGATATGCTTAAGCAGAAGATTGCTAATGATCAAAGAATCAAGTTTTTTCCAGGCTTCGTTCCAAATGATGAAGTTCAACTTTACATGAATGCTTGTGATGCAGTTATCTTTCCATACCGAGATATTTTGACATCGGGTGCAGTACTTTTAGCAATGTCCTTTGGTAGAGCCTGTATAGCCCCACGCAAAGGTTGCATTGGAGAAGTGCTTGACGAAGCAGGCGCATTTTTATATCAGATAGATGATGAAAATGGCTTAATGAATGCTATGAATTCTGCTGTAAAAAAGCACGATGAGCTATTTATGATGGGAGAACATAACCTCCAGCTAGCTAAAGAATATAATTGGAAAAACATTGCTGAAATGACAGCAGATGTATATTATCATTGCTGATAAAAATTAAATAATTTAGGTATATAATTATCCTCCAATTAGGCAAGAGAAAAGTAGAGTTAATGTCTTAGTGCCGCTCTGAAAGCGGTCAAAGGCAGTAATTGCTGAAGACGCCGCGCAAGCAATAGTTTCAAAGAGGGAAAAAGAAGTATTATCCAAATGGTTATTTTCGTTCGCTTGAATAATTCCATATTCATCTGAAATTACTGCTCATAGTAGGTAACCCTTTTCTGTCACTTCCCGGCAGGGCGATCGCTATAAACCTTATGAGGCAATCAATACAAGCTATACTATTAGAAAAAATGAGTCTTGTATTTGTTATTAGAAAAGAATCGCGCGATCCCTGCGGCGGCCGGAGCCATCGCTTGCTATACAAAAGCTCTAGAATTCAGAAATGGCAAATGTTTTCGGAGAGTGACAGAAGAGGGGTAACTAATCCAATGTGAGTTGTTATCAGCTTGGGTTTCCTGAAACACTCAACCAAACCAAGTACGAGATGGTTAAACCGATAGCAATTAGCGCCACCCAAATAAAGCGATTATCTCTGGTATTGACCTGACTGAGATCAACGAATTCTGGCTCCGTAGGTTTAGGCTTCTGCTGCACAGAAGATTTAGTAGACTTAGCAGCAATAGAAATTTTGAGTTCATTATCGGCTAGTGCGCCCAAGTCTGGGATTTCGGTCATCCACTCGCTAGGTCTTTTCAGCTTTGGTGCTTTTAAGATGTAAAGCATCCGTCGCGCTTGTTTGCCAATTTCAAAATGGGCATGGCGTTTAAGTCTTTCGCAAAGAGCGATCGCATCATCGGTGCGTCCAGCTGCTTCATAAGCTGTCACCAGATAGATTTCCACTTCCCCCCCAAGGCGAGAATTACGAGCTAACAGGGCGCTGGCCTTTTCTAAATTTTCTACGGCTTCGCGGTATTGCCCATTTTCAAAGGCAACTTTCCCAGCCTGGTAGCGGGTTTTAGCAATTTCTAAACTTTCTACACTCACGGTTTATACAAAAATCACCACTATTTTAATTTTGCCAATACCAGCAATCTTTTTGGAATTTTTTCAAAAGCTGGCAACCTGAAAGTAAATAAACTTCTAAAATTTTAACTAAATAGCTATGATTATTTGCTGATTAAAAATTCTGGTATCAAATGCAAGTGAGCAAAAATATGTTGAAAATCAAGCATTCGCAACTAAATTGGCTCTTAGCAGGCATGACTATAGGAGTGATGGGTGTAAGCATTGCTCCAGCTTCCGCCCAGCGTGTAATCGTAATTGATGGTGGTTATGGAGCGAGGCGTAGATGCGAAGCAGCTTGTCGTCAGACATCGCCTTCTGTTGGTTCTTTTATTTATGGTAGTCCGATTCCCACACCTATGCCTGTAGACCCAACAACAGGATTAATACCACAACGCACTCATTACTACAATTATTCCTATCCCCAGATCAGGCAGAACGTGAGAAATTCTATCCTGATTAATCCAACTTTGATTAATCCGGCAATTCGAGACTCAACCATAGTTAATCCAGTGATTATAGATAACTCATGGCATCGTAGATCATTTAGCGGTGAGCGATCGCGTGTTTTCGTTTATCCCCGGTAAGGGACTTCCAACAAATAAATTACCCAATCTTGTTAGGTGGGCTAAAAAGCCCGCCTTTAGTTACTGGGCGCTCGTATCGCCCACCCCACAAAAAGTAGTTAAGTATTTTTTTATTTGCAAGTCTCTAAAGAGAGATGAGGAAGAACTTTTTACTCCTCACTCTTAACTCCTGTACAGACGCGATTAATCGCGTCTATACTCTTAACTCCTAACTCTTACTACGTAAACTGCGAACCCAGAATCATCGTCCCAATCCCAACATCAGTAAAGATTTCTAGTAACAGAGCGTGGGGAATGCGACCATCGATAATGTGTGCTGCACGGACTCCTTGAGCAAGCGATCGCACACAACAACTGACTTTGGGAATCATCCCACCGCTAACTATACCATTGGCAATCAGTTCGCGGGCTTCACGAATATCTACTTTTGGAATCAAACTAGATGGATCTTTGTAATCTTTGAAAATTCCACTGGTGTCGGTCAGTAAAATTAACTTTTCTGCTCCTAGTGCAGCAGCGATTTCTCCAGCTACAGTATCGGCGTTAATATTATAAGCTTGTCCTGTCTCGTCTGCGGCAACGCTGGACACTACCGGAATATAGCCATTGCTAGCGAGAGTTTCTAAAATCTTGATATTTACATTGCTGACTTCTCCCACAAAACCGATGTCTTCTTGACCTTGGGGACGGGCTGTAAATAGATTACCGTCTTTACCACAAAGTCCTACAGCCAATCCACCAGCTTGGTTAATTAGCGCGACAATTTCTTTGTTCACTCGACCAACTAAAACCATTTCCACCACATCCATTGTGGCAGCATCAGTAACTCGCAGACCATTTTTAAATTGTGGTTCAATGCCTAGCTTATCTAACCAACTGTTAATTTCTGGGCCACCGCCGTGTACTACAATTGGACGCAAGCCGACGCAAGACAAGAATACAATGTCGCGGATAACTTTGTCTTTGAGTGTGCTATCTTTCATCGCTGCACCACCATATTTGACAACAACAGTGCGACCTGCGAATTGTTGAATATAAGGTAGTGCTTCGCTTAGTACACGTACACGAGTGGCTTCAGTTTGCCTGATGTATTCAGAATCGTTAACCGTCATGAGGAGCCTAACAGAGAGAGTTAAAACCTATGCAGTCAGTGTAGAAGACTTTGTAACTCGTCACAATCTCTGATGCCAAACTTGAGTATGTTTGTACTATAATGACTCTAATAATTTTCTCGACTTGCCAATGTCAATTAACTGATAGCCTCTGGTTTTGAAATCTTTATTAGTAAAAGCTTTTAGAATATTAACCAAGCAGGCTGGCGAAAAAGGCGATCGCTTATCAAAATGACCCAGATGTATCTAAGCATAAAATGGACTTAGTACAGCATTTCATTTATTCGTAGCGAATTAAATTTGGCAATACCCTGGAATGGCAACGCATCGACTAACAATTGCAACGCATTAGCTAACAATGCCAATGCGTCCCCTTGCATTAAAAACGCTACGATTTTACGCAAAGCTATACTTAGCAATGCAAATTTGTTTCTATCCCCAGGCTGAAATTACTGAAACAGGGATTCGCATATACAGATCGAGGAAATAGGTAAGTGGAATTAAAGATCGCCATAATAGATGCAGAGGTGCGAAGATTTTGGCGAGGATTGACCGAATGCTATGCAGTTGACATTGAAGAAAAATCCAAAAAAAAGGAGCCTGACTTAGGCTCCTTAATGAAAACAACTGGTAATAAAATTGTGACTACTTAACAGTCACCTTACCGCCAGCTTCTTCGATGCGCTTCTTAGCATCTTCAGCAGCATCCTTAGCAATACCTTCTTTAACAGCCTTGGGAGCAGCTTCTACCAAGTCTTTCGCTTCTTTCAGACCCAAACCGGTCAATTCCCGGACAATCTTCAGCACGGCAATCTTCTTATCAGCTGGTACTGATTCGAGAATCACTTCAAACTCGGTTTGCTCAACAGCTTCCTCAGCCGGAGCAGCAGCAGCACCAGGGCCTGCATACGCTACGCCAACAGGTGCAGCAGCACTCACGCCAAAAGCTTCTTCAATTTGCTTGACTAACTCAGAAGCTTCCAGCAAAGAAAGGGTTTTCAGTAGTTCTAAAATATTATCGGTTGCAGCAGACATTGATATAACTCCTGTAATTTTGATTATTTATTTGTCATGGGTCATTGGTCTTTAACTATAGACTTTTGACTTTTGACTGATGAACCACAAAGTCTATTCAGCAGCAGTTTCAGTGCTGCTATCAACTTCACTAGCGGTTTCGGCACTGCTATCTTGGACAGCAGCAGTTTCAGTGCTACCACCACTTTGCTCTTGGTCGGCCACAGCCTGCAAAGCACGAGCCAGTGAACCAGGAACTTCGTTGATACCCACAGCAATCTTGGTAGCCAAGGCGTTGATAGCCCTAGCAATTTGGGCGATGAGTTGTTCCTTAGATGGCAAGTCTCCTAATACCTTGACATCAGGTTCTTTGAGTAGGCGACCTTCCAGTACACCACCACGAAGTTCTGTCTTCTTACTGACTTTTTGGAATTCTTGGTATGCCTTAATTGCCGATGAAAAATCTTCTTTTACCAGCAAAAAGGCGGAAGAACCATTGAGCAATTCCGATAAAGGCTGCCATTTTTCATCATCTTTAATAGCAATGCCCATTAGAGTGTTCTTCGTTACCTTACAAACAGTGCCACTAGGACGCAGCCGCCGCCGTAAGTCTGTGATTTCAGAAACTGTTAGCCCCTGATAGTCAATTACCAGTGCCAGAGTTGACTGACTCAAAGTTTCTTTGAGGTCAGCTACTATCTCTTTTTTATTTTCTAGTGTTCTACCCATTCCAATCTCACCTCCTTAAAATAATCGGGGAAGTGCCCTATTTGTACGTTTCTTCTAAACCTGAACCCAAACAACAAACCCCAGCTAATCTAGCCGGGGTCGAGTATTAAGACTCTTGACGCCATAGTTATCACACCTTTAAGGGTGGTAATTCTGACTATTAGAGTTTTAACCTCGGCAGGATATTTAAGCTATTAGCACCTGCTGTCTCCGGCTTTGCCTATTTAACTTTGTCATTTGTCATTAGTCCTTGGTTCTTTGTCATTTGCCTTTACAAATGACTAATAACTAAGGACTAATGACTAAAAATTAACCAGCTTCGCTCAGTTTTAAATCTCGTAGGGCGGTGACATCAATTTTAATTGATGGCCCCATTGTGGCTGACACATAAAATGTGCGCCAATAACGACCTTTAGCCCCTGAAGGACGGTTACGGTCAATCGTCTCTTGTAATGCCTTCAGGTTGACTAACAAATCTTCAGGCGAGAATGTTGTCTTACCAAACATAACATGGACAATGCCAGTTCGATCAGCTCGGAATTCTAATTTACCAGCTTTGAATTCTGCGATCGCACTTCCTAAATCAAATGTTACGGTTCCACCTTTGGGTGATGGCATCAAACCACGCGGCCCAAGCAATTTACCCAGCTTTGCCACTTGTGGCATCACATCGGGTGTGGCAATCAGCTTGTCAAAATCCATTCTACCTTTCTGGATTTCGTCAATCAGTTCTTCTGAACCGACTATATCAGCACCAGCGTTGCTTGCTTCGTTGACCTTTTCGCCTCTGGCTATCACCGCCACCCGGACGATTTGTCCTGTACCTTTGGGCAGTGCTACCGTTGTCCGCAACTGTTGGTCTGTATACTTAGGGTCAATTCCCAACCGGATATGCGCTTCCGCAGCTTCGGTAAATTTAGCTGTTGCTGTATCTTTGAGAAGGGCTAAAGCCTCTAAAGGCTGATAGTCCTTATCTTCTACTTTTGCTTGCAGTCCTTGCAAACGACGCGATATTTTTGGCATTTTGTTCTCCTGGGGTAATTCCGAAGCCTCGCCTCTCCCCCGATAATTTGTTATTTGTCCTTTGTCATTTACCAATGACTAATCCGTGATTGTTACACCCATATTTTTAGCCGTTCCTGCTACAATCTTCATTGCCGCGTCTATGTCGTTGGCATTAAGATCGGGGAGTTTCGTTTGGGCTATTTCTTGCAATTGGGCTTTGCTAATTGACCCAACCTTCTTTTTGTTAGGTTCATTAGAGCCTTTTTCAACTTTCGCCGCCTTCCGAATTAGCACTGATGCTGGTGGCGTTTTGAGGACAAATGTAAAACTCCGGTCTTCAAAAACCGAGATTTCTACAGGTATCACCATTCCAGCTTGGTCTGCTGTTTTGGCGTTGTACTCTTTGCAGAACATCATGATGTTAACGCCATGTTGACCCAAGGCGGGCCCTACTGGCGGTGCTGGGTTGGCTTTTCCAGCATTCAGGGCCAGTTTAATGACCGCCACTACTTTCTTCGCCATTTGTATTTAACTCTGTTTCTCTACCTGATTAAATTCCAATTCTACTGGTGTATCCCTCCCGAAAATTGAGAGCAAGGCTTTAAGTTTACTCCGTTCTGGAGAAACTTCAATTACCTCGCCTTCAAAATCTTTAAATGGGCCAGAAAGCACCATTATCTTATCACCAGTAGCCATGTCAATTTTGAGAACCGGCTCTTGTTCGCTGGTTTGTTTGAATATACGTTCGACTTCTGAAGAACTTAGTGGTATTGGGTTCACATGACCGCGACCCTTACTGCTACCACGTTTTTGTTCTGCACCGACAAAGTTAATTACATGAGAGGTGTTTCGTACCACCTGCCAGGTATCATCATCCATCATCATCCGCACCAGCACATAGCCAGGGAAAACTTTTTCTTCTGTATGCTGGCGACTGCCATCTTTGCGGATTTTCACCGCCGGCGTTTGCGGAATTTCTACCTGAACAATTTTGTCGGCTACATCAAAAGTTTGAATGCGTTGCTCTAAGTTAGTCTTTACACGCTTTTCACAGCCTGAGGCTACTTGCACTGCATACCAGCGTGCTTCTTTTGACGCTGCTTCTGCTGTTTCTCCTGTTTCCTCCGACTGGAACGTGGAGTTGCGAGGTTCATCTGTTGCAAAAGTCATCAGAACACCTGTTGTGCTGCCCAACGAAACAATCCATCGACCAAGTATATCAAAGATGCGGAGAGTGCAACCATTAACAACACAGCGGCGGATTCGCTCACTATCTGTTTCCGACTGGGCCAAACTACTTTTTCAAGTTCTTCTTTGGTTCCCTGTATGAAGTTGTTAAAGCTAAACCCATTTGTGGTTTCTGGCAATTCTGCTTCACTTTTTTTGGCCACGACCCTTAATTCTCCCGTTTGTCATTCAATTTTGGTCATCCGGGTTTGCAGTTTCGACTCTATTTTACTTACTGAAAGCAAAACAACTACAAATACAATAAGTTTACCCGAAATTATTATCGCTAACTGCCAATATAGCAGTTGCGTAATTATTTCGGGCTTTGTTTTTTGCTCTTGAGCGCGCCCTGGAGGACTTGAACCCCCGACATCAGGTTTTGGAGACCTGCGTTCTACCAACTGAACTAAGAGCGCACAAGCTGTTTTTGATTCAGTTATTGCGCTGAACTAAGTTTCAGTTTAACGCAACACGCGACATTCATCATACCTTAATTTCGTCGAGAAGACAAGTTAGCGGCAGATGCCGCTTAAGATTTCTCTCATACTATTGAAGGACGAATCACAAAGGGCGGTCAAACCGTTGCTTGATCCGGGTTGCCTTACCTACGCGATCGCGGAGATAATACAGTTTAGCACGGCGTACCTTACCACGACGTAATACTTTGATGCTGTCAATCCGGGGAGAATGCAACAGAAACACCCGCTCAACGCCCACACCTTGAAAAACCTTACGGACTGTAATGGTTTCGTTGATGCCACCGTTGCGCTTGGCAATCACTACTCCCTCGTAGGGTTGTACACGGTACTTTTCGCCTTCCTTGATTTTCACTCCTACTTTTACGGTGTCGCCCACATAAATGTCGGGCAGATTCGATTTTATCTGTTCCGCTTCAATGGAGCGGATAATCTCTTGAGCGTTCATAGTCTTTGGTGTCTGCTTAAAAAAATCTCACGATCATCAATGATAAATCGATAATCCTATTTCAGTCTACTTATTAGGATTGATAATTTTACTGATACAACAGCCTAAAGTTCAAAGCTATATTGCAGAATGCCGTAACACAGGGGTGAAATTTATGAAATTTAGCGTCGTCATCAGTACCTATAATCGCTTAAATTTGCTACAAAGAGCAATTGAATCGGCTCGTAACCAAACAATCGAGTGTGAGGTGGTTGTTGCCGATGACTGTTCTTCTGACGATACCCAAACCTATATTAAAAGTTTAGGGGACAAGGTTGTTTACCATCGTAACGAAGTGAACCAGGGCCATGCAGCAACGGTAAATGCTGGAGTTGCCAAAGCTAGCGGCGACTGGATTAAGTTTTTAGATGATGATGACTATTTAGCAGCTAATTGCATAGAAGAGATGGCTAAGGCGATCGCACTTCGTCCCGATGCTGTAATCTGCTCTTGTGTGGCGGCTCAGGTGGATGGTAATCAAGTTGAACTCAGTCGCACCCCACAAGTAGGCCCTGGTTTAGCTTTTTATATCCCACAAGCCGATATTCACTACGGTATGCTCTTAGAGCTTGTACCTTTTGGCACACCTGTACAAGTAGCTTGCCGACGTGATGCTTTTTTGCAAACTGGTGGTTGGGACTCCACACTCGATGCTAATTGTGATGATATCGATTCCTGGATTCGGATTGCCCAGTTTGGCGATGCTATTTTCCTTAATCAGTGTCTTGCTTACCGCACTGTTTGGCCAGGTGCGTATAATCAAAAGTTTTCTTTGCCTCGACGGTTAGCTACAAATATTTTGATGAAGGAAAAAATTTACGCCTTGGTGGATGAGCAACATCGCTCAAAAATTCCTCATTTTCAGGATATAAAAAATTACTTGAAACTCCATTGGATTTTAGTAGCACTGAAGCAAAAAAATATCAAGAGTTTTCTTTCAATGATAGATGCATCTATAATTTCTCCTCAGTCTTGGAAGTTTTTGCTAACTGCTGCCTCATCACGCCGCTCTCAGGGAAACAATTCTCAAGTTCGTAAACTTGTGTTAATTGAGTCCTAATCTTTTAAGCGTTGCCGATGGTTTTTGCTGTCAAAACTTAGCATTTACAAAAGTGAATCAATAGATGATTTTGTAAATTTGTGACTAATTGAGAGTTGAAATTGAAACGTTGTCAAAGCTGAAAAGTTTTTGGGTAGGGTGTGAGATGATCGCTTCATGGGGAAGATAAAAAACGGAACAGCGTTCTTCAATCACTGTTCCGTTTTTTAAGCTCGCTATTCACCGAAGCAAAGCTGATTGCTCTTGACAGCTATCGCAACGATGGTTTTATAAAAACCGCTTCAATTCTTCTGTTAGCGTTTGGTCATCTTTCCACATAGAAACCTTTCCGTCCCCATAGATTTTAGCGATGAAGGGGGCGGGATGCTTGTGAACAAATCTTTGCATCGGTCCGATCGCTTTTAAAAAAATTTCTACCATGTCTTCCCCTGTGATATTTTGGGAAGCAAACACAAGCAACTTGACTTGAGCGCTTGCAACAGCAATTCTTTCTAAACAGTTATTAATAATTCTGCTATCTTTGGTCAGAACAACCCAGTCTCTTTTGCCAACTTCTGGCAACCAAGCTACATCTTGAGCATTATGGTCAAAGTGGTCATGATGAACTTCAATAGTAAGTCCTGCACCCTTAAGTGCCGATATAATGACTTTGGAACATAAGCATCGATCTATAAAAAAAGTGATGGACTGGGGTTGTCTCATGCAGCAACGAACTTCTCGCAACGAATAGCTTCTTCAATTGCGAGGCGATCGCAGTCGTAATCATCGGCAAGATAGTCAATTGAGTCACCTGCTTGATAGCGTTCTGCTAACACGCGGGTAGCAATCCCTGTCCCAGCAATAACAAGGCGACCGAAAGCGATTCGGGAGTCCATGACAACGAATCGAGGATTGTCTTCCTCGTGAGAGCGAGTAAAGGGATAAAGTTTAATTGCAAGCCCAGTGTCATCAGGTTCAATCCGTTCAAGATGGGCATTCAAAGCGTCTTTCATTTCCGTTTGCCCGCGTTTAGAGGCATTAACGAGAGAGCCATATCGCTCAATGAAGAGGTCAACGCCATCAGTACGAAAGCGCTCACCTGCTAAGGGGCGGGATAATTGAAACTCCTCCTCAATGAAATCAAGGGCGTCTCGTACCTTGTCCAAGTCAATTTCGTGGTGTTTGCGAATCGCTCTTAGAACATGAACTTCAATTAGGTTAGTAAATGAGAGAAGTTTTGGCTTGAGATCGCGAATTGGAATCAGGGGTTTGAAGAAGTTGGAACCCTTTGTGATTTTATAGTGCCGCCCAACTGTCCAAGAGCGAATTGTGCCTGCTGGAATGTGTAAGTAACGAGCGGCATCACTAATGGAGTAGGTCGGAATGTCTCTAGGGTCAATTCCTCCGTAAAGCTCGGTCATAAGCGTGCCTGCCAGAGATGTCTATTTTTATTATCTCAAATACTAATATATATTGAAGCAGGTAAAGCTTTAGCTTTGTGAAAAATTCTTCAATAAGTGGAGCGATCACTTTGCTTGGAAGGCTCGACTTGATTGGATAGCTAGCTATCCAATTGTAAAACAAGCCGATCGCGCTTCGATTGCTTCTGTAACAGAAATAATCAAACATCCGCTTTCGTCTAATTGCGGAAGACAGCGAGTATCTATTGTCATAGAATGAAAATGTAGGGTGTCAACACCCGGTAAGTAAAATTCTAAATACAGTTTGTAAAAGTCAGAAAGTTATTTAACTCTGTTGTTGTCCAGGAATAGCAGTAAATTGGGAGAGTGTAGCGGTGTCCACTGCGATCGTGATTTTTACTCATGAGTTTGAGCAGATTCGGCAAAGAAATGTCGCTTCATGTATGTGGTTAACGAGGCAAAGCGCGTTGTTTATCTGTTGTGGATATACACCCACGAGGAATTTCGCACAAGACCGTCTGACGACGATTTAAGAAGAGAATTTGTAGGCATTCAACAAGAGCCAGAGCAGGAAAAAGTCTAACTTCCTGAAAATTCTTCATAACCCCACCCCCGCAACCTGAGAA
Organism: Nostoc sp.; assembly: GCF_036919495.1. GTDB lineage: Bacteria > Cyanobacteriota > Cyanobacteriia > Cyanobacteriales > Nostocaceae > Nostoc. The sequence goes on from NZ_JBALBZ010000170.1 coordinate 70,950, forward strand.
TCATTCATTAATTTCGCCGCATCATCTTGGCAGAACTAGCCCTTTCAAGATGGGATGCTCCCGTTGCTGCTTTTGTTAAGACATCAGAATTTTGGAGTTTTACCCAGATTTATCGAGCCGTTACTGAATAAGTCTTTAAGCTAAGTAACTGGTTATAAGCGCTATTAGTGAGTAGCAAGTGGTTAATTTTACGCTCTACTGACTACTTTTAAGTTGTCGGTAAATGCCTCAGTAATTGTGTTAATTAACACTCGTTAATTGTCTTAAATTTTTATACATCTCTCAAAAATTATGCGAATCATCCATATTTTGAACCACGTTCAAGAAATAGGTAACGGGATTGTGAATGTGGCTGTGGATCTGGCTTGTTTACAGGCTAAATCTGGTCATGAGGTAGCGGTTATTTCGGCTGGTGGTGAATATGAGAAATTACTAAATATATTTGGTGTCAAACACTACCAACTAGACCAAACCAGGAAACCGATAAGTATTATTAAAGCAGCTGGGCGTTACCTGGCGATCGCAGCAGAATTTCAGCCGGATATTGTTCACGCCCACATGATGACGGGAGTTATCCTAGCCCGCATTTTTAAAGGTCATAAATATGCTTTAGTTTCCACAGTCCACAATGAATTTCAGCGTTCTAGTTTGTTGATGGGTTTAGCTGACAGGGTAATTGCCGTTAGTAAGGCTGTACGAGATTCTATGGCACAGCGCGGTATTTCCGAAAACAAGTTGCGGGTAGTATGCAATGGAACTTTGGGCAGCCCCCGCACGCGACAAATACAAGATTATCAACCTTTACCATTACAACGTCCAGCGATCGCAACTGTAGCCGGGATGTATCAACGCAAGGGAATCGCTGAGTTAATTGCTGCCTTTGAACAAATTGCCTCAGATTTTCCCCAAGCGCATCTTTATTTGGTAGGAAATGGCCCTGATAAACAGCTATTTGAGGCACAGGCAGAAGCAACTTCTGTAAAAGAACGCATTCATTTTGAAGGCTTCCAGGCGGAACCTCAACGCTATTTGATATCTTGTGACATATTTGTGCTAGCTTCCCACCGCGATCCTTGCCCATTGGTACTTTCGGAAGCTAGGGAAGCGGGAACTGCGATCGTTGGCACTCAAGTAGACGGGATTCCTGAAGCTTTGGACAATGGGGAAGCAGGACTTTTGGTGCCAGCAAAAAATAGTAATGCTTTGGCTGGAGTTTTAGTGCAATTACTGAGTAATGCTGATATGTTGCACGAATGGAAACACCGGGCAAATCACAACCTAGAGCGGCTGAGTGTTGCCCGCGTCCATCAGGAAACACTAGCGGTGTATCGTGAATTAATTACACAGTCAGAGCGTTAAGAGTGTAGCGATCGCTTTACTTTTAAAGCTACACCTAAAGCGCCAAATACTAGTACACCCAAAACATTAGTTGATTCAGGAACAGCAGTGTAATAACTAGCCACTCTGATTGGCCCATCTTTATCCAGTTGCTCTGCTGGCACTGGTGGAATGATTCCAGCACCTGGCGATACATTGGGGTTGGTAGCGAATGGATTGTAAAACAGGGTTCCCTTTGGGATTACGCCACCACTAAAAGTGATGATGTTATCTTTTATAGTAATGTCTGAAAAAATATCCTTTAGATCGGGGTTATTAGAGTAACCAATTTTCCCATCTCCATTAACATCTCCCCACTGCACCTGCTCATTATTAAATGCAGGAGTAGAATCTGGATTACTATAGGCAAGCGTTTTTAAATCAAAGACCAAGCTTTTTATATCGTATCCAGTATCATTTAGAAAGTTATTAGCTACATCTGAGACACCAAATTCTATTACTTGCCCTGGCTGATATTCTGGCCCAAGAGTTCTTGGCTTTTTCGTTTCGAGTATGTCTTCATTTTGAGTTGTCACAATAGGTTCTACCAAAATGAAGGCTCTCGCTGGTGTCAAAGACAATAAACTAATTCCTGCTGCTCCTAGAACAGATAAGGCTATTTTGGTTGCTATTGTAGTCATATTTCTGTCCTCTTTATATTGATTGAGAGAATACTATACCGCGTGGGTTAAATCAAACAGCAAAAGCTCACTTTTGAACCGCTATCTAACTGCTAGATAAATAGCGGTTAATGTATACCTACTCAGTGAGTTTATATTTACTCATAGGTTGATTTATAAAACAATTCTTGTAATGCTTTATCAAAATAACTAGTAATTTTACCTAATCTTTATAAAAAATCTAATTTATAACTTATGCGTTGACAGATTAGACAATATGTGAATTTGAAAAAAGCTGAGTTTAACGCGATCTACCAACAAGTTTTTTCGTTGGCAAATCACGTTAATTTAAATTCCAGCGTAGAACGTGTTAAAAAATTTAATCTCTATCAGGGATTCAAATCAATTTTTTCGTAAATCCACGCAACCAAATTAATACTGGCTTTGCCCAATTCCCACCTAGCAAATCGTGTAGCAGAATATAAAAACAGGGGATGATAAACAATGTCAGCATTGTTGCGATCGCCATCCCAAAGAAAACTACAATCCCTAAAGGCTGCAAAAACTCAGAACCTTCGCCAATCCCCAATGCCAAAGGAAACAGTCCCAAGATAGTGGTGACTGTGGTCATGATAATTGGGCGCAAGCGTTGAGGAGCAGCTTTCACGATCGCAATTTGGCGACTACAACCAACTTCATCCCGAATTTGGTTTGCCAGTTCTACCATTAGAATCCCTGCGTTTACCACAATTCCCACCAGCAAGACGACACCAACAATTACAGTTGCGCCAATTGCAGTTTGGGTAATGTAAAGTCCAAAAATTCCCCCAGCTAACGCCAGTGGTACGGTGAACATAATTACCAATGGATCAATCAGGGAATTGTATTGCACCGCCATGACTACAAAGATTAAGAACGTTGCCAACGCTCCCAAAGTTTTTAAAGCATCCTGAAGTTGCTGATTAGTTTCTTGGGCAGAACTAGGCACAATCGAAACGCCATCAGGTAAGTCTACATCTTGGAGTACCTCGTTGACTTCTGCGATCGCTTCACCAAGACTAGCTCCCTCGGTGAGATTACCTGCCACAATAAAAGCTTGGCGCTGATTAATCCGTTGCACCTCACCAGGAGGTTGACCTTCTTGAATATTCGCAACATCTGAAAGCCGGATTATTTGATTACTTTCTGTAAATAGCGGTAATTGTTCTAGCTGGGAAGGACGCGCAATTGCTTCCTTATTTAGCTGCACCCGCACATCAACTAAACGATTACCGCGTTGAATTTGCGTGGGAACTGAACCTTCAATTGCTGTTTGAACTGTTGCACCAATTTCTTGAGCGCTCAACCCTAAAGCTGAAACCCGTTCCCAGTCGGGGCGAATTTGTATTTCTGGTTGTCGGGGGTCGGCATCTGGTCGGAATGTCGCTAATTTTGCCCTTTCTTGCAATGCTTGCAGCACTTGTGCGCCTGCTTGCGTTAAGTTTTCTTCATTCTCACCTTGCAGAATCACGTCAACGTCTGACCCTTGCACTGGAGAATTACTCAAGATTAAACCCCGCACCTGACCAGGATTGAGGCGTAGCAGAATTCCTGCTAAGTTGAGTTTGTTAAATTCCTGAGTTACTTTTTTGACGAAAGCTTCGATATCTGTGCCTGGTTTTAGATTGATAGTGCTGCTGGCACGTAAAGGATTCTCTGTAGTATTGCTACCAAACAAAGAACCACCCACAGTTGTGAAAGCAGACTGGGTTTCTGGTTGTTTGAGCAAAATGTCATCGACAATTTGCATAACTTTCTCAGAAGTTGCTAAAGGTGTACCAGGAGGAAACTGCGCTCTCAAGTTAGCTTGACCAGTACTGATGCGGGGTAAAATTTCTTGGGGAATTTGACCAAACATAAAGAAGCTGCTACCGCCTAAAATTACCAAAGCAGCGATAACGACGAGGAGCCGATGGCGTAAAACCTTGGTTAAGAAGTTACTGTATCCCCGCGTAGCATCTTCAAATCGGTGATTAAACTGTCTAAGCAGCCAAAATTCACTAATCCGACTAGACCAGCGAATTCCCAAAAGTCGAGAAGACAGCATCGGCACTACTGTGATTGCGACGACAAGGGAGGCTGCGACTGCGAAGCTAATTGTCAGAATCAGTTCATTAAATAGCAGTGCAATAAAGCCGCCAATTAACAGGAATGGTACTACAGAAACTAAGTTAGCACCTGTAGCAGCAACTAAAGCAGATTCTACTTCTTGGGAAGCATTAATAGCACTGTCAATAAAGAATTTTGAATTTTTCTTCTCCCCCTCTGCCTCCATCTCTTTTTGATTGGGAGTCATCCCCGCTTTTTCAGAAATGTTCTCCAAAATCACAACGGATGTATCAATTGCTTGACCGACTCCTAATGTCAGACCTGCCAAACTGAATACATTCAAAGTCAAGCCAAAGATTTTCATCAGAGCGATCGCTGCTAGAGTACACAACGGAATCGTTAAACTGATAATCAATGTTTGCCTGAATGATCCCAAAAATAACAACACTGCTGCTGCTGCTAACAATGCTCCAGAAATCCCTGAAAAGATGACATCATTTAAAGAATTGCGAATAAAAACAGATTCATCTGTGGTGGGACTCAAAGTCATGTCTGCTGGAATTAAACCCGATTGCCGTAATTGTTCAATTCGCCGCTTCACAGCATCTACAACTGTGATTGTGTTGGCTTCAGGCTGCTTTTGAATTGAAAATTTCACCGCCGGCTGACGGTTGAGGTAAACAAATACTCGCTGGTCTTCTGTATCATCAATTACCTCAGCAAAGTCTCGCAAGTAGACGCGGCGGGGAAGGGGTGAGGAGGATGAGGGGGAGGAAACTTCTACAGAGAGGTTTTCAATTTCCCTGGCATTTTGGAAACGTCCTACAGTCCGAGTCAATGGCTCGGAAGTTTGCCCTAGAATCCGACCACCAGAAGTATCTTGGTTACGGGCTGTTAATTCAGCTAAGACATCATTTAACCCCACGCCTAAAGCTTGCAATCGGTTCAAGTCAACAAGTACTCGTACTTCTTCCTCAGCAGCACCAGATACATCGACTGAAGCGACTCCCGGCACAACACTGAGTTCACGGGTTAACTCTTCATCAGCAAATACGCGTAAATCTTTACCTGGCAACGAGGCAGATGTCAGTGCCAATTCATAAACCGGCAATTGAGAAGGATCGACTTTAAATAAGCGCGGCTCCTCTATCGTATCTGGCAGTTGTCCTCGGCCTCGGTTAAAAGCAGCAGTAGCATCGTTTAGGGCTTGATCAATATCGCCCCCTGGTTGGAAGTATAAATCCAGGTTCACCTGTCCCTCACGGGTGCGGGAAAAAATTTGGACTACATTCTCGGTTGCAGCTAAAGTTTCTTCTAAGGGTCTGGTGATTTCATCTACTGCTACTTCTGGTGAAATACCAGGGGCTTCTAGCCGGACACTAACTCGTGGATAGGTAATTGAGGGTAGCAGATCGACTTGAATCGTTGTGAGAAAAAATACCCCAATGACAATTACTGCCACGGTGAGCATGAGTGTGCCAATGTGTTGGCGGATAGCGATCGCACTAAGACTAAATCCGCCATTGCCATTATTATTGTTTGCTTGTTGCATGATACTAAGTGATAAGTGCTAAGTGCTGACTACTGAGTACTTTTTTCATTGGTATGGTGGTTATTGCTCACCCTACTATTGCTTTTCTGAAAGAATTGAAAGACTCACAGTGTCACCTTCTTTTAACGGCTTACCACTACGAACAACATAGCGCTCTCCTGCTTGTAAGCCGGATAAAATTTCCACTTTGCCATCAGCCTTTTGTCCTAATGTGACAGCACGCGTCGCTACTTTCGTATTACCATCTGTGTCTTTGACCACAAATAGTGTCCCCGATGATTTTTCTTGCTCTTTCTGTGCTGCCTTTGCTGCCCCTGCTTGTTTTTGAATAGCTGTTTGCAGTACTACTACCCGTTGTTGAGTCTGGTTTTGAAAGTTGACTCGCGCCAGTAGTCCGCTGCCAATCTTACCTTGAGTGTTGGGAATCACTACTTCTACAGGTATCAAGCGAGCTGTGGCGTCGGCAGCGGGGGAAATGCGCGTAACTCTGCCAATTAATGCTTCTTTGGGGAAGGCATCTAAACGGACTTGTACAGACTGCCCAACTTGAATTTGTGCCAGTTCTAATTCGGAAATTTGGACGACGACTTTGACACGGTTAAAGTCGCCAATTTTCAAAACTTCGCTACCTGCTTGCAGAAGATTTCCCGGTTCTGTCACCTTTTCTGTGACTATGCCAGCGATGGGGGATGTCAGTTGAGCGTAAGAACTGCGCTCTTTGGTTTGAGCAACCAATGCCTGCTGGGCCAATACTCTACCTTGGGCGGCAGCGACGGCTTGCTGTTCTGTACGAACTTGTTCTTGAGCTGCCCGGAGTGCTTGGGCGGCTGTTTTTGCCTGGGTACGCGCCTGCTGGGCAGTTTGTTCTGCGATCGCTCCAGCTTTAAACAACCTCTGCTGCCGTTCTGAGTCTGCCTGGGCTTGTACCACTTCTAACCGCGCCCGTTCAACGTCTGCACGGGCATTGCTTACTTGATTGGTTGCTCTAGCTACTTCTGATTTGAGGGCTGCTAATTCTGCTTCTGCTTGCTTTAATTGGGTCGAAAGTATGGCATCATCTAACTGCCCGACGTTTTGCCCAAGCTTAACCGTATCTCCCACATCAAGGTTCAAAGCCAACAACCGGGCTTCCACTTGCGATCGCACTGATACAATCCGAAAAGGTGTTGTATTACCTGTATATTCTGGTTGTGTTTGCAGCGAATCAGTTCGAGCGATCGCCACATCTACAGGCGTTGCACCACCGCGTTCTTTACTAGCAGGACTCTGAGATTGTGCATCTGCTGATTCTTTGGGCGACGAGCCGCAACTTGCTGTCAGCAGTCCTATACCTAGCAAACAAGAAATTAATAAACTTCTTACAGAGATGGAGGAAAGTAAATAATTTTTTCCTTTAGCTTTTCTACCTGTTGCACTAGTGCTGTTTGCAAGAAGTCTACTCTTTAAATCTGCGTAGGCGTAGCCCGCCCCAGGCATAGCTACCTCAGTCTTCACAACTGAATTTAACTGGATATTAATGAGCTGGTTGGCGGCTACCGGATCTGTCATTTTCACCTGTTTGTGCGGCTTATTCATATCCAAAATCATTTATTTTTCTCTTATTGGGGAGCTTTTGGGGTTAAACAGCCGTGTTTTACCAAGTAATTAATTTTGAGAGATTTCATTAACGAAAAACGGCGAGAATTTGTAAGCTGTCTTACAGTAACTTTCTGTATCAGAAATTACTGTTTTCCCATAAAAATCCAAAACTTCTCACCGCTCTACTTCTTACGCAGAGGTAGAAAATCTTCTTGCAGCTAATAAATTATAAACAAAGTATAAATATTTGTTAGTTTTCTGAAATCTACCTATAGGAGAAACCTGGGTTTTTTCTAAAGATATGAAACTTTTTGCCCCACATCTTAACATGGGCAGTATTAAAATAATTACCCTTGTTTTTCCATATTCATCACTTTTATTTTGCCTTAATTAAGTATAATTACTTATAATAATTTATTTTATTAAGAATATTAAACATTTATTGCTTTTTTAGGTTTATAATGTAATGGAAAACACTATTTTTCTTACCCCCTTGCTTAATATGGCAAGAACAGGGCGATAAATACCATAACAACAACAGCAAAAATGAAGTTTTTTGCCAGAAATATATTTGCATTAGGTGAGGAAGGTAAGGCGTGACATCATTGCTCAGAATCGTACAAACCACTGATGAATCCCAGATTTCCGAATTTTTCCAGGAATCAGCAGGTAAGTGGCGATCGCAACGACGCTACTACACCCTACCGACGGGAGAAACTAAGGAGATTGAGAGTATAGTTACGATCAATTTTCTAGAGCAGGGCTGTGATGAATTGCAAAAGCTAGCTCATATGCATGATTTGTCTGATGCAGGTAGTTTAATCTGTGGTGCAGCAGTTGTATGGGAAAGTACAGATGTCCTAAAGACAAAGAAAGAATCGCAAGGTTCAACAATATTTGGGGTGATGGGAAACATTTTGTATCGCGATCGCGGTTTTGCCATATCCAAACCAGTCACCGCCCAGTATTATTTCTCCAACCCAAAAACACTGTGTTTGCGAACTGAATACAACGGTTCAGTGTTTGAGGAAGAGTTAAAGCTAATTGGCAGCAAATACCGCACCAGACAGACGATCATCTCTCGTGCTGGTGAGCAGTTGATGATTGGGCAATATTTAGAAAAGAGAATAGATTAGCTTTCTCCCTACTCCCCACTCCCTGTCTATAGCGCTTGCGCTGCGCTTATCTGCGAAACGCTTCTCCTGTCGGAGACGCTTTGCGAACGCGCACCACACAAATACTTTCAAAAATCAAAGCGGACTGCTATATAACTTTTTATAACAGTTTTGAAAATTTCCCCCAGAAAGTTAGTTGCTATGTCATCATGGGAAGTGAAATGAGAATTAATTCGGCGACAGTGTTTGTTTTTAGTATTGACAGGCTTTTCCCTTTTGGTATTACAGACTTCTCTCCGAAATCTAAATCTCTACAAACTTATGATTTTGGAGACATTTAATGTCAATTTACGTTGGTAACCTCTCCTATGAAGTTACACAAGATGCGCTGAGTGCTGTATTTGCAGAATATGGTGCTGTAAAGCGTGTTCAGTTACCTACTGACCGTGAAACAGGTCGTTTACGCGGCTTTGCTTTCGTGGAAATGAGTTCAGAAGATGAAGAAACCAAAGCCATTGAAGCCCTTGATGGTGCTGAATGGTTGGGTCGTGACCTTAAAGTGAATAAGGCCAAGCCCAGAGAAGACCGAGGTGGTTCCTTCGGTGGTGGTGGTGGTAATCGTGGCGGTGGTGGCGGCGGCTACAACCGTGGCGGTGGCGGTGGTCGCTACTAAACTGAGTAGGCGAAAGTCATTTAGTTGAATCTAGAAAAGGCTCAGGCAGTAATGCTTGAGCCTTTTTTATGCAAAACTTTATTTGTGAATAGTACTCAATAGAATGACAAGTAAGGATTTTGGTGAATTTGCTTGCATTTGGATGCTCCCTCACTTCTGCGATTCTCCAATCAGAATGCCCTGATGAAAGATCATCTTCCATTGAGCATGTGCAAACAAATAATGCATATCCGTAACCGTTGTTGTCCACATAAATCCTTCAACTTGCCCCGATTCAATCGTCTCCAGCAATAAAAGCAGCATCTGCCACAAAAGGTTCACGCGCTAGCAAAGCATCCAGCAGAACGTTCGTATAAAATAAAACTCGCATTACAGATACTTTTGCACCAATCGCTCATCTAGCATGGCTTTCACTTCTTGATCTGTAGGTGACAGCGTATCAGTCTTCGCAATTCTGATTAAACTTGCAGCTAAACCCTTCGGCTTTGACGTTGGCTGAAGTTTCGGTTGGAGCGATCGCATTAATGTATTAATTAACTGCCGAGGAGCGTTGGCAGATAATCTCAGTGCTTGATCTTCAAGTTCACGTAACGTCATGGCAATAATTTCTAACAGAGAGCATTAAATTATTCAGAATAAATAGAAAATACCTCTATCTCAAATTTTAGCCGTTTGTGCTTCCCAATATCGTGACAATTTTATCCAAGCAGCATCATGCGATCGCCTCATAGAAGACCGCCCAGCGCAGTGGCTTCCTTTATGTATTCGCAATTAATAATGAGTTGCCGATTTGCGATGATGCACGGCTGTAACGCCATCAGTATCTAACAATTTGCCATTCTCGACAGTGGCATAAACTAGCCAATGGTCGCCAGATTCCATCCGGTTCTGTACGGAACATTCAAGATATGCTAGGGCATTTGTAAGTATAGGAGAACCGTTTTCAGCTTCTTGGGCGGCGACATCAGCAAATCGGTCTTGTCCTGGGCCGAAGGGTTTGAGGAAGTGTTTCATTAATCCCAAATGATTGCCTTCTTTAAGAATATTCAGGACAAATTTGTTTCCTGTATGCGTCAGTGTTTCTACTGCGCGGTCTTTAGCGACGGCTATGGTTAAGCCAGGGGGACTAAAGCTAGCTTGAGATACCCAAGAAGCTAACATGGCACTAGAGCGATCGCCTTCTTTTGCTGTGAGAACACAAAGAGAACCGACAATCCGACCAACTGCTTGTTCTACAGTTGTTGCAGGTTGGCTTGGCGATAGCGAAGCGCTGCTGCGAAGCGCAGGACGCACTTTTCTAGCTTTCTTCAAAGCTTGGGCAAAGTCGGTTCCAGCTTCTTCACACAATTGTAAGGTGGCATCGTCGGGTTTGAATTTTACGCGGATGGTGTCAAAACCAAACCGATAGCCAGCATCTTTCAACTTACCCTCGATTAAATCAACCGCTTCCCCACTCCAGCCAAAAGAACCAAAAACACCAGCGAGTTTATTGTTAGTAGCGGTGGAGAGGACAATTCCTAAAGCTGTTTGCACGGGTGTGGGTGCATGACCGCCAAGGGTAGGAGAACCGATGATGAAACCACCGGCTTTCTCTACAGCCGCCCGGATTTCTTCTGGTTCAGTAAATTCGCAGTTAATCGATTCTACAGCGACACCAGCTTTTGTAATCCCGCGAGCGATCGCTTGGGCTAATGTGGCTGTATTCCCATAAGCTGATGCATAAATCAACGCTACTGTCAAGTCAGCAGAAGTTTGCTGTTGACTCCATTCTCGATAAGCTTTAGTCAGGTCGATTAAGCCATAGCGTACCAAAGGCCCGTGTCCGGTGGCATACATTCTCACGGGAAAATCAGCTAATTTCTCCAGCGCTGTTTCAACTTGACGGGCGTGGGGAGCCATGAGGCAATCAAAATAATAGCGCCGATCTTCGTTATATATTTCCCACCCTTCATCAAAAACCTGATCTCCACAAACATGCGCCCCAAATAACTTATCTGAGTACAGAATTTCCGTTTGCGGATCGTAGGTGCAAAGTTGATCTGCATACCGGGGATTGGGGGTGGGAATAAATTGTAAATTATGCCCATTGCCTAAATCTAGGGTTTCTTCTCCCCGCATCACAAGAATTTGCAAATCTGGATTTTCCAGCGCCCCACGTAAATTTATCGCCCCTGGATTAGAACAAACAAAAGTGATTTGCGGGGCAATTTTCAACAAAGCTTTTAAAGTTGCAGCGCGGTTGGGGTTGATGTGTCCCAAAATTATATAATCTAAGTCTTCGAGATGGAAACGCTGCTGCAACGCTTTTAAATAAATTTCCGTAAACGTTTCCCCTGGAGGGTCAATTATGGCAGTTTTCTCGCTTTCGATTAAATAAGAATTAGCAGTTGTACCCTTAGCAAGAGCGTATTCAATTTCAAACCTGAGCCTAGACCAACTGCGCGATCGCAGTATTCTTGTATCTGTAGCTATTGGATAAACTTGAACATCACGGGGTTTATTTTTTGACATCGCTTTATTGGGGAATAGGGGATTGGGAATTGGAGATTGGGGACTGGGGGCTGGGAAAGTTATTCTCAATACTTAATATTCAATCTCCAATATCTAATTCCTGATACCTAATCCCCATCCCTAGTCCCCAGTACCTTCTTTAATAATGATTACCAACTTTGCGGTGATGCACAGCAGTTAAAGCATCTGGCTTAGATACTCGTCCGGCGTAGACGGTGCTGTATACTGCCCAATGGTCGCCACAATCCATTCTACTGATAACTTCGCACTCCATGTAGGCGAGGGCATCGTTGAGAATGGGGGCACCATTTTCGGCTGGCTGGGTTCTCACTCCTTCAAAGCGATCGGCACCAGGGGCGAACCGTTTCAAGAAATGCTTCATTAGTGGTTGGAAATTGCCTTCTTCTAAGATGTTGAGAACAAAGCGATCGCCTACTTGCATGAGTGATTCAATTGCCCGATCTTTGGCTACTGCAATGGAAAATCCCAATGGTTTGAAGCTAGCTTGAGCAACCCAGGAGGCTAACATGGCACTGGATACATCGCCTTTTTTAGCAGTAATGATGTACAATCCGCCGCTAATTCTACCTAATGCTTTATCTAAGTCAGCACCAAGGGATTTCATGGCTTTGATACTGCGATCGCGTGTTACCCATTGAGCTAAGTCAGTTCCCGCTTCTTCACACAGCTTGTAGGTATTTTCTGTAGGTGTTTGTTTAATCCGAATTGCTGGAAAAACCGTTGTCAAACCTAAATTTCGGAATTTACTCACCAAGGGATCTATCGGCTCATCATCGCCACCGCCGGTTTCAAATACGCCGATAGCTTGCTTTTCTTTGGCAGATCCTAAAACTGTGCTGAGTGCAGCTTGGATGCTCCTAGCGCCAGAAGCCGGAGGTAAACCAACGATTAGCCCAGCACAACGGCTAACTAGTTCCCGCAGCTCTTGTAAATCGACTTCAGATCCCAAATCGACAATTTCCACAGCGACACCAGTTTTGCCGATACCGTTGGCAATTGCTTGCACGAGGCGATCGCTATAACCGTATTCGGAAACGTAAAATATCCCAATCACTGTTTCTGGCTTGGCTTGCGTTTGGCTCCAACTGCGGTAACGTCCAACTAGCTCCTCAACATTATGGGATAATAATGGCCCGTGTCCTGTGGCAATCATATCGATGGTTTTCAGTTCACCCATACGTTTCAGGGCAGATAAAACTGACCGAGCATTCGGCCCCATCAAGCAATCGTAGTAGTAATGAAAGTCTTCTTCGATAGCCGCCAAGTCTTCATCAAAGGTGCTATCTGAGCAATAGTGCAGCCCAAAGGCATCGCAGGTATAGAGAGTTTTGGTTTTGTGGTCGAAGCTGAAAATGGTATCCGGCCAGTGTAAATTTGGAGCAATCACGAATTCAAATTCATGACCATTGCCCAAATCTAAGCGATCGCCATTTTTCACAATCCGCCGTTTAAATGGCTGATGTACGAAATCTTCAAGAAACTGAATCGCCACTTTAGAACCAACAACGGTTATTTCTGGAGCCATTTGCAGCAAATCTTTAACTAAACCGCTATGGTCTGGCTCGGTGTGGCTGATAATCAAATAATCAATATCTGTTGGCTTGATTAGTCCGGTGAGCGTATCGAAGTATAGTTGACGAAACTTTTCGTGAGAGGTATCAACTAAGGCAGTCTGCTCCCCACGGATGAGAAACGAGTTATAGGTGGTACCATTTTGCAGACCAAACTCAATATCGAAGCGATCGCGATCCCAATCCAAAGAGCGAATAGCCGTCGTCTCTTGAGCGATTTCCACAGTCTGTATGGTGAGCCGTTTTTCAGTTTTTTCGGTGAGCGCTACCATAACTCCCCTCCTTAACACAATGAGTATTTGTTCCTCTAGGTTTATTGTGACACGGGATGAATGTTAATTTTTATTAAAAAACCTATAACTGACTTAAAAAAGTTAAAAGTGTGAAACCGCATAAGCACCCAGAACACACAGATAATATTTGGCTAGCTTTGGAAATTGGCAACTCTCGGCTACATTGGGCATTGTTTGTTGGCGAGACGCTTTCCTCAGCTTGGGATAGTGACTATCTTCCTGAGTCTGTTATACAACAACTGACTGAATGTCAAACCCTGAATGATTTACTAGAGAAAATTTTTCCACAAGGTGAATTTCTAACAAACACTCTGCCCGTCTGCCCTCTCCTCGTCGCCTCTGTAGTTCCCAGTCAAACTGCTATTTGGCAAACTTACCCAAATACTCACGTTATTACATTAGACCAAATACCGCTAAGAGGTGTGTATCCCACATTAGGAATTGACCGCGCTTTAGCTTTATGGGGTGCGGGAAAAACGTGGGGTTTTCCAATGTTGGTGATTGATGCTGGGACAGCGCTAACTTTTACGGCTGCGGATGCTAATCAGTATCTAGTTGGAGGTGCAATTTTGCCGGGATTAGGTTTGCAATTTGCAACTCTCGGTCAAAAAACAGGACAATTACCATTAGTAGAAATGCAAAATTTTTCGTCTCTACCAGCACGCTTTGCTCTGAATACTACAGAAGCTATTCAAAGTGGAGTTATTTATACAATATTAGCTGGAATTAAAGATTTTATTGAAGCGTGGTTAGAATTATTTCCTAATGGGAAGATTGCGATTAAAGGGGGCGATCGCACTTTATTAATAACCTATCTAAAAGCTTTATATCCTAAAATTGCAGTATCTTTAATTGTGGAAAAAAATTTAATTTTTTTGGGAATGCGGGAAATAGTAATGGGTGATTAAGGCAACTGACCCAATTAAGTATTTCGCAGCACCAAAGAATCAAAACTAAGCTTTTATTAAACAACACCGAAAACCGAATATTAAGTTAATTGTCGCATCTTGCATAGTAATGGTTTTTTGCTCCAAAAGTTATAGAAACAACATTTATTAGCTTTTTCTTTAGATTAGTTTTATAAAGTTTCGTTAGCTAATTCAGTAAACACTTATTTTTAATTATTAAGTAAATATACGCTTATCAGGATACTCAAAAGGAGTAGAAATTTAGTTTGATATTAGGGCTTAGAAGCCTTATACCAATTCTGTATGAAGATGCACATAACCAGTCCCCCCTTCACAAGGGGGGACGGCGTAGCCGGGGGGTAAATGCAGCTTCACAAAGAAGCAGCATTAACACTGAGATAATGACCCTGACGTTTATTTAATTAATATAAATAAACGTTTTTTTATAGATATAGAACTTACGCATTGACAGAAAATAGCAAATATGTGTTATAAAAAAAACAACATATGTCGTAGGGGTTTAGCAGTGCTAAACCCCTACAGTGCGCGTCTGTTTGACCACTAAACAATGATTAATAAAAGCCTGAAACAACCTATTTTAGTAAATACATACCATGATTCATTTGTACAGTGCGTAAGTCCTAGATATAAGTTTTATGAACCCACTTTCCTAATAATTACTAATTTCCTTTAATAAAATCCCGAATCTCCATCGCCACTACCCCACCACAAGATTCTGGTAAGTCATTTCCGGCATGGGCAATCATTTTCAACTCGACTTTCGGTATCAGTTGAGCATAAACCCGACTTTTAGCCAAAGCATCTGGTGTATCTTGGCCACCTTGTAAAATAAAAACCGGCACATCTATCATATAAAGCCGCTTTTGCACTAATTCCGCTTCAATTTCTGCTTGTCGCCGTTTGAAAAGTAACTGACAAGCTAGGGGGTAACGCAACAATTCCTGATGTAATTGCAAATCCTGGGCAATTTTTTCATACCAAGCCAAGATTTTAGTGAAAGGAGTTAGCGATCGCAAAAATTTAACTACTAGTGGTGGATAATTCAATAATCGCCGCATCTTGTGGTAATACTCTTCTTGTCCTGCTATCTCTACGCCCTCTGGTGCTAGTAGTACCACACCATCAACTTTCTGTGGATACTTTAAAGCATAGCTAGCAGCAATCCAACCCCCAAGAGAATGCCCTACTAAATAGACTTTTTCTAGCTTGACAGCTTGCAAAAACTCAGCCAAACACTCTACTTGTAAATCTATCGAATGGTGGATATTCGGATTTTCTGATTCACCAAACCCTAACAAATCAAGTGCAAAGCAATGGAAATCTTGTGCAAGGGACTCCATCACAGATAACCATTGACTGCTCTCATTCCAAGCACCATGTAAAAAAATTATAGGAGTTTTTTCACCGACTTCACGCCAAAATATTAGCCCTTGAGAGAGCTTTATCCGCGAGTTACGGAATAGTGTATTCATTTTAATTTAGTAGTTAACTTTTAGCACCATAATAAATAGTCATTAGTCATTAGTCATTGGTCATTGGTCATTAGTAATTAGTTTTAGATAAATTACAAACACAGAAGTGTGAGCCGAACGCGAATTTATCTCTTAGAGAAGCTTCCTTAGATCATATACTTAGGCGGCAAATGACAAATGACTAATGAAAAAAATATTGTTATGCCAGTGTTGTCAAGCCATTCAAGTAGTCTTGCAACTGTCGAGTATGGTCGTGAGACATCTGTCCTGAAGGTAGCAAATTGGGAGAGAAAGCTTGAATTTCCATGACTTCCAAAGTATCTTGAATTTCCATTGTCCCATGTACCTCGGCTTCAACCACAACACAAATTGAATGGATTCTGGGATCGCGGTCTGGTGCAGAGTAAACTCCTACTAAACGATTAATTTTCACCAATTCTAGCCCAGTTTCCTCCATCAATTCCCGGCGGACTGTATTGGGAATATCTTCTCCCCAATCCACAATCCCTCCAGGCAATGACCAAAGACCATCATCACGCCGCCGGATCAGTACAATCCTACCATCGGGTAAAATTGGGATGATACTAGTGCTAGTAATGGGATGACGAAATATAATACCCAATACTGTTTGTCCAATACGCCATAAGCTACGTGTGGACTGGACAGCTGCCGGAAAAAAAGCAATAACGTTCAATCTTCAAAATTTTTGTATTGTATTATATAGCTCTCTACCACTTACATAAACTCAACTAATTAAATTTTTATTGAGTTTTGTTTTATACAAAAATGTTTGCGGGTTGAGATTTCATTCTCACGATTTACGTAGAATATTATTGATTCTAACATCAAGTTTCCAGAGAAGCACTGTATTCATATATACATAAGGTTTGTTTAATCAGAAAGTTTTCAGTTTAAAACTAACATTAGCCTTGCCCAAACTAACTATCACCAATATTTTTCTGCACACGTTAAAAAAATAATCTGAATGATAAGTTTGAATCCAAAATTTAGAAGAGACAATTAAGCGCGGTTTTAGATCGTCACCTAATTCTTAATAATTAATAATATTGATTAGTTTCTTCTAAGAACAACAACTAATACTGTAAAGCGGAAGTTAAAAGGAGCCAGTGGGTTGTGCGGGTTAAGAACGTTGTACCCCTGCGGGGAAGTAAGCTACGCGCAGCGTCTCCCCTTCTCCCAAAAGTCAGGCATAATTGTATTCCGGGCTTTTCGTCTAACTGGTGGGGATAATTCTAAATTATTATTGACAGAGCTAGGTTGAATGCGGTAGACTAGTATACTGTTTAAAGCGTATTTATTGCTGCACTAGGCTACAAGTATATCAATAACATTGGTAACTGATATTGCCTACGTGATGCCTAGTTGCTACTTTTTTGTTGTTTATTAATGAGGTGAACATGGCCAAGCGCCGTAACCCGAAAAAAGAAAAGGCGCTACGGAACCAGGCGTATGCCAGAAAGTTCCGTAAACGGACTACTACAGGAAGAATGCAGAGAAGGTTCCAACAAAGACCACCAAAGAGTGAAGAAGAAGAAGGAGCAGCAGCAGCTGACACTGAATAAGCTGTCTGCTTAGATCCTTGTTATTTAGATTATTTATCTTTAAGGGCGCACACTTGTACGCCCTTATTTATTTTTAGGAATTGGGAAAGAGGAGGCAGGAGGGAGAAGTTCTTTAATTTTGAATTTTGTTAGCGCAGCGTTAGCGAGTCCGCGTTCGCGCAGCGTCTCGTAGAGAGCGTCATTTTGAATTTTGAATTGACTTCTCCCTCACTCCCTCTATTGAGCTAGTTGAGCGCGGGCAGCGATGAGTGCTTTGCGAACCTGTACAAAGCCAGTACCACCGTAACTGTTTCGGGCTGCCACAACTTGACGGGGGGATATCGCCTCATAAATATCTGCTGCAAATGCCGGATGTAGTTCTTGCCACTCTTCCAATTTCAAATCTTTTAGGAGTTTGCCTGCGGCAATACTAGTTTTTACCACCTTACCCACGAGATTGTAAGCTTCCCGGAAAGGAACGCCCCGTGCTGCCAGATAATCTGCTACATCGGTAGCGTTAGAAAAATCTTCCGCCACAGCTTCTGCTAACCGTTGGGTACGAAATTCCAAACCTTCTCTGAGCAAAATCGTCATTGCTTCGAGAGAGGCTTTGATTGTATTGACGCTATCAAATAAACCTTCTTTATCTTCTTGCAGGTCTTTGTTATACGCCAGAGGTAACCCTTTCATAATCACCAACATCGCCTGGAGATGACCAAATAC
This sequence comes from Nostoc sp., assembly GCF_036919495.1. GTDB lineage: Bacteria > Cyanobacteriota > Cyanobacteriia > Cyanobacteriales > Nostocaceae > Nostoc. The sequence continues at coordinate 89,035 of NZ_JBALBZ010000170.1, forward strand.
ACGTCCTGTTTTCCCTCGCACGAGTTCTGGTACATCAGGGTTTTTCTTTTGGGGCATGATACTGGAACCAGTGGCACAGCTATCTTTGAGGGTAACAAAGCGGAATTCTTCTGATGACCAAAGAATGACTTCTTCTGCAAGGCGGCTGAGGTGAACCATAATCAAGCTAGCAGCACACAAGAATTCGATCGCAAAATCGCGATCGCTCACTCCATCGAGGCTATTAGCATAAATATCGTCAAAATTCAAGAGTTTAGCTGTGTAGTGGCGGTCAATGGGGAAAGTTGTTCCCGCTAAAGCACCGCATCCTAAAGGTGAGATATTCACCCGGCGAGAAACGTCTCCTAAACGTTCCCAGTCGCGTTGCGCCATTTGAAAGTATGCCAAGAGGTGATGAGCCAAACTCAGGGGTTGGGCGCGTTGTAGGTGGGTATAGCCAGGAATCAGAGTTTCAACGTGCTTTTCAGCTATATCCAGTAAAACCCCTTGAAATTCTCGCAATTCCCCTTTAATTTGTTGGATTTGGTCGCGCAGGTAAAGTCTAGTATCTGTACCAACTTGGTCATTACGCGATCGCGCTGTATGCACCTTTTTACCGACATCGCCAACAATTTCTGTTAGTCGCCGTTCAACTGCAAAATGTACATCTTCAGCATCAACACCAGGCTGAAATTGACCCTGGCGGTACTCTTGGCGAATTTGTTCTAAACCTGCAACCAGTTGCTCTCCTTCTTCTGGGGAGATAATGCCCGTGTGAGCAAGCATTTTGACATGGGCTTGAGAACCAGTCAGGTCATATTCGATTAATTCAATATCAAAACCTATACTGGCATTAAAACGAGCGATCGCTGGATGCAACGCTGATTCAAACCTCTGGCTCCAAGTTTCTTCTTTGGTCATAAATATTATGAGGGGAGGGGCATCAATTTTGGATTTTAGATTAATCTAAAATCTAAAATCCAAAATCTAAAATTTCTTTAACCGTAGCTAGTTAGATTCCGAATCATATAGCCAATGACTAAACCAATCAACAATGCCCATACTTGACCTGTTTGTATAAAGTGACGCCAAGATTTTTCAACCTGACCCATCAAGTCTGGATCGGTAATTGTTTGTGCTAGTAGGGCTGTCAAATTTACAGGCAAATGCCAATATAACCGAGATATCAAATCGCTGTAATAGCTCATATTTGCTGATTAAGAGGTTGGAGGTGGCAAATTTCAGCATCAGTTTATTTTTTAGATAAATTCCTAATATTTACTGAAATATTGCATATAACCTCAATGTCTTAACTCAAGATCCAGCCGATGCCAACCGCAATTTCTCGGCAGTCCGCAAAATTTGCCCCGCCAAAACTGCTGCACCAAAACCATTATCGATATTTACTACGCCTACTCCCGCTGCACAAGAGTTAAGCATTGTCAATAAAGGTGCTAATCCACCAAAACTTGCACCATAACCGATGCTGGTGGGTACGGCAATCACAGGACAACTAGCTAAACCAGCAACAACGCTGGGTAAAGCGCCTTCCATCCCCGCTACAACAATCAACACTGATGCCGACTCAATCAGGTGGCGGTTACTTAATAAGCGGTGAATCCCCGCAACGCCAACATCCCAGAGGCGCTGTACCCGGAAACCAGAAAGTTCAGCAGTGACAGCAGCTTCTTCAGCAATGGGTAAATCGGCAGTACCAGCAGAAAGAATGCCAATTTCACCTGCAAATTGTGGTTCGATGGTAGGGGGAGCGATCGCACAAATTCGCGCCGATTCGTAATATCGCAAACCGCTAACTTTTGCTTGTAGTGTGGTATAAACTGCTGGTTCAATACGGGTTGCCATCACTACCGGGTTGCGGAGGCGCATCACCTCGATAATTTGAGCAATTTGGTCGGGAGTCTTACCAGGGCCCCAAATCACCTCTGGGAAACCAGTTCTTAGCTGGCGATGATGGTCGATTTTGGCAAACTCACCCACAGATTCATAAGTTAAGTCTTTGAGTGAGTCTAATGCGGTATCTGGCGTAACTTTACCATTGGCAACCGCTTCGAGGAGCGATCGCAAAGTTTTTTCATTGGTCATGGGTCATTTGTCCTTTGTCATTTGTCATTTGTCCTTTGCGAATACCCCATGCCTAATCGGTTACTTTCAACTCGTAAAGATTCCAAAATGGGCCACCAAGAGCAGTATATTGAATTCCTTGGAAGCGATCGCGCACTGCTTGCAGATTCAATCTTTCCACTAAATGAATAAACGGCAACTGTTCTGAGGCGATGCGCTGATATTCATAATAAATTTCCTTGCGCTTGTTTTCATCCAATACCTGTGCGCCTTTAATGTAAAGGCTATCTATTTGCTTTTCCCAGTCGGAAACTTCCCAGCCAGTTATAGGTGGATCTCCCGGTTGTGGCCCCAAATTAAATGCGTGGGATGCACCGGCAGTTCTCCAGATATTGCTAGCCCCGTGGGGTTCAATACCGCCTCCAGCAAATCCTCCCAGGTAACAATCCCAATTATGCGTAACTTTGAGTTTTTCTAGATAAGAATTGAAGCTGAGAATTTGCAAATCTACTTGAATCCCAATATTAGCAAGCTCCCGTTTGATTTGAGATGCCATATCTCCTCTAACTTTTCTTTCAGAATTAGTTAAGATTGTAAATCTGACTCTGTTACCATCAGCATCTAATAGCTGATTTTGAGCATTATATTTAAACCCAGCTTGTAACAGCAATTTCTTCGATTTATCTGGTTCGTAATTATATACCTTTAACCCTTTTTCTGGAGGCAGAAAATAGGGGCTTTTGACATAAACAAATGAATTTTGCAGTTCACCCAGTCCCCGATAAGCATTTGTTTTCATAGTTTCGCGATCGAGCGCGTAGGCTATAGCCTGCCTGAATTCCTTTTTATTAAACCAGCTAGATTTAATTGGGTCTACAAAAGGGTTACCCTGAGAATTCTTGGCTTTACTCAGATTGAAAGCAATAAAACTCGTACTTGTATCTGGGCCACCATTATAAATTTCAAACTTCGCCCGTTTTTCTTCTCGCTTCAGCAAACTGAAACCTTCAGGAGGAACTTCTAAATCATCCAACTGCCCAGAACGAAAACTAATCAACTGATTTTCAGTAGATTCAATAATTTGCCAAACAATACGCTCAATGTAGGGCTGAGAATTGCCCTGAGCATCTCTGCGCCAGTAATATGGATTACGCCGAAATATAACTCGCTGACTGGAAACGTAACTTTCCATAATATATGGGCCATTACCAACAATTTGTTTCGGATCAGTGCCTGTTCCCCACATTGAGAGAAACTTAGAATTTCCATCAGTTCCAAGTGTGCGAATTGTTTTCTGTAGAGCATGGGCTGGCATAATTGGGATGCCACCTACATATCTTAAAAAAGGAGCAAAGGGTTCTAGTATACTGAATTCAACTCGGCGCTCATCAATTTTTCTGACCTTTGGAAAAGTGCCCTTGTCACCAATTCTTAAAGAATCTTTAATGGAGGTAGGAATTTTGGGATTGAGGTAGATTTCGTTATAAGTAAAGACAACATCATCAGCAGTCATGGGCTGACCATCTGACCACTTAATTCCTTCTCGTAGGGTGATTACAATCCTCTGACCATCTTCAGAAACTTCCCAGGCTTCTGCTAAAGCAGGCTCTAGTTTTGTGGTTAGGGGATTCTCATTAATCAATGAGTCATAGATGAAGCCAAAAACGCTATATGCTGACTCATTTAGAGCATAGTTAAAAGTTGAAGGCTCACTCAAAACTGCGGTGACAAGTTGCGGTACTTGAGCAGCTGCGCTTTTAAAGTTCGCTGGGTTGCAGGCAGTAAGTGTAAGTGCTGTTGCTGAAGCCAGAATTATTGGCAACCAAAAACGTTGAATTGCCAGAAATATTTTTCTAAAAAATTTCATATTTTTAATATACAAATAGTTCCTCAACCCAACTACAGGTCTTATAACTGTTTAAGCGAACCTGATATGATAAAGTTTAGCCTTGATAATACATAAAAATTAAGTAGCTTTTTTATCTTCTACTACTTTTAGTTCATAAATATTCCAATTGTAACTTCCTATCGCCGAGTATTTTATGTTCTCAATTGTATTACGCACGGCTACTAAAGCTAGAGAATTGAATAGGTGAATAAAAGGCAGATACTCTTGTGAGAGTTGTTGTGTTTCTGCATAGATAGCTTTACGTTTTGTTTCATCGAACTCTCTTGCCCCTTGGATGTAGAGGTCTTCAATTTTCTGCTCCCAATCAGTAGCTTTCCAACCGACTGTTGGGGATTGTCCGGCTTGAGCTTTCTGATTAAATACATGAAAGTTACCATCTACAGACCAGACATTAAAACCATCTTGCGGCTCAATACCACCAGTGATAGCTCCATACCAACATTCCCAATCTAAGGTGTTAGAAATTTTTTCTCCAATAATACTAAAGTCAAGAAATTGTAAATCAACTTTAATACCTATCTTACCGAGATCCTGTTGAATTTTTGGTGTGATTGTCGGTCTATTACCAGCAACACCCATCATTGTGAAGCGGACTCTATTGCCATCGGCGTCCAACAGCTGACCTTTCTCATCGTATTTGAATCCTGCTCCTAGTAAAAGTTGTTTAGCTTTTTCTGGATTGTAGTTATATGTTTTTAAACCTTCTTTTGGAGACAAATAGTAGGGACTGGGAACAGAAATTGGAGAGTCTTGTGGTTCACCCAATCCCCGCAAAGTGTTGTTGATCATTGTTTGGCGATCGATAGCGTAGGCGACAGCTTGTCTAAAAGCAACGTTGTTAAAAATGCGGGACTTAATAGGATCTACAACAGGCTTGCCATTACGACTACCTTTGTTGAGATTGAAAGTTATAAAACTTGTCCCAGTGTCAGGTCCAGCATTTTTAATAGTAAAGTTACCCTGCTTTTCTTGACGCTTGAGCAATTGAAAATTTCCAGGGCCAATTTCTAGTAAATCTAACCCTCCAGAACGAAATTGCAGCAAAGCTGTATCAGGCGATTCCACAATTTGCCAAATTATACGCTCAATATATGGCAGTTGTTTTCCTTGTGCATCTTTTTGACGCCAGTAGTAAGGGTTGCGCCGAAATGTTACGCGTTGATTGGTTGAATAACTCTCGATTGTGTAAGGGCCATTAACAATAATTTTTTTGGGGTCTGTGTCGGTTCCCCAAGTGGACATAAACACAGGCTTACCATCAGAGTTTTTGGTTTCTACTGCTGCACGCAAAGCGTGTTCTGGTAGTATTCCTACCCCTGCTGCAATCGATCGCAAGAAAGGAGAAAACGGTTCTGGCAGAATAAATTCTACCCGGCGTTCATCGATTTTGCGGACTTTGAGAAAAGCTTTACTAATACCAATGCGGAGAGCATCTTGGGTATAAGTGGGAATGTGCTTGTTCATGTAGATGTCATTGAAAGAGAAAACGACATCATTGGCTGTTAATGGCTGACCATCCGACCATTTTAATCCTTCTCGCAAGGTAAAGACAAACCGTAGTTTGTCTGGGGAAAGTTCCCAAGATTCAGCCAAAGCTGGCTCAATTTCCTTAGTTATTCCGTTTTGAATAGCTAATGCTTCATAAGTGAAACCAGAAATATTGGGAGATTCTTGGATGAGGGCTAAGTTAAAGGTTTTAGGGTCATTAGTAGTAGAAAGAACCAACTGGGGAACTTGTGCAGCTGCGGTTTTAAAGTTAGATGGATTGCACGCAGTCATTGTAATTGCTGTTGCCAAAACCAGAATTATTGGTAAGCAAAAACGCTTAACTATGTGAAAGATTGTAGAATATTTCATAATTTTATTCTTTCAAAAGCAAGACGACAGCATAAGCACAAATGCCTTCTTCACGTCCTACGGGGCCTAATTTTTCGTTGGTGGTAGCTTTGATGCCAATTTGATTCGGTTCTAATTCTAAAACTGCCGCTAATTTGTCGCGCATATTGTGAATATGCGGTTTTAATTTCGGGCGTTCTGCTACTACCACTGAGTCAATATTTCCCACCTGCCAACCTTGATATCGAATTAGTTTATGTACTTGACTTAATAGTACTAAACTATCTGCTCCCGCCCATTTGGCATCGCTAGGTGGAAAATAATGACCAATATCCCCCAAAGATAATGCCCCAAGCATGGCATCCATAATTGCATGTGTTAACACATCAGCGTCACTGTGACCTAATAAACCCAGTTCATGAGAAATTTCAATTCCACCTAAAATCAAAGCGCGATCGCTCACCAGTTGATGAATATCGTAGCCGTTACCAATACGAATTTTAGTCATTAGGCATTTGTCATTTGTCATTGATTATTAGTTAGGAATTAGGAGTTAGGAATTATTATTTTCCTCTGCTCCCCCTGCTCCCCCTGCCTCCATCTCTCCAGAAGATCAGGGCGGCGATCGCGGGTTCTTTGAATTTGTTGCTCATAACGCCACCGAGCGATCGCGGCGTGATTCCCACTGAGCAAGACATCAGGCACTTTTAAACCGCGAAAATTGGCAGGACGAGTATATTGGGGATAGTCCAATAAGCCCTCTTCAAAACTTTCTGCCGTGAGGGACTCCGTTTTGGCTACGGTTCCTGGGATCAGGCGCACTACGCCATTAATCAAAGCCATTGCTGGAATTTCTCCGCCAGTCAGAATAAAATCGCCTAAAGATACTTCACGAGTTACCAAATGTAGCACCCTCTCATCGACTCCTTCGTAATGCCCGCAAATAACTACTAACTGGTCGTAATTTGTCACCAATTCTTTTAAAAGAGGTTGATTGATTGTTTGACCCTGTGGACTCATCAAAATTATTTCTCTTCGGGGCAGAGTTGGCAGCGACTCCACAGCGTTAAAAATAGGTTCTGGCTTCATTAGCATCCCCACGCCGCCGCCGTAGGGTTCATCATCCACCTTCCGGTGCTTGTCAGTCGTAAAGTCCCGTGGGTTAACCAGATGCACTTCGGCAATCTGTTTGGCTAAGGCTTTACCTAGCAAACCAGAGTTGAGAACAGAGTTAAAACAGTCAGGAAAAAGCGTAACTATATCAAAGCGCACAGTTATTCGTATTCAAGGACACTAATCTTAAATTTGAATGTCTAGCAAACATCAACAAGCCAAAGTCGGGTTAAACTCCAGTTAAACTTTATCAATAGTATCTAAAACTACCAGACCTCTTGGATTTTAGATGGGATTAAAAGTTTTTCTAATTACTTAATTTATGTTTAAATGTTGTCACAAGTACATTTAAATTAATAATCTTATCAAGTTAACAACTTCCAGGATGCATCGAGCCAGTCTCAGAAAAAAGCGTAGTCTTAACTGCTCATCCTCAACCCCAAAGCGGGAATTTAGCCCCATAAAGACTATTTTGCCCTGCTGCAAGTGGACAGGTGAAAAACAAGGCGCTGGCTTTGAGGAATGGGAACGAACACGTTTAGACTGAGGCAACGCGAGCGTTAAGCGAAAATTTGGAGAGTGGCTTACCCAGTTGCAAATTTCCAAAAAGTGTCCTCTCGAAAGTTGCAAAGCGCAAAAATCATCTGGCTTCTGAACCTTGTTAAATTCACCTGAAGTTGTTGACAGGAGAAACACAATGCCGCAATTACAAGCTAAATCGCTAGAAATGAGGACACCCCAAGCAACTAAAACCGCCGTTCTGGTTATCGGAGGTGCAGAAGATAAAGTTCACGGGCGCGAAATCCTACGAACTTTTTTTGGACGCGCCGGTGCTAGTAAGGCTTATATTACAATTATTCCATCTGCCTCTCGCGAACCTGCCATCATCGGTGGTAGGTATATTCGCATTTTTGAAGAAATGGGTGCTCAGAAGGTAGAGATTTTAGATATCCGCGAACGGGAACAGTGTGAATCTTCCCAGATCAAAGCATCCTTAGAAGCCTGTAGTGGGGTATTTTTGACAGGAGGCGACCAGCTGCGTCTCTGTGGTGTATTGGCAGATACACCAGCAATGGAAATTATTCGGCAACGGGTGAGGGCGGGGCAACTAACCTTAGCAGGCACGAGTGCAGGAGCAGCAGTGATGGGGCATCACATGATTGCTGGCGGCGGTAGTGGAGAATCGCCAAATCGTTCCCTAGTTGATATGGCAACGGGTTTAGGGTTTATTCCCGAAGTAATCGTTGACCAACACTTTCACAACCGTAATCGCATGGGGCGGCTGATAAGTGCGATCGCAGCTCATCCCGATCGCTTAGGTATTGGCATTGACGAAGATACTTGTGCAGTATTTGAACGTGATGGTTGGTTACAAGTTATGGGTAAAGGCAGTGTCACCATTGTTGATCCCACTGAAGCCACTCACACCAACGAACCCCATGTCGGTGCTAATGAACCGTTAACAGTACATAATTTACGTCTCCATATCCTCAGCTACGGAGATCGCTTCCACTTATACCAGCGCACTGTATTGCCTGCTGTACACCGAATCTCCAGCTGACGGGATAAAGTATCTGAGGTTACACTGAGTTGGCCACAAATTTTAGATTTTGGATTTTGCAAAAAGTTGTAAGGAAGAGCCACTGCGTTGCGCGGGTTCCCCGCGTTGTAGCAAGTGGCGTTGGTTTACCGACCTAGCAAGCTTTTCAAGACGGATTTTAGATTAGAAGAGCTTTTTGGCAGATGCCGCCAAGTGGGCGAAACCAATCTAAAAAACTATCAAGAACTCGTTAAGCCTTTGCGATCGGAAATCTAAATAAGAGAGCTAAGTACCCTAATTGTCTCTTTTAATCCAAAATCATAAATCTAAAATCCTGTTAGAGGTTGATCGCACATTTATTTCTTGTTGTAAAAAAATGATGAGAATAGTATGTAAAAAGAAAAAACTGTTTCCAACGAACAGTTTAGCGGTCAATTCCAGTAAGAAACTAGAATTTTGGTTCCGAATCTCCATCTACCTATTCCCATGAGAATCCTCAAGATCCAGACCTTACGCGGCCCAAACTATTGGAGCATTCGACGCCACAAGCTGATCGTCATGCGCCTCGATTTAGAAAACCTTGCCGAGACGCCCTCGAATGAAATCCCTGGCTTTTATGAAGGACTAGTTGAGGCGCTGCCGAGTCTGGAGGGTCATTATTGTTCTCCTGGCTGTCGTGGTGGTTTTCTGATGCGAGTCAAAGAAGGCACTATGATTGGTCATATCGTAGAACACGTAGCCCTAGAACTCCAGGAATTAGCTGGTATGCATGTTGGCTTTGGTCGCACCCGCGAAACTGCCACACCCGGAATTTATCAAGTAGTGATCGAATATCAGAATGAGGAAGCGGGACGCTACGCTGGACGAGCCGCAGTACGGTTGTGCCAGAGTATCATTGATCGAGGCCGTTATCCCAAGGCAGAACTAGAGCAAGATATCCAAGACCTGAAAGACTTCACCCGTGATGCTTCCTTAGGCCCCTCCACTGAAGCGATTATCAAAGAAGCAGAAAAAAGAGGTATTCCCTGGATGTCTCTGGAAGCCCGCTTTTTAATTCAGCTGGGCTACGGCGTGAATCAGAAGCGGATGCAGGCCACAATGACGGACAACACCAGCATTCTGGGTGTAGAACTAGCTTGCGATAAAGAAGCTACTAAACGCATCCTCGGTGCTGCTGGTGCGCCAGTACCTAGAGGTACAGTGATCAACTTCTTAGACGATTTGGAACAAGCCATTGAATTCGTTGGCGGCTATCCCATCGTCACCAAGCCAGTGGATGGCAATCATGGACGAGGGATCACCATTGATATCAGAACTTGGGAAGAAGCTGAAGCCGGATACGAAGCTGCCAGACAGGTTTCCCGCTCAATTATTATCGAACGGTATTATGTTGGACGCGACCACAGGGTACTAGTGGTAAATGGCAAAGTAGTCGCAGTAGCCGAACGCGTCCCCGCTCATGTCATTGGCAATGGCAGATCAACTATCTCCGAACTGATTGAGGAAACAAACCTTGACCCAAATCGCGGTGAAGGACATGATAACGTCCTAACCAAGATTGAACTAGACCGCACCAGCTACCAACTCTTAGAAAGACAAGGCTATACCCTAAATAGTGTGCCACCCAAAGGAACCCTTTGTTATCTCAGAGCAACGGCAAACTTGAGTACAGGTGGTAGCGCCGTAGACCGTACCGATGAAATTCACCCAGAAAATCTCTGGTTGGCACAACGGGTAGTCAAAATTATCGGTTTGGATATCGCCGGACTCGATATCGTCACCACGGATATTAGCCGTCCTCTGCGAGAAGTTGATGGCGTGATTGTCGAAGTTAACGCCGCTCCCGGCTTCCGAATGCACGTTGCCCCAAGCGTGGGTATCCCCCGTAACGTCGCTGGCGCAGTGATGGATATGCTGTTTCCCAACGAGCAATCTGGACAAATCCCCATCCTTAGTATTACTGGTACTAACGGTAAAACCACCACTACTCGACTACTAGCACATATTTATAAGCAGACGGGCAAAGTAGTAGGATATACTACTACCGATGGAACATATATCGGTGATTACTTAGTAGAAGCTGGGGATAACACAGGCCCCCAAAGTGCCCACGTCATCCTCCAAGATCCCACAGTAGAAGTAGCAGTACTGGAAACGGCTCGCGGTGGCATTCTCCGCTCTGGATTGGGCTTTGAAGCCGCAAATGTGGGAGTAGTATTAAATGTAGCTTCCGACCACTTAGGAATCGGCGATATAGATACCATTGAGCAGTTAGCTAACCTCAAGAGTGTAGTAGCAGAAGCCGTATTCCCTGATGGCTATGCGGTACTTAATGCCGACGATCGCAGAGTCGCCGCCATGTCAGAAAAAACTAAGGCTAATATTGCTTACTTCACAATGAACCCCGACTCGGAATTGGTGCGAAAGCATATCCAAAAGGGGGGAGTAGCAGCAGTATATGAAAATGGCTATTTGTCAATTGTTAAAGGTGATTGGACACACCGCATAGAAAGAGCAGAAAATATACCTTTAACAATGGGCGGTCGGGCGCCGTTTATGATTGCAAATGCTTTAGCAGCAAGTTTGGCAGCATTCGTGCAAAACGTCACTATTGAGCAGATCCGTGCTGGTTTGAAAACCTTCCGGGCTTCAGTTAGTCAAACGCCAGGACGGATGAATTTATTTAATTTAGGTAACTACCACGCTTTAGTAGATTATGCCCACAATGCAGCCAGTTACGAAGCTGTAGGTTCCTTTGTTCGGAATTGGACTACAGGGCAACGGATTGGCGTAATTGGTGGCCCAGGCGATCGCCGCGACGAAGACTTTGTTACATTGGGCAAATTAGCAGCACAAATTTTTGACTACATCATCGTCAAAGAAGACGATGACACACGGGGACGCTTACGGGGTTCAGCCGCCCAGTTGATTATTCAAGGGATCACCGAAGTTAAGCCTGATAGCCGCTATGAATCGATTTTGGATGAAACCCAAGCGATAAATAAAGGCTTAGATATGGCTCCTGATAACAGTCTGGTGGTAATTTTACCAGAAAGTGTTACACGAGCTATTAAGTTAATTAAGCTGCGTGGTTTAGCCAAAGAAGAGACACACCAACAAAATACTGGCACACCTGTCATCGATTCTCAAAATGGAATAGCACCTTCTTCTGTTGTTAATACCTTGCTGTAGTCAGGAGGAGTCAGTGTGCTGACTCCTGTATTCTGATTACTTTTATTATTGTTTTTCTTCTTCCTGATTGGTTTCGTCACTGGGAGTTTTCATCTCCTCCTTAAATCCTCGTAGGGTTTTGCCCAGGGCGGTTCCCAGTTCGGGAATTTTTTTTGGGCCAAAAATTAGAACAGCGACTATGGTAATTACAGCTATTTCTGGCCATCCCAGTCCAAACATATAAATTTCCTCTAAGGCTTCTGTAATTAAATATAGACATTGATGGCTTAAATCTGATGAGTTCGCCATTGATAAGCGTTCAACTGGGTTGCATAAGCAAGGTATAAATAAAAATAAGTGTTTTTTTCCTCAAAAACTTTTGGCAAAGCAACTTGGCATAATCGCTAATAACCCAAGTTGTGAGTTATGGATTCAAGCGATCGCTCCAGCAGACAACTGACAATGATTAGCTCAACTAACTTCCCATTGGATTGGTAATTGGCAAACCTAACCACTCACTTAATTCATGAGCTAACCATTCAAGTTCTACTTCGGATTTAATACCGACATCGTTGCCACTAATTTGATATTTTTGTAATCCTGAGCATATATATAATTGTGCTGGAACGGCAACTCTAGTGCCTTCAGAGTCTTTAGTGAAATGTTTTGGAATGTAAACCAACTTATTAACACTTTGCCTTGGGGATGGCCGGGGACGCTCAAAGTTCCAACTAAACAACTCCCTGCTTAGGGAAATTTGTTCTGCATTCAGACGTAAGCAAATGCGTCCAAACAAATTAAAGATAAATTTATACACCATCAGAAAGCCAGCACTCCAAAAAGGAAGTGAGAACAAGGCAAAGGGGATGTTAATAGGAAAAGGGGCTGAGAGAACTCCAATTGTCCAAAATAGGATAAATGAATTCCAGGCGATCGCAAATACACCTGTGAATACTATTGATGGATGGAAACCAGCTGGGGGAATGATAATTTCTAGAGAATCCCAATTTTTGGTCAGTTGAATCTTGCTCCCGTCTGGTTTGCTGGTAACTAAAGCAGGTAAGTTAGTCGCTTGTGGTTTCTCTAAGGCTGCGTAGGCGGAGCCCGTCGTAGACATCGCACCAGCAGCAGAACTAAAACGCTTTTCTAAACTAGGTTCAATCATCCACTTTAGCCAATTGCTAAAGCTGGGACTCACATTAGCCACTTGTTCAAACTGAATGCGAAAATCCTTTTGCGGTAAATCGGCTGGGTGATTACCCGTCATTAAATAAATTAAGGTTGCGCCTAAACTATAAAGGTCAGATGCTGCAACAGTACGTCCGCCAAATTGCTCTGGTGGCATATAGCCATAAGTTCCTACCACAGTTCTTGTCCCGGTTTCGGTGGCGAGGACTGTCTGAACTGAGCCAAAATCTACCAAATAAACTTGACCGACACTATTACCAGAACGCTCCCCTAATAAAATATTGCTAGGCTTAATATCACGGTGAATTACAGGCGGATACAGCCCATGTAGGTAAATAAGAATCTCTAAAAGTGCTTTGGCTATCTGTTTGACTTCAGCTTCTGTAAAAGTTCGCCCACTTTGTAAATATTCCTCTAAAGTTTTTGCTCTTATATAAGTTTGTACTAAGGCAAATCCTTTGATAGTTGGTAAATTTACCTCAAAATAGTTTAAATACTGAGGAATTAAGGGATGTGACAAAGATTTTAAAGTTTCAGCTTCTCGCTCAAACAGCTTGAGTGAATCCCATTCAAAGTCATCACCAAAAGAGAGTAACTTAATGACAACTAATTCCTGAGTGTGCAAATCACGAGCTAATAAAGTCCGCCGCCCTGCTTTTTTTCCTAATAGCTGCTGAACTTCGTAGCGTTCGCCTAATATTTCGCCGATCATTATGGTTTCTTCTAATGCTACGGTTGAAAAGTTTTTAGAGCTTATAGCTTTTCAATTTGGCAAATCTATATCTTTAGTATAATTGCGTAGTTCTATGCCCTCCCAACTTTGGCCTTATATTACCCCTGGTATTCCCGATGAATTGTTTGAAAATTTGCCAGGAATTCCCCTGAGTCAGCGAGAAGTCCGACTACTGTTAATTGCCCAACTGCGACTAAAATCAGATTCTGTGTTGTGGGATATTGGCGCAGGGACGGGTACAATTCCGGTAGAGGTGGGGCTATTGTGTCCAGGTGGAAAGATTATTGCTATAGAAAGGGATGAAGAAGTAGCTAATCTAATCAAGCGTAACTGCGATCGCTTTGATGTTAAAAACGTCGAAGTAATTGAAGGTAGCGCCCCAGAGTGTTTACACGATCTTAAAGTTACACCTCACCGCGTTTGTATTGAGGGAGGACGCCCCATTCAAGAGATTCTGCAAGCAGCATGGAATTATTTGCCCCCATCCGGTCGGGTTGTAGCTACAGCTGCTAATCTAGAAAGTCTGTATGCTATTTCTCAGAGCTTTTCTCTGTTAAGGGCAAGAAATATCGAAGTCGTCCAGTCTGCCGTTAACCGCTTAGAGACGCGTGGCTTTTCTCAAACCTTTACCGCCGTTGATCCCATTTTTATCCTTAGTGGTGAGAAACTAGACTAAATCCAAAATACTTCTATGCCTTGGTCTCGGATTATTAGTGGAATTGTTGCGATCGCTCTTGCTCTTTCTGCAACCCTTTTGGGGGGTTGGTACTTTACCATCATCTTTGCGGTTATCATCTTTTTGGGTCAACAGGAATATTTTAATTTGGTGCGAGCCAGAGGCATCGCTCCTGCTGCTAAAACCACTATGGCTGTCAGCCAAGTTTTGCTGGTAATTTGTACCCTTGATGGCAGTTTAGCTGACGCTGTAATGCCAATTGCTGGCACACTTATTTGTTTTTACCTGCTGTTTCAGCCCAAATTTGCCACGATCGCTGATGTTTCCGCTTCTATTATGGGGCTATTTTACGTAGGTTATTTGCCGAGTTACTGGGTGCGATTACGAGCAATTGATACTGCTGCTTTTAGCAATCTTCCTTTCGGGGGTTATTGGCCCACAACCTGGACAGATTTCTGGGAAAAGGCAAATTCTGCTTCTTTACCACAAGGTTTTACAGCAACACTGCTGACTTTTTTGTGTATTTGGGCAGCCGATATCGGCGCTTACACTATTGGCAAATTTTTTGGGAAAACCCGTCTGTCTGATATTAGCCCGAAAAAAACTGTAGAAGGTGCTGTCTTTGGCATTACTTCAAGTATTGCTGTAGCCATAGCAGGAGCCTATTATTTGCACTTGCCCAGATCCCCCTTCACTGGTTTAGCATTGGGTTTGCTGATTGGCATTGCTAGTCTTTTGGGGGATCTTACTGAGTCTATGCTCAAGCGAGATGCTGGAGTCAAAGATTCTGGGCAGTTAATCCCTGGCCACGGTGGTATTCTAGACCGTACTGATAGTTATATTTTCACTGCTCCTTTGGTTTATTATTTTGTGACATTGCTGTTGCCGCTACTGTAGCGGTTTTCAGTAACAGTTAAAGTATTGCACTGACCGGCATCCCGCCCGGAACTTAAGTTCCGGGCTGATAGCTCAAGTCCACTTAAGTGGACTAAAATTCTTGTTTAGTCCTCTTGAGAGGACTTAAGCTATTAGCCTTGGAATTCTATTCCGAGGCGCGATCGCAACCAAGCGCAGGATTGTCCCCCTGAGAGCCTCTACATCATTTAAAATAATGTAAGCTGTTACATATATAACTTGCATTATCAGGGCGGGCAGGATGCCCACCCCACAATCATCTTGAAAAAATATTAGTGCAAATTAAAGGCGCAACAGCTTATTAGCATTTATTTAATTTCTAATCTTCAAGGGTTAACGTTAATCCGCCCACGACACACTAGCTTGCCTGGGATCAGCGTTAGTTCTTGGATATCGACATCTGAGCCAAGATCGAGATTGTACTCATGATTGTCCTCTAATATATCTCCCTGGTCGGGCTTGATTTTTATATGTGCGAGTTGCAACTCATGCCCACTGAGTAACTGTGAGCTTAGACAAATCTCTAGAGGAGTTGTTTTACTATTGGTTACTCTTATGCCTCGCAGTATAATTTGGTTATTATCAAGGATAATTTCTTGCCAATTTATTGATTGTGACTTTGAGCAATATGTTGGTAAAACCTTAACCAGCAAATCGCTCAAAGCATTAGATAATAAGTTAGATGAGAGAGAAGCATTGAGATCCTTCTCGTCTACGATCAAATCGCCAACTACTGGTACTGTTTCTAACAGTCGTAGCGGTTTTCCCTTGAGTACCGAGCCGATATTTATCCGAATATTTTCCGCTATTAATTGAATTTGTGTAATTAGGAGACCTTGATAAATTGCATCAGTAGCAAAAATAGATACCGACGGGATACGCCCAGAGAGAATTTGGCGATCGCTCGCTTTAATCTCTACTTCTAATGCCGATATTTGGCTCACTTGCGCTCTCAACCAGAGCTTTAGGGCTGTTGTGAGTACCTGCGTAATTATGCGGATTTTGTTAGCATCTGTTGTCTTGGAATTTTGCTCTGGCATCTAAGGAATCTATTTATGAATATTTGCTTAACAACCGAACAGAAATTAAATAAGTCTTAAATGTAACATTTATGTCTACTGGCTACAAAATGCAAATATCATTTAATTGTTAACAGGAAATAAGCAATTCCACATGGAGGCACGGTTACAAAAAATTCTCGCTCAATGGGGTATCGCCTCACGTCGTGAAGCCGAAGAAATGATTAGGCACTCACGAGTGCGGATAAATGGGGTATTGGCACATTTAGGTCAAAAAGTTGATCCCGAAAAAGATGCGATCGCTATTGATGATAAGCCTGTATCTAAAAAGCAGCGTCCGGCTTTAATATATTTATTGCTGCACAAAGGAGCAGGTGTGGTTTCGACTTGCTACGACCCTCACCGCCGACCAACAGTCCTGGATCTACTACCGAAAGAATTACGGGAGGGTACAGGTATTCACCCAGTTGGGCGTTTAGATGCAGATTCTACAGGAGCATTAATCCTGACCAATGACGGAAATCTGACATTTGGACTAACCCATCCCCGGCACAGCATTTCCAAAACATATCGTGTTTTGGTAGAAGGACACCCTCCTGAAGCAGTACTGAAAATGTGGCGTCAGGGTGTGATGTTGGAGGGTAGAAAAACCAGGGCCGCTAAGGTACAGCTAATAGAACATCGTGGCGAGCAAAGCTTTTTAGAAATAGTCTTGCAGGAGGGAAGAAATCGCCAAATTCGCCGGATAGCTCAACAGTTAGGATACCCAGTAATCAAACTGCATCGGACTGCTATCGGCCCAATTCAATTACAAACTCCAAAAGAACCTTTTTTGGCAGAGGGTAAATATCGTTCCCTCAAAAATCATGAAATTTACTTTTTGCAAGATCAGATTACACAACCTAATTATTGATTCTGTGGAGTTAAGGAGTGTCAGTAGGCATGAAATGGCTAAAAAAGAAGAATAATAATAACCAGCCATCAATTTCATTAGAGCAACAACGAGCCGAAAAGTTGGCAGAAATGGGCGCTCAACTTTGGGCATTGCGTCAAGAACAGGGATTATCTCTAGAACAAATGGTTGCATTAACTAGGATTCCCCGGCGATTATTGCAGGCGATCGAAGAAGGTAATTTAAACGATCTGCCAGAACCAGTCTATATCCAGGGTTTAATCAGGCAATTTGCCGATGCACTAGGCTTGAATGGAGTAGAATTTTCTGGCACTTTTCCGATTAGTTCTGCACAAGTGAACCCTCAAGGTATGGGGAATAATTCACCCTTCGATCAACTACGTCCGATTCATCTTTACTTTCTTTACATATTGCTAATTGTATGCTCTGTAAATGGCTTATCTCAGTTATTAAATAACGCAGTACTACAAGCAAGTACAAGTAATAATCAAAATCAGCCATCCCCAAAACAAAAGTCCATTGTTAAACCAGAAATAGCCCAAGTAAAAGAGTCAGTGGAGGTTCAATCAGTTAACGATACCCTTAGCGCCGTCCAACAGGGAAAGGCTGTACAGATTGGTGTCACTTTGAAAGCGTCATCTTGGATTCGCGTAGTAGCCGATGGCAAAACCGAGTTTGAGGGTACTCTCCCAGAGGGAAGTCACCGGATTTGGAAAGCCCAACAGCAACTCACAGTGAAAACTGATAATGCTGGTGGCGTGTTAATGAGCGTCAATCAAGAGAAAGCCAAGGAAATGGGAGAACCGGGGAAAGAGGAAGAAGTTAGAATTGCTGCAAAACCTAAGTTTTGAGATGAGGGGGATGAGGGAGATGAGGGAGATGAGGAGGATGAGGGAGATGAGTGGGACAAGGAGACAAGGGGGCATTTACTCCCCCATCTCCCCCTGCTTCCCTCATCTCCTCCTCCCTCATCTCCCCCTGATCCCCTGCCTTATTGTGCTTCCGGGGCGCGTCCATTGAGTCTGGTGAGAACTTTCAAGCGATCGCCTAATTCCTCTCTCAGCGCTCCTTCTTGATAGCGCCACTCCCAGTTACCCTCAGCAATACTAGGAAAATTCATCCGCGCTTCGTTTCCTAATCCCAAAACATCTTGCAAGGGAATAATCGCTTGGTTGGCTATGGAACTCAAAGCTAGGCGAATTAAATCCCAGTGGATGCCTTCAGGACTAATACAACCTAAATAAAGCAATAGGTTTTGCTTTTCGTTGTCGTCGGCTGAATTGAACCAGCCTATAGTTGTATCATTATCGTGAGTTCCGGTATAAACTACAGCATTGTGCCGATAATTGAATGGTAAAAATGGATTAGCGGAATCAGCACCAAAGGCAAATTGCAAAATTTTCATCCCCGGAAATTCATACTTGTCTCGTAGCGCTTCTACCCCTGGTGTAATTACTCCCAAATCTTCTGCTAAGACGGGTAGCTTGCCTAACTTTTCCCTAATCACTTCAAAAAAAGCATCTCCAGGCGCTTCCACCCATTTACCATTGATGGCAGTTTGTTCACCTTGCGGCACAGCCCAATAAGCCTCGAAGCCCCGGAAGTGGTCAATGCGAATTATATCTACATAATCCAGCATTGCCTCAAAGCGCTGTACCCACCACTTAAAGTCTTGTTTTTGCAATTCCTCCCAGTTATAAACTGGGTTGCCCCACAATTGACCGGTGGCGCTAAAGTAATCTGGTGGGACTCCTGCCATTTGGGCGGCAGCTCCTGTCTGTTCATCTAGACAAAAGATGTTGGGATGCGCCCACACATCAGCACTATCATGAGCTACGTAGATGGGGATATCGCCGATAATGTCAATGCCGCGCATATTGGCGTAGCTTTTCAGGTCTGACCACTGCCGGAAAAACTCAAATTGGACGAACTTGTAATAAAAAATCTCTCCGTTAAGCCGACTTTCTACCTGAGCTAATGCTTCGGGTTCGCGCTTGACAAATTCTGGCTCCCATGTATTCCAGCTTGCATTTTTGTGGTCATCTTTCAACGCCATAAATAAAGCGTAATTATCTAGCCAATAGGCTTTACTGTCGCAAAAACCTGCAAACTCATTTTTTTGGATGTCCGTAGCATTCACTTTAAAGTTTTCACAGGCTTTTTTGAGTAACCCAATCTTAATTGGCACAACCTGGTCGAAGTTTACCTTTTCTACCGGAAATCCTGGCAAGTTAGCAAAGTCTTCTTCAGTTAGCAAACCCTCATCTCGCAGTTTTTCTGGGCTAACCAGCAGGGGGTTTCCCGCCATTGCCGAGTAGCACATATAAGGGGAATTACCGTATCCAGTGGGCCCCAAGGGTAGAACTTGCCAATATTGTTGATGGGTATCTTTAAGAAAATCGATGAAGCGATAGGCTTCTAAGCCTAAATCTCCAACGCCAAATCGGCTGGGAAAGGAGGTAGGATGCAGCAAAATACCACTGGATCTAGGAAAGGGCATATTTAACCTGAATTATGAGAGGGAGCAATTATCTGATGGACACGCTATGCGATCGCATCGAATTTATCACGGAACAGCATTTGCAGGGTAAATCAAGTAAACTCATCTTGATTGTCCTTTGTCTTTAGTTGTAACTAATGACAAATGACTAATGACCAATGACTAATTAACTATGACTTACCGAAATCCTGCACCGACAGTTGATATCATCATTGAACTAGTAGATCGACCTCATCGGCCAATAGTGTTAATTGAAAGACATAATCTACCCTTAGGTTGGGCTATTCCTGGTGGTTTTGTGGATTATGGCGAAGCCGTGGAAGTGGCGGCGCAGCGAGAAGCTGAGGAAGAAACGGGTTTGCAGGTGGAGTTAGTTGAACAATTACTAGTGTATTCTGACCCACATCGCGATCCGCGTCAGCATACCATTAGCATTGTGTTTTTGGCGACAGCTACGGGGGAACCGATCGCTGGGGATGATGCTAAGGGTGTAGGAGTTTTTGAGTATTGGCGTGTGCCTGGTAATTTATGTTTTGACCACGATCGCATTCTGCGTGATTATTGGCGATATCGGCATTATGGGATACGTCCAAGGTTGGGGTAAGAGGAACGAACCACGAAGGCGCGAAGGGCGCGAAGGAAGAAAAGAGAAGAATACCTGTGACACAAAATTTTTGTGATTATACTGTGTCAGTGGTATTTAAAGGTGCATTATGGACGCTGAGGAACTTTTAGAGAAATACGCCGCAGGACAACGGAACTTTCAAGGAGCAGATTTGAGAAAGGCAAATTTGAAGAAAACAAATTTGACAAGAGCTGACTTGACTGATGCTACTACTTACGGATGGCTAATTGAGGATGCTGACTTCAGTCGTGCAATAATGCCAGATGGAGAAGTCTACAAACCGATCGCTTCTCAGGTAGAAATCGGTAAACAGGAAACATCTTAGAGAAAGTAATATCTATGACCCGTAAAGTAATTAATACTGATAACGCACCCGCACCAGTGGGCCCTTATAATCAAGCGATCGCAGCTTCTGGTAAATTTGTATTCGTCGCTGGACAAATTGCCATCGATCCCCGCCTTGGTGATGTCGTCTATACTGATGATGTCAAAAAGCAAACTGAGCAGGTATTAGCTAACCTTGAAGCCATCCTCACAGCATCTGGTGCGACTTTCCAAGACGTGGTGAAGACCACTGTCTTTTTGGCTGATATGAACGATTTCGCGGCGGTGAATGCTGTATATGCTAAATATTTCCCGGAAGATACAGCCCCAGCGCGGGCTTGTGTGCAGGTATCGCGCTTACCTAAAGATGTGTTGGTAGAAATTGATGCGATCGCTGTAATTAACGGTTAGTGGCAATGTATTCACAAAATAAGTCTATAACTCTACAAACAAACTAGGCTTTGTTATCGGTAATTACAGCAAAGCCTTGCAAGCATCAGTGCCAGCCTATCCCCAGCAGATAAAGAAGCAGTCATGCAGGCGATCGTCGCGGTCAAACTCACCTGATGCTTAAGCTATATAATGAAGCTCTTGCAGATTTCAACCGCGTTATTAACTTAGATTCTGACAGTAATTGGAAACTGTATAATCGCGCTTTAACCTACCTGGCTCTTAACCAACCAGACAAAGCACGGGCTGACTTAGCACTTGCCATCAAGCTTGCTAAAGAGCATTACAAAAAAGATCCCCCCAAAACTGGCGTAATGCCTTTAACTTAGCTCTTTACTATTTAGCTGCTCAATATAATCAACCAGCAGAGCAGTCATATCGCTATGTTTTATCTCAAGGTGCTTCCTTAAAGCGTGTCCATGCAGCTATCCAAGACCTAAATGACTTTTTAACCGTATTCCCTAACCATGTGCAGGCTACATCCATACGACAGTTGTTGCAGTCTTCTTTAACTTAGGTCATGTAATTTCCAACCTACCCGCCAGAAAATCCACAAGTCCCAACAACCACCTGGGAATCAATTTCCTCTCTTACACCTAAAATCTTCTAAACAAAACTATAAAAGGGTTTCAGTCCACTTGAGTGGACTTGCGCTATGAGCCTGAGATTTCAATCTCTGGCGGACGCACGGGTAAGCGCAAAATCTTAGCTAATACCATTTTGAATTTTAGATTTTAGATTTTGGATTGGAAACCGCTTACTCTATCTGGGTTTTCTCTGTCCATCTGTCGCAATCATTTTTCAAATTGGTATAACTTGCCTTCGGGAGACTGGCGGCTAAACCTAATTGCGTCTAAATATTAAGCGATTTTAGCCAACTCATGACAAACTACTTTGCGTAGCCCAACCCAGGCATAGCTAAACCCAATTGCATACAAAAATTAAGCGATCGCTACTACTACTTTGCCTTGCTCATGACAAATCGTAGGCGATCGCTTAATTTGAAACTTTTGAAAATACTGGGCTAAAGCCGAATGCCGAGTATTAATGGAACACACTTGATGAAGATATTATTAAACTTTCTCATTCAAATGTCAAGATTTCGCTAAGTTGTTCAGCAAAACTTAGAATTAAATATCGTCGCTTCCTTTAAATTCTCAGGCTGCGTTTCTAAACTCTTGTCACCAAAATGCTTATCCATCAAGGCCGGGACTTGTGTAGCTTGAATTCGGCTATGGCGAGTTTTATCTGGCATAACTAGGTTAGGCCCAGCTTTACAATTCTTCATACAACCAGTGCCCTTGATTGTAACTTGGTCTTCTAAACCGCGATCGCTTAAAGCCGCCTCCAACGCCTGACAAACTGCTTTACCACCGCGTTTCATGCAATCAGACTTTTGACACACCAAAATCGTGGCTTTAGTTTTAGCTGGTTTTACCTTGGTATTATCAATAGATGGGGGTTCTTGCACTGGGGTAGCCGTCTGAATCACCATCTGAGAACGCGCCGCCATCACCCGTTCAGCCTTCAGAGTAACAGTGCCATCCTTCAAATCATGTTTTTTGTAACCAACAACTTGCAGCCAAGTCCCTGGTGGTAAGCGCAAGTCAAAAGCAGCCCGTAAATTTTTAGCGAGTTTAATATAAGACTCACCTTCATGAGTCCCCAGAATTAAACCTTTAAGCTTATAGCCATCTTTAATAACAAAATCTATAAATCTGCCCTCAAGGCAAAATTCCGATACTTCCATACTGTGAGATGCACCCATTTTTTAACCTCCTTTTAATTAATCCAAGCTGTCAAGCGAGATATTCTCAGTAGCTAAAGATTAGAACTGTTGGTAGCGACTTTTCCAGCAGTCCTCAAGAGTCCAAATCTGGTCTTGGCGAGAGGCTGTTAATCGCCGTATCACACTCCAAAGTTGAAGAGCTGTCATAGGAGAGCCAATTTCAACTTGCAATGGCTGGTTAGCCTGACAACTACAGGGAATGTCTAACTCCTTTAGGCGTTGATAGACTTGCCAGCGATCTGCCCAATTCACCTCTACAAGGTGGCTGCTTTGTATTTCTGAACTAAACGATTTCAAGAGAATTGCCCTCAAAGTGCAACAAACTTGCAGTAACTACCGCCATTGAACTCTCTGTTTTTTGAAAGTCTCGAAGAGTTTAACCTCTTAAAACCAGCATACCTTAAGTGCAAAGAATTCTCAGTAATTTTGGAAAAAAAATCAAATTTTTGCATCCATCCCATATTGAAAGGGGAAGAGGTAGAGGGACAGGGAGCAGGGAGCAGAGGAGAGAGAGGTAATTTTTATTTTTTATTCTCTCCCTTGCGCCCTTCCCCCTGCTGTTTTGCTTCTTCACCACTCCCTGCTCTTATTAGGAAAGATGCACATTTAGTTTGGCATGTCAATGATAATGAGAAAATTATGCAACTTGATGAGCGTAGCATTATCCAGCCGACAATAAATTTGAGATTTTTAGTAAGCAAAAATACAAAATATTGACATGGCGAATTGGTTTGCTCTTATTATTAAAATGTTAATATGTTAAGAATAAGCAGTTAAAATCTATAACTGTTAAAAAGAGAGGAATGCAATGTCTGAAACACAAACTTTGTTACGGAATTTTGGTAATGTATATGACAACCCTGTATTGTTGGATCACAGCGTAACTGCTCCAGTTACAGAAGGATTCAACGTTGTATTAGCTAGTTTCCAGGCACTATACTTGCAGTACCAAAAGCATCATTTTGTAGTTGAAGGCTCAGAATTTTACTCTCTGCATGAGTTTTTTAACGAAAGCTACAACCAAGTACAAGACCACGTTCATGAAATTGGAGAACGTTTGGATGGACTAGGTGGTGTGCCAGTAGCGACCTTCAGCAAATTAGCAGAATTAACCTGTTTTGAACAAGAATCTGAAGGTGTATATTCCTCTCGCCAAATGGTGGAAAATGACCTAGCTGCCGAACAAGCAATCCTTGGCGTAATTCGTCGTCAAGCTGCTCAGGCAGAGAGTTTAGGCGATAGGGGTACACGCTATCTGTACGAAAAGATTTTGTTGAAAACTGAGGAACGTGCATATCATTTATCTCACTTCCTCGCTAAAGACAGCTTAACTTTAGGGTTTGTCCAAGCTGCTCAAAGCTAAAACTCTCATAATCTAGATTTGTCTACCTAGACTGAAAGAAAAAGTTAGCAGCACTAACTCTTAAAATATTATAAAAAATGGCAGAGGATGGTATTTGTATTTCTCTGCCATTTTTAATTTAAGTAAACATATTTTCATAATATTTAACGTTGCAAATATTTAGCAATTAGATAGTTAATAAATATTTTCAGTTAAGAAATTTATTTATATTTAATAAATTAGATAGGTATATGCCAGAATAAATAACCATCTTTTGACAGATATCACTAAATTAAATAATAAAGATTCGCAAAAACTTTAAAAATTTTAGCATCGCAATTAAATAAAATTAGAAATACAAAATAATTGTTAGGCATGGAAAAGAGGCAGAGGGGCAGGGAGCAGGGAGCAGAGGGGAAAGAGATAATTTTTTATTCTCCCCCCTTCCCCTACTCCCACTCGCCACTCCCCACTCCTTTTTGTCATCAAACTTAGAAAACTTAATAATAAAAAGCACGAGAGGGGGTAAAGACCCTTAAAATAATCAGGATTTGTATTCTCGTATTCCAAGGCAACTACTATGCCCCGCCGTGATGACCTCCGGAAGATTCTACTGTTAGGCTCTGGCCCAATTGTGATTGGACAAGCCTGTGAGTTTGACTACTCTGGCACTCAAGCCTGCAAAGCGCTGCGAGAAGAAGGCTATGAAGTGGTTTTGGTCAACTCCAACCCTGCAACAATTATGACCGACCCGGAAACGGCCGATCGCACTTACATTGAGCCGTTGACACCGGAATTGGTCGAAAAAGTTATTGAGAAAGAACGCCCTGATGCTCTCCTACCAACGATGGGAGGACAAACCGCCCTCAACATCGCTGTTGCTTTAGCTAAAAATGGGGTGTTGGAAAAGTACGGCGTTGAGTTAATCGGCGCTAAACTACCGGCGATCGAAAAAGCCGAAGATCGAAAACTTTTTGGTCAAGCAATGGCAAGGATCGGAGTAGCTGTGTGTCCCAGTGGCACAGCCGAATCTTTAGAAGAAGCCAAAGCTGTGGCCCGTCAAATTGGTACTTATCCCCTAATTATTCGTCCAGCTTTCACAATGGGTGGAAGTGGTGGCGGTATTGCTTATAACCAAGAAGAATTTGAAGAAATGGCACAGGTAGGTATAGATGCCAGCCCCGTTTCGCAAATTCTCATTGACCAGTCTTTACTCGGCTGGAAAGAATATGAACTCGAAGTGATGCGTGATTTGGCAGATAACGTGGTGATTATCTGCTCCATCGAAAACCTTGACCCTATGGGCATCCACACCGGAGACTCAATTACTGTCGCTCCCGCGCAAACCCTCACTGATAAAGAATATCAAAGGCTGCGGGATATGGCAATTAAAATCATCCGCGAGATTGGTGTGGAAACTGGCGGTTCTAATATCCAGTTTGCTGTCAATCCGGTTAATGGGGATGTGGTTGTAATTGAGATGAACCCCCGCGTTTCCCGCAGTTCGGCTTTATCTTCCAAAGCTACAGGTTTTCCCATCGCCAAAATGGCCGCTAAATTGGCTGTGGGCTACACCTTGGATGAAATTAAAAATGACATCACCAAGAAAACTCCCGCGTCCTTTGAGCCGACAATTGACTATGTGGTGACAAAAATTCCCCGCTTCGCCTTTGAAAAGTTCCCAGGTTCCGAAGCAGTACTGACAACCCAAATGAAGTCTGTCGGGGAAGCAATGGCAATTGGGCGCACATTTAACGAATCCTTCCAGAAGGCGCTGCGATCGCTCGAAACCGGACGCGCTGGTTGGGGTTGCGACAAAGCCGAAAAATTACCCAGTGGTGAACAAATCCGCGCCCAACTGCGGACACCTAACCCCGATCGCATTTTCTCTGTGCGCCATGCTTTACAACTAGGCATTAGTGCTGAGGAAATCTACGAACTGACTGGTATTGACCCGTGGTTCCTAGATAAATTTCAGCAACTACTAGATGTTGAGAAATTTCTCAAGCGGACACCCTTGCAGCAATTGACAAAAGAGCAACTTTATGAAGTGAAACGGGACGGATATAGCGATCGCCAAATTGCTTATGCCACCAAAACCACCGAAGATGAAGTTCGCGCTTACCGCAAATCATTAGGGATAATCCCGGTTTATAAAACCGTAGATACCTGCGCTGCTGAGTTTGAAGCGTTTACTCCCTACTACTATTCTACCTACGAAGAAGAAACAGAGGTAATGCCCGCAACCAAGCCAAAAGTCTTGATTTTGGGTGGTGGCCCCAACCGCATTGGACAGGGAATTGAGTTTGATTATTGTTGTTGTCACGCCGCTTATGCTTTGAAGAAAGCGGGGTATGAGACGATTATGGTCAACTCTAACCCAGAGACAGTTTCGACAGACTACGATACTAGCGATCGCCTTTACTTTGAGCCGTTAACAAAAGAAGATGTTATTAACATCATTGAAACTGAAAATCCAGTGGGTGTAATAATCCAGTTTGGCGGACAAACACCGCTAAAGTTGGCTCTACCATTACAAGAATTTCTTAGAAATGACACTTCTGGACTGCTCACCAAAATTTGGGGTACATCGCCAGATTCCATCGACATGGCAGAAAACCGGGAGCGGTTTGAAAAGATTCTCCAACAGTTGAATATTTCTCAACCGCCTAATGGTATTGCGCGGAGTTACGAAGATGCGCTGATTGTCGCCAAACGCATTGGCTATCCGGTGGTGGTGCGTCCCAGCTATGTGTTAGGGGGACGGGCGATGGAAATCGTTTATTCCGATACTGAATTGGAACGCTACATGAGCTTTGCGGTACTCATAGAACCAGAACATCCGATTTTGATTGATAAGTTTTTGGAAAATGCCATCGAAGTGGATGTAGATGCGATCGCCGATCATACCGGACGGGTGGTGATTGGTGGCATCATGGAACACATCGAACAAGCAGGGATTCACTCAGGAGATTCTGCTTGTTCCTTACCTTCGATTTCCTTATCACCAGCAGTTCTCAATCAAATTCGCACTTGGACAGTGCAGCTAGCGCAAGCGCTGTCAGTTGTGGGGTTGATGAATATTCAATTTGCCGTTGTTGGTGCAAGCAGCTATTCTCCCCAAGTCTACATTTTGGAAGCCAACCCCCGCGCCTCGCGTACAGTTCCCTTTGTTTCTAAAGCAACGGGCATACAGTTAGCGAAACTAGCGTCCTTAATTATGTCAGGTAAAACCTTAGAGGAGCTACATTTTACCGAGGAAATCATTCCCACACATATTGCTGTAAAAGAAGCAGTATTACCCTTTAATAAATTCCCCGGAACTGATACAATATTGGGCCCAGAAATGCGATCTACTGGTGAGGTGATGGGGATTGACAGCGACTTTGGCCGAGCCTTTGCCAAAGCAGAATTGGGTGCTGGGGAGCGTTTACCGCTAAGTGGAACTGTATTTGTATCAATGAGCGATCGCGATAAAACGTCTGCTGGTGGTGTGGTGAAGGAGTTTATCGATTTGGGCTTTACAGTGATGGCTACCCTTGGTACACGGCGAGTTCTTCTCGAACAAGGTTTAAATATTGAATTAGTACTTAAACTCCATGAAGGCCGTCCCCACGTTTTAGATGCAATCAAGAACCAGAAAATCCAACTTATTATCAACACACCTTCAGGAGAAGAAGCCCACACTGATGCTAGGTTAATCCGCCGCACAGCTTTAGCTTACAAAATTCCCATAATTACTACCATCGCTGGCGCAAAAGCTACCGTCGCCGCTATCCGTTCTTTACAAAATACAACTTTGGACGTAAAAACCATTCAAGAGTATTGCCCGATTGCGAGGGAGTAGGGAGTGGGGAGTGGGGAGTTAGGAATTGGGGAGATGAGGGAGACAAGGAGAATAACCAATGCCCCATTCCCTATTCCCCATTCCCAGCAAAAATTAAGTAATTGTTATAAGAGAATGACTATAGTTCTCATTAGATATACCTTAACAAATATGAGGAAAATTATTTGAACCTGAGAATTTCTTAAATTTACTTCAAGTCAGCCTAGAGAGAAAGGGCGACGTTGCATGAACTGGAACAACCAGGAAATTTAATGTCGCCATATAGCCAAAACATTCTCATAAATGTTACAATTATTAATACGACTCCAATAGAAAAATGTTTAAAAAGCGATCTTTTATCTAACTGTAGATACTTGTGCAAAGTAGGAAATAGCTGTAACTTTTAGCAGTTAAGAAGCCTAAATTTGATTATTATGAGCAGCCGAGTTTCTCGGATGCGTAACTTGCAAACCATAGCATAGGTTCCCAGCCTAACTGGGTAGCACCCTAAAAAAGCATCTATACCCTTAATGACCCTACCGCCAAACCCATCATTACCAAAGAGTAGCGCCATGAAGACCGCTCAGACAGCCACAGACCTCGTGCGGACTTACCTGCGTGAGATTGGCCGTGTGCCACTCTTAACACACGAGGAAGAGATTTTCTATGGTAAACAGGTGCAACGTTCTTGCACTTTGCATGAATCAAGAGAATCTCTTGCCACCCAGCTAGATCGTCAACCGACTTTAGAAGAATGGGCCAAAGCGACAAAGCTAGAACCAGCAGAGTTGAATGAAGCGATCGCTGATGGTGAGATTGCCAAGCGTAAGATGGTAGAAGCCAATTTGCGGCTGGTAGTCTCCGTTGCCAAAAAGTACATAAAGCGCAACGTCGATTTACTGGACTTGATCCAAGAAGGTAGTATTGGTATGCAACGGGGCGTAGAAAAGTTTGACCCTACCAAAGGGTATAGATTTTCTACCTATGCCTATTGGTGGATTCGGCAAGCTATTACTCGTGCTATAGCCGAAAAAGCTCGTACCATTCGGCTGCCTATCCATATCACTGAAAAATTAAATAAAATTAAAAAGGCCCAGCGCCAATTATCTCAAAAATTGGGACGCGCTCCGACAGCTGGTGAGCTAGCTGAAGAATTAGAATTGACCCCCAAACAAGTGCGAGAGTATTTAGAAAAGGCGCGTTTGCCCCTTTCCTTAGATTTGCGCTTGGGTGATAATTACGACACCGAACTTGGAGAAATGCTGGAAGATCCAGGAGCATCTCCAGAAGAGTTTGTCATGCAATCTTCCTTATCTTATGACTTAGATCGTCTGATGGGTGACCTCACACCACAACAGAAGGAAGTGATCACGCTGCGCTTTGGATTAACTGATGGGCAAGCGCTGACGCTGGCTAGAATTGGTGAAATCTTGAACATCAGCCGAGAACGAGTTCGGCAAATTGAGCGGGAAGCTTTAACCAAACTTCGCAAGTCTAAAGCCAACATGGGTGAATATTTGGCAAGTTAGGAGTAGAGACGCAATTAATCGCGTCTGTGCAGGAGTGAGGAGTGAGGAGTTTTTAATGAACTCCTCACTTTTGACTTTATTGGGGTGAGAAAATACGCTGACTTTGGTACGGTTACGCCTACTTCCACTCTTAAGCTGGGCTGTTACATTAGTTGACAGGAAGACAAAAGAGCTAGCTAAGTCTAAACCAAAACAGACATTTAATATTCAAATCACAAGCACCGCAGTTAGCAGTGGTAGTTAAGGAGCTAAAAAATGAATAACTCATCCAATCGTGTCTCAGAATTTTTCAATAGCGAATCAGAAACTAGCGATTTACTATGGCAGTATGTTAAATCCTTGAGTCCAGAAACAGTTACCCAACTATCTAAACCCAAGTCTGCCGAAGTTTTTCAGGTAATGGAACGGAATATTATAGGACTATTGGGTAATCTACCTTCAGAAAACTTTGGCGTTACTGTAACTACCAGCAGAGAAAGTCTGGGTCGGCTTCTAGCTTCTGCTATGATTAGTGGTTATTTCTTGCGTAATGCTGAACAGAGAATGGATTTTGAAATCGCCCTACAAGGAGCTGAAACGAACAGCACCGAAATTGACTAGAAATATAATAGTAAATTCAATATTCTTGTTGGGTTTATAGCTAGTCACAGTCATAGCGATACGAATTTAAAATATACCTCTGCGAAATCTTTGCTCCTAATTCCCAATGAAGAATCAGCTAAATCTTTTTAAAATATCCAAAACAGTGACAAATTAAAGTTTAATTTAAACGCATAGGCGCTTTACCGAGCTGCATATTAGGAGTGCAGAGATTAGCGCAGAGGTTTGGAATGTGGTTCTCTATGAGCTTGTCTACTTTGGTAATCAGTTGAATTACAGCTGTATCTCTAAATGATTAATACACACGCCTAGGTAAATTAACTACGGTAAATGATATTCGCAATAAATTCAAACTCGGCAAAGTTAGTCTAAACTTTGCCGAGTTTTATTATGAGTCAACAGCGTATTTTAAATCAAGGGTTAAAAGTTAAAAAGTAGGAATTTTATTGTAAATTAAAGAGTTTAAGATCGCATTAGATGTAGTATTAATTGCCCTACGGGATATTGCTACGGTTGGGATTTAAATCCTTGTCTGAAATGTCTTTAATTTTGAATTGTTAATATCCATCTATCTATAAACTATGAGTAAAATCAACTCTCTCCCACCCCATAAAATCATTGGTGTTGCAGTAATTTGGAACGAGCAAGAGCAAATTTTAATTGATCGTCGTCGTCCAGAAGGAGCAATGGGTGGTTTGTGGGAATTTCCTGGCGGTAAAATTGAGCCTGGTGAAACTATCAGCGAGTGTATTCAACGAGAAATTTTCGAAGAACTGGGAATAGTAATTGAAGTAGGAGAGCATCTGATTACTATTGACCACACATATACAGACTTGCGCGTTACCCTGACAGTACATCACTGCCGCCATGTTACAGGTGTTCCCCAACCTTTAGAATCTGATGAAATTCGCTGGGTAACTTTGGAAGAACTAGAGCAGTTTGCTTTTCCTAAAGCAAATATTCAAATTATTGCTGCCTTAAAAGGGAGTAGGGAGTAGCAGAGAAAGTTACCCCCTGCCCCCTGCTCCCTGCCCCTCTGCCTCTTTCCAATGCCCAATACCGTAACAATCTATTAATTGCATCAGGTTGAGTCCCGCAATTTTCTACAATAGGCGCAGGGACTTTGATTAAAAGTGTAAATAAATAAATGCCTAAAACCGTTGCCGATGTGATGAGCCGCAATCCTATTGTCGTCCGGGTGGAAACTCCACTGAATGAAGCTATCCAAATTCTCGCAGAACGCCACATCAGTGGACTACCTGTTGTGGATGATGTCGGTAAATTGGTGGGTGTTATATCAGAAACTGATTTGATGTGGCAAGAAACTGGTGTTACTCCACCTGCGTACATCATGTTTCTTGATAGCGTTATCTATTTAAAAAATCCTGCTACTTATGAACGTGATTTGCACAAGGCTTTAGGGCAAACCGTTGGGGAGGTGATGAGTAAAAACCCGATCGCTATTTCCCCTGATAAAACTTTAAGGGAAGCTGCTACAATCATGCACGATCGCAGCGTTCACCGCTTGCCAGTACTTGACGACATGGATCAAGTAATTGGTATTCTTACTCGTGGTGATATTATTCGGGCAATGGCAGCAAGTCAAGATTAGTCATTTGTCATGTGTCATTTGTCCAGAGTTTTTTGACTGTTGACTAATGACTATTTTTTACATCTTTGAAAATCAGGATAACTAAATGAGTATTACTCCAGAGTCTGTTAAGCAATTGCTCAGTTCTGAGAATTTAGGCGATCGCTTACGTGCAGTAAATCAAATCCGCGAACTGGAACCTACGATCGGTTTTGAATTAATTCAAAGTGCTATTGGCGATAGCAATTCGCGTGTCCGTTACTCGGCGGTAAGTCAAATGGATACACTCGGAACACAAGATTTACAGTTATCCTTGGATATCTTGCGCGATCGCTTGCTTCATGACTCCGAAGTAGATGTACAAGCAGCAGCAGCAGACTGTTTGGGCGCTTTGAAGTTACATGAAGCTTTTGAAGACTTGCAACACCTTTACCATACAACCACTGAATGGCTAATACAATTCAGTATCATCGCCACATTAGGAGAGTTAGGCGATCCACGAGCCTTTGAACTACTCAAAGAGGCACTCTCATCAGAAAACGAATTAGTCCAAACTGCTGCTATTAGTTCTTTGGGTGACTTGGGAGATTTACAAGCAGTTCCCTTATTGGCTCCCTATGCTACCAATCCAGATTGGCAAATTCGTTACAGAGTTGTACAAGCCTTGACTCGTTTGGGTAGTGCAGAAGCTAAATCTATATTAGAAACTCTGGCTAATGATGAAATGGAAGCGATCGCAACTGAAGCGAAACAATCTTTGCAATCAGTTTAAGTCTATCTCAGGTTAAAAAATTTCATCTTTAATATAGATTTGTCTGACAGGATAAAAAAATTCGACCTGCTTGGTAAATTTTGCATTCCAGCCAGATCGAATCGATAAATTAGAGTTACTTTTAGCAACTAAAAGTAACTTTTTTATATTTAGGATAGGTCTATTGAAGAAAACTTTTGCGTCGGCGAGACATAGACATAACCATGCCAGCACCAACTAAACCTAAGCCTAGCATTGTGGTTGGCTCAGGAACGCTAACTGATTTAGCGGTGAGAGTTAACTGGTAACCGCTTGAAGCCCCAGAAAGAGAACCGCTAATCAAGCCCGTCGCAATAGTTTGTCCATTGAAATTAAATTTCCCTGTAAACTCATTTACTCCATAACCAATACCATCCGAGAACGTAGTTCTAGTAAGTACAGAATTATTTAAGTCAAAGGTAAGAACAGCAGTAAGCTAACTACTAAATATTATTACTGCCCTAAAATATGTCATACCTTTGAAATGCTAAGAGTTAAATACTTGTGGCCAAGTTGTCGCAACGAAAACTACAACTGCGGCGATCGCTAACAGCCCTTGAATTAAATTTCCAACCAAAGAGCCAACTACAATTCCTATACCTGCTTTAATCGCCAATCCAAATTCACGTCGGTAAAAATACTCACCGATAATTGCTCCCAAAAGCGGGCCTAGTAAAATTCCTAACAGTGGGCCACCAAAAGGCAATGTTGGTAATAATCCCAAAAATCCCACTACTAAACCGACGATTGCGCCAATTTGCCCCCACTTGCTTGCTCCAGCTTGTTTTGCTCCCACATAACTAGCTAAAAAATCCACTCCGACACTGAGCAGTAAAACTATAACTGTCACAATTAGGGGAATCTTGATAGCTGTAAAGGAACTACTAACGATTCCCCAAACGATAATTGCAATTAAAATTAAGCTGCTACCAGGAATGGCAGGAACTACAGCACCAATGATTCCCACAAGCATTACAGCCAGTAATAGCCAATAAATAATTTGCATAAATAGAATTGTAAATTTCTAAACTTCCCAGTAGTAGGGGCGTACAGCTTGCTGTGTGTCCCTATTGCATATTGTATCTGGGCAAGATGGTAATAAATACTTAAGACTTTCAACCTGAACGAAATATAATTTACTAGTTCAATCTGGTAAAATCTCTCTCTAGATCGCTCTTGGCTCGTCTTGGTAATTGTCGGTTGTGCGGACTAATTAATTTGCTCTCCAGATGCGATTTATATTTAGGGACTTCCAAATAAAAAAATGTTCCAAAACTGAGGCAAAAACTCTCTCTATTTCTTCTCTCTGCGTTCTCTGCGCGGCAGTCGCTCATGGGGGAAACCCCCAAGACCGCGCTGCCTTGTCTCTGTGGTTCGTTTCTTGGAATAATTTATTTCTTGGAAGTCCCTTAGGACTTACGAAAAGTACACACGCTCAGGGGCTAATTCATAAATCCCAAACCCATAACCACAGGCGTAATGAAGGCGCAAGCCGTTCGTACTGAGTAACTGAACTTCCCAAACACTCCAAGATAAAGCTCAAAACCCATGACGAGAAAAATTTTAACTGGACTGAGTTCAGCAGCCTACGAACACCCTTTTGATCGCAAAGCCTTGGCTTCTTTGCAAAATATGCCTGGTGTCTCGCTGTTACTCAAAAAAATTAACGAATACGGCATCGATCGCTTACTCAGGCTGCAAAGCCTTGGTAGTGAAATCAGAATTTCATCCCGTAATTTTCCTCAATTGCATGAGAAATTTGTAGAAACCTGCCAAATTCTTGATGTTGCTCCACTTCCTGAACTGTATCTGTTTCGAGGTACAGGTCATATTCAAACCTACATTGTTGGCGTAGAAAAACCCCTTGTAGGTATAAATTTAGATGCAATGGAGTGGCTTGGCGCAGATGAGTTGATTTACGTTTTTGGACACGAAATCGCTCGCATCAAGAGTCAGCACATGGTTTATCATCAAATGGCAATTGTTATGCCAAGTTTGAAAAATTTGTTGAACAGTACCACACTGGGGGTTGGTGGCTTGGTAGCTAGTGGTATGGAACTGGCTTTGTATAATTGGCGAATGATGGCTAGGTTCACTGCCGATCGGGCTGCAATGCTTGCTTGTCAGGATATCGACGTAGCAACCACTACACTGATGAAACTCGCAGGTTTGCCAGATGAGTATTTGACTACTGCTGTAATTGAAGATTTCCTTGTCCAAGCCCGTGAGTTTGCATCGAATAAT
The DNA here is from genome assembly GCF_036919495.1 of Nostoc sp. Taxonomy (GTDB): domain Bacteria; phylum Cyanobacteriota; class Cyanobacteriia; order Cyanobacteriales; family Nostocaceae; genus Nostoc. Next base: position 123,719 of record NZ_JBALBZ010000170.1, read on the forward strand.
TTTGACAGTATTGATAAGGTTACCAAAATATTAAGCTATACAGAACCCGGACTTTCTTGGGTAGTTATGCGGGCTGGCGAGTTATTGAAATGGGTTGATTCAGGAGAATATGAGAATGTAATTCAACAGAAAAATCTAAAGATACCTGAAGAAACAGAAGAAACAGAAGAAAACACACCGGAAGAAAAAGAAGGGTGGAATTTTTTGACTTCTTGGTAATTGAATTTTAGATTTTAGATTAAATTGTAAACTAGTGAATCACTTAAGAGCCAAGAGTAACGGCTAATTTATCAGCAATTCCGGCAATCCAGTTTTCATCTTGTTTGGTGTAACTGCGAGGAGCATTCGCGCCCAAAATTAGAGCGCCTTGGTTACCAATAGGTTGACAGATTACACCTTGAGTGTTTTCTGGTAAATAATCAAATTCAAGCCTACCTGGATATACTTTTAGCGCAACTAGATAAATCGGCTTTTGTTTTTCGAGTACCTGTTTTAAGATTACTCCTGGTACAACTTCAGATTTAGTACCCAGAATCCCGCGACGCAACAAAACTTTACCTTGATAATAAACCACCAGCGATCGCGTTACTGTATTGGTCAACAATAAACGAGATGCCCAAGCTAGCTCTGTTTTCATGGCTTCAGGCAAATCTGCTGCTAGTACAAAACCTTCTTCTCCAATTAGTTCTACAGTATCAGGCGATCGCGGCTGAACTTGCTGCCAAATTAAACCCGTCAAAATTAACACCGCACTCAAAATCACACCTACCACATCACCACGCGATTGAGACTGGGTTAGTTCTGGTGTCAATAAACGGTTAATCAGCAAAAGTACAGCGCCTAGCCCACCCACGACAATGGGTAGACGCCGCAAAACTCGATTAGGATCTGGTTTGGTCATTAGTCATTAGTCATTAGTCATTGGGCATTGGGCATTGGACAATAATTAATAGTTCTTCTCCCCCTGCTCCCTGCTCCCTGCCCCTGCCTCATCTCCTCACTCCTCCCCTGGTTCAATAATTCGCTGGAAAAGATAACCAGTACCTCGTGCTGTCAGAATCAATTCTGGGTTGCTAGGATCATCTTCTAATTTTGCCCGCAAACGGGATATATGCACATCCACTACGCGGGTATCAACATGGCGCTCTGGTGTGTAACCCCAAACTTCCTGCAAAATTTCTGAACGAGAAAAAGCTTCTCCAGAGCGACTGACTAACAACTCTAGTAAGCTGAACTCCATACCGGTCAATCGAATCCGCTCATCGCCTTTGTAGACTTGTCGCTTATTCGTATCGATTTTAATGTTAGCGACATGGATTACCCCAGAACTGGGAATGCCAGATGCACCATTCTTGTCTACTCGCCGCAACACTGAACGAATTCGAGCTTCTAACTCTTTGGGGGAAAATGGTTTAACTACGTAGTCATCAGCACCCAATTCTAGACCGGTGATGCGATCGGCTACATCCCCCAAGGCTGTTAGCATAATAATGGGGACATCTGATTCTTTTCGTAATTCTTGACATACACCATAGCCGTCTAGCTTTGGCATCATTACATCCAAAACTACCAGGTCAGGATCAGTTTTGCGAAAAATATCTAATGCTTCTTCCCCGTCGCCAGCCGTCACTACATCGTAGCCAATCATGGAAAGGCGCGTTTCCAAAATCCGGCGAATGCTGGCTTCGTCGTCTACCACCAAGATTTTTTCTTTATGGCTTTCCAAGTTTCTCAACGCTCCTTCACTAAAAATTTACATGATTAATTTTTAATACCATAATATTAAGATATCATTCCATCAATTGATTTGGAAAAAGCTCTAAATACTACTATTATTGGATTTTAGTTTTTTTCAAGAATTAAGTAAATATTAAAATTATTTAATAAGATTTAAGAATGGCAAAGCCAAAAACCTTTTTTGTATGTAACGAATGTGGAGCCGAATCGCCCCAATGGTTTGGTAAATGTCCTGCTTGTGGCACTTACAACTCTCTAGAAGAACAAATTTCTATTCAATCCTCAGTAGATGTACCCAGTCGGGGGGGGGTGAGTAGTTGGCAATCAACTCAAAACAATGGCAAATCTCACTCTAAACCAGCTAAAGCGCGAGCCTCTTTAACATTTGACCAAATTACCGATCGTCAAATTGCCCGATGGGAGTCTGGTTATGAAGAATTGGATCGTGTGCTTGGGGGCGGGGTTGTCCCTGGCTCTATGGTGCTGATTGGCGGCGATCCGGGTATTGGTAAATCGACTTTATTGTTGCAAGTATCAAATCAATTAGCACAGAAATATCGCATCCTTTACGTAACTGGTGAAGAATCGGGACAGCAGGTAAAATTACGAGCTTCTCGTTTGGGAGTATCAAAAAGCGTAAATGTGGTTAATGATGAGAATCCCATTGTGGTAGTAGATCCGACACTTCCCATAGACCCTGACAGTATAGGTGCAGATTTATATGTACTGCCAGAAACAGATTTAGAAGAAATTTTACGGGAAATAGACTCTCTAAAGCCAAACGTGGCGGTGATTGATAGTATCCAAACAGTGTTTTTTCCGGCGTTGACTTCTGCACCAGGTTCAGTGGCTCAGGTACGGGAATGTACAGCAGCATTGATGAAGGTGGCGAAGCACGAAGATGTAACTATGCTGATTGTGGGACACGTTACCAAAGAAGGAGCGATCGCCGGGCCAAAAGTTTTAGAACATTTAGTAGATACGGTGTTGTATTTTGAAGGCGATCGCTTTGCTTCTCATCGGTTATTACGGACAGTAAAAAACCGTTTTGGTGCAACTCACGAAATCGGCATCTTTGAAATGGTGGCAGATGGATTGCGAGAAGTCTCCAACCCCTCAGAGCTATTTTTAGGCAACCGTGACGATCCTGCACCTGGTACTGCCATTGTCGTTGCTTGCGAAGGTACTCGCCCGATAGTTGTGGAATTGCAAGCTTTGGTGAGTCCCACCAGCTATCCCTCACCCCGTCGGGCTGGTACTGGCGTAGATTACAACCGCTTGGTGCAAATTCTCGCTGTCTTAGAAAAACGGGTGGGAATTCCCATGTCCAAATTGGATTCTTACGTTGCTTCTGCGGGTGGGTTGAATGTGGAAGAACCTGCGGTAGATTTGGGAATTGCGATCGCGATCGTTGCTAGTTTCCGCGATCGCATAGTCGATCCCGGTACAGTATTAATCGGTGAAGTTGGGCTAGGTGGACAAGTGCGATCGGTTTCCCAAATGGAACTGCGGTTGAAAGAAGCAGCTAAGTTGGGATTTAAACGAGCGATCGTGCCAAAAGGGACAAAATTTCCCGACTTAAATATTGAAATATTACAAGTATCCAAAGTAATAGATGCGATTATCGCCGCCATCCCGCATCAGGAATTGACAGCAGACGATTTAGAACCTGATGAAGAAGAGTAATTCCGGGACTAGGTACTGAGAGATTGTTCCAAAATTTGGCAGGGTTCAAAGCAAATTCCATAATTTTTACGAGTGAAAACCCAATCCCTAGTCCCTTTTACACACTAAAGGAAAACCGACTATGACAACCCTCACCCAAGACTACCAAATCACTTGGGAAAAACTACCCGATGATTACAAACTCCCAGATGATCCAGTGGACAATATCAATCAACCAGCCTTAGCTGCTGCACTCACAGAAAGCCTACAATTAGCCGGAAAAATTTCAGCTAACACTCTAACAACAACTAATTACGGCATTTGTGCCACTCTAAACAACAAAATGGTCATTAAAGCCCCTGATTGGGCTTTCATTGCCAAAATTAATGTTAGTAGAGAAGAAGTAACACGCAGTTACACACCTCAATTACAGGGTGATATTCCCGTAATTGTAATGGAGTTTATTTCCGATATACAGGAGACAGAATATTCTATCAAAGCGACATATCCACCAGGAAAATGGTTTTTCTACGAGCGCATCTTAAAAGTGCCAAACTACATCATCTTTGAGCCAGATAGCGGCAATATCGAAATGTATCGCTTCCGAAACACAGAACAGTACATTTTGCAAGAGCCTGATGAAAATCAACGCTACTGGATAGCAGAAATGAATCTTTACCTTGGGGTGTGGCAAGGTACTCGTGAAAACCGCGCAGGAAAGTGGTTACGGTGGTGGGATGAACAAGGAAACCTTTTGCCTTGGGGTTCCGAGTTAGCCCAACAGGAACGCCAACGCGCCGAACAGGAACGGCAACGTGCTGAACGACTAGCAGCACAATTGCGGGCGGCGGGAATTGAACCAGAAGTGTGATGAAATGTTTTAGGAAAAATTGAAAGCCACTGATCCCCGGCTTGTTTAACAAGTCGGGGATCTTATTTCTCACAAATGATTCAAGTAGGGGTGAATACCAGTTGTTAGGTAAGACGATGGATCAAAACCCTCAGAGAACAAATCCTGAATCATCCCGCCTGGATAAGCAAGCAAGATAAATTACGCCAATTCCTATTCGGTTAATTCCGTCGCCATCAGTAGTGATGGGCAAATCCTGGCTAGTGGTAGTGGTGACGGGACTATCAAACTGTGGTCGGTGACAACAGGAAGAGAAATTCGCACCCTGAGTGGTCATTCCCGGTGGGTTCATTGCGTCGCCATCAGTAGTGATGGGCAAATCCTGGCTAGTGGTAGTTGGGACAAGACTATCAAACTGTGGTCAGTGACAACAGGAAGCGAAATTTGCACCCTGAGTGGTCATTCCAGTTTTGTTAATTCCGTCGCCATCAGTAGTGATGGGCAAATTCTGGCTAGTGGTAATGACGACAACACTATCAAACTGTGGTCAATAGCAACAGGCAAAGAAATTTGCACCCTGAGTCTTTTTGACTCAGTTCATTCCGTCGCCTTTACCCCCTATGGTGGTTGGCTTGCTGCTGGAGATGCTAGCGGAAATATCAAAATATGGCGATCGCAGCTAGTTGTGGAATAACAGCGTCAAAATAGTATTAGGACTTGACAAGGTATTTCGCTATTAACATAAACTGTCTAGAATTTATTTCCGATTTAATAACGCAAGTCCATTTTAATGTAGGATTTGTGGGAGTTAAAATTAAAGCATATATGAACGTCAGGTTGCATCCCTATGCACAAGCACGATTAAATGAACGTGGGGCAACAGAAACAGAAGTTATTGCCACAGTCGAACATGGTGTTACTTTTCCTGCTCAATCTGGTAGAACTGGATTTAGATGTAACTTTCCCTTCAATGCTGAATGGAATGGAAAGTTTTATACTACTAAAAAAGTTGAAGCAATAGCTGTTCAAGAGGAAGAATACTGGTTAGTTATTACAGTTATCGTCAAATACTTTTAAAGGGAAAATTTCAATGAAACTTACTTACGATCCAAGATACAACATAGCTTATATCTATCTCCAAAAGAAAACTGCACAAGTAGAAACAATTCAAGTCAGTCAAGAAATGAATGTAGATATTGCTCCTGATGGCACAATTTATGGGATTGAATTGCTCAATGCTAACCAGCAATTAGGCGCTGATGAACAGGGGAAATTAATCGTATTCAATGAAGCATTAGGAGAATCTGCGGAAATTAAGTTGCTACTATAACACAATTTTTATTATGACTTCTTCTCCCCACTATATTCCTCAATCTGATCCCCCGCTTCCTCCTTGGGAAACTCTACCAACGATGTATGATTTACCAAGTGACAACCCAGAGGAACCAGGCTTGCCAGACGATTTTCACTTTTTACAACCCTTACTTTTATACTTAACTTTTCAGCCCATTAACTGGAATCCCGAACTAGTTTACAGTGCGGCTGACCTTAATCTCTACTATGATCTCCAGCATCCTTTGTGGTATAAGCGCCCAGATTGGTTTGGTGTAGTAGGTGTAGGAAAATTATACAAAGGGCAAGATTTACGGTTAAGTTATGTAACTTGGCAAGAGCCAGCAAATCCCTTTGTGGTTGTTGAGTTATTATCTCCAGGTACAGAAGACGAAGATTTAGGCACAAAAAGAGAAAGTGCAGCAGATAAACCTCCTAGCAAATGGGAAGTTTATGAACGAATTTTGCGGATTCCCTACTATGTTGTTTTTAGTCGCTACACTAATGAACTTCGGGCTTTTCAGTTAGTCGGCGGTCACTATGAACCGATGAACTTGACTAATGGATACCTACTAATGCCAGAGATAGATTTAAGTTTAGGCTTATGGCAAGGTTCATTTCGAGATATTGAAAGGTTATGGTTAAGGTGGTTCACTTTGACGGGAGAATTAATTCCCGCACCCACTGAGGAAGCTGCTGCTGCAACCCAACGAGCTATGATTGCTGAACAAGAAGCTGCTCAAGCTAAACGAAAAGCAGAACAATTAGCAGAACGTTTGCGTCAATTAGGTGTGAATCCTGATGAACTAGATGAATTATTGTAGCTTCATGAGTATTTTTTTATACGCAGCATAATTACCTGCTGTTGAGGAATCACCTATACTGAAAACCTTGATAGCCGATGCTGAAACAGTTATTTGATAACGATATTGACTCTCAGAAAGATTAATTTTTGAGAGCGATGTCTACAACGAGCTGCGCTAACGCATATTCAGCACTTGAGATATATATAATAATTTTTTCAGCAAATCTATAGCAACCTCAGTTTTTCTGAGAAACTATCATATCACGCTATATCTTTACTGTTCCAAAGCTCAGTGCCAATTGAATTACTAGAGGTAAAATGTGGTTCATCTGCGAATCCAAAAGACGATGCCCAGAGCAGTCGCAGAGATTACCGCAGACACTGATTATGTTCCGGCTGCTAAAATACGTAAGTATGAGTAGTATGATCGAAGTGCTTAGGTAAAAATTGTCTATTTGGTCACACAAGACCGTCGAAAGATTGTAGAAAAGTGTATTTCCTTGTCTTGACAGTGATGCTAATCTCAATTTTAGGGATGTTATAAGCCAATATCAGCTAGAGTTTCTGACTTTCAGCAAACTGAATAATCTATCAATAATAAAATCGCAAGGAGTGCGATGAGATGTCACAGTCCCCTATGACAAGACCAGAAATAGCTGCTGGAACTCTAATCGATAACCGCTATATTATCCAAAAACTTCTGGGGCAGGGAGGATTGGGGCGAACTTACTTGGCCTTTGACACTCGTCGGTTTAATGAAGCTTGTGTTCTCAAAGAGTTTGCGCCCATTGGCACAGGGGAGAGTGGGCTGGAACAATATCGCAACTTGTTTAAAAGAGAGGCAAAAATTCTTCATCAATTGCAACATCCTCAAATTCCCAAGTTTTTGGCTTGCTTTGAAGGAGATGGTCGATTATTCCTAGTGCAAGAGTATGTTGACGGTAAAACATATTCTAGGCTGCTGGGAGAACTTCAACGTCAAGGCAGAAACTTTTCTGAAGAGGAAGTTATAGAGTGGCTAAAAAATCTGCTGCCTGTTTTGGAATATGTTCACCAGCACAACATCATCCATCGAGATATTTCGCCTGATAACATTATGTTACCTGATGGCAAGGATCTACCAGTGCTAATTGATTTCGGTGTTGGCAAGCAAATTGCTGACATCAATGAAGGGAGAAGTTCTAACAACCAGGTGACCTTTGTTGGTAAAATGTCCCTTGTCGGCAAAGTGGGATATGCTCCCCGAGAACAGATTAGCTTGGGTTTATGTTCTCCCTCTAGTGACCTTTATGCTTTGGGAGTAACAGCTATTGTATTACTGACAGGTAGAGATCCATCCTTACTAATGGATCAATATTCCTTAGAATGGAACTGGCGTTATTATACCTATGTTACTGATGGGTTTGCTCAAGTACTCGATCAGATGTTGGCAGATAGACCTAATAAGCGATACCAAACAGCTAGGGAAGTTTTTATAGATTTAGAGCAGATTGGAGAACCAGAAGTGGCAATGTCTCCTGCAATCATACTTGATGATTTGCCCCCTACCGTATTTAATCCTGAATTTCAGCCCATGTCGGCAATATCGTCGTCATACAACCAACCTGGAGAAACAATTTTTAGTTCACCTACTTCACCAGCTATTCCGCAAATTGGGCGAATTAAAGAACAGCAACCTTCGCTCCAACCAGCATTTATTAAACATTGCCATCAAGAGTTAGCTTATCACATCGGGCCAATGGCAAATCTAGTTATAGAAGAAATATTAGATCAAAATCCTTACATTTCACCCGACCAATTTATTGAACTCATAGCCAGGGAAATTCCTGACTTTCAAGCAGCTTTTGAGTTCAAAAAAAGCTTATTCTCATAAATATATAGACCACCTTTAATTTAGAAATAATTTTGAATTGTTTAACTAATTCTCAGAGTTTAAGTAAAGAGCAACTAAAGGCAGCCAGTTTTGTGGTTAAGTCTAAATATCCGTTGCACAACTAACATTACGAATTACGAATTATTTTAATCCCCTATACCTCCCTGAGTGCGTTTGATTCTTTTCATTGCCATTTCTAAACTTAACTGCATCCGTTTAAAGGCTTTAGCTAAATTACCGATTTCATCATTAGACATCTGCTCGAATTCAACATCCATGTGTCCAGTACTAACTTCTTCGGCGATGCGAGTCATGCGTTTGAGAGGCATTACAACTTGTTGATTCAAGAAATAGTTTACTAACAGGATAGTAGCTATAAAAATAGTTGATACAATTAGAATAATTAGTAAGGAAGACTGATGGGCTTTGTTGATGACGTTATTTGCTGGTACTGTAATAATCTGAGCACCGACAATTTCATTTAGCTTCCACCCAAATCCATTAGCTGTACCATAAAGATTAATCATACTTGGAGGTGCAGCTTCTGGTACACTATGGCAGACCAAACAACTTTGTTCAGAAACTGGTAAAGGACGAGCAATATAAAAGATATCCCCACCAGGAATTGAGCGAAATCCACTAACTTCTTTCAGGTCTGATTTATTTCTGAACCTTTCTACAATTTCCGTCTCAAAACCGTCAGCCTTATCCCGAAGATTTGTCGGATTTAAAGTTGCTTCTTTGTAAAAGAAATCACGGTAGTCTGGTGTTTTCCGTAAAATCTCAAATACCTCCCGTGCTGAGTATGCAGGCACACTTTGCGGCAAAAACTCAGTTGCCAATTTATCAGCTAGCTCTGGATTAACTTGAGTATTGGTATATTTACGAATAGAACTCATGGTTTGTATGAGCATAAGACCTGTTGAGCTAATATCTTGTTTAGCATTCTCTCTAAGCAGAGAAGAAAGAGCAAATCCACTCAAGCTCAGACCGAATGTCAGAATGACCAGTAGCAGAATTGTAAACTTTTGTTTCAACTTCAGATTCTTTAGCATAATTTTACATTACCTACACGTCAAATTATTATGACCAAATATTGCTAAAGTCATCGTTTACTTTAGCATGAACAATTAAATAAAATTTTGGTGTAAAAGTATAGTTTAGCTAAAACTATTAGGGTATACCCAACTCTATATTAGTAATTATTGAGGTTAATGAAAATGTTCTCTAAGTAAGTAATTCAAAAAGCTACAACAGCAAAACAAAATTGAATTTCCAAAAATTCGTGTTGGCTGTTCTGATACCGTGCCAAAATAAATACCAGAAATTGTCAAATATTACTAATGGTGTGGAATGCAGGAAAGTCTTTATTTGGTGGACGGTACATTATTGAAAGCCAACTAGGTGAAGGCGGAATTGGCATTACTTATCTTGCCAGAAATCAACGGAATCAACTGCGAGTGATTAAAACTCTCAAAGAAGAAATTCTGAATCACCCCGCCTGGATACTCCACCGAAACAAGTTACGGCAAGACTTCCGTGATGAAGCAGTTCGGCTGGCTGTGTGTCACCATCCTCATATAGTACAGATAGAAACCATCTTTGATGAGGGAAATTTGCCCTGCATGGTGATGGATTACATTGAAGGCGAAGACTTAGGGCAGCGCCTAAGACGGATGGGGGTGCTATCAGAAGCAGAAGCGCTACTATACATCAGGCAAATTGGGAACGCTTTGACGGTAATTCACTCTAAAGGGCTGCTGCATCGGGATCTCAAACCACGTAATATTATGATCCGCATTGATAAATCAGAAGCAGTGCTGATAGATTTTGGCATCGCTAGAGAATTTATTCCCAATATGATCCAAAGGCATACAGTGTATCGTACTCCTGGTTTTGCCCCACCTGAGCAGTATGAATCAGAAGCGCCACGAGGAGAATACATTGATATATACGCCTTAGCTGCTACTTTGTATAATTTACTTACCGCAGTTATACCAACGAGTGCGGATGATAGACGTCACAATATTAATTTAGAACCACCACAATATTTTAATCCTAAAATCAGCGACAGGGTGAATCAGGCTATTATGTGCGGCATGGATTTGGAGTCAACCTATCGTCCCCAGTCTGTGCAGGAGTGGTTAGATTTATTGGGTTCTGATACTGGTGGCAATAAGATTGCACCAATATCATCTAACTTGGTGATAACGCCTAGACTTAAACCACCTCCACCTGTTGTATTAGATCAACAGAACTGGCAATGTGTACAGACCCTCAAAGGTCATTCTAGTATGGTTCATGCGATCGCCATTAGCTCAGACGGGCAATTTATTGCTAGCGGCAGTAATGACCATACTATTAAACTTTGGCAACTGGGTACTGGCAAGCTAGTGCGTCAACTAGGTCGTTGGTCTTCTGGTCATTCCAGTATGGTTCATGCGGTCACCTTTAGCCCAGTGTCCTCAAAGCTTTCTTATCAAAGGGAGTCAGGCAAATCTGCGGGAGTTGCAGAACTGAACTCGGAAATTTTAGCTAGCGGTAGTTGGGATAACACCATCAAATTGTGGGATGTAAACACAGGCAAAGAAATTCGTACTCTCACTGGTCATACTAATTGGGTGAATTCCGTTGCCTTTAGTCCAGATGGCAAATTTCTGGCTAGTGGCAGTGTTGACTGCAAAATTAAACTGTGGGATGTAAATACAGGCAGAGAAACCCAAACTCTCATAGGCCATTCTGACTCAGTTTCTTCAGTTGCCTATTCTCCAACAACGCCTGCAACTAATAGCAAAGATAGAGAGCTTGTGGCTAGTGCCAGTACTGATTACACCATTAAATTATGGCAAGTATACACAGGTAGAAACATTTGCACATTATTAGGTCATTCCTTCTTTGTTAACTGTATCGCCTTTAGCAAGGATGGGGAAATTATCGCCAGTGGCAGTGGTGACAACACAATTAAACTGTGGGATGTAAATACAGGCAGAGAAATTCGGACTCTCATTGGGCATTTTGATTCAGTTTGGTCAGTTGCCTTTAGCCATGATGGTCAATTTCTCGCTAGTGGCAGTTGGGACAACACTATCAAACTGTGGCACGTACACAGTGGCAGAGAAATCAGCACACTTGTAGGACATTCTAGTTATGTTCGATGTGTCGCCTTCAATCCAGATGGTCAAACCCTAGTTAGTGGTGGTGATGACGACACTATCAAGATTTGGCGACGGGGATAATAAATAATTCGTAATTCGTAATGACGCTCGATGACTCGCTAACGCTGCGCTAACGTAATTCGTAATTTTGAATTATCTCTCTGTGCTTGTGGTTCGATAGTTTTAAACCTACAGATAGAAATGCGATCGCTCAGAAATTGTCACAATAATGACGGCAACCGTTATTTTTGAACAAGAATTAATATTTATGGGCTTTGGTATTGGTGATTTATTCTGGATTTTTCTACTTCTGACTTCTTTGCAACCCCTTTGGCAAAAACGTCAAATAGAATATCGCCGCTTGCGTGCTTTACAACAATTCCAGCAGGAACGCAAAAGTCGGGTAATTTTGCTCATTCATCGTCAAGAGTCTATTAGCTTCCTGGGAATTCCCTTATCTCGCTACATTACTATCGAAGACTCAGAACAAATATTGCGAGCAATTCGCCTCACACCCCCAGATGTGCCGATTGACTTAATTTTGCACACTCCTGGTGGTTTGGTTTTAGCTACAGAACAAATCGCCAGAGCATTAATTCGCCACCAAGCAAAAGTTACAGTCTTTGTACCCCACTATGCTATGAGTGGCGGTACAATGCTTGCGATCGCCTCTGATGAAATTATTATGGATGCTAACGCTGTCTTAGGGCCAGTTGATCCCCAATTGGGTAACTACCCAGCAGCAAGTATCCTAAAAGTAGTGGAAGATAAACCCATCAGTGAGATTGATGACCAGACTCTAATTATGGCCGACCTCTCACGCAAAGCAATTGGGCAGGTACAGAGGTTTGTACGGACTCTGCTAAAAGATAGTATACCCAAACAAAAAGTTCTACCAGAAAATATTGAATCGATTATCGAAGCCTTGACAACCGGTCGCGTCACCCACGACTATCCCATCACTATAGAAGAGGCAACAGAAATGGGGCTGCCCGTAACTGTCGGACTGCCCCATTCTATTTATGATCTCATGGATTTGTACCCACAGCCACAAGGAGGCCGACCCAGCGTCCTATACATTCCTATGCCTTACAATGACCCCCGTCGAATTCTACCTATACCCAAGGGCAGACCCTTAGAAGAACCAAATCAAATGATTTAAGAGGTTTGGGGTAGGAGTTTTTGTGGCGACTAGGGTGTAGTTGTTGGTGTAGTTGTTGGTGTAGCTGTTGGTGAAGCTGTCGGTGTAGCCGTTGGCGTAGCTGTTGGCGTAGCTGTCGGTGTAGCCATTGGTGAAGCTGTCGGTGTAGCCGTTGGTTTGGCTGTTGGTTTAGCCGTTGGTTTGGCTGTTGGTTTAGCCGTCGGTTTGGCTGTTGGTTTAGCCGTCGGTTTAGCTGTTGGTTTAGCCGTCGGTTTAGCCGTCGGTGTAGCTGTTGGCTGACTGAAGACTGTCTTTGCTTCTTCATTCACCTTTTGGCGGAGTGCTAAATTAGCAATTCCAGTTTCTTGCAACTGATATTTCTTCTGATACTCCTTCACCACATCTTCTGTCCGGGAACCATAAAAATGATCTCGCGGGAGAGGAGGATTTGGCTTTACTACTGCATTCAAATTTGTGTGCAAAATCTGAACTATGTTAGCAGCAAATTGTTGGGTTTTTGGCCCTGCTATCCCATCAACTGGTTTTAGCTTATAACCTGTCTGAAATTCACGAATTGCCTTTTTAGTTTCCTCATCCGTCAAAGCACCATTTGTTACCTTGACGTTATAGCCTAACCCTCGCAACACAGCACGGAATTGCTGGGGGGTATAGCTACGTTGAGAGGCTGCAAAACCTGTGTCTGCAATTACAACACTAGCCGTTATCAGGCAAGTAACAGCAAAGTTCGCGCTTGATTTTCCAAACCCACACCACATACTTAAAACTCCTTTGAGTTAAACCAGCAGGATTATAAATGTTAACAGCTGCATTTTAAGTTTGTTTAATAACTTTTTTTGCAGTTTTTTAATGTTTTTTGAATAATTTGTGATTTATTTTTGTCAAATTTAACTTTGTCTACAAAAACTAATTTTTGTCATCTATCAAAAGGAGTATCTTATATTAGCAGAGATACAGCGTCATTTGAATCGAATCCACCTCTTGAACACTAAATTACAGTAGTGCATACATCTGTCACTTGTGTCAAGCTAGAGCGAGGGCAATTGGAGATGTTGTGCGAACAGAGAGGGTTGTGACCTTCGTTTAAAATTCATTCTGTTAAAGGATAGCTAAGGTTTAGCCCATTCTGACTCCTGAATTCTGTTTCGTTTCGATAAATGAAAAAGCTTATATTCAAAATAACCTAACATGTATAATATATGACAAAACATGAAAAATATAAAACCTTCTAAGCAGCGGAATCTTTGGTTTGAAAGAATTATGGCAATTACTGCCACTGTAAATTTAGGTTTAGTTTTGTTTAATTTAAGTTACGTACCTTGGCGAGATTTCTACTTGCGTAAAGTTCCCCAAATTATTCAGATTTATGACCCAATAAAAGGTATTGAACCCCATCGAGACACAAAAAGTTATCTAGAAACAGTAGATGCATTAGAAGAACAAGTCAGACAAACAGGGTTAGAGTCTTCTCAGGTAAATAGCAAACTAATACAAATAAGTCGTCTTAGCAGCGAGATGATTGACAGTAACCCGTTTGCGGGAGTGAATAAGAGTGGGACTCTGGAAAAAATCAAAAAACGGATGCGATCGCACATCGGTAAAGAATCTGCAAAACAGTCCTTTGCCACTTTTTGGAGTCAGCCTTACTTATCACAAAAGGGCTGGGATCAACAAATTATTTTTTTTAACGAGAGGATTCGCCCTTTGATTGCCTCTAACTACTTCCGCCAAATCGGTGAAAATGGCGAATTTATTGATAATTTCTGGATTATTGATTTACCCTTTGTGATTTTATTTGGCGTAGAATTGCTGGGGCGCACTTTCTTAATTAGACGCCGACATCCTGGTTTAAGCTGGTTTGAAGCAGTATTGTGGCGTTGGTACGACCTATTTTTACTACTGCCATTTTGGCGGTGGCTGCGAATTTTGCCTGTAGTCGTTCGCCTCGATCAAGCGCGGTTATTGAATTTGCATCCAGTGCGAAAGCAAATTCATCAGGGGATTGTCGCCAATTTTGCCGAAGAACTCACAGAAGTTGTAGTAGTGAGAGTAATTAACCAGGTTCAGGGTTCAATTCAAAAGGGTGAGTTAACGCGCTGGCTACTGCAACAAGAAAATTTACGTCCCTACATAGATATTAATAATGTAAATGAGGTGGAAGCGATCGCAGGTCTTTTAGTAAAGACAATTGTTTACCAAGTGTTACCCGAAATCCAACCTGCGATCGTAGCCATTTTGCGCCACAACATCGAAACCGTCTTCCATCAAGTCCCCGTCTACCGCAATCTCCAGAACCTCCCTGGTGTGGGACAGGCTCAAACCCAGTTAAGCGAACAACTGGCAACTCAAATCACAACTAATCTTTACAAAACGTTAGTTAGTGCTGTTGAAGATCCTGTTGGCGCAAAACTCACCAGTCAACTAGTAGAAACCTTTAGCAAAGTCTTAGGATCTCAAATAAAGGAAAAACACGTACTCTCAGAAATTCAGAGTTTACTTTTTGACTTCTTAGAGGAAATCAAACTCAACTACGTCCAGCGTTTGTCCCAAGAAGACATAGACCAAATTATCGAGCAAACCAGACAGTTACGAACACAAGTATCAGTTCCAGCAGTAGTGAAAAGATGAGGCCGGGGGAGATGAGGAAGCAGGGGGCAGGGTGAAAATTCCTCTCCCCTGCACCCTTCCCCCTGCGCCTCTGCCTCTTCCCCATGCCCAATGCCCAATGCACGACTATAAAAGAAATGCGCTAAACTACGAATTAGGCGAATCATAATTGGTTCGTCACAAGACTTCTTGGAAGATATACCTATCGCAGGAAGTGGGTCAGTGCCCACTTTTTTTATTGAATTTTCTCATGGCTCATCCTTTAGTTCCACAAATTATTGATTTGGCGACACCAGTAGCAGAAGAACTGGGATTGGAAGTGGTTGGCGTGGTTTTTCACACTAACCAAAGTCCACCAGTTTTGCGGATAGACATTCGCAATCCTGAGCAAGACACCGGGTTAAATGATTGTGAGAGGATGAGCCGTGCTTTAGAAGCCTCCTTAGATGCTGCCCAAATCGTTCCAGATGCATACGTCTTGGAAGTGTCTAGTCCTGGGATTTCGCGGCAACTGGTAACAGACAGGGAGTTTATTTCCTTTAAAGGATTTCCTGTCATCATCTCCACAACGCCCCCCTACGACGGACAACTAGAGTGGACTGGTCAGTTGATTCGTCGGGACGAGACAGCACTTTACTTAAACCAAAAAGGTCGTGTAGTCGAAATTCCCTGCTCCCTAATTACTAAGGTGCAGCTAGACGAGCGCCGATAAACAAAGGGCTAAGGCTTAGGAGTTAGAGATTAGAAGACCTTGGCTCAAGGCTAAAGGTTAGGGACTAAGGGCTAGAGATTAGAGGCTAGTGTAAAACTATTCTCTAATCTCTGGCTTTAATGCGTAGTTTTCAGTCTCCACTCCCCACTCCCCACTCCCGATTCCCTAATTTTTAAAGGAGATTGCTTATGTCAATGGTTACTTTACCTGGATTAAAAGAATTAATTGAAAGTATAAGTCGTGAGCGGAATTTACCCCGTCTTGCAGTTCAATCAGCTATTAGAGAAGCACTACTCAAAGGCTACGAACGTTATCGTCGCGCCCAAAATTTAGAACGCAAACAGTTTGACGAAGATTATTTTGAGAATTTTGAAGTAGAACTCGATATTGAAGGAGAAGGATTTCGCGTTCTTTCCACCAAAACCATTGTCGAAGCAGTCAATAACACAGACCACCAAATTTCCCTAGATGAAGTTCAACAAGTCGCTCCCGAAGCGCAGTTAGGGGACTCTGTAGTGCTGGATGTAACTCCCGACCAAGGAGAGTTTGGTCGGATGGCAGCAATGCAAACCAAGCAGGTACTAGCACAAAAATTACGGGATCAACAGCGCCAAATGGTGCAAGAAGAGTTCCAAGATTTAGAAGGAACTGTCCTGCAAGCAAGAGTCCTGCGCTTTGAGCGGCAATCAGTAGTTCTGGCAGTTAGCAGTGGCTTTGGTCAGCCAGAAGTAGAAGCCGAATTACCAAAGCGGGAACAGCTGCCTAACGATAATTATCGAGCAAATGCCACCTTCAAGGTATATCTCAAAAAAGTCTCTCAAGGTCAGCAACGAGGGCCACAGTTGCTTGTGTCTCGCGCTGATGCTGGTTTGGTGGTTTATCTGTTTGCCAACGAAGTTCCAGAAATCGAAGATGAAGTGGTACGGATTGTTGCCGTAGCTAGGGAGGCAAACCCCCCTTCTCGTTATGTTGGCCCCCGGACTAAAATAGCAGTAGATACCCTCGATCGCGATGTAGACCCAGTAGGCGCTTGTATCGGAGCTAGGGGATCGCGAATTCAAGTGGTAGTCAACGAATTACGTGGTGAAAAAATAGATGTAATTCGTTGGTCGCCAGACCCAGCAACATATATTGCCAATGCCTTAAGTCCAGCCCGGGTAGATGAAGTACGCCTAATGGACCCAGAATCCCGGCAAACTCACGTACTAGTGGCTGAAGACCAATTGAGTTTAGCCATAGGCAAAGAAGGACAAAATGTCCGTTTGGCAGCCCGTCTGACTGGTTGGAAAATAGACATCAAAGACAAAGCCAAGTATGACTATGCCGGAGAAGATGCCAAATTTCTGGCTGTAAGAACAAAATATCAATCAGAGGAATCAGAGGAAGACGATCTTGAATATGAGGAAGAATTCGAGGATGAAAATCAGGACGGATTAGAAGAGGAGGATAGTTTTGACAATGACGATGATGAATAATTGATTAAATTTGTAAAGTTTTGATACTGTAGATTGTAGTCTCAGTCTCAAGGATTATTTTCTCAAAAGCTACTTGGTATGAGTAAAAAATAGTAATAATAAACTTCTTTTTACATCCAGAATGCTGGACTGAGATTACCCAGAAACGATGAAACCAAATTATCGGCGCTGTATTAGTTGCCGGAAAGTAGGCTCAAAAGATGAGTTTTGGCGGATTGTCCGCGTCTTTCCATCGGGAAAGGTACAATTAGATCAGGGCATGGGGCGTTCTGCCTATATTTGTCCGCAAACGAGTTGCCTACAAGCAGCTCAAAAAAAAAATCGACTAGGGCGATCGCTACATGCATCAGTGCCAGAAGCACTGTACCAAAGCTTGTTGCAACGTCTAGCCCAGAGCAATACCCAAAACCAAATTTAATTGGAACAACTTTGTGACATCATCAACAGAGAAATTGTGCGAAAGCCGAAGTCGCGCTTTCATGACACCCTCTGTTGATCGTTGAGGTTAGTGCCAAAATAGTAAATGGGTGTAAAAGGCTTTCGGCTCTCTAATAATTTAAGAGGGGCGAGGCACGATTCCCAGAACAAGATGTAATCGATTGTGTTGTGGAAGGCTCAGAATCACCAAAACAAGAAACTACAAAATGGCAACCTGGTAGCGCTCAGGCGCAGTTCGGCGTCAGGGGTTCCTATAAAAATCTTTTATTTAAAAAATTTTTATGGGTGTCCCTCAACCATCATTCCTGGTGGGGATGCCATTATTAAACCGAAACATCTCTCTTTCCTGATTGGAGGCACCGGCAAAAACTGAACGGCAGTCTAAAAACAGTAATCCAAGGATGGAGATGTCGCAAACCAGGCAACCATCCGCTAAAACTGTAAATTAAAGGGGAAGAGTGGATGAACAACGGCAAAGTTAGAATCTATGAATTATCAAAGGAATTGAATTTGGATAACAAAGAGCTACTAGCAATTTGCGACCAGCTCGATATTGCGGTCAAAAGTCATAGCAGCACGATTTCAGAATCCGAGGCAGAAAACATCCGCATGGCTGCGGAAAAACTCGCAGCGACGAATGTCTCCGCCAAAAAGGAACTACGTACAACAAGCCATAAACCAAACTCACCACCAAACGGCGGATCTGCCCGACCTGCTGCACCCCACAAACAGCAAATTTTGGAAATACGCAAACCCAAAATATTGAGAAATACTACCTCCAACGCCTCTGAGGCGTCAGTTGCTACCAATACCCAAGCTGCCTTGTCTGAAGCTAACCCTCCCTCTCCACCACGGCCTTTCGCTACACCAGTCTCACCCATGAAGCCGGCAGCACCAACTAGACCTGTGCCCCGGACTCAATCAGAGACTCAAGAGCAACCTCCTGTCACGGACTTGGAACAAACGCCAAATCCAAATCAGGCGTCGGAAAAAACAGCATCCCAAAAACCAGAAAAAATAGTTCCACCTAGACCGAAAGCGGAAAAACCGATCAAACCGCAATTAGCTGCCCCACCGCCAAGACCTGCGGCGGAAGAAGCTCCGGTGGCAGATGAGCCAGTATCTCAGGCAGATAAACCGATTCTTAAACGCGATCAACGGCAACGGCCCGTCGAAGGCGATCGCGAACAAATTAAGCCCAGAGTTGCTAAACTGCCAACTGACCAGTCTCCACCAGGTGCACCACAAAGAACAAGTCGTCCTACACCCGCACCCACCAGACCAGAGCAGAGGGGCAGTAGACCATCTGCACCATCGCAACTAGGAGAGGGGCAACGACCCAGACCAGCCCGCCCTGGTGAAGCAGTAGCAGCCGCAATGCCGATCGCTACTCCACCCAGGCAGATGTCAGGAATAGCGGGCAAATCTCAAGGATTGGGTGATGAGCCAGTCGTCGCACCCGATCTCCTCGATTTGAAACGCCCAACTCCGCCTCGCCCCACCAAAGGCGGCAAAAAGTGGGTAGAAGAGGAAATAATTGACGAAGTTAAAGAGAAGGCTAAAGCTGGCGTTAAAGGCAAGCGGATCAAGCCGATATTGGATGATGAGTTTGAAGAAGATTTGCTAGATGATGACGATCTAGACTCACCAGCCACCGTCCAAGTCAGCCTTTCCATTGCCCGTCCTCCCAAACCCAAAGCGACTCGACCTGTGCAGATGCCAGGTGCAAGCCTTGCTAGCGCCCCAACTGCTAGAGGAAGTAGAAAACCTGGTTCTAAATCTGGTTCTGGCCGTGACCATCACAATAACCGTCGCCAACAAGAAGCCGATACAAAGCGCGATCGCCCCGAAAAGGTCACGATCACAGGCCCCTTGACTGTGCAAGAACTGTCTGACGTTTTAGCCGTTCCCGATACAGAGATTGTTAAAATCCTGTTCCTCAAAGGCATGGCGGTGAGTATCACCCAAAATCTTGATATTCCCACAATTACCCTGGTAGGAAAAGAACTAGAGATAGAAGTCGAAACCGTCGAGCGAGAAGCAGAAGCTCGGAAAATTACAGAAATGGTCGGCGCAGAAGACCTAGAATATCTCCACCGCCGTCCGCCAGTCGTGACAATTATGGGTCACGTAGATCACGGTAAAACAACCCTGCTCGACTCAATCCGGAAAACAAAAGTGGCTGCTGGCGAAGCTGGTGGGATCACTCAACACATTGGTGCATACCATGTGGATGTGGAACATGAGGGCAAACCACAGCAGATAGTCTTCCTGGATACTCCTGGTCACGAAGCCTTTACAGCTATGCGGGCCAGAGGAGCGCGGGTAACAGACATTGCTGTGTTGGTAGTAGCTGCCGATGATGGTGTCCGTCCTCAAACCATTGAAGCCATTAGCCACGCCCAAGCTGCGGGAGTGCCAATTGTTGTTGCAATCAACAAAATTGATAAAGAAGGGGCACAGCCAGAGCGCGTTAAACAAGAACTCACCCAGTATGGTCTAACCTCAGAAGACTGGGGTGGTGAGACAATTATGGTTCCCGTGAGCGCCATCAGGGGTGAAAACCTGGATACGCTCTTAGAGATGATTCTCTTGGTAGCAGAAGTTGCAGAACTATCTGCCAACCCAGACCGTACCGCCAAAGGAACTGTAATTGAAGCACATCTGGATAAAGCCAAGGGAGCAGTTGCTACCCTGCTAATTCAGAATGGCACCCTGCATGTGGGAGATATCTTGGTAGCTGGCTCGGCTTTCGGTAAAGTCCGGGCGATGGTAGATGACAGAGGCAAGAGAGTAGATATTGCTTCTCCTTCCTTTGCCGTCGAGGTACTAGGTTTAAGCGATGTGCCAGCAGCAGGTGACGAGTTCGAGGTCTTCCATAACGAGAAAGAAGCCAGAGCGCTCGCTAGCGATCGCGCCGACAGACAACGCCTATCCCGTTTGTTACAGGGTCGTGTTACCCTTACAACCTTGTCTGCTCAAGCACAAGAAGGCGAGTTGAAAGAACTCAACTTAATCTTGAAGGGAGACGTACAAGGTTCCGTGGAAGCCATTGTGGGAGCGCTCAAGCAAATCCCACAAAACGAAGTCCAAATTCGGATGCTGTTGGCTACTGCTGGGGAAATCACCGAGACAGATATCGACTTAGCAGCTGCCAGTAACGCTGTAATTATTGGCTTCAACACCACCTTTGCTAGTGGCGCTAGACAAGCTGCCGATGAAGCGGGTGTAGATGTTCGTGAATACAACGTAATCTACAAACTCTTAGAAGATATCCAAGATGCCTTGGAAGGTCTTTTGGAACCAGAGTTGGTGGAAGAACCCTTGGGTCAAACCGAAGTCCGGGCCGTCTTCCCAGTCGGTCGCGGTGCTGTTGCCGGTTGCTACGTTCAATCTGGCAAGCTAGTTCGCAACTGTAAAGTTAGGGTGCGACGCGGCGGTAAGGTGATCTTTGAAGGCGTCCTTGACTCCCTAAAACGGATGAAAGAAGATACCCGTGAGGTCAACGCCGGTTATGAATGCGGTGTCGGCATGGATAAATTCAATGATTGGGTTGAAGGTGACATCATCGAAGCCTATCAAATGGTTACGAAGCGCCGCACTCTCACCTTAACAAGGTAGTGTTGAGGGTAAAATGGTTAGAAGTTAGGAGTGATCAATTAGGAGTTAGGAGTTAAAGACTGCTAATTCCTAACTCCTAACTCTTAACTCATAACTTTTTATATATGCATTCATTTCGCTCTGAACCTATTTTGTGGATTCACGTCGCTGGATTAGCGACGTTGCCTGTTTTTTTAGTCCTCTGCTTATTCTTCCTGTCTGTAGGCGAGCCGTTTTTACCAGTCTGGATGGAACTATTTTTAGTTGCTGCCATTGGTATTCTCCCTTTGCTATGGATGCAGTTGCGTCGCCCTTTTTATATATTTGCTCTTTTAGGAATAGCCCTAAAGCCAGAAAATCTGACCGAACGGCAGCGAAAAATTCTCTGTTTAATTAATACAAAGGTAAATCGTATCCTGGCATTAGTAGCAGCAGTATTGTCGGTTTGGGTGCTGTGGCAGCTTTACCAAATTGCCCCATTAGTAGCAAATTCAGCTAAATTTCTCCCACAATGGCGTAGTGTTGCACTCGTGCTTGCAGGGTTAGCATTTTTAGGCAGCAATCTATTTTTACAAATACCTGTGAGTGTAATGCGAGTTTTAGTGACTAATGACACAGAATTCGCTGGCATAGAGCCATTATCTTTAGAAAAGATTAAGCAGGATTTCACGATTTTAGGAGTACGGGTTAATCAAATCGTGCCCCGGTTGTTGGAATCTTTGTTTAGGATTAATAAAGATTCATAGCAGCCCATAAAGTATATTATTTAACTTTAAAAGGGCTATAAATAAGTAGCACGGGGAGCAGGGGAGAATATATTAATAACCAATGCCCTATGCCCAATTACCGTTGAAGTTAAAATAAAGGAATGAGAAACTATGACTCAAATTCCAGCTTCTAGCGATCGCCAATTTTCTGCTGATACTGAAATTTGGTATAGCCTCAAATGTGCGATCTCCACTAGTTCCGGTTTTCAACGCTGGCAACTAGAACGTGATGCTCAATTACACGGAATTCGCTTGGAACAGCAGGTACAACGGTATTTAAGGGAAACTTTAGAAACTTTAGCTTACTAAACACCAAATAAATCTTGTAGGCTTGTTTGCAAGCGGCGGAGTTGACGGTATGCACCCTGCAAGCGTTTTCCATCAACTTCGACTTCATTTGTGGGATAATTCTTAATAATTTCGATTAGCGACACCTGCCCGTCTTGACTTGCAGAAAGTACCAAAGCGGCTCGCAAAGCCTGCCGATGTGCTCTGTGAGACGGTGTATAAATAACTTGACTAATTTGATCCAAAATAATATTACCAATCTGGCTATTTAGCACTTTATCTAAAAATACAAGGTTTACCTTCATTGGCTCTGTCAAGTACTGACGGATGGCTTTGGGATCTTGTCGCGCCAAAGCCAAATTAATTCGTAGTGAACTTGAAAGTTCACCTGTTTGGGCAAAAGTCGATAGCTCTTGGACTGAAAGTGATTCTCGAAAAATACCATAATTTAGCACTACTCTTTCCGCAGCAAAGACAGGAGTGGACAAAAGTAGAAGGCAGGTACTACCTACTAAAACTAAAGTGCGACGCAGCTCCAAAAATTTAAAACGCATTTCTCCCGATTCCTAATAAGTTTGCTTTTGCTGTGATGATATTCCAGCACAATGAATTGCGGCATCTGGCTTTAGGGAATACTAAAAAATAAACAGTTCAGTAGGCAGGATGAGCGCTTAGACAAGGCTAGGAGAGACTTGTTGATAAGACAATACATCCGCCTCATCCCGAATGCCCCCAGTACAGTGGGCAGCGAAAATCCACTTACCATATCAATTAACAAGACTTAGGGCAAAATCCCCTTATTAAAGGTTGATAAACTTCCGCCGTGCTGTACTAGTAGTCTGTCAAGGCAAGTTTACTGCGTGAAAAACTTCTTAAATAAACATCTTTTTTCTCTGACTCTGTGTCCTCTGTGCCTCTATAGTTCGTTCTTTTACCCTTCAAAGTTTGCTTGACAGAGTACTAGTAGAGTTTTATGAATAAAAAAATATAACTAATGTATAAGTTCTGTGATCTATCTAAGGAATTTAGCTGAATCAGTGCTAATCATCCAGTATAGTTTTGCATGGGTTTTACAGCAGCTACAAGGCTGCTTGCTATCTTTAACCTTGTTCGACACACTGTAATTCAGCACATCACAGACGAAAAAAATGAAATACCGGGGTTTTCACGTTTCTCCATTGGAGATTTTTCGCCATTTTTCTAGCAGTCATCTTACATATACTTTGCGCGTGGGGGCCGGGCTAACGGCAATGCTTGTTGTTTCTAGTGGCTCAATACTACTACCTGATGAGGTTAATGCTGGTGCAACTCACCCAGAAGGTATCGCCTCAACTCTTACAGCGCAAGCTCCTGCAACTGCCGCAGCGATTTACGTCAATCCAGCAACTGGTGCAGATAGTGCTGGTGCTGGTGCAACCTCAACTGCACCCTACAAGAGCATAAGTTTTGCTCTCAGTCAAGCCCAACCAGGTGCAGTTATTCAATTAGCACCTGGGAACTATAACCAGGAAAGTGGCGAAACCTTCCCACTGTTGCTTAAACCAGGTGTAACATTACGGGGTGATGAAGCTACTAAAGGTCAGGCAATATTGATTACAGGTGGAGGTTTTTACACAAGTCGCAGCTTTGCCAGACAGGACATTACTATCCTTGCCGATCAAGATACCACGATCGCAGGTGTCACCGTCACCAACCCAAATAGCCGGGGTACGGGTGTGTGGGTGGAGTCAACTAATCCCATTATCAAAAACAGTACTTTTACTAACAGTGTCAGAGAGGGTGTTTTTGTCACGGGTACAGGCAATCCCACTATTGAAAGTAACCTCTTTGTGCAAAACAAAGGGAATGGGATTTCAATTACTAGAACTGCCCAAGGACAAATCAGGAATAACTTATTTCAGGATACTGGTTTTGGTTTAGCGATCGGTGGTACTTCCACACCCCAAATTGTGGAAAATCAAATTATCCAAAACCAAGACGGTCTTTATATCTCCGAATCAGCAAAGCCCATATTGCGTAAGAATGTCATTCAGAACAATAAGCGGGATGGTGTAGTAGCGACTGTCAACGCTTTACCCGACCTTGGCACCAACGAAAATCCTGGTGGAAATCTTATTCGCAATAACACTCGTTATGATGTGAACAACGCTACTAAAACAGGTCAAATTGTCGCTGTTGGCAACGATATCGATCAGAAAAAGATTTTCGGCTCAGTAAATTTCGTTGCTGCAACTGTTAACGTACCCCCTGGAGGGCCTGTCGCCTTTAAAGATGTGCCAGCAAATTACTGGGCAAAAACCTACATCGAAGCTTTAGCCTCCCAAAATATTATTGCTGGCTTTCCTGATGGCAGCTTTAAACCCAATGATCCTGTAACCCGCGCTCAATTCGCCACTATTGTCACTAAAGCCCTAACACCACCAACCAAACGCGCAGTAATTAAATTTAAGGATGTAGCAAGCAATTTCTGGGCTTACTCTGCAATTCAATCTGCCTACCAGAGTGAATTTGTTTCTGGTTATCCCGATGGAACTTTTAAGCCACAGCAAAAAATTCCCAGAGTGCAGGCGTTAGTATCTTTAGCTAATGGTTTGGGCTTAACTGCGAGTAATAATCAGAATGTCATTTCCTTTTACACTGATGCTGCCCAGATTCCTAATTATGCGATCGCTCCTGTTGCTGCCGCAACTGCACGGCAACTAGTGATCAACTATCCCACAGCGAAGCAACTCAATCCTAATCGGGAAGCGACTAGAGCCGAAGTTGCTGCCTTTGTTTACCAGGCACTCGTCAATGCTGGACGTGCCCAAGCAATTCCTTCATCCTATTTGGTAACTGTTCAGTAAATGCCTGGTACCTCTGCGCGTAATTCGTAATTCGCAAGAATTCTAGATATTTGAAAGGGGTGGTTTATTTCCGCCGTGCTGTACTAGTTAGCAAATTGAAGCGCCAGACTAACAAATTATCAGTCTGGCGCTTTCAAAATTGTGAGCTTTTTAATTTTAGGGGTTTTTCAAAATAAAATTTGGGGTCTTTAAATATAGCTGACCCCATTTGAATATGGTTGGTTTTATGGTCAGGGTCTTTATATTGGCTGACCCCGTTTCAACGATTTCTAGTTTCTCAGGAATTTTTGCTTTTTGGAATTTCCTAATAATTTTTTTATTTTTTATTTGTTGATATTTTTATCTTCATCAAAGCATTAAAAAATTTGAAGAATATAAAGATATTTTAAAGGAAAACAATAAAAAATTAACAACTAAAATTTCTCCCTTCAAGAATTAGGATTTTTACCGGATTGCGTGCTTCGTTGCCGTCGATGTTCCCAGCGCCAAAGGAAGACCATTAGGGCAACTATTCCTAATTGGAGAGCTAAACTTGGCAAAGCACTCTCAATATTGCGTCCGGCAAGCACTTGGAAGAAAAAGACGAATGCACCGAGTGAGCCAGAAGCACCAAAAGCGATGTAGAAAAATTGTCGTAAGCCGCGATAAGGAGCGGCTATTTCTGCTTTGAGGCTGGCGTACTGTTCAGGGCTAAGGCGATTTTTGCGATTTTGATCTACCATGATTAAATCATGTTATACTCTTAGATTGTGTACGCCGATGTGGCTCAGTGGTAGAGCAGCTGATTCGTAATCAGCAGGCCGTGGGTTCAAATCCCATCATCGGCTTAGGTTTTTAAAAATCATATCTTTATCTTGACCGATTTTTGACCATTTACGCTCAAAACCTGTGGTGATAGCGCTACTCAAATGCTACTCATTGGGAACGATACCATAGGCGTTACAGCAGGCATGTTACGAAAAGGGAATTATGACTGATGAATTCAAAACAAGATGCCCCAGATGTAAGGGAAGCGGGAAAGTTTGGAGAGATACTAGAAAGCTAGTAAAAAGATTTTGCCCCTTATGTAAAGGGTGGGGTTTTGTAAACGACCAAGTTACAAAATAGGAATTATGACCAACGAAAGGATGGTAGAGGTTGAGGCGGTTATGAATGAGCGCCTATGCTCAAACTGTGGCAGTGTGGATGAAATGAGAGAAGATTTATTAGATGAAGGATACTCATTTGAGTGCCTTAAGTGCGGCTGGCAGATAATTATTAAACGAGATGAGGTTTTATGGATAGAGTCGGAAACGCCAGCATTAAAGCTTTCTAGAGTAGTGGATGATTAAAATTATGTATTACGAAGGTTATTTTTCTGATATTAATAATTTTCTTAGTCCAAAAATCAAAGTACATTGCTACTGCTGCGGAGGTGCAGTACCAAACTGGTGTCTAGAAGAAGATGAAACAGAATGGTATTGCCCTTGGTGCGGCGATATTGGTGACTCGTCTTTCTGGACTGCTCCCGCTACTCAATCTCCAGCGTCCAAGCTTATCAAGCGAAAAAAACGGAATTATGCCCGATCGAGAATATCCGCTTTATAAAATTGAATATCTTGAAATGACCCCAGCCGAGGAGGAAGAATCAGACGAATGGGTAGAAGCTTTGGAAATTATCGCGGAAGTTGACGGCGATCCATTCGATGCAATCCATTTTTGGATAATCGATATGGAATGGAGCATAATCGACTATCACCAAGTAGAAGAAGGAATGCCAGCAATTTATTTATCACCGACACATTACATAGAGTTAGAGCCGTCCAAGTGACAAAATGGAGATTACCGCACTCTAATTATTTAGACTGTGGCTGCTGTTCACCTGCGGCAGGCTGTTGTACCAGATAGCCAAGGATAGCAGTAGCAATTCCGCCAACAGTGCCAGAAACCCCGTGATTAATCACCCCAGCGCTGCCAAGCAGAGAAGATCCGCCAGCAATTAACCCAAAAATAGTAGAAAGCGTGTTTAAAGTTGATTTAGACATAGATTATTAAAAATTTTGATTACTTACGTTTTTTCTTGGGATTGGTTAAATCTAAATTTAAAAAATCCTTCATATCTTCTGGTAGCGCTTGCATGAGGAAATAAATTACAAGTGAAACCACAGCGATAACAATCACAGGAAGGAAAACCTGAAAAACTAAGCTTATAGTAGAAGCATCCATAGAGTTAATTTGAGGGTTACTCTAGGATGCGGAAATTCCTTTGATCCAGCATCAGGGAATTTTCGTATTTATCCCCTAATTTTAAAATTCTGCTCCTTCTTAAGGAATTGTTGTAACTCCTTGATTTCGCCTTTATGCTCTATGAATAGCTTTTCTGTCTTGCTCCAGGTATGATTAATCTTTTCATTAATGCCGTTATAAGCTAAAAGATTTGCATCTTTATAATGTTGATAGTCTTGCAAGTGCAAATCAAACTTTTTGTCAAAGTTAATAAGGTCTTTTTGAATAATTCTAGTTTGTTCTAATAGTTGTTGATGTCCTTCCGCTTTAGAGTGGGAACCTAAATCTTCTCTTAAATCACGTATTTCAGCCGTGATAGAGTTGAACTTAGTAATTATTTTTATAAAGATTCCCAATAAAGCGCAACTAGATATCAGTATAGTTAGAAACAGGCTAGTGCCTTCAAGGGTTACGACAAAACCTTGACTATTATTAACTAATAAAATTAGATTTGGCTGAACAGGTTTCATTTATCTTGCAAGAAGTTATAAACTTCATTTACCCTGTCTTCTACTCTGTCTTGTTGATCATAAAGTGCATAATCAGCCGTACTCCAGATTTTTATCTGAATATCTACCAACCAAGGTACAGGTTTAAAAGCAAAATTATTAAGAAATTCCCAATCAGTAAGTTTCATAAAAGTGTACCGTCTAAGTCCACAAAATCTACTTTTACCGTAGACTCTCCCGATACTACTATCATCAAAAAATGGCAGTAAGTAACCTGCTTTATACCATGCCGGATTAGCTCCAAGACTGTCAGTAAATACAATAATATATTTACCTGTAAGCGTTAGAGTGATAGAGATTTCAGAACTATTGCCGTTAATATTTTTGTGGCTACTATGTATCAGTGACCAATTAAGCTTCATCTAGTTGCATCTCCATCACCCTATAACGAAGTTGAATTATGCGAGCTTGACAGCTACCGTAACTTCTTTAACAGACACATCATTGTCAGCATTTAACGATTGATACCGACCAGCTACGCTCCGAGCATCAGATTTAGTCAGGAAAATATTAGCCTCGTTTAAATCCTCAGCTAGCAAGCCATCTGAGGTAGTTGTGGAAGAATAATATCCTAATAATTTGTCCTCGGCATCATTAACGGAGATAACGAACTTTGACATTAAAATACCTCTTTTTTGAGAGCGTGAAAATCTTGAAATTTAGAAGCAGTGGAAGAATGAAAGTCTAATTTACTAATTGAGTTAACAGATAGTCACTAATTTAGACATAAATTCTTCTACGGGCTAAATAGGCTTCTGTTATATCTTTGCCTTTGTAATTCTGCCCAGATAATCCAGCTAAGGCATCTTCGAGCTTTGCGGGAGCGACAAGCACATTCCCAGTAGCATAAACGGCTGTGTCAGATCCAGCAGTCCCAGACTTAACATACTTGACACGAATTTTACTAATTCCAAAAGTGGAAGCCGCACCAGTGAAAACTTTTGCATTCGCTGGGGCAGTTGGAGTAATACCAAGTAAAGTACAAACTGCTGTAGTATAGATGGTCTTAGTGCCAGAAAATTTAAATGCAATTCCTGTTGCTATTGAAATGTAGTAACTCTCTCGTGTGTTAGCCATAATTGTTTTTTGAGCTTGTTATTTAGTTTTATACTTTTTTTTTAGCTTTAGTTTATTTAACGAACCTTTAATACTTGTGCTTTGAATTAAGCATTGTGATTCAGAGGAAATCGCCTATTATCTCTAATCAGATTAATCACTATGCATTATCACTTAGAAAAGAAACTTTAGTAAAATTAAAATTTCCGTATATTTTCTAGACTTTAACACTGGCTTGATAAATTAATATCATCAGCGACAGGTCAAAGAAGTAAAATTATCTATTTTTAAACTATAATCAATTTCTATTCTACTAGGTTAGATACTACATATATACAAATAACAAGCGCTTAATTTATATTAAAAAAAAAGAAATAAATAGTTAGCTAATTATATTTCTATGAGTTGTTTATTAGGTAACTTATCTATAGTTTAAGCAAGTGCTTGATAATGCCTTCCAGTAGTATCAACTAGATAAATTGGTCTATCTTTACCCCGTAAATATAAATAAGCATACCTAAAACGGACATTAACAATAGGTCTGTATCTTGGCTTTTTCTTTTTGGCACCATAGACCAATTCTGTCTCAGTTGGATTTGTAATTGAAGCTTTTTTGGGGATGCTAACTACTAATCTATTTTCATCGTATGGAATATTTTGGCATTTTAAAAGACGGGTAATTATATCTTGTGTATCAGTTTCAGTATTTCCATAGATTTGTAAGCGATAACCATGCTCTTCATGGTAGTATTTGTAAATATTTTTCCCTTTTGTAAAAACTATTCCTTGCCCATTTAAAACAAACTGACTCTTGACTTCTTTTGCTATCGCTAGTGCTTTTGATGGGGTCATTGTCGCTGGCGTTTCGTTCATCAGACGAAAAGAATATTCCGCTTTTACTTTTATTTCACCTTCAGGAATACTAGCGGAATCTTGAGTAAAATACAAAAATACTTGTGGCCTGCCAACAACAGACTCTTGAAACTGTTCGGCAGGAATGCCATAAAAAACACCTAAATCTTTTTTACCATATCCCAACAAATCAAATAATAAATGATGTCTCAAGTTCATTATTGCTTCGTTGTCATCATCAAGCATAGTACAAGCGACACGCAAGCTACTACGGGCTGTAGCAACATTAGGTTTCCAATCTTCAGGATGATCAGAAAAATATTTCTTTACTAATGCATTGTGTTGAGGGATATAGACTTTTTGTAAATGGTCAAATGGCTTAAAATTATCAGGTAATTTATCTTCCGGTGGTGTAGCCGCTGTGATAATCGGATTGCTTGGAGTTAGTGTTTGACCAGTTGGAATATCAGAAGTCGGAGGTAATTGTCTCCCTTGGTCGTCCCTTGCTGGAATGTAATTCCCCATTTTTTGTTACCTCATTCCCCAGCATCAAATAAATCATCAATTGTTGCTACAAGAATATTTGTACTATCAGCTTTTGCTTGCTCTTCTGCCAGAATTGTTTTTGTTGGATCGGGAACAGTTACCCCAGGTTCATATTTAAGTGGATTACCGAGCGCATCTCTAAGCGGCTGTCCATTTTTGTCTTTGGGGTCTTCTTGATTTAGAGATTGCTGTAATGCTGTTCGGGCTGAGTTTACCTCAATTACTGCTTGGGTGACTGCCAAAGGAACCGCTACAACTGCATTGATTGTATTAAGGGCATCCGTCGCACCTGTTAAATGATTAAAAAATTTACCTTGTAGATTAGGCTGTGGATTCATCCATGAATAGGCTCTTTCACCAAGTACACCCCATATTTTTAAAGCATTGCCAACCTTAGCAATATTGCCGCCAATAACTTCCATCCCGGAAGTTATTACTGCGACTGCATTACCTATTGTATTAAAAACATTAGTAGTCGCTTGATAAATTCTATTTGCTAGCGCCCACTCTTCAGTAATTTTTGTATAGTTGGCTTCCCCAATGGTATCTGCAATTATTTCGTGAGCAAGCTTTCCTAATGCATCGCCAATAGTTATAGGCTGTCCGTCGATGCCTTTGGGAGCGATAAAGCTTAAGCATTGGTCGATGACGGTTCCCAATGTTTGAGCGAGGTTATTTGACAACATGAACGCATTGTGGACAGTAACGGCGAATGTGAGAACACTCAAAGCTTTCTCAACATAAGTATTTTTAGCAATTGTTTCAATGAATTGTGATAAACCGCCTGTTACCTGTTTGCCTAACTTATTATTAATTATGTTTAGCAGTGCTAATTGTGCCGCATCACTGAATTTAGAAACGATATCGTAAATTTGTTTTAGCAAAGCAACTATTGGGGCGAATGCCGCCAAGATTGGCGTTAAAATTCTCGCTCTTGTAGTCGTGTGTTGCGTCGTGCTGTTAAGTCTTGTTTGAGTGTGTTGCTGAATAATTAAGGCTTTTAATCCTGCCAAATCGCCTGGGTTCACGTCCTTTCCGTCCTTCCCGTCCTTGCCGGGTAATCCATCTCTGCCATTTCTGCCGGGTAACCCACTAATACCGGGTAATCCTCGCTCACCTTGCCGCCCAGGCGTGCCGGGTAAAGTCACTACTGTTGTTATTCCGTCGCGGCCGGGTATACCTTGAATACCCTGTAATCCTCTTTCACCTTTTGGCCCAGGAATACCCGGAGCGCCTTGTAATCCGCGCAATCCTCTCACTGTTTGATAGAGTGCTAGCACGGTGAGTGCCGTACCAAGTGCTTCTCCTGCTTTACCTAAAGCTTCGCCGCCCAGTCTTAACGCTTTTTGTCCAATGTTTTCAGCTTCTCTAGCTTTTTGATAAGCTGTCGTTGCGTTGTCATTAGCTTGGTTTGCATTGCGAACAGCACCGTCAGCCGTAACTTGAGCTTGCCTACCAATACCGATCGCAATATCTGCTGTGTTTTGTGCCCTCCCTGCTGCTAACCTTGCTGTAGAGGCGGTAAGGTTAGCTGCATCGGCAAGGCTACGCGCATTCACGGCAATTCCTCTTACTTCTGAAATTGAAGCTTCATTGCGGCTTATACGACCTTGAAGACCTAACAACTTACCAAGAACGCCAGATACATCATTACCTAGTGCTTGCACCATATTTTCTACAGCGTCAATGCGGTCGCCAAGAATGCGTAGTGTTTCTAATTGCTCAATGAGTGTGAATATCGTGCCGATGACATTAAATATTTCGACAATTCTACCTGCTAATCTTGCCGTAGCTGATAATGCTTGTTTACTAATTCCTATTGCCTCTGCTGCTTTTACAATGGCTTCACCAACAGTACTTTCAAGCTTAGAAATAGCGGCTCCCAATTGTCCTAGCCTACCTTTTATCCCTTCAACAATTCCTTTTAACCCTGATATTTCGCCTGTTGCATTAATGGCAGTTCTAGAAGCTATTGCAGAATCACTAATTGCTTTTGCTGCCGTTCCTTCTGCTGTAGCAGCTTTAGCTTTTGCTAAAGAAGCTGCAATTTCAGCATCAGAAGCTTTAGCAAATCCTTTTTCGGCTAATCCAAAAGCCTCAGAAGCTTTATTAACAGCATTTTGAATTTTTGGTTGAAGAGGAGTAATTAACCCTGATGCAATTGCTGTTGCAATTCCGCTTGCAATTGCTGGAATTTGAGGAATTATACTTGCTTCGGAAGCTTTGACTGAGCGATTTACAATTGCATTTTCATCAACTCTAGGAATGCGAGCTATTTCCGCCCTAAGTGCAGCAATTTCTATTGCTAAACTTGCACATGTATCAGCCATTTTTAGACCTCAATTCATTAGTAATAAGGCGAATACTTGTAGCCGTAGCTGCACAATCTAGACAACAATAGCCCGGATATTCAGGAATTTCACATTTACAATATCCATCTGGGCACGATGTACCGCAAGCTACCTTAAAAATTGGGGGTGTGGATGATGAGCTAGAGTCTTGAAATATCTGTTTGCCGCTAACGTCTAGCACTTTTATATAGGCGTTGTAAGTAGATGGAGTGAAAAAAGCACTTCTTATTCTCACGCTTCCAGCTACCGTTGTGGAATCAGTCGATATGACCCTACCCGTAACTGTCTGTAGTGTCCGTCCATTGGTTTCAGGGATATCAGCTTCTGTACCGTTGTAGTGAGCAACGTAAGACTGAGTTATATCGTCATAAGTATCAACCGTCCAAAATCCATAATTCTCACTACCCACTAAGACGTTAATTGGCACGGTGTTGGCTATAAAAGTCATTTTTTCACCGTTGCCATAATGCCAAGTCACAGTAGCCGTTTTATCTTCAAGTTTGCAATATGACACATCAATAACCCCATACCTCAAACTCTGATAAACCGACGTTTGCCCCCGTTCCACCTGTTACGGTGAAGCGTACCCAAGTAATAGTTTTAGGAGGAAATTCAATGACTTTAAATATCCCAGTATCGTCTATACCTACAACGTTGATACTACTACCATCGCTAAAGGTTAGAGTACCTGCATTCGCGGCTTCTGCTGTATTGGGTCTATCTGAAAGTCTTACTTTTGAAACAATTTTAGATATAGAAAAATCAAGTTGAATCCAAGGATTTGATTGTCCTAAAGATGCCCAATCTGTTGCAGCGTTTCCATCAATAGCTTTAGCAGGTGAATACGAATCGCTATAAAAACTAGAAGCTGTAGGAGTTGCGAGGCTTGCAATATTTGTAGCAACTTGTGGTTGTGTTTGCGGAGTACTACTGCCAATGTAAGATTTAAGAGTAGAAGCCTTAATTTTTACTGTAGTGTTTGAGGCAGTATTCCAAGCTAAAAGAAAATCCCCATCTGATAATTGTAAAATCTCTGGGTAATCATTAACTAGGGGCATAGAGGAATGTGATAATTTGATTTGTGATGTATTTTTGGTTGTTTCGATTAGTTGTGAATGGTTGCCAACTAATCATCTTGAGTAAATCGAAGCTATCAGAATTATCAAATTCAATCGCTTGATTATTCTCATCTGTAATTGCTTGATCATTTTCGTCTGTAACTATCCCTTTGAAATTCAAAAGTGCTGTAATCAAGATTGCTGTCAGTAAACTTTCTGCGGTATTGTCTGCTTGAGGATTTAATCTTAATAAGTCAGATTTTTGGATTATGAGAACGTTTGCATCTTGATACACTCTCTTGCCAAACAATTGAGCAGCAGAAAAAGAATATAAATTAGTAGTCATCAGGATCTATTGCTGATGATGTATCAAGCTTGGCTAGGTTAATTGTTAGTTGATCAACCCTATACTTATCATTATTAGCGCCTCGGTTGGTAAAGCTAGGAAATCCATCGCTTATGTATATTGATTGGTCAAGATTACTATCAAAATTAGCTTGAGATAGCGGTTCCTCAGCTTTTAAAAGAATTCCCGTAAGTAAGCTTTCAGCCGTATTGGTTGCCGATGGTGTCAATCTGGGAAGGTCGGCTTTTGTAATTGTGATTGTAGTGCTAGTTTGAGTAGCATTAGCACCAAAAATTTGTTGTAAAGTTGGTTCAGCCATATTTAAAATTAGTGAAATTATTCTAATCTAAGCTAATCTCTAAAGCACCGCCAAGAGTTTTTAAAAATTAGTGTGACAAAAATTAAGTTTTGTCACTTGGGGAGTTGGACAAACAATGCCTGGAGCGGATAGCCTGGGCAAGGTTAATAACACCTAACCTCATTAGATTTGCGATCACACTCCCATCTTTTAAAACGTGTGATCGCATTTTTCATGCAAGGCAATGACGATGCTTGGCTAAACCTTCACCAGCCGTTGCGGGAAGTGCGCCACCCGTGACAACGGGGCACTGAATGCGGATTAGATTTTTAGCCATGTTAAATTCAGCGAACTTTCACCAGCTTCAATTGCTCAGGGTCGAATGGGCCAATAGGAGATTGGAAACCTTTGACTGATTTTCTGAGCCAGTACTGCTCCTTCTCTGCAAAATCCACTATCAAAGCCTTGCCTTTGTGTTCACCGAGTAGCACCTCTACTTCATCACCTCTCAAAAACTTTGGTTTGCTTGGGCACAGATCGCTGTAGAGCAATCGCGGTTTATTAATTGGATCACCAGCGATAATCACATCGGCTTTTTTGACAGAGGGATAAATTTTGGTGACTCGCACTTCTTTGTCTAGAGAGATAGACCAAGCGAACTGACCTACATAGAATTCCTGCTGAATGATATTTTCTATGAAATTTGGTTCTTGATCTCTCTCAAAAATTTTCTGGAAAGTTGGTTTTTTCACTGGATCTACGGGATCAGGCTGTGAAATTATCGGCTGTAGTTCTTGCTGTGTATTGTCTGTAGGGCTGATCCCATAGATTAGAGTATTATTTAATACCGTATTTTGTGCTACCTCTGGATTCCCTTCTATTTCGTGGTTACCACCGTCAGGGTAAGTATATTTTAAACTCGTATTATGTGCTACGCATTCAGAAGCTGATCCCGTAGATCCAGATGATCCAGTGAAAAAACCAACTTTCTGATTTTTTTTTGTCCACTGTCTCACCCATTTCCCAGATGATCTTTTGCGCTCATCCTCCCACTCTAATCGGTTCATGACAGCACCAATTCTCTTGGATAGTCCTATATCTTGCCTTGCCACTTCTATTTCTAGAACATTGAATAACTCAGGAAGTGTCACCAAATCTTTGCCTTCGAGGTACGCTTGGATTTTCTCAAGCCAGGGGTCAACTACCTGGAAATCCTTGTTTAGTTCTTCCCTGAGTTCCTCCTGCTCTGAGGACAGCTGCCATTTCTCCCCAGTTTTGTAGAGTGCGTAGGCGGCGGCCCAAAGTAAATCTCTCTCGGCGGCTACCTGATCAACTGGAATCGCACCTTTAACAGGCATTACCCAAAATCGACGGCTGCCTGTGGGGTCAGCAAGTATCTGTTGCTCGTTCGTAGTGCCCACCAAAATAGATCGGCGCGGATACTCCTTTACGGTTCGAGCGTAAGGAGTTCTGAAGCTATCGGTTTTAGTGGTGATGAATTTCTTCAGGGCACTGACATCTTTTTTCTTGTAAACGTTCTCAAACTCAGACCACTCAAGACACCAGAAGTTGTGAAGCTTCATTCTCTCGTCTTTTTCGTTGGCATCTCCCATGTCATCGGAGAACCAATCTTCACCAAAGAGATTTCGCCAAAAAGTACTCTTACCTATTCCCTGACGTGGGTTAACAAGGATAGGCACAGATTCAACCCTGCATCCAGGTTGCTTAATTCGAGCAACGGCTGAGATAAGAGTTTTCTTCATATATATATTGTGTAGTTCGTTGTCAGAGCCAAAATAACGGGTGGCTAGATTGTCTAGGATGCTTGTGTCTACGTCTGGGTAAGCTTGAGCAACATTCTCTAGATAATCAGCAACTGGATGATAAGATTTCTGGCTAGCAAGCATACTGACTATTGCCTGAGCATCCCCAATTGGTACAGCTTCCTCGAATTCGAGAACCATGTGTAGGCGAATTTGGTCTAGGTCAAGGGCTTGCCCTGCTAATTCGATGTGGTTTTTCATCTGGTTGAGGCGTAAACCATCTCCCCAGCCGTCGCGGATAATTTCAAATTGGCGTTTTAGTTTACATTTGGTTTGCTCGCCATCCTCTAATTGTTGCTTGACCCATTCTTCTTCAAGGTGTTTACGCCACTCCTCGATGGTTTTAGCGTTCTCTACTAGCTTGTCGAATTCTTCTTTGCCGTTTTGACTGATAAAATCGTCCATGCCTTTTAGCTCTCCGGGTGGAAGTTCAATGATCATGACTTTGGAACCGGTAGCTGATAAATCCTTGGCCATTCCTAACATGGCATTCTGTACTGGTTTCTTGACAATCACATCATTGTCAAAGCACAGATAGAATGTTCTGCCATATCCAGCAAATAGCTTGAGTAGCTCGTGCAGTCTACCATTTTTTTTGCAAGTAGAAACACCAGGAATCGATATAGTAGGGTAACTAATTGATAGTCCTGCGCCTGCCTTTTTAGCACCCTCTGTAATGATAATTGGCTGTAATTTATCGGCAATTATTTCTTGCCAAAAGGTAGGGTTTTCAACCTCTAGAAACAACGGCGCGGCTTCATAATCACTTGCTCCTAAGTATTTTCTTAACTTACCCTGTTTATCCAGTATGGGTGTGTCTGGTTTTACTTGAACGCCAAGCAGGGTAGGCTCTCCAGTTTGTGGATCTACACCACGAACTGACCAACAAGGTATCAAGCTATCTGAATGCTTCCACCTTGACTTATTGTTTCTATTCAGAAGTTTGTCTACTTCTGAAGGGTCTTTAATTGAGCTTACATTCTTTGATATTATTTTGTTTCTGACACCGCTAATCATCCACTCATCCCAGTGCTTTTTATCTATATGTTCTGGTATCCCCGTGTTATAATTAGAGGTGTTATTGATGTTTTTATTATTATTTGAAGGGGTAGTTGCTGCTACCTCTTTTTGTTGCGTATCTGTCATGATGTTTACTTCCTTTTTGACTTAGTAATTTTGGTTAAAACGGGTCGATCGCAATTTCAAGGCAGGCATTAATCCACTGTCCAATCTCCCCAACGCTAGAAAGTGAATTGGCTGTTTGGCGCAGCGCTGCTAGTTCGTCGGGGAATCCTCCTGTGGCATCCCAGCAAGGGGCGTTGATGTAATGCTGGCAGTATTCAGCTACGAGGCTGATTTCGTCGGCGGTTAAGCACTGGGTACTAAAGTATTTGAAAACTGCACGGGGCAATTCTCCTGATGTCTCGTCCTTCCAGTTCAGAGGTAAGCCCAGAGGTGGGCGGTAAATGTTAGGTATTCGCTTGGAACGGTAGATAGTTACTTTGATTTCGTTACTCATTGGCGCTTGCCTCTCAATGCTTGACACTCGGCTTTTATCCCAGCAATTATTTCTGAGTCTGTTTCGAGCAATGCGGGTAAAGACTCTAGAATTACTGATGCTATGACGATCGCCTCATGCCGTTCTAGTTCTCGGTCCAGGGTGGAGATGTAATCAACGAATTGGTTTAGCTTGTAGCAGGCAAGCTCTGTGGCACTGTTCAATTCTGGGGGCGCGATCGCAATCCTGTCGCCATAAACCACGATCGCAGCTTTTATCTGTTCTTCCTGTGTACTCATTGGTTATTGGGTGTTGGGTGTTGGGCATTGGGTATTGGGCAAGAGCGATCGCACTCCATCACGCAGCAGTGAAGTCAACGTAATAGCTAGTCCCAACAAAGAATTGAGACGATGCCTGTGGGTTGGTGATTTGGAGGGTTATGTTACCGGCTGGTGTCGCTTGCCAGAAAGTTAGGTTTTCTTCATTGGGTGGGTTGGTGGTTACTGGGGTGAGGATAACTTCTGCTGTCTGGATTTCGTGGTTGAGAATATTTTGCTGACAGGTGAATTTAGCTCTGATCATTGGTTTTATCCTTGGTGGTCTGTGGGAAAGATTAGGGAAGGCGGATGAAGTTCGTAGCTTAATCCGCCATGTCGTTTACGGAATAAGAAAATCGAAATGAATAACCCAGTAGTTTTGACTGGCGATGAAGTAATCAGCATCAATCCAGAGATGAGCTTCGTGAATACTAAGCTTTTGAAGTTTGAGGAGATAGACAGACACATCGGAGAAGCTATAAAGTCGAATTTTCCTAATTACAGGGTTTGGACTGCTCAACTTGCGGGATGTGACGGCGTTGGTGCTGAGGTTCTCCAACCGGGAAAAGATTGGCAGAAGGGGAGGCTAAAACTAGTGATCAGTTATCGTGTGGAATTCACTCCCGACAAAGTGCCTGGGACAGAATCACCGTTAGATGATCTTCGTTCGCAACTCAATCCCGAATAGTCACAGATGCGTCGCCTGCTACTAAGTAGGCGACATATCCATGAATAAGCCGTCCTTGCCAGAATAGGCAGGACGGCTTTATTCGTTGTGTTTGTTATTTCCGTTAGGCGACTCTAACTTCTCTGAGTTGGATACCAAATCATAAATTTCTTTTTCAAGTTCTTGAATAGCGGTTTTAAAGTTTTCCTCTTCATCCTTGGTTTCATCTAGCTTGGATTCTAGTTGCTGTTCAAGTTTTTTGAGATGAGATAGATATCTACCCTCGATCAATTTGAGCCGCTCTAGGATTTTCCCAGGAGGAGTATCTCTGTATTTGTTTGTTCGCCCAAAGGGATTTTCCTTTGAGCTATTAGCCTGATGAGATCCGAGCGGTTCAGCCCCATAGATTCGGCTTGAAGCCTGAATTCTTCCCAGTCCTTCTCGCTGATCCAAAAAGTTGCCCGCATTGAATCTTCTGCTAGTTTCTTGGGTCTGGCCATTCGCATATACCACAACAACACCCCCATTTTATTGTATGAACGAAACTTTTTCTGTACGAATAGAATGCTTGACAGGTTTCATTCGTACATTATACTAGCATTAGTTATGTCTGAACAAAACTAAGATATACCACCCCAAACCAGGCAGAGATAGCAGCCTGCCAGCACTGAGCGAACACCAAAGACCTGCTAGGGGAAACCGACAACTGACAACTGCATTCACCCGTAAGTCGTAGCGTCGCGGGGTTAGCGGTTCCAAGTAAAAAGGCGATGCCCTCTACAAAGCGATCGCCTAGTTCAAATTTCAATTAAGGAGATTGTAGCGCAGCACCAAAAGACCAAAACATCGAAATGCTTATACAGCAATACTTTAGCGAATAGACAAATGTCGTTTTTAAGTCAACACAAGGCACACGTCACCCAATATCGAGGTACATATCACCTACTATCGACCCACTTATGAGGCACACATCACCCACTATCGAGGCACACGTCACCCACTATGACCGACCAACAGACCACAGATCGAGCCACTACTAACGGTAAATCAGCCAGTAATGCTGAAGCTAAAACCAGAAGACCGAGACAGTGGAAAGAGATGGCAGACGATCCGCTCTCCGAGGGGTTCGATTCTCACCAGGCTGAGTACGTAGTAGGGAAAACTCAGGTAATATTTGAAACCTTGTCAACTGGGCAACTATTCTCTCGAACAAAAACAGGGAAAACCCTTTACGTAAAGCTTAACGACGGGCGGGCGGTTTGCCTTGACACTCGTCAACCCATCGAAGTTAGTCCAACAAGGCGAAAGACTTTGCCTTGCTGGGTCGTAACCATTTTCAACAGCACCACTGCATCAAAAGTTGATTATTAGGGCGGCCGCCATCCGCACAGATACGCGATCGCCCACAGAGATTAGTCTCCGCCTACGAAAACTAAACATCACATTGATTATATGACTGAACAACCAAATCCCAGTAACGAAATTCACCGCGTAGGCTTCCCAGAGGGGCAGCTACTAGGCAATGGTGCAACTGAAGAGGAGTGCGCCGAAATCTCAGCCGCCTACCTCCAAGGAAAATCACTACCCGCCAGTGATAACGAAGTTATCAACCGAATATCAGACAAACTCACCGAAACAAGCGGTTACGGCAAGTACAGCGATTGGGGGGAAGAGTGAATCAAGTAAGCATTCTTATTTGCATCATTGGCGCTCTAATCATTGCGATCATTACCCTGTGCAAGCCGGAGGGTAGCCGCCCTTTCTACCTCAAAATCGAGGTGCAGTATGGCAGATGAGCAAAAAATTGTAGTTGAGCTTCCGAGCGAAAGGGGTGGGTATTCCCCAGTCGCTAGTACAGCAGAACCATCACGGCTAGAGGAATTCAGGAAGGGATGGATTCAGGCGATCGCACTGCCAGACAATCTGCCGGATTTGGCTTATACCCTTA
This sequence comes from Nostoc sp., assembly GCF_036919495.1. GTDB lineage: Bacteria > Cyanobacteriota > Cyanobacteriia > Cyanobacteriales > Nostocaceae > Nostoc. The sequence continues at coordinate 164,562 of NZ_JBALBZ010000170.1, forward strand.
CTTCTACAGTGGCGATTCCGGCTTTATTAAGTAGTTGCTGGGTAAGTATACCCATACCTGGTTTTATCCGCCTGGGGGTGTTGGGGGTGTTAGCGATCGCTGGAATTTTCACACTTTACCTGCGGCAAGTAGTGCCAGAAATCAAAGATATTCTGCTGTTACGGGTTGGGTTGGTTGCAGTGGGGGTATTGCTAGGGATATGAGCAGTGATTTACACCCATCCCAATTGCACCAGCACTTGCAGATGTACAGCCGCGCCAAGTGGTCATGCTGGAGTAGTTTAGCTGTCAGCTGTGGCTTATTGTTCCTGGGGGCAAGCCAAAAGCAGGAGTATAAGCCGTGGATGTTGGGTGCGTCGGTCGCTACTTTAGAAGTCGGTCGCAGACATCGCCAAACAGCTAAACTTCTTCTTGAATCACTCGGCGATATCGACCGAGCATCACGGGTAAATTTCCAGGCGTGGGCAAGAGCCAATACTCAACCGACAGCACAGTTAGCGCTGACTGTTGGCACTCTTGACACCAATTGGCAACCAGAGAACTTAATCACCGATCCAGTTGAGTACATCCAGAAAAAGCAAAAGCACGTTGCTTTAGTCGGTGGCACGGGCGATGGGAAATCAACCTTTACCCAGTATCTATCCTCTAAAATTGGCGGTCGTGTAGTCGTCTATGACAGCGACGCTAAACCGGATGATTGGGCATGGCTGGATCAATCTGATGTCATTGGCAGAAAAGGAAATTTCAAAGCCATCGACACCGCGATGGGTAATGACCTCAAAACCTTAGAGGAGCTTGTAGAGCTTCGCGGAGAGGGGGGAGATAACGCGATCGCAGGTCGTGAGAGATTCCTAATTGCTGAGGAGTTCCCAATATTAGTAGATGAGTGTGACCACGCCGCTACCTGGATAAAACGCCACGCCAAACGGGGTAGGCGATACAAGCAGTTTATTTGCGCGTTAGCTCAAAATGACACGGCTGAAAATTTCGGCTTACAAGGTGATAAAGACACGCTCTACAGCTGCTTCTGTCTCGTGCGTTTGGGGCAGTTTGGGCGTGACCACGCCAAGACTAAACTTAAAGATCCTCAACTAGAGCAGTGGTTGAAAGCTGGTGGTAAAAGGCGGTTTATGGTCGATGACCAACCCTGTGAGCTTGACCTGAGCAACTGGGGAGCAGGGGGCATGGTGCAGCCGGAAAACTCCGGCGGGGGAAATGAGGAGGTGCGATCGCCTCAAGACCTTAATGAATACGAGCAAATCATCGTCACTTGGGGACAAGAGCATCCAGGGGAGATTTTGAAGGCCCGAGTACTCCAGCAAGCAAGCCAGCAATTTAAGAAAGACGACCCTGAGAACATCAGGATTCTCTTTCAATCCCTTGCTGACAAAGGCTTGGGGGAAGTGGTAGATAGTGGCGATCGCCTCGGCTGGAGGTGGTCAAAGTAATGCCTACAGTTTGCCTACAGTCTATCTACAGGCTGTAGGCAACGCTTTAGAGCTAAATTACAGCTTGAATAAGCGCCACTTGGGTGGAAGTGTCGATGCTCACGACATCGGCGATAACTACTCAAGAGTGCGTCTACACAATCTACAATTTTTTAGCGCCAAATTTTCGGCTGTAGACGCTAAAAATAGCCGCCAGAGAGGATTTTGGTGACTGTAGACAAATTTTCTGGGGTTTAAAAAACTTAAAAAATTCAAACAATTGTTAACTCTGCGATGTCTCAAGCAAATTGTCCTCGATGCGATTCTACGCGACTGCAATATCAAGAAAATTATGGTTACTGGGAGTGTGACGACTGCGGTCACACTTGGGCATTAGATGCTGACGATCCAGATTATGACGAATTACCGATCTGCCCCAAATGCAACTCGTCTAGTATTACCCTAGATCCGATTTTTGGGTATTACAAATGCTCAAGCTGTTTTACTGCCTGGGTCAACGACGAAGACGACCCAGACTTTTTATTTGGGTGTTCCCATTGCGGCTACCGTTTTTTGGAATGGAATTTCGTTAGTTATTTTCTATATTGTCCAGCTTGCAAGCATTACAGTTATGAACGAATTAAATAAACAGCTTTGTTCACTAGCTGAAAACTACATAGAAAATTCTTACTACCGCGTTGGCAATTGTAGCTATGCCTGGGAGGAAAAAGACTATCGCAGTGACGATTTAGACGGAGATATTGTATGCGGTGAATGTCCCCCCAGTGATGCTGACCATTACTCATGGTGGGAAATTGTTTCTTGCGAAATTGAAAGCAGCGAACTTGACGATCGCAACGACGAAACCGGGGAATATTCTGTAACGGTTAAAGCGTGGGTGGCTGTTAGTTCTGGTGATGAGGAGGAGGAGGTTGACAAGAGCGTAGCGCCTGACCTCCGCACCATTTACGTGCAACTTGACCGTGATGAGGAGGGCGATTTCTGTGTCGTTGGAACTGAAGAATAATGATTGAACAACGAATTAAGGAAGCGAATGGACGACTAAAAAATAATTATTGTGGACTAAGAATTGAGCAAATAGGGGGGCGGCTTTATCTTCGCGGGACATTACCTCCTAAACCCTTGTCCGGGAAGAATAAACCCCATAGACAGCGAATATCTGCCGCAAATGCTAATCAAGATGGGGTAAAAATAGCGGAAAGGTTGGCAAAAAAAATTAGCGTTCAAATGGACGCTAAAACCTTTGATTGGGCTGACTACAAGGAGGAACAGGAACTAGAAATCAATATCAAAAATATTAAAAATTGGATCAACGAATTTGAACAAGACTATTTTTCTAGGAAGGAGCGAACATTTAAGACTGAAACAACATGGAGAGTAGAGTACCGTGCAGTATTTAAGTTTCTGCCGCTAGAAGACGAATTAACAATTGAGAATTTAAAATCAACAATTATAAATTATTCAAAGCCGGATACTCGTATTCGCAAGCGTTTCTGTCAATCATTAAACCTATTGTCTAAGTTTGCTGGACTGAATTGTGATTTTTCAAATTTAGTGGGAAATTACAGTTACAGCAGGCGAGAACCGCGCAATCTGCCAACTGATAAACAGATTCAAGATTTTTATTACCAAATTGGTAGTGACCCCTGGCGATGGATTTACGGAATGATCGCTACTTATGGATTAAGGAATCATGAGGCATTTTTTATTGAGCTAAATTCCCTAAAAAATCCTGACCACTCGATAAAAATTACTCAGGGTAAAACTGGATCGCGTAAAGTGTGGCCACTGCATCCTGAGTGGGTTGTCACTTTTGACCTGACTAGTCCCAAAGTCCCAGGCATAAACTTAAATCGTCCCAATACGGCAATAGGCAATGTGGTTACACGACATCTCAGGAGAAATGAAAATATGCCGTTCAAAGTTTATGACTTACGCCATGCTTGGGCAGTGCGATCGCTTGAATACGGCATTGATATTTCATTAGCTGCAAAGCAAATGGGACATGGATTACAAGTTCATAGCAATTTGTACCATTCTTGGATTAATGAGCAAGCACACCAACGTGCTTTTGAGCTAGCCATTAACAAGAGCGATCGCCCACTTCCACCATTGTTATAGTGTTTCGTAATCAGCAGGCCGTGGGTTCAAATCCCATCATCGGCTTTTGTTAAAGTATTGCTCAACACTAAAGTTTGACATAAATCAAGCATTTAGCCAAATGGGTGTAAATGAGTTTTGAAACTTCACTCAAACTCAGTTTCGCAGAAAGCTTTTAACAAATCGATACAATTAGCGATCGCTCCTAAATGAGCAATTTCATATCCATGTGTATTTTGGGTGGGAAATGCCAAACAAGCAGCACGCCCAACATGTCCAAATTTCATCGCAATCGAAGCATCACTACCAAATCCATTCAGAGTTGTGAATTGTATTGGCATATCGAGTTGCTTGGCACTATAGCGCAGTTGTCCATTTAGCCCCTCATCATATATCCCATAAGCATCTTGAGATAAAAGTACAGGACTTTCCCCATCTTTAACAGGATATTCCTCAGATAATGGACAAATTTCTAAAGCAATTAAAGCATCCAAAGGCTGATTTTGGGTGAAAAATAGCGCCCCAATTGCCCCCACTTCTTCTTTTGCTGAAGCCACCAGATAAACATCAACAACTGGCTGTTTCAGGTTTTCAGCCAAAGCTAGCAAAATCGCCACAGAGGCTTTGTTATCCAAGGTGTAACCAGCAATATGATCCTTTAACCGAATTGGATGCTTGCGATGCTTGCCGATCACCATTCTAGTTCCAGGTCGAATGCCAGCTGCTTCCAATTCAGCAGATGTGAGCTTCGTTTCAATCCAGGCATTTTCCCACTTAACAGTAGTATCTTCCTGCTGCACTTTTTGGGGCGATTCGTGAGAAACATGGCGAGAACCAAAGCTGAGAATACCGTTAATGGTTTCATTATCTCCCAGTAAATCGACAACGCCTTCGCCATAAACCCACGGGAAAGAACCGCCGAGTTTGCTGACTTTCACACGACCTTCATCACCGATATTCTTGACAATTGCGCCAATTTCGTCTTTGTGTGCGGTGATGGCAATTGCTCGGTCTGGAATTTTCCCTGGAATTTTCGTAATAATATTATCGGCGCGATCGCACCAGACTTCTACACCCAGCGCCGCAAATCGTTGCATTAAGAACTGGTTAATTTCAGCTTCTGCACCACTAGGAGAATGGTGCATGATTAATTCTTCAATAATTTGAAATAAGCGATCGTAATCCCACATCAATACAGTTAGTTCAGTTTTCAACTGTTATATCAGACTATTGTGCATCAACAACCCGACCTGCTGATACAAGTGCTGACCTTTTTTGTTGACGCTTCAGCACTCCTACTGCACCAAAAGCACCAAGGGCTAAAATTCCCAAGTTTATCGCAGGTTCCGGGACAGACTTAGCCTCAATCGCCGCCAGTGCAGTATCTGCTACTAACTTTTGAACGCCTGTTGTTGGATGTACAGAGTCAAAGAACAAATAATCGTTTGGTTGAGGGCATACACTGATGATTGTCTGAAAATTTCCGACTACGCAAGGGTTAACCACATCTTGAAACCCAAACTTCCCTGGATTTGCTTCTACTTGATTAAATAGGGAGAACACATCCACAGGGATCAGATTCAAATCCGAGTTACTGCTAAATTTGCCTAGTTCCTCTGCCAACCTCTTGTTATGATCATTTGTCAAAGCAGTCAAGTTGCTAGATAGACCTGTAGCCGATGCAAATGGAATCTTGCCCAAATCAGGCAAGTTAAAGACTAAAATATTTTTTGCGCCAGATGAGGCAAGTAACCCTACTGCATCTGATAAATTCTGGACTGTTTGAACCGTATTGGTAGCTTGACCAAACACATAATCATTTGCACCTCCCCATACAGCATAAAGAGCATTTGGATCAAGCTTCTGATTGCCTTGTAGAATCGGTTGCGTCAACAAGGCGACTTGCTCTAGTACTCCCGGTAACGGCGCACTAGGAACAACAGCATTACCCTGACCAGAACTAGCGCCGCCCACAGCAAAATTAATACCTTGATTGGGAATAGTAGGATTTGAAATCAAGTATGGGGTAGGATTTAATCCTAGCTGATTTCCCAGGTAGTCTACCCACACCCGATCATTAGAAAAACGTCCTTGAAAATAGGGTGGATATTGGGGAATGGCTGTTTTCGGAGTGACTAAACCATTAGTAGCAGTGAAAACATTGCCAGTATCAGAAAGACTGTCGCCAAATACATAAAATTTGGAAAAACTTGCAGCACTTGCTTTGAGCGGCAACATGAAAGATAACAGAACAAATCCTACTGCTATAGCTTGTTTTTTCATCTTCGTTTTGCCTGTGGTATTTTTAATTTGTTTAAAAGTAATGAGAGGGCAATAGTCTAACAACTTGTCTTTTGACTTATTTCAAAACAAAGTACGCCTATTGATTAATTTTCGTTGTTTTACTTAACTATTCCTCAAAAATTCATTAAACACAGATAAAAACGCTGAAAATACTTAGATTTACATTTTCTTGATAAAAAATAGCTGTATTACAAAGAAATGGCAAAATTTACATGCTAAAGCGTGGAAATTGCCCACTTTTATGCTCTCTACAGATTAACCGCAACACAATAGTCTAGTTCATCCTAGGCATCGCTTTAACTTCGCTTTAATTTCAAAGCCTCAGTAGCCGATACACCCTCACCCTGACTGCCGAAATACGACAAAGCTATAGCAGCCTCAGCACGAGTTACTGGTTTTTTAGGTTGAAACAGAGTCGTATAACCAAACACCCGCCGAATATTCGATTGTTCGCCGTTCTGGTAATCAGCCAACACTGCTCTTAAAGCCTTGGGGTCAATTCGCGCCGCGTCTTGGAAACCCCAGGTTTGTTTAACTGTATCCAAGTTAGCAGAGGGTAAAGCTTGACGACTATCTAGAGGCAATTTCCACAGCAGCAACTGTTCCCGCGTGAGAGGTGCATCAGGACGAAACAAAACTACTGTAGAATCTCCAGACAAAGGACTGGGAATTAACCCAGCTTCGGCTAATCCCTGAATTACTGGAAAATCAGGGTCTTTTGCGGACACATCACTAAAAACTGGTTGAGTACTTTCTGATGCCAAGCGAATTTGTTTGGCTGGATTGCTGGTATATATGGCATTGTTTGCAGCAATTAGCCAACGAGCGTATTCTCGATGTGTGATTATTTTACTGGGTTCAAATTGGTTACTTGTGGTAGTAGAGTTGCTCTTAGCTGTCTTTGGTTCTAAAGACAAAACACCTAATGCAGCCAAGTCTTGGATATGTTGCCGCCATTCTTGCGGTGCCTTATTCAGATCGTTGAATTCCTGAGATTCAGGTGTCGCTGTAGAGATTGTTTGGTTATTAGCCGTGCTTGGTGGCTGTACTACCAAGTTTGCAGGTGGTACTGGGCCAATGAACTGGGAATTTCCTGGTTGAGGAACGGCGTTAGTAGTTTGGTTAGGATTTGTAGTTGGGGTAGGTTGTGCCGTTGCAATACTATTTGGTACGTAATCAATTAGTAATTCGGTGGCTGTTTGGGGTTGATTTGGTGTAGCGTTAGTAACTGATTTAGGCTGAATGGAAACCTTCAACAGCAAATCGTTACGACGTGCCTCGAAGGCACCTCCCGCATCATCTGTTGGCTGTTGCAAAATCTGCCAGTTATTTGTTTGAAACTGGCTACTATAAAAGCTAGCAATAAAGTTACTGGGGTCAGAACTCAACCAACGAGTTGAGACTCTGTTTTCTGAGCCGCTAGCAGGTGTCACTTCCTGTAGTTTGGCATTGGAATATAAGGGGATATCTTTGGGAAAATCAGGTGGTAACTGAACTGTTGATTCGTTCTGCTGTGCTTGTGGTTGGTTACTCTGAGATTCTCCAAAGACAACTGGATTGCTTTGCAGTTTCGGATCTGCCGCCAAAGATTCCTCAAGGTTTTTGGCAACTGGACTGTTAGCACAGGCCGTTAACGAAGTCAGTAGAACAGCCCAAATTAGAAATATAGCTGGACGTTTACAGGGAAGCACAGGAAATCACAAATTGAGTTTCAATTCCTACCCTAGCGCAGACTGTTCATTAAATGGGAATGAAGAATGGGCAATGGAATATTCAAACAAACCCATTTCCTCTGCCTTTATGCTTCTCTACGTCTTAAATATCACCAAAGGACAATATTAATTCACTATGTCCTCTTGGTAAATCTCTCTTTTGGTGAAGATGATGATATCTATTTGTTTTAGCTAAAAATGAGTAAACGGTAGCTTTTGCTACCGTATTGTCTTTGTATTACAGCCATTAGGTTTGATAATTCCCATGCTTATTTATAGAGTTCCCTAAAATTCTGGCAAACTAACATTTTGCGGAAAAAATATAAATAAATCTGAAATAGGTGCTATATGAGAGTTTTGTGATTTGGATGCTCTCAGCTCACAGGGATTATGGCAGGTTAAGGAAGTTTTTGGTAAAAAAATCAAGTTATTTTCTTCCCCTATCTCCTCTGCTTACCTTCACCCATCATTTTTGGGTTGGTCAAGTACTAAGGTTTGCAGAGTGGTGAAATCTAACGCATCAGATCACTAAGAATTAGCTCCTCACTGGTGGGTTAATTTCAAAATGAATATGATTATCGTAACCACTCAGATAAATACAAAGTCTCTCTCCAATTAGCTGTTGATCGTTGAAAAAGACTGTCCGTAACAACTTTTGCTTATCAATAGACTTGAGAATAGCTCGTGCAGCATCTCGATCGTATTCAGTTTGATTGCGTCAAATAGTCCTCTGTCTCTGTCTGCACTGTTAGAATTACCTACCCATGTGTAGGCTAGCTCATGCAATTGAGCCTTTATAGCCTTAACGTCATCAGCTTTATTGACTCCGCCAATTCCCACACTACCAGCGAGTTTAATTACCTTCGCTCCTGGTAAACTGGATGCTGTAGGTTGTTGAGTGTTCATTATTGCTAAATCTTTCTTGAAATAATTGCTGGCTAAATCATCTAGTAATGACATATATTTGCCTATTAAAAAGCTTTTTGCATACCCATTTTTTTATAGAAATAGGGAATTCCTATGTTGGCAAATGAATTAGATTTTAAGAAGAATTCAGGAGTAAGAAGTTAGAATACACAACTGAATTTTGACTCCTGGCTCCTAAATTATGCTTGATAAATAGCTAATCTTTTTCTATAACTTTGCTGTATCCAGCAAAAAGAAAATGCTCGTTTCGGTTTACTTTTGTTTTATCAGGCCACTTAACCCAATAATGGTTTTCCTCAAAACGGACATCTAAAATAGGGTAACTCCCTGGCTCAATATCGAATAGAGATTCTTTTGGTAGCTCTGATGCCTGTTCTGTAGAAGGCTTTAAAACTGTTTTTGTTGTAACTTGTAAAATGTAACTTTTATCAGGTTTAACTTCATCTTTTGACTCACCAATTAATCCATCTTTAATTGCTTCGGCCATTTTTTCGGCATCAAAGCGATCCATATCTGTTTTAGAGTCACAGAAGCAGCACTCAATTAAAATAGCTGGCATTTGTGTATTCTTCAGAACAAAGAAACCTGTATTTTTAACCCCTCTACTATGAAAACCAAGTTTAACAATCTCTTTAAGAACTGATTGAGCAATACCTTGTGATGCATTACTAATGGCAAAAACTTCTGTGCCATTGGCTATACCGTTGAATTTATTAAAATGAATCGAAATATAGACATTAGCGTTATTGGCATTCGCCTTATTAGTTCTTTGTCTTAGAGAATCGGTTACACTGCTAGCGCTTGTAGGAGTGCAATCAATAGCAATATGACCTGCTGCTTTGAGTTTTTATATCAATTGTGTCCCAACTGCTTTAGTTAAAGCATCTTCTTGTTTTATACCTGTTGCTCCTGTATCTGGAGGGCAATTATGCCCCATATCAATACCAAATTTCATAGCGTTGATGTCCTTTTTGTCACTTTAGAGGTACGGTTTAACTTACTATACTGTATTAATTATTAACCCAAGTGCGATCGCTCTGTCAGTGACATAAAGTAAGTTTTTAGTGTAAAGAAATGTAATATTTAACGCAAAAATCCCATTAAAAACAGAAATCTCATAAGTTCAAGCTATAAATAAAGCAGGCTAACCCATGACGGCACAAGAGTCACTGAATCTAGCCGATAGTCTTTTATGCTCTATTTTTGAACAAAGACTCAATGAGGTTCAATCTCTAGTTTTCCTGGAAAGTTACCTGGGACTGACCTATGCGGAAATTGCGGTGTACATAAGTTATAAACACGACTACATCAAACAAGCCGATTCTCAGTCGTGGCGATCGCTTTCTTAAGTAGTTGGTGAAAACGGTTGTAAAAAATGTGCAATCTATTTTGCCTCGCTACCAGCAGTATCAAAGTAGTAATAATTAAAGATGATGTTTACGAGGGGCTACGCAGTTAGGCGTTTCAGACTAATATTCTCATAAAGGTTAGCGATCGCCACCATACCTACTTATCTGGTAATTAAAGATTGTTGTCATAAATTTGATGAATCTCGGATTTTAATCTCTACATCTCTATCACTGCATCAAGATGCAATCTTTTAATTTGCTTCTCAAATTATGGTGCTATTTCTAGCATGATAGAACTTAATTCTTGATTGAAGTTGTGCCCTCTCAAGCTCAAGACAAATAAAGCATAAATTAACAACTAAATCGTCAGCGCTCTATTTTTGAAAAATTTTAGACATAACAATTTTTAGGATATTTCATTATTTTGTGCCTTGTAAGTGAGAAAAAGTGAGTATTTACTTAAATAAATCTAAATTTAGCCTAATTATTTCATAAAACAGTTAAATACCACGAAATTTAACCAATATAGCCATAAAAACAAGTTTATGGCGAAGAATTAAAAGACAGTCATAAATTTACCTACCTAAAGATGGTTCACAGAAAAAAATTTCAATGTTAATTTATGTTAATTATAGTTGGACGACGGTCGCTATCTGGAAACATAAATTTTTCACCTATGTTGGTTAAGCAAGATAATTTTAGCTCAAAAAAATTAGTTTGCTAATTGCTCTAATCATAAAATCTTACAAATATGAAACGACCTAACTATTTTCAAAATAATTCCAAAAACACTTTAATAGAAAAGTATCACCTTTACAAAGGCGAAAAATTGAATTGGTTTCAAGTAACTCTTCGCCTTGAAAGGTCAATTATTTCTATCATTCTTCCTTGGGTAGTTTTGTGTACTGTCTATGGTATTTTTATATCATGTTTATATCATTTAGGATTACCAATAGCATTCGCAGATTCAAACAGTATTATTACTAATGCTGTTTTAAGTTTTAATATTGGTTTCACATTACTATTAGTTTTTCGGACAAATACAGCCCATGATAGATTTTGGGAAGGTCGTCAACTATGGGGATCTTTAGTTAATACATCTCGTAACTTAACTCGTGGAATTTGGATAATAGTTAAAGAGAAAACACCGCAAGATAAAGTAGAAAAAGAGGCAATGCTTCGGTTAGTAACTGCTTTTGCATTTGCAATGAAGTTACATTTAAGATCATCACCTTTAGACACTCAGTTAGCATCGTTAATATCTGAAAAACAATATTTTCAACTCCAAAATACTAATCATCCTCCCCTACAAATTGCTTACTGGATAGGAGATTACTTGCAGTATCAACATGATCGGAATTGTCTCAATGTCTATCAACTGACTACTCTACATAACTGTGTAGATGATTTAGTAGATATTTTAGGTGGTTGTGAACGTATTTTAAAAACGCCATTGCCTTTGATATATACTATTAAACTCAGACAACTGTTATTAATTTTTTGTCTGATCTTACCTTTGGAGATTGTTAGTTTGTTGAATTGGTGGACTGGTATAGCAATGGCTTTTGTAAGTTTTACCTTATTAAGTATTGAACAAATTGGTTCAGAAATTGAAGAACCTTTCGGGTTTGATCCCAATGACTTACCTTTAAATGCGATTTGCAATACAATCTCAAGCAATGTTGAAGAATTAATTAGGCTAGCTTCTAATAATGTTCGTTCTTCTTAAATTTATAAACAAGTTTTACCAGATAAATTGCTGATGAGATGAGAGAAAATTTATCTTTCCTTAAGAATAGATAATACTTGGGTTAAAATGCATAAACCTAGCCTGCCTGCACTTTTCTACAAGAGGCAGTATATAGCTTGCTTCCACAAAGCAGTACGGCAAGCTCAATGACCATTGTAGACATCGCTTAATAAATGTTTCGCCAAGCTTTCACTGTTACTTTGCCAATTTCGCTATCAACAGTTTGACCACCTTCCAAGACTAGTCTGATATTTAAGTTCTCATCGGGAGCATTTTTCAAAGCAGTGGCTAATTCTTGACTGACAGTAAAAGTGCCGGTTGAACCGTCTAATTAAAAAACTTTTTCCCTGATTTTAAGCAAAAGTTTATCGACTTTCTTGGTAGTGACAAACCTAAGAAATTCAGGTCTAGGATACACACGGCCTGCGGTGTAGAAAGGAGAGCTTGCTTCACCCGAATTTACAGTTACAAGAACTCGAATACTTGAAGGAGTCCACAAACTAATAACTTGCGTTGAACCCTCACGGAACAAATAGCCATCTAAGGAGTTGCGGTCAAAAACCCCAAGAAACTCCCCTTCAAAAGGGTCAACGATTCTCACGGCTTTCGACCAAGGCACATCCATATCGGGGGACAATCCTGCTGATTTGACTATTGGTAAATCATTTGATGCTTTGGCAAGGCTAACTACCTCTTGAACAGTGAATGCAGGACAAACTTGGGGTGAAAGTACAGCCAAGATAGTCCCTAAAAAAAGAACTGGAATTGTCTGCGGTAAGTTCATCATTAATCAGGGGTATAATCTTCAAAAAGAATAATCGGACAGTCTTTATTAGTCATCCCCCGCAAGACTTTTGTTTGCTATGAAGCTTTGACAATTTAGCAAATTCTAGTGTTTTGGGGCAATCTCTTAACTCGCCGCATCCTCTATGAGACGCTTTGCGTAGCTTACTATTAATAATACAGAAGTACTAATATTTACAGATACTTAAGTAATATCATTTAATATTGCTAAAAGGCTTGAGGTTTTTATGTAAAAGTTAGTAAATGAAATTTTATTTTTGACATACAGATAAAAGTAGACATTCCCAAACTAGCCGTGGTTGAGCGAAAGAAAGTAAGTATTTACGAGATTGTTCTAGCTGGTTGATGATGCTGGGTTGATGCCACTGCTGCCAGTAGAATTGCTGAAGATAATCAACTAACCACAGTTGGGCTTCTGTATCTAAATCCTTATCAATTTTCTTGGCTAACTCCAAGGCTTTGCGGTAAGAAGTAGGAACTTTTTTTAAGTCTTCGAGTAATTCAGAAGGAATAGCTTGTAATTGCTCGTAAGATGCGATCGCACTTCCGGCACTGCCAGCTGCTATGCTCAATACTGCCTGATTTGACAAAATTTCTTGATGACCAGTTTGTGTGAGTACAACAGCCAAAGACTGTGCATCTAAGCGATAAAAAGGAATACGTTGACAGCGTGACACCAAAGTTGGCAAAACAGACTCTAAGGTAGGTGCAATTAAAATTAACGTCGCCTGTCCTGGTTCTTCTAAGGTTTTAAGTAAAGCATTCGCTGCTGCTTCTGCCATTGTTTGGGCTTCTTCCAGCACCACTACATTCCTTGGTGCTTCCAAGGGTGGACGACTGAGAAACTGGGTAATTTCCCGAATTTGCTCTAGCCGAATGACAGGTGGTGCTTTACGCTTAAGTCCTTTTTCAGCCGCTTCTGCTGCTGTTAATCGTTGTCCCTGGTATTGGTACGTCGGTTGCACCCACAACAAAGCTGGGTGGTTCCCTTGACGCAAACGGTTTTGTAAAGCCGCAGTGATTCCCATCTCGCTAGAAAATAGCAACTCTACGAAACACTTGGCTGCTAAACTTCTTCCTACGCCATCTGGCCCCACAAATAGATACGCTGGAGCAACCCGATTTTGTCTAACAGCCTGAGTGAGTAATTCTATGGCTTGCTGTTGTTTTACAAGTGGTGCAAATGGGTTAATAGTTCAGTACCTTCGGCAAAACAATAATATAGAAAACAGAGGGCTGATGTAGTAGAGTTGTTGTCTTCTAGAACAACTTAGAAGCTACAAAATGCCAATATTTGACATACTAGCACTGTTGCAATGACTTCTACCACGTCAGGGTTGTATCCTTTTTAATGAATATCTAGTCTAGTTATCCAATTGACTAGGCAGAGCTAAGAGAAGTTGGAAAATTTTCAACTTTTCTCCCAAGAAAGTCACTTTTATACTGTATCACCTTAATCTTGGGCTAGAAGCAGGCGGATAACTACAAGATAATGCCACTACACAAAGCTAGAACTGCAAGATAGATATAATAGATTTAATGCTAGGCACAAAATTCGGTTTCATGCTGTGTGATTGTAGAACTGCGGTTCAATAATCCTATATCCCTAGTATTTATAGTAAGGTTACAGAGTTTTTCTAAATAGGGCCAACTTTCTGGCTGTAGGGGTCGTAAGGCAATGACACAAAACTTCATGCTCACACAGGAAACAATCTCAACATTTCAAGCACAAGTAGAGTTGTTTGAGCAATGCCTGCATTGTCCTAATGCACAACATGAAACCAGTGCCAAACTAGCCGAAATAGCTAACACTACAGGTATCTCACAGGATGAACTTAGACAAAAGATAGCCCAGCTTCTACAAAAGCTTGATAAACTTGTCAAACTACTTAAGAGAATTAGGGAAAGAGCGAACGAAGGTCAAGCAGTACTTTACTTTGTCAAATCTAATTTTCTTTTAAAGGAAATTTTAGATGACGGATATTGGTTTTTTTACTGGGGAGAAGACGTAAAAAAAACATTTGAAGAGCTAACATTAGGTTCTGTCGCTTTATACAAAGACCTCAAAAAGGCAGTTAGTCTTGAAACTCCTAAAAGAGACATAAATTATCTTGTCGTAGAAACTTTAAAACATAGTCTAAAGTCGCTGATTGAAGCAGGATTACGAGTAAACGCATTTTCCCAAGAGGAGGTTAACGCATTTAATTTAGGAGACATAACTCCTCAAGAATCAGAAACTGTGTTAATCTTCCTATCAACAATAAAAAAATGGGAACCGGTTTACAAGAGACTTGCAGCATCCTAAATTCCTTGGGAAAGAAGACGTAATCCGTATACATAATGAACTCGTCAGTGAAACTGGCGAGTCATCAAACATAATTAATGAAGGCTTGCTAGACTCCGCTCTTTACTCACCTCAAGCAACCTTTGGGGGAGAGTATTTGCATCCCACAATTTATGAACAGGCATCTGCATACCTATTCCATATAGCCTGCAATCACGCTTTTGAGCAAGATAACAAACGCACTGCTTTTGCTGCTATGGTGACTTTTTTAAATGCGAATGATAACGATATTGAGATAACAGAAGAAGAAGCTGAAAAATTAACTGTACAGATAGTTACGCATGAAATAAGCAAGGAAGAACTGGCTGCTATATTGAAAAATTACATCACAAATCTTATTTAACGTCGATTACAAAATCATCAACGCATTCGCTGTCCTCCGCAATCTATCTTGCAATTATCTGCAATATTCAGTCACGTTTTTTTGAAGGAAATTTGTTACAACAAATTTATGTAATCTTTTACTTAGGAAGTTTTTAATGTCGTACAAACAATTTATTCATTGGTGGCAAAAATACTTACCTCCTATCTTGTTACGTGCAGTGGTAATTATTTCTCTAACAGTAGGGGTATTGGGCATTTTGGGAAGCACTGCTTCTATGAGTAATGCTCAACTGTTAAGTACTACTAAGTGTATCCAAGATAAACAGACACAATTAAAATCAACAACGCTAAATGCTACTGTATATCACAGTCCCGATTGTAATTGTTGTGGCGGGTGGATTGACCACTTAAAGGCACAAGGTTTTCAAATCACAGACTTTTCCACGCCTGACATCGAAACAGTTAAACAAAAATATAATGTGCCAGATAACTTGTCATCTTGCCACACAGCAATTGTGAATGGATATGTTATCGAAGGACACGTTCCAGCAGACGACATCAAACGTTTGCTTCAAGAAAAGCCAAATGTTACTGGTTTATCTGTTCCTCAAATGCCCGTAGGCACTCCTGGGATGGAGATGGGGGATCGAAAAGACCCGTTTTCTGTGCTTTCTTTTGATCGTAAGGATTCAGTTGCGGTATTCAATGAATACCCATCCTCTTGATGTAATCTCGCTGTATTTCGAGGATGTTTTAAAAGCGGATTTTCATGTATTTTAGCGATTTCTAATCACCAAAGCCTTTTAAAACATCCTCACATTACCTGAATCAGTGGTGAGAGATATTACTGGTTAGAATCAGCTTTGATGAACTGCGATAAATGACTTAACCATCTCCCTAACCAGAAGGGAGATGCTGCACTTGAAACATTTTGAGAAAGAAGCTCAATGGCATGGTTACAATCTTGCAGACTTGCATCAAGTCCCATTGTGTGATAGATGTCACGCGCATGGCAAAAGGCATCCATCGCTTCTGATTCTCGATTGATTTTTTCTAATACCAGACCCAAATTAAACCAGGCGTTTGCTTCTGCATTTTGGTCATCAAGATTCCTTCTGATCTCTAATGAATATTTATGAAACTCAACTGCTTTTTGGTACTGTCCCAGAGCATTATAAGCATTGCCCAACGCACTCAAGGCCATGGCTTCCCCGTTGCGTTGGCTTTGCCCGCCGTAAGCATCGCAGATAAATCTAGCCAGTTCTAACCATTGCTCGTAAAACTCAATTGCCAGTTGGTATTGCCCCAAAGATTCATAAGTATTGCCCAAACTTCCCAGACAAATGCATTCTTCAGTCCAATCGCCTATTTTCCTGGTAATACTCAACCACTGCTGATAATACTCAATCGCTTGCTCGTACTTGCCCAGGCATTCATAAGTATTGCCCAAGCTTCCTAAGCAAATGCCTTCGCCAGTGCGTTGGCTTTGCCTGCCGTAGGCATTGCCTATTTTTCTGGTGATGCTCAACCACTGGTGATAATATTCAATCGCTCGCTGGTATTTTCCCAGTGATTGGTAAGCGTTGCCCAACCCAGATAAAGATTTGGCTTCCCCGAAGCGATCGCCTATTTCTTTCGCTATATCCAACCACTGCTGATAAAACTCAATTGCCAGGTGATACTCGCCGAGTGACTGGTAAGCATTGCCCAAACTTCCTAGACAAACGACTTCCCTATTGCGATCGCCTGTTTCTCTGGCTTTGTGTAAGCACCGCTTTTCAAACTCAATGGACTCAATGTTATTTAGTCCCCCGGATTTAATTACTTCTGTCATTCTCTATAGAAAAGGAAATTTGTGGTCGATAAGCTGTCGATTATACAATTTTCTGTGTCTTTCGCCCACTATAAGTACAATTTATAGACACAACTTCTCTCGAAATATATAAATCGTTTTTCAATATCAAACTTACTTTTATACACATAAATTACTGTGTATAAAAAGCTTTTATTTATATTGGTAACAAGCGCACGAATATACTACAATAAAAAATTTCGTTTTTTAAAAAGATATAAGAAAAACCAAATTAATCAGCAGCAGCATAATCAGGCAATGCGTTGAGTTGTAAATTAACAGCACTGAGATAATTTTGGTCATTTAAAAGTTGTGATGGTAATTTATCTGCATTAACAGCAGCCTTTACCAAATCTTTTGCAATAATATTTCTGTTCTGAGTTTGAAATATTAGCATTTCTCCACTAGGAATCCCGTGCTGCTTCAGACCTCCCTGATAAGCAAAAGTAACTAGATTGAAAGGCTGGAGGTAGCTAATAGAACTAGAACTACTGGATAAATTGTTAGAGTTAATAGCTATTTCACTACTGGTGCTAGTAGCTGTTTGAGCGCCAGCGATTCCAGGTACAAGAGTAATTAAAGCAAAAAGCAGTCCAGAATTTATTAAGGTAACAAGTTTCATAAGGTTTTTCTTAGGTAAAATGCGATCGCTGTTATTTACTAATAGTTTCCTCTTTATTCTTAATCTCAGCTTCCTTCAGTCAGGTCACCTGATGGGTTGATATATAACTCACCCAAAAGGGTGAGCTAATTGAGAAATACAAAGTCCAGACACACAACAGATTGGTTGAAATTTCCAATTAATTAACTGAGGCGAGTTGAACATTTATGCAATTTTTAATTCGCCTCTTGAGTTCCCTTAATGGGCAAGAATGCCTGAATATCTGCAAATTTAGTAATACAGATGTATTTATCTGTATAAAACTCATATTTTATTTTTAAATATACTAGGACTTACGCATTGACAAATTAGACCACAGATGAATTAAGGAAAATATGCGATCGCTCTTTGGGAAAACTTTTTGGTTTACTGTTACTCCAATTAACTTTGGTAGGTAGATTATTTGTATACTTAATCTTGTTAATGAGTAGAAATCCTATACCATCAATGTAGTAACAGCTGATCATTTTATAGTTTTGATGGGTTCAATGAGTAAAGTTGAACCCCGTATTCTGTCCTAGTCTTTTTCAAAAATAAAATCGAATTTCGATATTCAATCTATCTATAAGAATCCTTGTCCAAATTTCACAAAAGGAACAATATGCCAGGAAGTACATTAGCGACTGCTCAAAACATTGGTGTTCTCAAATCTTTTAAATACAATGATGCTATAGGGAATACAAATCCAATTGATTACTATAAATTCTCCCTAACCAGCACAAGTAATATTGCTTTGCTTTTAAGTGGAGTGACTCAAAACTATGTCGATGCAGCTATCTATTACGATAGCAACAATGATGGATTGATTGAGAGTGGAGAACAACTTTACTCTGATTATGCTGGGTCGAGTCGTAACGGTCAAATTACTGCAACCTTGGGAGCCTCAGGGAACTACTATGTTGGAATTACTCAAGATTCCAGCAATGTCAACTCTAACTATTCCCTACAGTTATCCGCAACATCTGCACCTCCTTCCATTGTTCCAAATCCTGGGAACACACTCAGTAGTGCTTATAATATTGGCAATCTAACTGGTACTAAAACTTTCAAAGAATTTGTCGGGAATGTAGACTCAGTTGATTACTACAAATTCTCCCTAACCAGCACAAGTAATATTGCTTTGCTTTTGAGTGGAGTGACTCAAAACTATGTTGATGCAGCTATCTATTACGATAGCAACAATGATGGATTGATTGAGAGTGGAGAACAACTTTACTCTGATTATGCTGGGTCGAGTCGTAACGGTCAAATTACTGCAACCTTGGGAGCCTCAGGGAACTACTATGTTGGAATTACTCAAGATTCCAGCAATGTCAACTCTAACTATTCCCTACAGTTATCCGCAACATCTGCACCTCCTTCCATTGTTCCAAATCCTGGGAACACACTCAGTAGTGCTTATAATATTGGCAATCTAACTGGTACTAAAACTTTCAAAGAATTTGTCGGGAATGTAGACTCAGTTGATTACTACAAATTCTCCCTAACCAGCACAAGTAATATTGCTTTGCTTTTGAGTGGAGTGACTCAAAACTATGTTGATGCAGCTATCTATTACGATAGCAACAATGATGGATTGATTGAGAGTGGAGAACAACTTTACTCTGATTATGCTGGGTCGAGTCGTAACGGTCAAATTACTGCAACCTTGGGAGCCTCAGGGAACTACTATGTTGGAATTACTCAAGATTCCAGCAATGTCAACTCTAACTATTCCCTACAGTTATCCGCAACATCTGCACCTCCTTCCATTGTTCCAAATCCTGGGAACACACTCAGTAGTGCTTATAATATTGGCAATCTAACTGGTACTAAAACTTTCAAAGAATTTGTCGGGAATGTAGACTCAGTTGATTACTACAAATTCTCCCTAACCAGCACAAGTAATATTGCTTTGCTTTTGAGTGGAGTGACTCAAAACTATGTTGATGCAGCTATCTATTACGATAGCAACAATGATGGATTGATTGAGAGTGGAGAAAAACTTTACTCTGATTATGCTGGGTCGAGTCGTAACGGTCAAATTACTGCAACCTTGGGAGCCTCAGGGAATTACTATGTTGGAATTACTCAAGACTCCAACAATGTCAACTCTAACTATTCCCTACAGTTAGCCAATGCTACCATCACAAGCAATCAGCGTCTCACTGGTAATGCACAGAATAACACTCTAATTGGCGGTAACGGAAATGACCAACTGCAAGGGTTAGCAGGAAATGACACCCTCCAGGGAGGTAATGGTAATGATATTCTCACTGGTGGAACTGGTGATGATTTACTTTGGGGAGGTAATGGTGACGATATTCTCACTGGTGGAGCCGGGAAGGATAAATATCTGTTCCAAAGTAGTGAGGTTTTTAACACAAACTTAGGTATTGATTACATCACTGACTTTGAAGCGGGACAAGACCAGATTGTGCTGAGTAAAACCACCTTCAATGCTGTCACTAATACTTCGGGACAGGTTTTAACTGACTTTGCAGTTGTCGCTAACGATCAACTCGTCAACGCTAAGAATGAACATATTGTCTATAGTCAAAGTAGTGGCAGCCTATTCTATAACCAGGATAGCAAGATTCTGGGTACTGGAGATGTGTTTGAGTTTGCTCGTTTAGGGAATCCTGATATTACTTTGAGTAGTAGCAATTTTAGTGTGATTGCCTAGTTTTTTAGCTATTAAGATGTAGAACAATTTTCGCTCTTTAGTTCCGATTCCAATTGAATTCGGAACTTTTTACCAATGATTGCGATCGCAGTTTTGATGCCGTACTCTCGGCGATCGCGTTTATTGGTGAGATGTTATAAAATACAACAGCGTTGCATTAAGACAATAGGCAAAATCCACACCTGAAAGTATCCGGTTTTGCTCACTAGCTTTGAAGCTAGCTTGTTAAGTTAGAGAAGTGCTAAATAGCAAGCTCAATCTTTACTCACAATAATAATCATTAACACTTGTAAAAACTATTGTCTTTAGGGTTTGCAGAAAAGTTTAATGCAAAGAAAAAAGTGGCTTTTAAGAACAGGACTTGCTCTCCTTATTTTTATCATGGTTGTAGCGGCGAAATTTATGGATAAAACTCATCCCATCTCAGAACTTTATGTATTTGGGGATAGTCTTTCGGATACAGGGATGGTATTCCGGGCGACAGGAGGAATGTACCCACCTAATCCAACTTACTTTCAGGGGCGTTACTCGAATGGTCGGGTTTGGATTGAGTATCTTGCCGAAAGCCTCCATCTCTCCTCTAAACAAACTCACAATTTTGCTTATGGAGGAGCAACTACTGGCAATGTTGGCAACAGCTATGTACCTAGCTTGCTAAATCAAGTGCAGACGTTTACGCAGACACATCAACATCTGAATCCAGATGCTTTGTATGTGCTGTGGGCAGGCGCAAATGATTACTTGCAAGGGGTAAGCAGTGCAAATGTTCCTGTTAAAAATGTGACAACGGCAATCAACTCTTTAACTGATGTGGGTGCTAAAAAAATTCTGGTTGCAAATTTACCAGATTTAGGACAGTTACCTGCCACTAGAAACAGTGCGAATTCTGTCAACCTCAGTGCATTAACCCAAGCACATAATCAAGGCTTGAGGCGATCGCTCAAGGTACTTAGTCAACAGCATTCCGATGTGGAGATTGTGCAATTAGATGCTAACGCGCTGTATCGAGATGCAATAGCCAATCCGGCAGGCTTTAAATTTACCAATGTTACCAGTTCATGTTTGTCTGGCTCTAACACCTGCGGTAAACCAGACCAGTTTTTGTTCTGGGATGGCATTCATCCGACGACTGCGGCTCATCGCATCATCGGGGAAACTGCTTTTTCAACAATTCAAGAAGCAGGGATGATTAATCCTCATTCGATGTTGGTTCCCTAACTGAGTCGATCAGTTTTTGCAGGGATAAAATTATTTATGTCAAAAATGCTGTAATTTAAAGCATTTTTCGTCTATTTTAACGATAATTATTGGTAGGGGCCCATAGCTAGCTGTGCGCCCCTACAGTATGTTTAATTAACTAAAAATAGCTGTAAAATACGGTAAGTCTGACGAATTACCGTTGATTAATCTAACAAGTATATTACTTTCTTCTCTAATTGGAAACTCAAATAACTGCTTATGTCTGAACAATATCGTTTTGAAACCCTGCAAGTTCATGCTGGACAAGAACCGGCTCCTGGAACTAATGCTCGTGCTGTACCAATTTACCAAACGACTTCCTACGTTTTTGACGACGCCGATCACGGAGCGCGGTTGTTTGCTCTCCAGGAGTTTGGCAACATTTACACCCGGATCATGAACCCGACGACGGATGTATTTGAAAAGCGAATTGCTGCTTTAGAAGGGGGTGTAGCAGCATTAGCAACAGCTAGTGGGCAAGCAGCGCAATTCTTGGCAATCACTACGATCGCTCAGGCTGGGGATAATATTGTTTCCACTAGTTTTTTGTATGGGGGAACATATAACCAATTTAAAGTATCTTTACCACGTTTAGGTATTAACGTCAAGTTTGTCGAGGGAGATGATCCAGAAAGTTTCCGTCAGGCGATCGACGATCGCACCAAAGCGTTATACGTTGAAACCATTGGTAATCCTCAATTTAACATTCCCGACTTTGCCGCTTTAGCTCACATTGCCCACGAAAACGGCATACCTTTAATTGTGGATAATACCTTCGGTGCTGGTGGGTATTTAGCTCGACCCATTGAACATGGTGCAGACATTGTAGTGGAATCTGCAACTAAATGGATTGGTGGACATGGTACTTCCATTGGTGGCGTAATTGTCGATTCCGGTAAATTTGACTGGGGTAACGGCAAGTTTCCCTTGTTTACTGAGCCAGCCCCCGGTTATCATGGGCTGAATTTCCAAGAAGTGTTTGGGCCTGGTGGAACATTTGGTAACATTGCCTTTATTATCCGCGCCAGAGTCGAGGGGTTACGGGATTTTGGCCCGTCCTTGAGTCCATTTAATGCCTTTCTTTTACTGCAAGGATTAGAGACTCTTTCCTTACGTGTAGATCGGCATGTGAGCAATGCCCTAGAATTGGCTCGGTGGTTAGAGCAACAAGAGCAAGTATTATGGGTTAATTATCCGGGACTTCCTAATCACCCATATCATGAACGAGCAAAGAAATATCTCCGGCATGGGTTTGGGGGAGTTTTAAACTTTGGCATCAAAGGTGGATTGGAGGCAGGCAAAGCTTTTATTAATCATGTAAAATTGGCGAGTCATTTAGCAAATGTTGGTGATGCTAAAACCCTCGTTATTCATCCCGCTTCCACAACCCATCAACAGCTAAGTGATGACGAACAGCTTTCAGCAGGTGTGACACCCGATTTGGTGCGGGTATCAGTGGGAATTGAACATATCGACGATATCAAAGAGGATTTCCAGCACGCATTCCAGCAAGTTAGGAGTTAATAAATGGGGAATGGGGAATGAGGCATTGGGCATTGGTTATTAATTCTTCTCCCCCTACTCCCCCTGCTCCCTCATCTCCCCACTCCCTACTCCCCACTCCCTATGATCTACTCAGACTTCATCTCACCGCAAACCCAGTTTTACCAGTTGACAGTGCCATTTCAACTTGAAGGGGGCGAAACATTAACTGGAGTTCAGGTTGCTTATCGCACATGGGGACAGTTAAATGCTCAAGGCGATAATGGGGTACTGATTTGTCATGCGTTAACTGGTTCGGCTGACGCTGATGATTGGTGGGAACCTTTGTTTGGTTCAGGGAAAGCTTTCAATCCAGAACGCGATTTTATTGTGTGCAGCAATATCTTGGGAAGTTGTTACGGCACAACTGGGCCAACTACTATCAACCCAATAACGGGAAAACCTTATGGCGTATCCTTTCCTGAGATTACAATCCGAGATATGGTTAACCTGCAAGCTGTACTACTAGAATACCTGGGTGTTCAATCTCTGCGGTTAGTAATTGGCGGTTCACTTGGTGGGATGCAAGCACTGGAGTGGGCGTTGTTATATCGAGAAAAGGTGAAAGCGATCGCACCTATTGCTGTTTCTGGAAGACATTCAGCTTGGTGTATTGGATTAAGTGAAACCCAAAGACAGGCAATTTATGCCGATCCAAACTGGCAAGGAGGGAACTACACCCTGGATGCGCCCCCAAACCAAGGACTAGCAGTGGCGCGGATGATGGCGATGAGTACTTACCGTTCTTGGGATAGTTTTACAACCCGCTTTGGGCGGCAGTATGATCCATCTGAGCAGTTTGCTATAGCCAGTTACTTACAGCATCAAGGTCAAAAGCTGACAGAACGATTTGATGCCAACACTTACATTACCCTCACCCATGTAATGGATCGCCATGATGTTGCACGCGATCGCACAGTTCCTAATTTATCAGGTTATGAATCTGTTCTACGAAGCATCCAGCAACCAACTTTAGTTATTGCAATTGATTCTGATATCCTCTATCCTCCAGTAGAACAACAAGAATTGGCAAATTTAATCCCTAATGCTCAACTGGCGTGGCTAAAGTCAACCCACGGACATGATGCATTTTTAATTGACATGGATGCATTGAATGAAATATTAATCTCTTTTGTGCAAAGTTTAGATTTCTCAGCCTCCTAACTCGACGGATTGAGAAAAAAGCTTGGTGTTCCGAGTTCCGAACACGAACTTCCGAGATAAAAGCTAGACCTTCCGAGTTCCGAACACGAACTTCCGAGTTCAGAGCTTGAATAATGAGGCTCAGAAGTGGAACTATAGAGAAAAAACCTTGGCGCATCGCATTTACTGCTACAAAAACAAATGTGGAGCGGTGATTTATGATTGCCAAGACGTGATGCATTGTGTAAATCACCTTCAGCACGAAGTAGATTAGGACATCTGTGCTAACCTACAAACTCTGAACAAGCGGTTGATAATTAGATATGCGATGTTTAACGACAAGCCGCTCTGTATCTACACATCCTTTGGCAATATACTTTTTCAGCAACTTACCCACAATCGAAATACCTTGCTCAATCTCCTCTGGCGGGAGACAGAAAGTCAGACGCATCGCTGGATAACCCTGCTTATCGGGGAAAAATGCCGAACCACACGCCAGGTAGACATTTTGTGCAAAGGCTTCTTTACGAATTGTCCCAATCGGAAAATCATCTGGTAATTGTACCCAGAGAAATAATCCACCCGTGGGAACTGTCCACCTGATCTCTTCAGGAAAATAACGCTCCAAAGCTTGCAACATGGTATTACGACTTTGCAGATTATCTGTGCGAAGTCGGCTAAGATGACGGCGGTAATGTCCTGAAGCGAGATATTCGCTAACTATTGTTTGCGAAATACTGGATGTGTGCAAATCATGGAGCAACTTCTGCTCAATAATTGCTTGATAATGCTTACCTGTAACTACCATATAGCCCACTCGTAAACCAGGCATTAAAGTTTTAGAAAAGGTACTTAAATAAGTGACCAAATTATTTTTATCTAAAGCTTTAATTGGCGCTGGCACAGCATCAAAATTTATTCCTTCATAAGCATTATCTTCTAAAATAGGACACTCATATTTTTCAGCTAATGCTAATAATTGCTGACGATGAGCTTGTGTTGTCGTCAATCCAGTTGGATTGTGGAAGGTACTAATCGTATAAATTAATTTCGGGCGGTGGCTGTGTAGATATTGCTCTAATAAATCTAAATTCATTCCCTCCGCAGTCATGGGAATGCCAATAATCTTAGCTCCTAAGTTTTCTAAGATTGAGATTGCACCATAATAGGTAGGAGCTTCGACAATCACCCAATCACCAGGTTGTACATAATAATTCATCGCTAATGACAACCCTTGCTGAGAGCCATTAGTAATAATTAAATCCTCGGGAAAAACCTCTAATCCTTGATGTACTAGCATTTGGGCAATTTGTCTGCACAGAGTTAGCTGTCCTTGAGGCATCTCATGAGGAAAGAAAATATCAGTATCATCTTGTCTTAATGC
The DNA here is from genome assembly GCF_036919495.1 of Nostoc sp. Taxonomy (GTDB): domain Bacteria; phylum Cyanobacteriota; class Cyanobacteriia; order Cyanobacteriales; family Nostocaceae; genus Nostoc. The sequence goes on from NZ_JBALBZ010000170.1 coordinate 190,109, forward strand.
TCGTCTAGCAATCAGGTTAATATCTTTTGGTGGACGAGGATAACCGTAGCCAAAATTAATTATTCCTGGCTGTGTTTGTGCTTGCACCAGTGGAGTATACATCTCATAAAAAGAACACTTTCCTAGTTTTGTAATTATGACATTTTGGGCTGGAGCGAATTTAGATTCTAGGTTGGTGCTTTTAGGAGAAACGCTGCTGACAAAATATCCTGAACCTTGACGAGCAGAAATAATACCATCTGCTTCTAAAACGTTATACGCTTCAATAATCGTGAGTTTATTAACTTGTAAACTTTCTGCCAGAGAGCGGATAGAAGGCAGGCGATCGCCACTTTTTAGTGCGCCAGATTTAATCAGACGACTGATGCGATCGCGGATCTGCAAATAAATCGGTTTGTGTGACTGTCGTTCTAACAAAATTTTCATTTTGGCGCACTCGTTAATGACTAAAAAATCATCAATACTGGAAATATAAACTATTTTTACCAAGTTTACCTAGTACAGTTGTGAGTTTTTTTACTATACCAGTTGAGATGCCGCTTAACTGTACTAGATAAAATCTGCCAAAACTGTACCTTCTCAGTTAAAAATTCTTACGTGAAAGTAAAGGTAATAGTTCACTATTCATCAGGTTATTTCACTATGAATAAATTTAATTTCCTGTCAAATTTACGAAAATATTGGCAACATTTTACCATCTGGATCGCTAGTGCTTCTGACCTCCAAGTATGGCAGGAATCAGACTGGCGCGGTCAAATTTCTTATTGGCGTGCCTACGATCCAATGACAGGACGTTCTGCCTGTTTTGGTTCTGAAGAAGAAATGCGAATTTGGATTGATAAGTGTTATTACAAATAAAATATTTTGCCAATCAATATGAAAAGTAGACAGTTCAGAACAAGCGATGACATTTGGAAACTTTCAATTCAGGAAAATACTGGTACTAGGAGACTTTACCAAATCCGCCTCCGCCAGGAGTTTCTATTACAAAAACATCTCCAGGTTTCATCTCTACTGTTGCTGTGCTGTCTAAATTCTCTTCAATTCCATTCTGACGTTGTATCCAGTTGCGTCCGACAATCCCGGCTTCCCCACCATTTAATCCAAAGGGAGGGACAACCCGATGTCCAGAGAGAATATTAGCTGTCATGGGTTCTAGAAAACGGATGCGGCGGACAACTCCATTACCACCGGAATATTGCCCTTTACCACCGCTATCGGGACGAAGACTAAAGCTTTCTAAAAGTACAGGATAACGGGTTTCCAAAACTTCTGGATCGGTCAAACGGGAGTTAGTCATGTGAGAATGAACACCATCAGTTCCATCAAAATCAATTCCTGCCCCAGAGCCGCCGCAGATAGTTTCATAATATTGATATTGCTCATTACCAAAAGTAAAATTATTCATCGTTCCTTGAGAAGCAGCCATAACACCTAAAGCGCCATATAAAGCATCGACAATGGTTTGAGAAGTTTCGACATTACCCGCTACTACTGCTGCTGGATAAGTTGGATTCAGCATACAGCCAACCGGAATAATAATTTCTAGAGGGTTAAGACACCCGGCATTAAGTGGAATATTATCATCAACCAAAGTCCGAAAGACATATAAAACTGCGGCTTGAGTTACAGCTTTGGGAGCATTAAAATTACTATTTAGTTGCTCAGAAGTTCCAGTAAAATCAATGGTAGCACTACGATTTTCTTGATGAATAGTAACTTTAACTTTAATTCGTGCCCCACTATCCATTTCATAAACAAATGAGCTATCTTTGAGAAGATTGATAGCCATTCTCACCGACTCCTCAGCATTCGCTTGCACAAACTTCATGTAAGCTTGAACAGTATCGAGCTTGTATTGGAAAACCATTTTAATAAGTTCTTGTAGTCCCCGTTCATTTGCGGCAATTTGTGCTTTAAAATCAGCGATATTTTGGTCAGGGTTACGAGCAGGATAAGTATGAGTTGAAAGGTGCTGTCTGACTGCGGGTTCTCGAAAATTGCCCTCTTCAACTAAGAGAAAATTATCAAAAATAATTCCTTCCTCTTCTACTGTGGTACTGTGGGGAGGCATTGAACCGGGAGTAATTCCACCGATATCTGCTTGGTGTCCACGAGAAGCAACAAAAAAGAGGGGAGTGGGGAATGGAGTATTTTCACAACTCTCTAAAAAAACAGGGGTAATTGCAGTGACATCAGGGAGGTGGGTTCCACCGTTATAAGGATTATTAGATAGATATACATTCCCTGGTTTTATGGTGTCGCATTTTTCGTTTATTAAACTGCGGACACTTTCACTCATGGAGCCTAAATGTACGGGAATGTGGGGGGCATTAGCAACTAATAATCCAGATGAGTCAAAAATAGCGCAGGAGAAATCCAGCCTTTCTTTGATATTTACAGATGCAGCCGTATTTTGGAGAACAATTCCCATTTGTTCGGCGATAAATTGATAGAGATTTTTGAAGATTTCTAAGCGGATGGGATCGGGTTGAGATGTTGTGTACATTTTTAACTCCTTTTATAAAAAAACACAAAACTTAATAAATTATAAAGTAAGATACTCATCCTTCAAATCACTAATAAACATATATCCAGGAGAATGAGTAATTGCTAGTTCAGGTTTTGCTTGCATAATTGCAGTTTGAGTAGTGACTCCGCAAGCCCAAAAAACGGGAATTTCTCCATCACGAACTGTGACAGCATCACCATAATCAGGTTTTTCTAAATTTTAATTCCTATCACTTCTGGATTGCCAATATGCACAGGAGAACCATGTGCTTTATAATATCGACTCGTTACTTCTACAGCACGAACAACGTTATTAGCTGGAAGTGGACGCATCGAAACTACTAACGGACTGGAAAACATTCGAGTCGGTATACATTCAATATTTGTTTTGTACATTGGGACGTTTTTTTGCTCTTCTACGTGCCTAACTGGTAGTCTAGAGTTGAGCATGGCATTTTCAAAGGAAAAGGAACAACCAATTAAAAAGGCTACTAAATCTCTTCTCCAAAATGATTTGATATTGGTTGTTTCTTCAATTAATTCACCGTGTTGAAAAATTCTGTAGCGAGGTAAGTCTGTTCTAATATCGGCGCCTGGAGCGATTATTTTAGGTTCATAATCTCCAACTTCTGTGACATCAAGTATTGGACAAGATTTTGAATTTCGTTGACAAAAGAGTAAAAATTCAAATGCTAAAGAGTATGGCAATACAACTAAGTTCGCTTGAACAAACCCTAGTGCAAGCCCAGAAGTAGGTGTATCTAATTTTCCGTCTCGACAAAGCTGGCGTATTTCCGAAGGAAGAGAAGAAAAGTTTAACATTGAAAATCTCCTAATAATTTTCAGAAAGTAAGTAGGTTTGGTTAATAAAATTAAACTTTAAAGCTTTATGCAAGACGTTGCAAAATCAAATGATTACTTTTAGTTAATCTTGCTTGCCAGTTAGATTCAACTACAATTGTGCTAATTTTTTCAACAACGATCGCAGGCCCATTAATACTATCTTCTGGTTGCAAATCTTCCCGCCGATAAACAGGCGTATCATACCATCTATCAGCAGTAAACATCCTTACTATCTCAACGGCTTCGGTGGCTCCAGCTATAGAACATGTACGAGTAATTAAGGGTTCTTCGGGAGTCTCCATTTTCTGAATTACTTCTACTGATGCTGATTCAACAATTAAATTTTTATCTAATTGAATGAAACCATAACGGGATTTATGTTCATCCTCAAATCCTTGCCGCATCAATACCACATCATCGGCAAAGTTAACGGTTAAAGTAGAGTTAGTTCCTTCATATTTTAAGTTGACTTTCTGAACTATTTCTGTTTGAAGATTATCTTCATTAATTTCACTTCTAGCTTGAGTTTCTAAATATTCCATTAACTGGTGTAATTTAGAAATTAATGCTTGGGTTAAAGGCTGTTCTACTCCTGCTTCTCTAATCGCCCGGACATCAGCTAATCCCATTCCATAAGCAGAGAGAACACCAGCATAAGGGTGGAGAAATATTTTTTTCATTCCCAAAGTATCGGCAATTAAACAAGCAACTTGTCCGCCTGCGCCGCCAAAACAACAAAGCACATATTGGCTGACATCATAACCCCGTTGTAGACTGATTTTTTTAATTGCGTTCGCCATATTTTCGACTGCGATCGCAATAAATCCAGCCGCTACTTGTTCGGGAGTACAATGATTTAATGTAGCGCCTTGAATATCTTGGGCTAGTTGTGTAAATTGCTCAATTACAGTATCTCTATCTAAAGGTAAATTCCCATCAATTCCAAAAACCGATGGAAAATATTGTGGGTGGATTTTGCCTAACATCACATTAGCATCAGTAACCGCTAATGGCCCCCCGCGTCGGTAACAAGCAGGGCCAGGATTTGAACCAGCAGATTTAGGGCCGACACGATAACTAGAACCATCAAAAAAGAGAATTGAACCGCCTCCAGCCGCAATCGTATTAATTGCTAATACAGGAACTCGCATCCGTGCCCCAGCAATTTCTGAATCTAGTTGTCGTTCATACTCTCCTTTAAAGTGGGCGACATCTGTACTTGTCCCTCCCATATCAAAGGTAATAACTAACTCAAAACCTGCTCTTTTACTAGTTTGTACTGCACCGACAATACCTCCAGCCGGCCCACTTAAAATACTATCTTTGCCTTGAAATTGTTCGGCTGCAACTAAACCGCCGTCAGATTTCATAAACATTAATTTAACTTCAGGTAACTGACTCGCTATTTGGTTGACATAGCGACGGAGAATCGGAGTCAAATAAGCATCGACTACTGTTGTATCTCCTCGACTGACTAATTTCATTAACGGACTAACTTGATGAGATACAGATATTTGTGTAAAGCCGATTTCTTGCGCGATTTTGGCTATTTGTTGTTCGTGTTTAGGATAGCGATCGCTGTGCATCAAAACAATAGCACAACTTTGAATTCCTGTTTTGTAAACTTCTTCTAAGTTATTTTTGACTTCTTCAATATTTACAGGGGTTAATTCATTGCCATGAGCATCATAACGTTCATCAATCTCAATCACCTGCTCATAAAGCATAGTTGGTAAAATGATATGACGGGCAAAGATGTTAGGACGGTTTTGGTAGCCAATTCGTAGTGCATCTTTAAAACCTTTGGTGATGAGAAGAACGACGCGATCGCCTTTCCTTTCTAACAGCGCATTTGTTGCTACTGTTGTTCCCATTTTTACCACTTCTATGGCTTCAGTAGGAATGGGTTCGTTGCTAGAAATACCCATGATATCTCGAATTCCTTGGATGGCTGCATCTTGATATTGTTCGGGATTTTCTGAAAGCAGCTTGTAGACTATAATCCATTGCTGATTAGGCAAAGTCACAATTAAAAAACGTTCTGGATATCTTGAGAGTTTGTCTATAATTGCTTGATTATTAGTAACAGCAACAATATCTGTGAATGTACCACCGCGATCGGCAAAAACTTTTAACATAATTCTGTTTCCTCTACGCTATATAGGTAGCATAACAATGGCTCACGAAGTCTATCTACTTCAGGTGTGGAATATTTTTCTACAGATGTGTAATCTTAGATATAGTCAATTAGCTGGGAAACATAAATCTTAAATTGTCCACTGCCATTTAGACTGTTGTTTATTCCATTTTACGGCTACTATTTCTGCCGGGGGATTGATGCGATCGCCATTTTTTTCAAATTGGATAATTCCTGTAACTCCTTTCACTTGTTTTTTGTCTTCTTTGAAATATTTATTCATGTATATCAGTAAAGATTGACTATCCGAAATGTCAAATTGCTCTAAAATTCTCAGAATTATTAACACTGAATCGAAAGCTGTTGCACTACGCCATGTTAAGTTTTCTTCTCCCCATAATTGAGTGCCTAGTTGACAAAACTTTTGCCCTAGTTGATTTTCACTATTGCACCCATTTGTTTTGCTGTGCCAATGCCAAGGAACGCAAGCTATAATTTGACACTCATTTTGATTTACCAAATTATACTGACTTTGCTCATGAATCCAATGTAAAACATTCTCATGATAAAAAGTTGCTGAACCAGCTATTAGACAGTTATTGATTTGTAATCTACTAATCAGCCCAGCATTATCGAGGGAATTAGGTTCAATTCCTCCATCAGTAATTATGATAATAATATCAACGCCATTCTGTTTAATGTCTTCTAGATAAGCTTGAATCTGATAATATTTTTCGCTAATGTAACTACATTCTTGTAGAAAAATAAACTGTTCCTTATATTGCTCTAGACATTGTTTAATAGTATTTCTGTATGAAGTGCTATAACTACTATTTTTATTATAGATAATAGCTACTTTTTTAGGATTTTTACCAGGCAATATGTTTGTCAAATAATGAGCTAATTGTGTGGCATTTATGCTATCTTGAGTAGTCAGTCTAAAAAAGGATAAGCTTTTACCCCCAGATAAATGAGAAAGTTCATTAGAGGTACTGCTAGAGTTTACTAAAATTAGTCCATTTTGAGAATATAAATTTAGTGCCTTCTTAGTCATTTCACTTGAATAGTGACCGATGATAGAAATCAGGTTTAATTGTGGCGCTAAATTGGCTAAATTCTCTGCTGTTTGGCTATATGGTGCATATAAATTATTAGGATCATTGACAATTAAAATCTTGAAGGCTATTTGACTATCTGTATTATTTAGAGTAAAAATTTTATCGGGTTTTATCTCATCTAAATTTATCTCTTTTTCTAGTGAAATTTTCTCAAAGCTTTGAAGATTTACTTGGAGTTGAATTTGAGCAATACCTCGTAAAATTTCAGATGCAACATGACCTTGATTATGATAAAATGGCACAACTACAGCCAAAGTATAAATCTTAATTTTTTTCTGTTGTAAAAGAGATTCTTTATATTCGATTAAGCAGTTATTTATATAAATTAAAACTTCTGGATTCCCTGTACCATAAATTTGTCTTTCTTTTTTCCAAGCCCAAATAAAGCACTTTAATGCTTGATAATAAAGTCCTTGCTGATAAAATTTATTCCCTTGTATCTGTAACTCCACAATATCTTGATTTGGGGGAGAAAGGAAAATTTGTCTGCCAAAACTACCTTGAAAGCTATCATTGTTTAATTGAGGAGCATTCTGCAATTTATATCCGTTATTAGGATGAAGTAAGAAATTAAGCAGCTTAACCCACTTCCCAGCTATCTGTTCTTGGTCAATTTGCATCAGTTCTGCTATTCTGGGATAAATATTATTACTGAGCCTATCTCTAATTTGTTGGTCAGATAAATTGAAGATTGTAGCTAAATGTTGTCCTGAGTGTCCTAATAGAGATTGACAAATGATTTCCTTGTCAAGTTCACTGATTTGCTTTCTATTTGAAGCTGTCTCTAATTTCTGAAAGAAAAGGTCAATATTAATATTTAGCTGTTCTATAACCTGTTGACAGTTTTGACACACCATAATTATCCATCATCCTTTTTTCAAAATGATAGTCTAATTCCTAACTTAGGTGATCCTATGGGTGTCGAACTAATTTCTATCTATGTTGACAATTAGATAGCTTACTGGTTTAGCGGAATTACAATTACAATAAAAAAATATGAGTGGCAAATTAATTGTATTTGAAGGGGTGGAAGGCTGTGGTAAAACCAGCCAAATGCAGCTTTGTTCTGAGTGGCTGAAAAATCTGGGTATTTCTGTAGTTGTTACTCGTGAACCCGGTGGAACGGAGTTAGGCTTACATCTTCGCCGCTTGCTACTAGAAAAGGCAGAGGATAAACCAGTTGCACAAGTGACAGAACTTTTGTTGTATGCTGCTGACCGATCGCAACACGTTGAACAAGAACTCAAACCAAATCTGGCAGCAGGGAAATATATTTTATGCGATCGCTACACTGACTCTACCATTGCCTACCAAGGATATGGTCGCGGTCTTAACATGAGTTTAATCAATCAGCTTAATCATATTGCCACTGCTGGTTTAGAAAGTGACTTAACTATTTGGTTAGATGTCGATGTCGAAGTAGGACTAGCCCGTAAACGGGGAGATGGAATGGCATTAGACCGCATTGAACAAGAAACAATCGCTTTTCATCGGCGCGTTCAGCAAGGATACGCAGAGTTAGCAACATCCTATCCCTCAAGAATTGTGCGGGTAGATGGCAGTTTGAGTAAAGAAGCTGTACAACAAGTAATTCAAGGAATTTTGCGCGTACACCTGAAGGAGTTGTTATAGGCAAATGACCAATGATTAATCAACCCGCTTAACTTCAAATCCCCGCAACCCTTCTGCTTCTTCATACTCAACTACAACATCTTGAACTACAGCAGCAGGTGGCCCAGAGTGACACCAGCGAACCATGTTATCTACAACATCTTGCGCTCCTTCAAAGACTGCCTCTACTCGATTATCAGGGAGATTCCGCACCCAGCCGGTTAATCCCAACTGCCTAGCTGTATCTACAGTGGAATACCGATAACCGACTCCTTGGACTCGGCCAGAAATAAATACATGGGCGCGGATGATCTTTGGCAGTGCTGTGGAATTCTGCATAGACTGGTATAATCTTTACGATTTCCAGTCTACCTACTTTGTGTATACACAAGCTGTTTTTAACTCCAACTAGCGAAATTAATCCTGGTCATCATCACTGCGATGTCTGTACTGGCGTTATTGTCACCGACTATTCCCATAATTTTCCTCCTGAGTTAGCGAATCTCTTTATTCAGAGTCACTTTAGTAATTTGTCTATCTTTGGGAGTGTCGCAGAGTAGTGATAAAGTATTTTTCAATACCTACTAACTGTAGTGAATTTAATTAATCAGTAGTCAGTTTTTAAACTTGGAATTTTGAATTGCTTATGTCTAACTTGCCACCACTCAATACAGAAACAATTTGGGCAATTATTGACGAAAAACTTGATGATGCCACAGTCAACCAGTTGCTATGGCATTATTTAGGTTATCGCTATGATTCTTCAACTGCACAATGGGACATTAGCCTAGTTGCACCAGAATGGCAAAATGATTACCCCCAACCCCCAAATTTTATTGAATCTCGCCCCGCAACAGTCAAGTTGACTCGTTCAATTCCTGTTGAAAATAAACAACTGCTCAAAGAAAAGCTGGGTTTCAAAGGTTACAAAATTGGGGAATTTGGACCTCGGCAAACTCGCAGGGCGACAGCAGCAGGTTGGTTGTTAAGTTATCTGCAACAAACTAACGGCAAAATTGAGTAATCTTATACAGCAGATATTTAGCAATAACCATTTTAGTTTTACTTAATATCTGCTAATTAACAACTTAATAAAAACTTTTGAAATTTAGTATTATAGGCAGCAACTATACTAAATATAATCTGGATATTAGTTAAAAAACAAATTTTAAAAGCAGTCAAAAATAGCCAAATATTAGTAACTTTTATAAATAATTTATAAAATCATCCTCAAGATACAAGCGCTAGTTATGTAATTATTTCTCTAGAGCGATTTGTAAATTTAATTAAGTATCCGAGAATACTTCTATCAACCCTTGATATTACAAACAGTTCTATGGCAAAGCCAATTGAATTTAGTTTATTTGCACCTTATAACAAAGGAGCTGCATTAATTGGTTCTTTTTCTGATTGGCAAGAAATTCCAATGGAGAGAGGTGATGATGGTTATTTTCGTACAAGTGTTGAACTAGAAGACGGCGTTTATAAATATAAATTCCGTGTCCAGTCAAATTCATGGTTTTTTGAACCAGAACAATGGGTTGATGTTACAGACCCTCAGGCAACTGATATAGATGAACAGAGTGGAAAAGATGATGGTGTTATCCGGGTCAAAGATGGCAAAAGGATTACCGATACCTATATTTGGCAACATGATGATAAACCTTTACCTGCTGACCACGAATTAGTAATTTATGAATTGCATGTTGGTGACTTTTCTGGTGGTGAGGATGACCCTTATGCACGAGGTAAGTACAAACACGTCATTGAAAAGTTAGATTATTTATGCGAACTAGGAATCAATGCTATTGAGTTGATGCCACTTAAAGAATATCCTGGTGATTATAGTTGGGGTTATAACCCCCGTCACTTCTTTGCAACAGAATCTAGTTATGGTTCTACTGCTGAGTTAAAAAATTTGATTGATGAGTGTCATGGTAGAGGTATTCGTGTAATTCTTGACGGTATTTATAACCACTCAGAAGCATCTGCTCCTTTAACACAAATTGACCATGATTATTGGTATCATCACGAGCCTCGTGACCCTGATAATAACTGGGGCCCTGAGTTTAATTATGAACATTATGACGAAAAATTAGATATTAAACCTGCCTGGAAATTTACTGGTGAGGCAATTCGTTTTTGGATATCAGAATATCATCTTGATGGGATTCGCTATGATGCGGCGCGGCAAATTGCTAACTACGATTTCATGCACTGGATTGTTCAGGAAGCCAAAAAAACTGCTAGCATGAAGCCTTTTTATAACGTTGCCGAACACATTCCTGAAACTACCAGCATTACCAATGTAGATGGGCCAATGGATGGTTGCTGGCATGATAGTTTTTATCACTGCATTCTAGAACATATCTGCGGTGATACATTTGATTTAGAGCGTCTCAAAGATGTTATTGACTGCAAGCGCCAAGGCTTTTTAGGTACAACCAATGTAGTAAATTACCTCACCAACCACGACCATAACCATGTCATGGTAGAACTGGGGAACCGTGAGATTTTTAACGAAGAAGCCTTTAGGCGGGCTAAATTAGGAGTAGCCATCCTAATGACTGCTGTTGGCGTACCTTTGATTTGGATGGGAGAAGAATTTGGGGAGTACAAACCTAAACAACCCGAATCATCGAAAATCGATTGGACGCTGTTAGGTAATGATTTAAATCGTAGTTTATTTGAATCATACAAAGGCTTAACCAACCTGCGTAAAAGCAATCAAGCTCTTTACACAGAAAATATTGATTTTATCTACGAAAATCCAGAGGCAAAAGTATTAGCTTATACTCGTTGGAATGATGAAGGTTCTCGTGTAGTCGTAATTGCAAATTTCTCTGAAAACTTTCTAGCTGAGTATCATGTTCCTAACTTTCCTAGCACTGGTACATGGCATGAGTGGACAGGTAATTATGATGTTGAATCTGGTGACGATGGCATCATAACTGACTTGGGGCCATACGAAGCTAAAGTCTTTGTATGGCAGTAATTATATACACTACTACTGAGCAGGTAGCCCAATAGCAAATGAAAAAGGGGAAATATTTTCCCTTTTTCATTTATTTTTATTATTTTGAAATACAATACAATTAGAAATTTGTCAAGTAAAAAATAAGCCATTTTAAAATTTTATGGGTTTGTGTTACACTTTTGATTTGAAGTGCGTATATAGAATTGCCAGAGTATCACCATGCACAACAAATTATTTAATAGTAATATCAACAACGCTAACAGTAATATCGACAACGTTAACATTGAGAACGATCGCATTTTATTAACTCCCAATGAAATAAAATCAAAATTACCTTTAACACAATTAGCCGGGCAAAGAGTTTTAGCATATAGGCAGGAAATAGAACAGATCCTAGATTTTCAGGATCGTAGAAAATTTATAGTAGTTGGCCCATGCTCAATCCACGACCCAAAAGCAGCACTCGAATATTCTGAACGGTTGAAAAGATTGTCCGAGCAAGTTCAGGATAAGCTGCTACTAATTATGCGAGTGTACTTTGAAAAACCAAGAACAACTGTAGGCTGGAAAGGGTTAATTAACGACCCACATATGGATGATTCTTTCCATGTAGAAAATGGGTTATTAATTGCACGGGATCTATTATTAAAAATTACAGAATTGGGATTACCTGCTGGCACAGAAGCATTAGATCCAATCATACCTCAATATATTAGTGAACTAATTACGTGGTCTGCTATTGGGGCACGCACAACCGAATCACAAACTCACCGCGAAATGGCAAGTGGACTGTCGATGCCTGTGGGTTTTAAAAACGGTACTGATGGTAATATTCAAGTAGCTTTGAATGCCTTACAATCAGCTAGAAACCCGCATAATTTTATCGGAATTAATCAAAACGGACAGGTCAGTGTCTTTCAGACTAAAGGTAATGGCTACGGTCATGTAATTTTAAGGGGTGGTAGTCAACCTAATTTTGATACAGCGAATGTGAAACTGGTAGAAGAGAAATTAAAACAGGCAGATTTACCACCGAGGATTGTTATCGACTGTAGCCACGGCAATACCAATAAAGATTACAAATTACAAGGTGCTGTCTTAGAAAATATTATTCAGCAAATAGTACATGGTAATACATCAATAGTTGGCATGATGCTGGAATCGAATTTGTATGAAGGTAGTCAACCAATTACTGGTAAAGAACAATTAAAATATGGGATTTCTGTAACTGATAAATGTATTGGCTGGGAAGAAACCGAAAAAATTATTTTGGCTGCTCACGAAAAACTTAAATCAATACCATAGTGGAGGTTTTCAGACGCTTTGAATCTTACTCCCCAATGCAAGGAGGGCTTGTCATTACTTAATATATGGCAATCCCCGCTTCGGAATAGAATTCCAAGGTTAATATATACGGCGATCGCCACGAGAACACCGCAGGTATCGCAGATTGAGAAGCTTGGTTACACAATGACTTCGGGTGAGCAAGCGATCGCATATCAGCTAATTCGCTCTAGCAGTATGTCCCACAAGGAATTTCAGTTCCTTGCTAATAGCAAAAGTCATCTGAAGATGACTAAAATTTGAATTAGCGATGTTTACGACGAGCTAGTTTACTAAATGGTGCCCGTAGCTTGCTTCTGGGTAAGGGTACGCTAAAGCCAAGCAAATCTATTAAGCCTGTAATGCCTTAAACCACTTATTCAAAACTGTGCTGATGGTTTTCTTAATCTCATGCTTACGATTCCACTTCTGGAAGGCCATTTCATACTCTTCGCCTTTCATTTGAAAGGTATTCCAAACATCCAGTCCTACAGGCAATCCGCAGAATAGCAAAATGTACAGCGACCAAGAAATCCCGCCACCAGTGATTAAATTTAGGAGTATAAAAAAGCCATTGAAAATTGCATAATTCCCTAGACGCTTTTGAAATCTTCTGATGCGGTAAGTGTCAAAAGCCTTTCGGCGTTGGACTTGTCCCTGTTGTATTACCCAATCGCGTTCTGCTAACTTTAAAGACTCAGGTGAAATTTCTAACTCAGCAGCAATTTCTAATATCTGCTCATAAGAAAATTCTGTATCTTTATCGTCAGCTTGACGAGCGATCGCTAATTGCAGAATTTGTTGGACATCATCTTGGCTATAAGAGCGGAGGCTCTTGGGTTCAAATGTTGTCATAATTCTTTCTCTTATATTACTTTTAATAGAAATTTGCTGCCGGATAGATTTTAAACAGCTACGCCAGTACTATTTCCATTATTCCTACATTAGCAAATCTATTAGTCATTAGTCATTAGTTATTCTCCCTCTACCTCCCCACTCCCCACCAATATAAAGACTCTCCAGATATCTAGATATTATTAAGATGCAGCAGAGGATAATAACTAGGTAACAAGCAGTAAGAAGGATATAACTCAATGGTTGACGAAAATGGATCGATTCGCACCCTATCGGTTGATATTGGCGGTAGTGGCGTTAAGGCTATGGTTTTGGATATTACGGGGAATCCTGTAACGGAAAGAGCGCGTTTAGATACACCCCAACCTGCTACACCAGAGGTTGTAATTAATGCAATTGTGGTGTTAGCAGCCGCTCAAGGTGAATTTCATCGCGTTTCGGTCGGTTTTCCCGGTGTAGTGCGGTCTGGAGTCACGGAAACTGCGGTAAACTTACATCCAGATTGGATCGGATTTGATTTGGAAACAGCATTATTAAAACATTTAAATAAGCCTGTACGGGTGATTAATGATGCAGACATGCAGGGGTTTGGGGCGATCGCAGGTAAAGGTGTAGAATTGGTGATTACTCTGGGTACGGGGTTTGGTTCGGCTTTATTTGTAGATGGTAAGCTAGTGCCGAATATGGAAATGGGACATCACCCGTTTCGTAAAGGAGAGACTTTCGAGCAGCAGCTGGGACGTGCAGAGTTAGAAAAAATTGGTGAGAAAAGATGGAACAAGCGTTTAGAAAAAGCGATCGCATCTTTGCAACATCTGTTCAATTATGATTACCTTTACATTGGTGGTGGTGAAGCTGTAAAAGTGAATTTACAGCTACCGTTAAATGTAAAACTTATCCCCAATATCACTGGTTTGTTAGGCGGTATTGCTTTGTGGCGAGATGAGAAAAGGTAAAAACTTTTTCAGTATCCACAACTGGGCGTACTAAGCGATGTCTCTGAGGGGCTACGCCTACGCACTTTTTATTAAGGTGCTTCTTTCTCAATATTTTAAATTATTACAAAAATTAACACAGATTAGGTAAGAGAATTGTACAGACATAATGTTCAGTCCTACTGTGTAATTTTATTATGTATAGGACTTACGCAAAAACTCTCTGAAACTCTTGTTCCTTTGTGTCCTTTGCGACGGCAGTCGCTCATGGGGGAGACCCCCAAGACCGCGCGGCCTCTCCTTTGCGGTTCGTTTTTTCATGATTTTGCGTAAGTCCTGATGTAATAATCTAAATTCTAGTTAAAATTCAAGACTGTGCAACAACGTTGTACCGTTTTATTTTATTTACGTTTCGGGGATCTTCTTATGACTGAAATTGGCCTGATGATGACGAGCGTGTTAACAATAAGACAAGCATCTGGAGCCAATTTGCCACAGCAGCAATTAGTTCAGATGGAGAATGACATAAACCAATCAAAACAGAGTCAGTTAGAGATAACTGCTCAAGTCACACCACCTGAATTCATGCAGACAGATTGCATTTCTCAGGCTTATTCGTGTGCGATCGCACCAGAGAAAAAACATATACTTAAGAAAATCAGCAAAAAGAATCCGAAACTAGGTTCTTCTAATTTAGGTGAGTCTAATAAGTATTCTCAGTCTGGAGATCAAGTCCGTACAAAGGCTATAGGACAGTTCCAAAAGTTTAGTAGTCAACCTATGCCGACTCTTTCTTTCGGTAGCTCTGGTATTGCTGTCAGAGCCTTACAACGGTTGTTAGTGTCTAACGGTTATGCCGTTAGAGTGGATGGAATTTACGGCGCACTGACAGAGACTGCTGTCAAAGCCTTTCAAAATCAGCAGAATTTAGCAACAGATGGAGTAGTTGGTCAACGAACTTGGCGGGCGTTAACAATTTAGTCATTTGTCTTTAGTTTTTAACTAATGACAAATGACAAATGACAAACTAACGGTATTTATGCTGCTCTAATAGCTGTTGCGCTCTTGGCTTGTAAATTAAATAGAACAAAGCCTCAAGATAACGCAATAAATCTTCTCGATTCTCCTTCGAGGTAAAGTTCCAGAAGCCATAAATCCGTGCTAATGATAACAGCTTGCTAGTATGAATTTTCCAAGTATAGGTGCTATAAACTCGGTCAATTCCTCGCTGCGAAATTTCACTCCAATAGTTAGGATTTTGTTCGCATTTAGTGATAAAATCCACAATTTTTGTGGCTGTCTCGTCTAAATTTGTTGGGTTAATCAAAAAGCCATTAACTTTATCTTGAATAATCTCCAACGGGCCACCAAACTGTGTGGCAAAAGTCGGTAATCCTGAAACCATCGACTCTAAAATTGTCAAACCAAAAGCTTCAAATAAAGCTGGTTGTACAAAAATTCCCTGATGATCGGCAATGACTCGGTAAATTTCACCAGAATCAGTTTTAGTCAGGCGCACACCCAACCAACGAATCTTGCCGTGGAGATTGTACTCATCAATTATTTGGTAGAGTTTGATAATTTCGTCACGTTCTTCGTTGTCGCCTGATTCTTCGACGCGCAATTTACCCGCCACTAAAATTAAATTGCAATGCTCTTGTAGTTCTTTACTTTGACCATAACATTCAGCTAAACCTGTGAGGTTTTTGATGTGGTCAAGACGCGCCATTGAGAAGAGAGGGCGCTTGTTAGGATCGTCGAGTTTGCCAAAGATGTGCGCGGGATCTTCCAAAGTAAAGAGTGTTTCTGCAAGGCGTTGGCGATCGCTCTCTACTCGGTCTTTAGTCCGGGTGTAGGGGAAGTAATTATTTTCGTTTACTCCAGGCGGTACGACATTAAATTTGGGACTAAATAATTCAATGCCATTAGTCACATGATACAACTCCGGCATGGTGAAGCACTTATAAGACTCGTACTGTCCCACACTATCCGGTGTTCCCACAATTTCTTGATAGGTGCTGCTGACAACAAAATTGGCAGCATTCATTGCAATCAAGTCAGCTGTAAATTGTAATGAAAAATGATATTTCTCCTCTAATTCTTGCCAGTAGAGGTTACTGAATAAGTATTTAGATTTTTCCAAAGCATGGGCAACATTGCATTGGGTAACTTTCAAGCGTCGCGCCAGCAAGAATGCTATTAAATTCCCATCAGTATAGTTTCCAACTATTAAGTCAGGTGTGCCGTGAAATTCTGCCCGTAGTTCTCTTTCTGAATCAATAGCGAAAGTTTCTAGATAAGGCCAAAACTCAAACCGAGATATCCAGTTTTGAGTCATGTTAGGATTAAATTCCCGCAAAGGCACTCGCAAAATCCAGGCATTTTCGGTACCAAGGACTTTCTCTAGCCGTTGATTACAAAGGGTGCCATCACTATTGGGAATCAGGCGGGTGAGAATAATTACCTTTGGCTCAACATTCAATTTCTCTAAACCCGCAAGCAGGACATCTTCTTGTAGCTGCTTCTCTAGGCTCTTTGCCTGGTCGAGGACGTAAACTACCTGACCGCCAGTATCGGGACGCCCCAACACTCCCTCTTGCCCAAACCAACCGTGGGCTGACACCAAGACGATTTTAAAAATCATCGGGACACGAGAAATGAAGGCTTCTAGGGTCTGAGGATCGGCAGAATCAATCAATTCATCAAGAATATTTAAAGTTTCCCGGACTCGCGCTGCGGTGTTACCCCAACCGGGTTCAAAACCCATTGACTGCAATTGGAATCGGAATTGTTCGTAGGGTTCATCATCGGGACGATTATTGACAAAACTGATAGCTTTTTTGACTTGCTCGGAAAGTTGCTGCTGTGATTGAATGCGATCGTTAAGTAGCAATTGCATACCATTGTAGTGGTGCAGGCGCAAGAAATTCAATAAGCTGTCCAGCAATTCTTTGGGGTCTTGAAAGATTTGGCTGGATAAATAGCGGTTGAGAAATTCTACCCCCTTACCAATATTTTTGGGGTCGCGGATGACTGGGGTGTAGTCATAAAACGGGCCGAAGTCCAATTCTAGCAGGTCGCCCTCGTTGGGATGATATTTGTTCACCAAGCGATCGCGCAAATCTAACAGATCCTGCACAGTCATCGGCTCAATGCTCAAGTCTGATGTCAACCAATAAACTTCTTGGCTGGCAATCTTAGAACGGATGATGAAACAAAAATTTGAGTCTTCCTGAATAATTTCTTGAGTATAGTAAATCAGTTTGCCTAACTCAGAGGTAGTATAAAATTCCTCTGGTTTCTGAGACTTTGAGCAATACTCACTATATACATTAAGGATGTCGTTCCGCAGCAAATACTTCTTGTCTTGTTGGCGTAATTCACTAAGAAAGGAACGCAAATCACTTTTTTCTTCACTATCTAAGACTGCTTGAAGCAATTCAGACATGGCAACTCCAATTGATGACGATGTTTGCATTGTTGACTTTCAAGGCGAGGCCAATAAGCCTCCACCTTTTGTTAGACCACATATAAACATGAAATTACACAGATAAATTGTATTTATCTGTGTACCTACAATTATCAACTTTTCAGCAGGCACTTAAACCATGTTCTTCTTTACTTAAAGTATCTATGACTCAGTATTTTTTGCTCTAACTAAAGGTATACAATTTTTATTTCTTTTGATAGATGTTATTAAATAACTGCATAAAAATTTGGGCACAACTTGTCACGCCCTTAACTGCTTGATGTAATCTTTATAATATCATTTAAGGGAACAGCATACAAGTCTACATTTCGACGGCGATCGCCACCAAAACTTCTGGATCAATGGGTTTGGCAACGTGACGTTGAAATCCGGCGGCGATCGCTTGCTGTTGATCGAGTTCTCCGGCATAAGCTGTTAGAGCAATAGCGGGAATTTGTCCCCCCTGCTGAGGTGGAAGGGCGAGTGAGTAGACGATATACAATCCCGGTATCGATTCAAATAAGGTTTTAAAATTCAGCATCCATTCCCTCGCTCATGCTTCGCCAAAGTAATCGAGCAGTAGGGATTGAGGACTCGTTCGATAGGCTGAAACGAGGCTAAAACCCTCTTGCCTTCTGCCTCCTGTCTTATCCTAACGACAGATGTTGCTTGTATACATCATTTTTTATAAGAAGAATTCAGAACTCAGGAGTCAGAATTCAGTATGAATTCTGTACGAGTGGGTGATAGCGCCGGCGGCAAGCGAGTCCGCGAGCGTCTGAATATTGGTTAAAACCTCGCCCCTGGTGGGCGAAAAAAATTAAAATATTCTCGCCTGAAAACTCTATCCCTTTATGGGTAGAGTATTCTGAATTCTGAATTCTGTATTCTGACTCCTGTTTTATAAGATAAGCTAAGGAATTATAGTCGCCTTACAATCTTTCCAAGTCTATAAAGCTATAAATGACAGATCCTTGTTAAAGTGATGGTTATGAGTGTTAATACCACACAACCTACCTTTTACAGGAGTATACATATTAATATGAAATTATTTAGGGCGAACGATGGGAATTGAACCCACGAATGGTGGTACCACAAACCACTGCCTTAACCACTTGGCTACGCTCGCCATTCAACAATTTTGATTATAGCAATAATTTGGCAAGCGATCAAGGATTTTTATTTAAGGAACGGACTTAGTTGATTTAGAGTCTCTGAAATCTAACAATTATAATGAATTTTTGGCAAATATGAAATCCTTAACGATCATTGCATATACTGGTGCAGCAGCAGGACTCGCCGCCTTGGGTATGACAATGGCGAACACCAATCCCAGTCAGGTTGAGTATGAAGAATATGCTGTACAACGGCTGACAGAATACTTAAAAACCGATGTATGCAAAAAAACTACCAATATTATAGAAAATTTAATTCGTTTTAATTGTGATAAGTTGGTTGACTCGGCTAACCCGCAAATCCAAGAAATTATTGCCAGGACTACAGAAAGACAAAATTATATTATTTTTAGCATTTACCGTACAGATTTAAAAATAAACTCTTGGCTACCTTCTTACAAATTTGAAACGGTGGGAGCTTTTGATCAATTTTATACTTATACTGCCGAGAAAGAGTAAGCAGGGGACAGGGAGAGCAGAAGCTGATAGTTGTTTTCGATGCAGTAATTAAGTAATTTAATTTTTGAAGTTCCTTATACAAGTGATTAAAAATACTTCTATTTAGTATTTGATAATAGTTTCAATAATCACCTGACTACTTATTACCACCAGCTTAATCTTAAGTAAGATATGATAATTAGTCACTGAGAGTTAAAGCTTTGCCGATGTCATCTGCCTATCTGCTAGTATCTCACGGAAGCCGCGATCGCCGCCCAGAAATTGCTATGCAGCAACTAGCAAAGCTGGTACATAACAAATTGTCAGAAAACCACAACGCATTAAATAACGAACATCAGGTTGGCATAGCTGCTTTGGAAATGAATCCTCAGCCTTTACACGAGCAGATTCAGCAATTTGCTAAGAGCGCTTTTGACGATGCCTGGGTTGGACTACACCAAAGTAAACTATCTCAAAACGAGAATCGGATCAAAATTGTACCGTTATTTCTGCTGCCGGGAGTGCATGTAATGACAGATATTCCTGCCGAAGTAGCACTAGCACAACAGGCTATTGGTCAGGATATCATGATTGAGTTGCAACCATACTTAGGCTCTCACCCCAATTTAGAGAAATTGCTGGCCAAGCAAATAGCTGCGATAAAAGCAGAAGCATGGATTCTCTTAACTCATGGTAGCCGTCGCCCAGGTTCTAAAGAAACTGTGGAAGCAATAGCAGCGAGTTTACCAGCAGTGGCTGCTTATTGGTCTGTCCCTCCTAGTTTAGAATCACGAGTGAAAGAGTTGGTAGCTGCTGGTTATAAAGAAATTGCAATTTTGCCATACTTTTTATTCGCAGGTGGAATAACCGATGCGATCGCGGCCTCAATAGAGGAGCTAAAATTACAATTTTCTGCGGTGAATTTCCAATTGGCAGAACCACTGGGAGCAAGTGCAGAATTAGCAGAGCTAATTTGGGATTTAACAAGATAGATGAACCGCACAGAAAAACAGGAGAATAAGTATTTGGGAAAGGTTTATTTAGTAGGTGCGGGGCCAGGAGATCCAGGACTAATTACCTTGAAGGCAAAAGGTTTATTGGAATGTGCGGATGTAGTTGTTTATGATGCCTTAGTGAGTCCGGCAATTCTGGCAATGATTAATCCCCAAGCCGAGCAAATTAACGCTGGTAAGCGGAGAGGGAAACATTCGCTATTCCAAGAAGAAACAACTCAATTGCTGATTGAGAAAGCGCAGGATCATGCAATTGTGGTGCGGTTGAAGGGTGGCGATCCTTTTATTTTTGGTCGCGGTGGCGAAGAGATGGAAGAATTAGTTGATGCGGGAATAGCAACGGAAGTTGTGCCAGGTATTACATCGGGTATTGCAGCCGCCGCATACTCAGGTATTCCATTAACTCATCGGCTATATAGTTCTTCAGTTACATTTGTGACTGGTCACGAGGCGGTGGGTAAGTATAGACCGAAAGTGGATTGGAATGCGATCGCGCACGGTTCCGAAACCATTGTAATTTATATGGGAATTCACAATCTGCCTTATATTGTGGAACAGTTAAGTGCCGCCGGGTTGAATTTAGAAACGCCCATTGCTTTGGTGCGGTGGGGTACGCGCCCAGAACAAGAAGAATTGATTGGTACTTTAGAAACAATTGTAGAGCAGGTAGAGCAAACTGGATTTGGTGCGCCTGCGATCGCAGTCATTGGACAAGTAGTAAATATGCACAGTATTTTGTCTAGTTGTCGTCCAGTTTGATAATTCGCGCAAATGTGGAATCCCCTTTCTTTAACTTTCTCGAATCCAAAATGCCAATCCTCCAGCCCGGCCACGAGCCGCAATAAAATCTTCCGTCACTAAAAAGAAGCCAAAGAAAGGCTGTTTAGCTATGGACTGATTGTAGAAATCTTCTACTTGAATACCAGAACCCATTGGTCTGTTATAAACAACACGACCAAACAGACTAATAAGCATTTGGTTAAAGTCAAACGCCAATAAATTTTTCTTACTTAAATATTGCACTGGCCCCGTGAGGTTCAACAAAACTGGGCCAAATTCAACCTGATTACTAATTTCGCCCCTGTCTGAATCCTGTTCCAAAGTGGCATTAAAGGAAACATGGATTTTTATAAACTTGGGTACATATAAACCCTTGCCTAATACAATTCCGCCACGCTCTCTAACTTTCTTAGTACCAGTGGCAAAGCAAAGTTGCCATTTGCCCAGAAGAGACTCAAACGGATAAGTTAACCGTTCCTGCTTGGTAGATTTTTCTGCTTGTAGCAATGCATTTACTAATATTTCAGCACTAGGGCGTGTGCCTTCCTGTCCTTGATACGCAGCCGCAGCTTGGGATAGCACACTCACAAAGTCAAATGTCGCTTTAGATGTCAAATTAGCTGTCATAATTTAACTATTTATTTACTTTTCTGATAGATTGTACCGTTATGGGGAGTAGCAGAAGAGAATCGGGAAGAGGTATTTTCACGCTTGTTTGTCAGATTTTTTCGGCATAGAGCCTCTTTCATAAGGTATATTGATTGTTTTAAGTAGCATTACGGTGGGCTGTGGCAAAGGTTTAAGCCGCCGCTACCTCCCCTACAAAATACAGTACGTCCAAAGCTTTGGCTCTTGTTAATGACCAAATTCTGTGACAATGGTTAACAATCTGACAACTCAGGTGATGTGGAGAAATTAACGCGAAACCTAACCCCCCTTCCCTAATAGGGAATTGGGAGAATTAAAAGCTTCTCAACAACAGGAGAGAGCAGGAGGAGGTTTTCTAAATCCCGTGAAAAGTCAGGGTTAACAATAAGCCGGATACTGAATCTAAGGTACTCATGAGCCAGAGTTTTCAAAACAGCCCTTTGCCACGCAAACCCGTTCAATCATATTTCCATTGGTTATATGCTTTCTGGAAATTCTCTCGCCCTCACACGATTATTGGTACAAGTCTAAGTGTGTTAGGTTTGTATTTTATTGCCATTGCAATTAGTAATAGTACTGTTTCCCTATTCCCTACTCCCCATTCCCTAACGCCACTTGCTCGACTTGGGGATACCCCAGGACCGCAGTGGCTCCTCCCTGTTTTAGGTGCATGGATTGCTTGTCTGTGTGGCAATGTCTACATTGTGGGGCTGAATCAATTAGAAGATGTTGATATTGACAAGATTAATAAGCCTCATTTACCGTTGGCATCAGGTGAGTTTTCTCAACAGACGGGGCAATTAATTGTTGCTTTGACTGGGATTTTGGCGCTAGTTGTGGCATGGCTAACTGGGCCATTCTTATTTGGCATGGTAGCAATTAGTTTGGCCATTGGTACTGCTTATTCTTTACCGCCAATTCGTTTGAAACAGTTCCCATTTTGGGCAGCGCTGTGTATTTTTTCGGTACGCGGCACGATTGTTAATTTAGGGTTGTATTTGCACTATAGTTGGGTGCTGAAACAAAGCCAAGTAATTCCGCCCGTGGTGTGGGTGCTAACGTTATTTATCTTGGTGTTTACCTTTGCGATCGCAATCTTTAAAGATATACCCGATATGGAAGGCGATCGCCTCTATAATATCTCTACTTTCACTATCAAACTCGGTTCACAAGCTGTATTTAATCTAGCTCTTTGGGTGATAACTGCCTGCTATCTGGGGATAATTTTAGTTGGTGTGCTACGTGTGGCCTCAATTAACCCTCTATTTCTGGTAATTACTCATTTAGCCCTGCTAATTTGGATGTGGTTGCGGAGTTTGGCAGTAGACTTACAAGATAAAAGTGCGATCGCTCAATTTTATCAATTTATCTGGAAACTATTTTTTATCGAATACCTGATTTTTCCTATCGCCTGTCTTTTGGCTTAGACAATGCTAGAAACCTTTCCTACTAGTTCTATTATCCCTGCTTTTGTAGTTGTGCTTAGTCTGTCAATTCTTGGCTATTTCGCTTGGAAAACTTTGATTACCTCAGACTTGTTTCAAAAAGGAATCAATCTTGCTCAAGCCAAAGATTACCAAGGTGCAGAAGCAGCCTTTCGGAAAGTGATTTCCCTTAACTCTACTAATGATGTGGTGCGCTTGTTTTTGGGAGATGTTTTAAACCAACAAGGCCAAATAGAAGAAGCAACAGAATTATTCCGGGAAGTGATTCGCCGCAGTCCCAAAAATCCTGACGCTTACTTGCGTCTGGCAAATATTCTCATGCAGCAAGAGCGAGAAGATGAAGCTAAAATTAACCTGCAACAAGCTAAAGATTTATTGCAAAAACAACGCCAACCTGAAAAAGCTAAAAAAATCACTGAACTGTTAGATAAAATGAGTGATAAGTCTAGTAAATCTTAAGTTAAGTTAGAATTGCGGAGATTAAATTTTCCTGTTCCGTCTCCTAATTTTTTTACCATTCCTCTCATGATGGGGAGAATGAGTTTTATTTTGGAATTGACTACTGTCTGCCCTAATTATGTTCCAATGTTGAGTTACAGCTTAACTCTTTATTAAAGTCATTCTTTTAACGAACCGCGATTGCGGTTCGTTTACTCATTCTCTTATTCCTATCTTCAGACAAGATAATAGTAATAGTAAATTTAAAATATGCGAACAAATTGGGCTAATTAAAAAAAAATTTTATTAGTTAATTGTTATAGATTCAAAAAAGTCAAGTGTTTATGTCAGAAAATATATCAGGATTGTGGACTATTTTTTTTACATCAGAATCATTTATTCCACATGGACACTGCTATCTATGGCAAACGAATTTAGTTTGGTTACACATATTATCTGATGCATTTATAGCATTAGCTTATTACTCGATTCCAGCTACACTCTTCTACTTTGTTCGCAAGCGACAGGATTTGCCCTTTGATTGGATTTTTCTCTTGTTTAGTGCATTTATCGTAGCTTGCGGCACCACTCATTTAATAGAAATTTGGACGCTTTGGCATCCAACCTATTGGCTATCAGGGTTTGTCAAAGCAGTAACTGCAATAATTTCTGTAATTACAGCAGTACAACTTATACCTCTAGTTCCACAAGCGCTGGCACTTCCTAGCCCTGCTCAACTAGAACAAGGAAATCAAGAACTTCAAACACAAATAGGCGAACGCTTACGGGTAGAGGAGGAACTGCGAAAATATCAGAATCATCTTGAAGAAATGGTTGCTGTTCGCACCAATGAAATGACTAAAGCTAATGAGCAATTACAACAAGAAATCCTTGAACGCCAACGTATTTTAGAAATTCTTCGACAAAGCGAAGAACGCTACCGTTACTTGGCTGAGGCAATTCCTCAACTTGTATGGACAACCAATCCTAACGGTGAATGTGATTTTTTTAATCAAAATTGGTGCGAATACACTGGGCTAACATTAGAGCAGTCATTGGGTTCTGGTTGGTTGGCTGCATTGCATCCAGATGATATCCAAAATGCTGATGAAGTTTGGTGTAATGCTGTAAAAAATAGCACTATATATAACAATGAATATCGCTTTAAACGGGCTTCTGATGGCTCCTATCGTTGGCAGCTAGCGCGAGGTTTACCACTCAAAGATGAGCAAGGTATTGTAGTAAAGTGGTTTGGAACATGTACAGATATCCACGAACAAAAACAAATACTTGAAGAACGGGCACACCTGCTGGAATTAGAACAAATAGCACGAGCTAAAGCAGAAACAGCCAATCGAATTAAAGATGAATTTTTAGCCGTCCTCTCTCACGAATTACGCACTCCACTAAACGCAATTCTCGGCTGGTCAAAGTTGTTGCAAACCGGCAGGATAAACCAAACGAAGACATCTGAAGCACTAGCCACCATCGAGCGGAATGCCACGTTACAGGTTCAACTCATTGAAGACTTACTGGATATCTCCAGAATTTTACAGGGCAAACTGACGCTAGATATTACGAAGATTAATTTAGAGTCTACGATATTGTCCGGACTACAGACAATGCGTTTAGCAGCAGAAGCAAAGTTGATTGAGGTAAGTACAGTATTTGAACCCCTGATGGGGGA
The DNA here is from genome assembly GCF_036919495.1 of Nostoc sp. GTDB lineage: Bacteria > Cyanobacteriota > Cyanobacteriia > Cyanobacteriales > Nostocaceae > Nostoc. Next base: position 215,512 of record NZ_JBALBZ010000170.1, read on the forward strand.
AGTTATGGGCGACTCTACTCGTTTGCAGCAAGTTGTCTGGAATCTCCTTTCTAACGCTGTAAAATTTACACCCAAAGGAGGAAAAATACAAGTGCGATTAAAGCAAGCCGATGGCTATGCTCAAATCATAGTTAGCGATACAGGTAAAGGAATTAGCGCTGAGTTTTTGCCATTTGTCTTTGATTACTTCCGCCAAGCAGATAGTACCTCTACGAGAAATTTTGGTGGATTAGGATTGGGATTGGCAATTGTACGTAATATCATCGAGATACATGGCGGCATTGTCAAAGCAGATAGCCACGGAGAAGATAAAGGGGCAACATTTACTGTTAGTTTACCGCTTCTGCAAGATGAAAAGCCAAGCCTGACTGATGAACAAAACGACCCTGTATTATTAACTTCTAAGTCTTTACCTCTCGCTGGCGTTCGGATTTTAGTTGTCGATGATGAGCCTGATTCGCTAGATTTTGCTGCTTTTGTATTAGAGCAAGATGGGGCTTTTGTTATCGGTTTATCTTCTGCTTATGAAGCATTACAAACTCTAGCAGAGATAAAGCTAGATGTGTTGGTTAGCGATATTAGTATGCCCGATATGGATGGCTATATGTTAATACGTAAAGTGAGAAGTTGGACAGCAGAGCAAGGTGGACAAATTCCAGCGATCGCTTTGACTGCTTTTGCTAGAAACGATGACCAGCAAGAAGCACTAAAAGCTGGGTTTCAGATGCATTTACCCAAGCCTTTTAACCCAGAAAAATTAATTGCAGCTATTGCTAAACTTGTTGAAGCAAACGTGTCAGCAATTACCTAAAAAAGGACTTTTTACTTCTAATAAAGCTCCATTTATTGTGTACAAATGGATAATTATATGAGAGTACACTTGTATCCAGTTAGGTTAATCACTTATAATTCCTGGTAGAACTCCGCCAAAGGTATGCTTTTACTCCCCTCCTGGCAAGCCTACTGTGTACACACAAGTCGAAAAATTCTCTACCCACATTTTTGTCAGAGTGAAACTGTCATACTCACCGCCATCCCGCCCAGAAATGAAGTTCAGGGCTGATAGCGAAAGTCCACTCAAGTGGACTAAATGATCAATTCAGTCCACTTGAGTGGACTTCAGCTATGAGACTCGGAATTCATTCCGAGGCGGGATAGAAAAGCAGTGCGAAATTTATATGTAAACCAAGCAGGTAAGATAATAAAAATGCTGAAAAACAAGAATGTCCTAGTAGTAGCTATTATCTGCTTGTGTTTAAATAATGGGAATAGTGCCTTTGGTAAAAATGTTAGCGTTGTTTTATCAAAAATTCATGATGCACAGTCCGCAGTTCCTCAGAGCAAAAACGCAGTTGCTAGCTTCGAGCAAGGAACCAATCTCTATAAACAAGGAGATTTCAAAGGAGCAGAGGCGGCTTTTCGGAAAGCAATTGAACTAGAACCCAACTTTGCCCAAGCTTATATTGCTTTGGCAAATACTCTCGACGATCAAGGTAAACCACAAGAAGCGATCGCACATTACAAAAAAGCCATTAACCTCGATCCGAAAAACTCTGGAGCATACTTTAATTTAGGTTTGACTTTAGCAAGACTCAATCAGTTAGAAGCTGCGATCGCACAATATAAAAAAGCTATCAGCCTTGAATCCAACTATGCAGACGCTCACTATAACTTAGGAAATGCTCTTTACGCTCAAGGCAAGCTAACAGAAGCAGCCACCGAATATACAGCAGCTATTCGCCTCAAACCCAATTATGCCCCAACTTACACGCGTCTAGGAAATGCTCTGTACGATCGAGGTGAGCTAGCAGAAGCAGTTACTCAGTACAAAAAATCCATTAGCTTTGATCCTAAATATGCAGACGCTCACTATTACTTAGGCAATGCCTTGTATGCTCAAGGAAAGCCAGACGAAGCAATCGCTGAATATACAGCAGCCATTCGCCTCGATCCAAAAAATCCCGCAGGTTATAACGCCTTGGGAAATACTCTGTATGCTCAAGGCAAACTAGAAGAAGCGATCGCACATTACCAAAAAGCCATAAGCTTCGATCCCAACTATGCAGACGCTCACTATAATTTAGCAAGCGCTTTTTACGCTCAAGGCAAGCTAACAGAAGCAATCGCCGGCTATAGCGAAGCGATTCGCCTCGATCCCAAACATGCACAAGCTTACACGGGTTTGGGAAATGCGATGGACGATCAAGGTAAACCCCAAGAAGCGATCGCACATTACAAAAAAGCCATTAGCCTTGTACCCAACGATGCATTCACTTACTATAATTTGGGGATTGCTTTGGGAAGAGAGCAACAACTAGAAGAAGCGATCGTTAATCTCAAAAAAGCCAGACAGTTATTCCAAGCTGAGGAAAACAAAGAAATGGTTGAGCAAGTCGATCAGCTAATCGAAAAAATGAATATCCGAACGAATTGAATAATGGGCATTGGGGATTAGGCATGGGGCTTTGGGCATTGGGCATGGCAGCAGAGGAGTGAAGTTCTTATCTGCGTCTGCGAGTATTAAAGACTCATCCGCGAGTATTAAAGACTCGCCCGCGAGTATCAAAGACTCGTCCGCGAGTATTAAAGACTCATCCGCGAGTATTAAAGACTCATCCGCGAGTATCAAAGACTCGTCCGCGAGTATTAAAGACTCGTCCGCGAGTATCAAAGACTCGTCCGCGAGTATCAAAGACTCGTCCGCGAGTATCAAAGACTCGTCCGCGAGTATCAAAGACTCATAAAACTATGTTGACAACAAGTTGTATTCTAAAATATATCTCTCTGTCCCTCTACCTCTTCCCAATGCCCAATGCCCAATGACAGCTGACCATGATTCAAGAAAAGGGTAAAGTCTACCTCGTAGGTGCTGGGCCTGGAGATGTGGCATACCTGACGGTAAAAGCTTACAATCTTTTAGCTGCTGCTCAGGTTTTAGTCTACGATGCCCTGGTAGATGCTCAATTGTTGCAGTGCGTACCACCTGATTGTTTGCAGTTAGATGTTGGGAAACGCGGTGGAAAACCCAGTACAACCCAAGCTGAGATTAACAAGTTACTAGTAAAGCATTGCCAGCAAGGAAAACAAGTTGTACGGCTTAAATCAGGCGATCCGTTGATTTTTGGGCGTTGTACTTCCGAAATTGAAGCGCTGAAAGCATCTGGTTGTGATTTTGAACTCGTACCAGGAATTTCCTCAGCCCTTGCAGCACCTTTGTTAGCAGGAATTCCCCTCACAGATCCGGTGTTGAGTCGCACTTTTGCAGTGCTTACAGCTCATGAACCAGAAGTTTTAGACTGGGAAGCACTCTCACGGCTAGAGACATTAGTAATTTTGATGGGAGGACGACATCTGCCAGAAATAATACATCAACTGGTGCGACACGGGCGATCGCACTTAACACCCATTGCCATCATTCGTTGGGCAGGAACTCCTCGTCAACAAATTTGGACAGCGCAACTGGGCAATATTGTAGAACAAACCACCGAATTATCCCTTTCTCCGGCAGTAATTGTTATTGGCGAAGTTGTTGGGCTACGGAAGTACTTACAACCTGAGAATATATATTTAGACTAAATTATCAAGCACGAGTCTGGAGAAAAACATTCCCAGATTCCGGCTGTGAACGAGAGTATTTTTATACCCCAACCTATGTTAAGTAACTTCCCCTCATCTAGTCTTCCTCTTAGTGGCAAAACAATCTTAGTGACACGTTCAGTTGGACAATCGAGCCAATTTAGCGATCGCCTCATCACATTAGGTGCGACAGTAATCGAAATGCCTACCTTAGAAATCGGCCCGCCCTCCTGTTGGGAAGCTTTGGATAATGCGATCGCTCATTTATCTGACTTCGACTGGTTAATTCTCACTTCTACCAATGCCATAGACTACTTTTTTGAAAGGCTAAACGCCCAAGCTAAAGATAGCCGTGCCTTAGCAGGCGTCAAAATTGCCGTCGTTGGTGAGAAAACAGCCTATTGTCTAAAACAACACTCTCTCCAAGCAGATTTTATTCCCCCAAACTTTATTGCTGATTCTTTAGTGGAAAATTTCCCAGAGGATCTGCATAATAAAAAGGTTTTATTTCCCAGAGTTGAAAGCGGCGGCAGAGAAATTTTGGTTAAGGAATTAACTCTCAAGGGAGCAAAGGTGATAGAAGTTGCTGCATATCAATCTTGTTGTCCGAGTGGTATTCCACCAGAGGCACAGCTAGCTCTCCAAAACCGCAAAATAGATGTGATTACTTTTGCCAGTTCTAAAACGGTGCAATTTTTCTGTCAACTTACTAACAAGATATTTTCCAATAACTCTGATGCTAGTCAATTCTTAGAAGGTGTTTGTATTGCCTCTATTGGGCCTCAAACTTCCAAAACGTGTCATTTTTTATTTAGGCGTGTGGATGTAGAAGCCCAAGAATATACTTTAGATGGTTTAACCCAAGCATTGATCGCATGGGCGACAAATTATTAGATGAGGGAGCAGAGGGAGAATGAAAAATGAAAAATGAAAAATGAAAAAACGTATAATCGGCTTAACTGGCGGTATTGCCACAGGCAAAACCACTGTCACCAATTATTTAGCTAGCACTTATAACCTGCCGATTCTGGATGCAGATATTTATGCTAGAGAGGCAGTATCTTTAGGTTCGCCTATTCTTGGTGCGATCGCAGGGCGTTACGGCGAACAAATTTTACTACCAGATGGCAGCCTCAACCGCCAAAAGCTAGGCGAAATTATCTTTAATCGTCAAGATGAACGCAACTGGATAGACAATTTGATTCATCCTGATGTGCGCGATCGCTTCCTCAAAGCGATCGCCCTATCTTCCTCACAAACACTGGTGTTAGTAGTGCCTCTCTTATTTGAAGCTGGGATGACTGATTTGGTTACAGAAGTTTGGGTAGTGCGTTGTTCACAAGAGCAACAGCTACAAAGATTGATACAACGAAACCATTTAAATAGAGAACAAGCACGAGCCAGGATCAACAGCCAATTATCTATCGAAGAAAAAGTGGCTCATGCAGATGTCGTTTTAAATAACTCTTCCACCCTAGAAGTACTACTGAAGCAAGTAGATGTAGCTCTAAAAACCACAACTAGGGACTAAATACTATTTATATGAAAAAATATACATAGATATCTTCTCAAAATATAAAAGGTTTATACAATAAATATTATTTAGTTAAGTTAAAAATACTCCTATCTAACCCAGATTTGTAAAATAATTCGGTGGTTTTACAGTTGAAGCTGTGGTTTATAGTAATGTAAATTTAAGTGGTTAATCAATAAATAAATGCTATAGACTTCTGGATAATATGATTGTAATGATGCTCTAAGTTCAATGTATAAAGTAATCAATAGTTAATTTTTACCTGATATATGCAAAATCATGAATGATTTCAAAGGGTTATTGAGCAAAAGATATCATTGTATAAAAATTAAATATTAATAACTAATAATTAAGATTTAAGAAAGCTTAATTGTAAATGATCCCTCATAATTTACAATTATTTTTCTAAGTACCTTGTCAACTAACTGTTTGTAATTTATTTTTGCTACTTGTGGGTGCAGGGGCTTAATTAGACATTGGGTGAAGTATTGGCTTTACTAGCTGTCAGTGCGGTTGATTGCTTGCTAACTAGATTTTTCACCCGTTCGATTCTGGATTGGTGATTGAAAGGAATTGAGATTCGCCTAGAGTCCAGAACTCTTCGTTATAGATTTCTTTTTGGGGAAAACTCACTTATGTCTTTGATCAGGACAAGTATGAACTTAAGTTTTAGTTTTTTAAGTAAGTTAGCCCTAGTTAACTTTCCAGTAAAGGAATTAAAACAGAAGCATAAAATACACGATTATAGCCAACTAGTTTCTGGAAGTGACTACGTATTTGAGCGCCTCAATGAAGGAACAATCGGATATATGACTGGAAGCGGGACAGCCATTAAACCCTCCGATCGCATTATTTTACAAGAAGGTTGTGAATCTTATCAATATCAAGTTGAGGAAGTTGATTATTACTCAGATCCGTCCGATATGTGGATAGCTTTACTCAAGCAAGTGACCATTGACTAAATATTAAAGTCAAGATAATTTATAATTTAAATTTTGTTCAAGGCTAATCGGTTTAATATTCTTTAACATAGTTCAACAGAAAAAGTTCTCCGCCGCAATCCAGAACTTTTACCCAATAAAGTAAGTTACTTATTTTAATTAGATAAAGTCGAATTAAGCTCTCGAAGAAACCCAATATTCAAATCTAGCTTTTCTCCTAACCATAAAGAATGAACTGCGTGGTCAGCCACAGCATCGCCTGTCTCAGGGTGAACGAGAATATCCAATCCCTCACGATTAAGCATTAACCAGGGAACGACTTTATCAAACTGATTCGGTAAAAAAGCAACTTGATACATTGCTTTTGGGTGGGGGCCGATGGGCTTGTCAAACCAGCGTCCAAGTTGCACCTCAAACCTAGCGCCCAATCCTTCACGTACACGCGCAGCTACATCCCGGCTGGCGGGATCAAAGTAAACATGAGCATGAAAACCAGCGATCTCAATAGTATCTTCTTCCATAGATCCACTTTTCGTTCTCAACTCTAATTTTGGGTAGCGGACTTTTTCTTTTTCACTGAAAAAGCTATGTCTACGCTTAATTTTAGCCCAATACCGTGCGGTTAAGGATCGGTTGTGGAGATTGAAGGAAGTAAGTAACCGAAAATAAACTACATTCAGAGTTTGACTCGCTCAGATTTCTGCAATGTTAGTAATTAGTTCACGCTTAAGCTGTTTGTAGTTTCTTTGACAACTTCATGTGTTTTAGGAGCAACTGAAAGATGTACAACATGCACCGTACAAGGAGCATGGTGAAGAACATAGTTACTCACACTACCGAGAAATAGTTCCATCAGCCCAGAACGACCCCGACGCCCCATCACAATTAGGTCAGCATCATAACTATGAGCAAAATCACAAATGATGCGACCAGGATTACCAATATTTTGTGTAAATTCCGTAGTTATACCTGCTGCGTTAGCTTGGGCACAGAACGATTGCAACATCTGGATTCCTAGATTTTTAAAGGTATCCCATTGCTTTTGGTATAACTCGAAGTTTTGACTGCTCAATCCTGGATAGTAGTCAAAATTAGACAGCATAGGTACGTAAGGACTACCCTCTTCTTCGGGAGATAGGACATGCACTAGCATTAAGCTAGCTTGTGTTAACTTTGCTAAACCCAAGGCTTCCTCAAAAACCTGTTGCCCTATTTCCGAGCGATCTAATGCAACTAGAATTTTTTTAAACATCATAATAGACCTCCGATTTCATTGGTAACTGGTCTTTACGGTTTCTGGTTTCCAGATGCTGGATTGTCAAAAACGACTAATCCCTCAACTATGTTTAGTTACTTGTGAATTTTAAATTTCTTAAAGGTTTTCGCCCTATATTTATGTTTATAGCAAAACAATTTGAAAAACTTGTGAAGAAGACATTTATCTTTAATTACTAGGAAGCATCCTGTTTTATAAACTACATTAACAAATAAGTATTTAGTTTGGGTAGATTTTCACACCTTCGCTATCACAAATATCACACGGCATTTGCCGCTTTACTAGGGCGTGTCATCAAATAGGTATCAATCTCGACACGCCACTATGCATTGCAAGATGAGATAAATGGGAACGCATCAAAGACTTACTACCAGGGCAAAAATAAACCGTAGGAGTAACGGCTAAAGATAATCGCTCGAAATGGAAGAATTCTGTTCTACTTGCTTTAATAGTTTACTACCAGACCAAAAACGGCTGGCTACGACTTGTTATCCATTATGCATTAGCATCTATAAAAGTTACCTACTCTTTAAATATTTTTATTACTAATTGATGTATTTAGAGACTGTTGTTGATTAAGAGCTTTTACTCTCATAACTGTATTGACAAACTGTTCAAGTATTCTAGTATTAGTGGATTAATTCATAATTACTAGATTGGGCGTAGTTTCTAATTAGTATTAATAAGCCATTGTATGATATTCTAATGGTTAAAATAATTTTTGTAGGTTCTTGTAATCTCAGAGTTTATAAGTTCCGAATCTAATGTACAGTCTTTCGTAAGTGGTATTGAGGAAAAAACGTGGAATTTCAGAAGTTGTTATATACTTTTACTCTAGTAAAGATTGCTACGTTTACTCTGGGTATACCTGTATTTGCTCAAATCGCGCAGACTCCCTCCAATTCTTCACAGTCGAGTTGTCGTGCAACTAAAGTAGATACTGCAATTTTCAAAGAACCTTCAACATCATCCAACGCTGTCAGAATACTGCCGGCAAAAACGAACATTGCTTTAGCATATATACCAGCTAGTGGAGATAGATTTGTCAGAATTAAATCTCCGATTTCAGGGTTTATTCAAACTGCTGTGCTGAAGTTTTGTCAGGCGAATAACAACATGAGTAAACCTACTATTGGTAGTGTATGTCGGCAAATTGTACAACCTGTAACTCTACGTGGTCAACCAAGCACAAAAGGAGCTTTTATTACAACACTTAATTCCAACACAATCGTGTTTGTGAACTTGGTTACAGGTAATATAGTTAAGTCATACAAATCTGAAAATTATATTTGGGTAGAAATCGATCTTGCCAGAAGTTTCCCTGGAGAGTTATCCGGTAATGGTTGGGTAGCCAATACTGACTTAGTAAATACTCCCGGATTAAGCAATCTGGCTTATTGTAGCTAGTAGTTTATTTCGTTCAATATTTCTACCCAGTATGAGTTTCTCCATGCGGTAGGGATAACTGGTTCAGCTTCCAACCCTATCTACGAGACTCTACGCGAACACCTACGGTGTACACAAGTCTTGTCGCAGCCATATCTTTTATGATTAACGGTATAGCCAAACACGCAATAGTGAAAGCAGTTGTTCAGTATCTACGGGTTTTGTAATGTAGTCTGATGCGCCGGCTTCAATACACTTTTCGCGATCGCCTTGCATGGCTTTAGCGGTCAGTGCAATAATCGGCAAAGATTTAAATTGCTCGTTTTGGCGGATTATGCGTGTTGTTTCGTAACCATCCATTTCTGGCATCATTACGTCCATCAAAACGACATCAATATCTGGTGTACTTTCCAATAAGGTAATCCCCTCCCTGCCGTTTTCAGCATATAAAACCTGCATTTGATAACGTTCCAGCATACTTGTCAACGCAAAGATATTACGTACATCGTCGTCTACAATTAGCGCTTTTTTGCCAGCGAGTAAATAGTCTATGGAATGCAGTTGTTCAAGTATTTCTCGTTTGGGTGCTGGTAAATTTGCTTGGACTCGGTGTAAAAATAATGCTGTTTCATCAAGGAGACGTTCGGGCGATCGCACATCTTTAATGATGATTGTTTCGGCAATTCGTCTGAGTTCCGTTTCTTGAGCTTTGCTAATTTCTCTACCTGTATAGACAATAATTGGTAAAGTTTTACCGTGAGGTAGAAGCTTTATCTGCTCGATAAGTTCAAACCCAGTCATGTCGGGTAGCCCTAAATCGAGAACGAGGCAATCAAAATGCTGTGAGCGAATAGCTTCTAAAGCTTCTGCACCAGTACCCACTGCTGTGGTATAAACATCGCTGTTGCCAATTAACTCAACAATACTAAGCCGTTGAGTGTCGTCGTCTTCGACTACTAGCAAATTTTTCACTTGGCGCTCAACAAAACCTTTAATTTTGGTCAACGCCTCGGATATTATCTCGCTGGTTAAGGGCTTTTGCAGATATGCGATCGCACCTAGTTGTAAACCGCGTTGTCTTCCTTCCTCAACGGTCATGATATGTACAGGAATGTGACGCGTATTTGGGTCATGCTTCAGACGATCTAATACAGTCCAACCATCCATTTCTGGCAACCTAATATCTAGCAAAATGGCTGAAGGCTGGAATTGCTGCGCTAACATCAAACCTGTACTGCCTGTTTGGGCAGCAATTACCTTGAATCCGTGCTGTTGCGCCATCTCTAGTAGGATACGCGCAAAATTAACGTCATCCTCAACAATTAGTAACACGCGATCGCCTCTTTCAATAACAGCGCGATCGTCATTAATCAGTGCTGTTAGCGGATAGCTAAGGTTTAGCCCGTCAGGAGTGAGGAGTGAGGAGTGGGTAGAGACGCGATTAATCGCGTCTGTGCTGGATTGTGTTGATGTTGACTCAGGACTCGGAACTCGGAACTCAGGACTCAATTGTGGGAAGTAAAATGTAAAGGTGCTACCTTGACCGGGTTGACTGATTAGTTTAATTTCGCCGCCAAAGAGACGAGCAATTTCACGGCTAATTGATAAGCCCAATCCGGTACCGCCGTATCTGCGACTGGTAGAGCCATCGGCTTGCTGAAATGCCTCGAAAATCACTTTCTGCTTGTCGGGGGCAATGCCAATGCCTGTATCGCTGACTGAGAAGGCGATGACAATCTGGGCGCGATTTAAAGTTTCCTGGTCTTTGCTCCATCCCTGCTTCGCCACCGCAATCTGTAAGCGTACCTCCCCTTTTTCTGTAAATTTAAAAGCATTGGAGAGGAGATTTTTTAACACCTGTTGTAAGCGTTTGACATCTGTGTAGATAGTTGTGGGCAATTCGGGAGTCAATTCAATTGTGAAAGCAAGTTTTTTACTCTGAGCAATTTGTCGGAAGGTGCGCTCAATCTGATCGCCCAATTCTGTCAATGGCATTTGGGTCATGTCAATGGACATAGTTCCAGATTCAATTTTGGCGAGATCCAGAATGTCATTGATTAACGCCAACAAATCATTACCTGCTGAGTAAATTGTTTGGCTGTATTCAACTTGCTTGGCACTGAGGTTGCGATCTATGTTATCTGACAACAACTTTGCCAAAATCAACAAGCTGTTTAGTGGTGTCCGCAGTTCATGGGACATATTGGCGAGAAACTCAGACTTGTATTTTGAAGAAAGGGCGAGTTGTTCAGCCTTGTCTTCCAAAGAGAGCCTTGCTTGTTCAATTTCCCGATTTTTGCGCTCGACTTCTTTCTTTTGCATAGCCAACAACTCTGCCTTTTCTTCTAACTCAGCGTTGGTTTGTTGCAGTTCCTCTTGCTGTCCTTTGAGTAAATCTTCTGAGGTTTTGAGTGATTGGGCTTGTTGTTCTAAGCGCTTGTTGGTTTCCCGGAGTTCATTTTGCTGGGTTTGGAGTTCTTCAGCCAAAGATTGCGACTGCTTGAGTAATTCTTCAGTTCGCATGGATGCTGCGATCGTGTTGAGGACGATCGCGATACTTTCGGTAAGCTGGTCGAAGAATGTCAGATGAATTTCGCTAAAGCGGCGGAAGGATGCTAATTCAATCACTGCTGTCACCTGTCCTTCAAAGAGTACAGGTAACACCACGGCATTCAGGGGCGTGGCTTCTCCTAAACCAGAGGAAATTTTGACATAATCGCTGGGTACTTCCGTCAGCAGAATTCGCTCTTTTTCTAAAGCGCATTGTCCCACCAAACCTTCACCCAAGTGGAAGCGGTTAGCTAGATGTCTGCGTTCGCGGTAAGCGTAGCTACTGATTAGTTTCAAATATGGTGTATGTTCAACAGACTCCATCAGGAAGAATACGCCGTGTTGCGCTCCTACTAGGGGTGCTAGTTCTGAGAGAATTAGTTTAGATACGGTTTCTAAGTCTCGCTGACCTTGCAGCATTCGGGTAAACTTGGCGAGGTTAGTTTTCAACCAGTCTTGCTCAGTATTTTTCTGCGTTGTCTCGCGCAGATTAGCAATCATCTGGTTAATATTGTCTTTGAGTATCGCTACTTCCCCTAGTGCTTCGACGGCAATTGAACGAGTTAAATCACCTTTAGTTACAGCTGTAGCAACTTCTGCGATCGCTCTTAACTGAGTTGTCAGTGTAGCAGCAAGTTCATTTACATTATCCGTCAAATCTTTCCAAGTTCCAGCCGCCCCAGGTACTCTAGCTTGTCCGCCTAACTTCCCTTCAATTCCCACTTCCCGCGCTACTGTAGTTACCTGATTGGCAAATGTCGCTAGAGTATCAATCATCTCGTTGATTGTCTCTGCCAAGGTTTCAATTTCTCCCTTAGCATCTAGCATCAGTTTCCGTTTCAAATCACCGTTAGCAACCGCCGTCACAACTCTGGCAATACCGCGCACTTGTGCCGTTAAATTACCCGCCATCGAGTTAACGTTATCCGTTAAATCTTTCCAAGTTCCTGCAACACCTTGGACTTGCGCTTGTCCGCCTAACTTCCCTTCAGTTCCCACTTCCCGCGCCACCCGCGTTACTTCACTTGCAAAGGAACTAAGTTGATCCACCATTGTATTGGTGGTGTTCTTCAAGTCTAAAATTTCGCCTTTGGCATCGACGGTAATTTTCTTAGATAAGTCGCCATTAGCTACCGCTTTAGTAACTTCCGCGATGTTGCGAACTTGTCCGGTGAGGTTCCCCGCCATCGAGTTAACGTTATCTGTTAAATCTTTCCAAGTCCCTGCAACTCCTCTGACGTAAGCTTGCACGCCTAATTTACCTTCCGTTCCCACCTCACGGGCAACCCTAGTAACTTCTGATGCAAAAGAATTTAGTTGATCCACCATTGTATTAATGGTGTTTTTAAGTTCTTGAATTTCACCTTTGACATCGACGGTGATTTTCTTGGATAAGTCGCCGTTTGCCACAGCTGTCGTAACTTCGGCAATGTTTCGCACTTGTGCCGTCAAACTTCCCGCCATGAAGTTTACGCTGTCTGTTAAATCTTTCCAAGTACCGGCTACACCTTTAACTTCTGCTTGTACACCCAGCTTACCTTCAGTTCCCACCTCACGCGCTACCCGCGTCACTTCACTTGCAAAGGAATTAAGTTGATCAACCATTGTGTTAACGGTGTTTTTCAACTCTAAAATTTCACCTTTGACATCAACGGAGATTTTCTTAGATAAATCGCCATTAGCTACAGCTGTGGTAACGGCGGCAATGTTTCGCACTTGTGCCGTTAAACTTCCCGCCATGAAGTTCACGCTGTCAGTTAAATCTTTCCAAGTTCCAGCTACGCCGCGCACATCTGCTTGTACACCTAATTTACCCTCGCTTCCCACTTCCCGCGCCACCCGCGTTACTTCCGAGGCAAAGGAGTTGAGTTGATCCACCATTATATTGATGGTATTCTTGAGTTCGAGAATTTCGCCTTTGACAGCAACAGTAATTTTCTTAGATAAATCACCATTTGCGATCGCAGTTGTAACTTCGGCAATGTTCCGCACCTGTGCCGTCAAGCTTCCCGCCATGAAGTTTACGCTGTCGGTTAAATCTTTCCAAGTACCAGCAACGTCTTTCACTTCCGCTTGTACACCCAATTTACCTTCAGTTCCCACCTCACGCGCAACTCGCGTCACTTCACTTGCAAAGGAACTGAGTTGATCCACCATTGTATTAATGGTATTTTTCAACTCCAGAATTTCACCTTTAACATCAACGGTGATTTTCTTGGATAAGTCGCCTGTTGCAACCGCCGTAGTTACTTCGGCAATATTCCGCACTTGTGCCGTTAAACTTCCCGCCATGAAATTCACGCTGTCGGTCAAATCTTTCCACGTACCAGCCACGCCGCGCACTTCTGCTTGCACGCCCAGTTTACCTTCACTTCCCACCTCACGAGCAACCCTTGTAACTTCACTTGCAAAAGAATTGAGTTGATCCACCATTGTATTAATGGTATTTTTCAACTCCAGAATTTCACCTTTGACATCGACAGTAATTTTCTTGGATAAATCGCCTGTTGCAACCGCCGTAGTTACTTCGGCAATATTCCGCACTTGTGCCGTTAAACTTCCCGCCATGAAGTTCACGCTGTCGGTTAAATCTTTCCAAGTGCCAGCTACACCGCGCACATCAGCTTGCACACCCAGTTTACCTTCACTGCCCACTTCACGAGCAACCCTTGTAACTTCACTTGCAAAGGAACTGAGTTGATCCACCATTATATTGATGGTATTCTTGAGTTCAAAAATTTCACCTCTAACATCAACGGTGATTTTTTTAGATAGATCGCCATTTGCGATCGCAGTCGCAACTTCGGCAATATTTCGCACCTGTCCGGTGAGATTACCCGCCATTAAATTAACGTTATCGGTTAAATCTTTCCAAGTACCCGCCACTCCCCGGACTTCTGCTTGTACGCCTAACTTACCTTCAGTTCCCACCTCACGCGCAACTCTTGTAACTTCCGATGCAAAGGAATTAAGTTGATCCACCATTGTATTGATGGTATTTTTCAACTCCAGAATTTCGCCTTTGACATCGACAGTGATTTTCTTAGATAAGTCGCCATTGGCAACCGCCGTTGTCACTTCCGCAATATTCCGCACTTGTGCCGTCAAGCTTCCCGCCATGAAATTCACACTATCGGTAAGGTCTTTCCACGTACCTGCTACCCCGCGGACTTCTGCTTGACCGCCTAATTTACCTTCTGCACCCACCTCACGCGCAACTCTTGTTACTTCACTTGCAAAAGAATTAAGTTGATCCACCATAATGTTGACGGTGTTTTTCAACTCTAAAATTTCGCCTTTGACATCAACAGTAATTTTTTTCGATAAGTCGCCATTCGCTACCGCCGTTGTCACTTCTGCAATGTTACGGACTTGGGCTGTTAAATTTCCTGCCATTAAGTTAACGTTGTCTGTGAGATCCTTCCAAGTCCCTGCGACACCTTTAACTTCGGCTTGTACGCCCAACTTCCCTTCAGTTCCCACTTCACGCGCAACTCGCGTTACTTCCGATGCAAAAGAATTAAGCTGATCCACCATCGTGTTGACGGTGTTTTTTAACTCCAGAATTTCGCCTTTCACATTTACAGTGATTTTTTTAGATAAATCACCATTTGCGATCGCAGTGGCAACTTCAGCAATGTTGCGAACTTGTCCGGTGAGATTACCCGCCATCAAGTTAACGTTATCTGTCAAATCTTTCCAAGTACCAGCAACACCTTGCACTTCGGCTTGAACACCCAACTTACCTTCGGTTCCCACCTCACGCGCCACCCGCGTTACTTCCGAGGCAAAAGAACCTAGTCGATCTACCATCGTGTTAACGATATTAGCAGTTTGGAGAAACTCACCTTGCAGAGGTCTGCCATCAATTTCTGTAGCGATCGTTTGCGATAAGTCACCATTGGCGACTGACCGAATTACCCGAGTAGTTTCAGCTGTTGGTTGAACTAAATCTGTAATTAGAGTATTGACAGAAGTAACACAATCTGACCAAGAACCGCGAACATCTCCGAGAGAGGCGCGATCGGCAATTTTGCCTTCTTTGCCGACAACATTACCAATCCGTTGTAGTTCGGCCGCCATCCGCTCATTTTGATCAATAATATCATTGAGCGTATCAGCTATTTTCCCTGCTACACCAGTATGGTCTATAGGCATCCGAGCAGAAAAATCACCCTGTTTAACAGCATTCAGCGTTCTTAGTAGCTGATTTAAATCTAGATTATCACTGTCTCTAGTTAACTGTTCGGTTGCCATAGCCGTATCCTTAATCTTAATCTTTGAAGAATTTTTTGTATTTTTTGCACCCCGTACTTACTTAAAGTACTTTTAGCCAATGCGTATCACAATAGAGAGTAGGGAATAGAAAGTGGATCAAACTAATTTTTATGGGTGCGAGTGTAAGCAGTTGACAAAGACTGCTCACTAAATGGTATTGCCGTAGATGTATCTGGCATCCCACTTAGCTAATGATAGCTAGTTGACCTATGTTATGCAGCATCAATTCTCGGCGATGTCTAAGTTGGGCGAGTAAGCGATCGCACAGTAGAACACACGATGACAATTAACATTAACGTGAATTCGATTGCTCAATCAAAAAACCTCTCCCTGGTTTTACTACGCAAAACCGTCCCTCTCCGACTCGGAGAGGGACAATTAGCCTGGGAATTAATTCCCAGGCGGGTGAGGAAGCTAACAGATAAGCTATTTTTAGCTTAAGTTGACTAAACCCTATTGGATTTTACTCAACTCACGATCGCACCTGACACCCCATTCATAGATCCATTTGCAGAAGAAAGCTTAACAGAATCAGCTGCTAAAGAATTGGTGACTTTGGAATTGCCTAGTACGCTTTGCTTCTTTTTGGCATTACCTCGTCTAGCACCACCCGCCATCTCGTATTCTGGGCTGGTTTTACCGTAACGGCTGCCAACTCCTAGTAACATTTTTTCTGATATCGCTATTACAGCTACATGAAGTAATATTAGCTGCAAAGGTTTAAATTTTCACAGCCTCAAGCGTAAGAGCGTAGGCGTAGCCCGTCGTAGACATCGCTTTTGCTTGTTGTCTGAGATAATACCTCTTACATAAATCAACTGGCTGGGGCGATCGCGTAGCGTTAGCGAGGAACGAGCGTCGGAACGAACGCCGGAACGAGCGTCGGAACGAGCGTCGGAACGAACGCCGCTCCGGGGTAGTGGAAAAAGTTTTTTAATATTTAGTGGTGGGTAAGAGCAACCACCACATTTTTTCGACTTTACACCCAGTCCCTTTTACAATATTTAGAGTTATGAAATGGCTTGACAATATTATATTTATTCAATAGGAGTAAATTTTCATGATTAATCTTCCTAAATTAAATAAAATTGACTTTTTAGTTTTAGTTTGTGTTCTCATAATTGGTTTGATAAATTTACCTTTTCCATTTGCAGGAGATCAAGCACTATTTACAACAGGTGCTTTAGAAATGCAACAAGGAAAGGTACTCTATCGGGATTTTTGGGATTTAAAGCAACCTGGAATTTATTACTTTTATTTCTTAGCAGGAAATTTATTTGGTTTTAATGAGATTGGCATCCATATTTTTGAACTTATTTATATGATGCTTTTCTCTATTACATTGCAGCTAACTCTAAAAAATTATTTCCGGCATCGCATAGTAGCAAGTTTAGTACCTTTGTTAACGGTTGGCGTTTATTATATTGTTTCATATCATAAGCAATTTACTCAAGTAGAGGGACTAGTTGGTTTTCCTTTATTTTTATGTCTTTGGCTAACTTATGAATCTTTTAATCATGAAGGAAAGCAGAGATTTATTCAACTTTTACTCTCAGGTTTCATGGGTGGAACTGTCCTAATATTTAAAGTAATATTTTTGCCCATAATATTTTGTTTTTGGCTAACTGCTTTGCTTCATTTTATATTGATAAAACATCAGAAAGCTAAAAAAACAGTGATTGAAATTTGCCTGCCAATTTTTATAGGAATTATCTTTCCTATTTTACTTATTGTCAGCTATTTTGCCTCAGTCGATAGTTTATCAATTGTATATAAGACATTTTTTGTATATCCAAGCCAGGTGGTGGCTAATGGCAGATTCAATAAATTTAAGTTAATTTCTGGAAACCTATGGTTCTTAAAGAATTTTATCACTTTAGTTGTAATGGCAATTGTTGCAGTAAATGTATCATTGCGTAAGAATAAAAACTTATTGACCTTGTTATTGGTTGTTTGGTTTGTTTTTGGTCTGGGTATTATTTTTATCCAAATTAGGTCACTTTGGATATATCATTATTTACTGTTATTTGTACCTACAGGTATTTTAGCAACTAAAGGTTTAGATATATTATGGGAGCGTTTCAAAGAATTAAGTTCACCAATAATTAAAATTCTGGTGTTATTGTTGTTTTTATCACCTTTATTATGGAATTTTCAAGTTAAAAGTATTGCTTTAGTTAATAATAATTTTGCTTTAACTGAAGATACACGATTTAAATATCAGACTGTATTTAGAGGAGATTATAAATTACTTCGTTCAGAGATTGGCTTTCTCTCTCAACCAGGAAGTTTAGCTGGTGCAATTTTTGTTGCTGGCGACCCGTCTATTTATTATTTATCTGGTCGTACTCAAGCAACATCACTAAATGCATGGTCGCTTGAATTATTTTTATCTGAGCAATGGCCACAACTTCTAGAGGAGTTAGATTCATCCAAACCTCCTTATATATTTATTACTAATAAATATCACGCTCTGATTCAAGAAAAGTTTCCAAAAATTATAGAATTAATTGAAAAAAGATATCATATTTTATCTAAAAGTGATGAGAGTGAGAGTGTTTGGTATATTTTAAAGTAGAACATAAGAGTTACTTTTATAACTTACTGAGATATAAATCAATACGCTTGGGTTAAGGCTTTACTCTTTGTCAAAGTGAATTTTTTTTAACGAACCGCATTCGCGCAGCGTCTCCTTAGAGAAGGACGCGAAGCAATACTGCTCGGTTAAGCGGAAAAAGCTTAAAATTCGTAGGTTGGGTTGAGGAACGAAACCCAACATTTCTGTGGCTTTGTTGGGTTTCACTTCGTTCAACCCAACCTACAAATATTCTTAACCGAGCAGTATTGGGACACGAAGGAAGAGAAGGAAGCAGAAAAAAGAATGCTTAACTGAACTGTATTAGCTTTTAATCCACTTTAGTGGACTTGGGCTATTAGCCCGGAACTTTAGTTTTGGGCGGTTTATGTCTAGAACGAAATAGCCTTACGATTTATCCTTGCTTCTTAAAATATATTGTCTATATTTTTCGTAATTGATTCTTCTGCATTTCTAAACAGTCACACCCTCCAATTCCTCATCTGTCAACTCATATAATTGCCGCAATTTATCTAACTTCTCACCATCAGCTTCCCAGAAACCCCGCCCATGCGCTTCTAACATTCTCCCTAAAATATTGCGAAAAGCTTCAGGATTTGCCTTACGTAATTTCTCCGCCATCTCTGTATCTAACGCATAAGTATCTGCGGCTTGATCATAAACCCAATCATCGGTAAAATCGGCAGTACCACCCCAACCAATCAACGCCGTCATCCGTTGAGAAATTTCAAATGCACCACCAGAACCTTGATTCGCCATCGCTTGCGCCCATTTGGGATTTAGCAACTTAGTGCGGTACTCCATTCGCAGCAAATCATCTAAATTGCGCGGTGTAGTATCCTTCGAGAAACTTTCTACAAAACTGGTTGTAACCTTCTTACCGCCTTGTTTTTCTGCTGCCCTTTTCAAACCGCCAGTATTGGCGTAATATTCTTGAATATCAGTTAAACCATATTCTACCGAATCGATTTCTTGAACAATGCGATCGCTAGTTTTTAACAACGTATTCAACACTTCCGGTCTAGCTTGACCTTTATCTTCTCTCCCGTAGCTAAATACATTGCGGCTTTGCCAAGTATTGCCTAACTCCTCACCAGATTCCCAGTTACCATCAACCACCCTATCATTTACCAAAGAACCAAAATCACCCGCCGGATTAGAAAACAATCTTGCCGATGCATTTTCCACACCTTGGGCTTTCAAAGCTAAAGCATGTCTTCTAATAAAATTTTGATCATCCGGTTCATCAGCATCAGCCGCCCGTTGAAATAAATCATCCAACAATTCGATGATATTTACAAAACTATCTCGAAAAATTCCAGACAAATTACCCAACACATCAATGCGGGGATGTCCAACCTCAGCCAACGGCTTCAATTCATAACGAACAATTCTACCAGTTCCTTCCTTAACAGGTTCAGCCCCCACCAATTCCAAAAGAATCCCCAAAGATTCACCCTTAGTTTTAATCGCATCCAATCCCCATAACATCACCGCCACCGTTTCTGGATACTTCCCATATTCATCCAAATGCTGGGCAATAATTTTTTGAGCAATTTCTCGTCCCCGTTCATAAGCAGCAGGTGAAGGCATCCGATAAGGATCTAAAGCATGAATATTCCTCCCAGTCGGCAAAACCCCAGCCCCATCCCTTAACAAATCCCCCCCAGGCGCAGGCGGAATATACTCCCCATTCAACCCCCTCAACAAATTCGTCAACTCATCCGTAGACTGCATCAACAAATCCCTTATTAACCTTTCTTCATCTTCGCGTCCTTTGCGCCTTCTCTGCGAGACGCTTTGCGAATGCGGTTCGTTTTCTTCCTCTTCGCCCCCAAAATAAGCCTCCAAATAAGACCCCAACTCCTCCTCATTTGGTGCTTCCCCCAAAGTATGCAACCCCGAAGAAAACAACCGATTTTCTAAAACCTGCAAATATTCATACAACTCCACCAAATAATCATCAAAAGCATGACCGCTAAACATCCGCACATTCTCCGGCGTAAACGCAATCCCCAACCGTTTAGCATCCTCAAACGGACAATCTGCATCCAACCCAGAATCCACAATTTTTTTACAAATCCCTTCCTTTAAAACATAATTCTTTTGTGGATCTTCCCGATACTCCGAAATCAAATCCCGCAACGCCACCAACTCCTTATACAAACCTGCGCGACCATAAGGTGGTACATTATGAGAAATCAACACACCATAACCACGACGTTTTGCCAACATCGATTCAGACGGATTATTCGCCGCATATATATATAAATTAGGCAAATTTCCTAACAGAATATCCGACCAAGAATAACCCGTATTCCCCAACGGAGAACCAGGCAACCATTCCACCGTCCCATGCATTCCAAAGTGAACTACAGCATCAGCTTCAAACTCATTTTGTAACCATTTATAATAAGCAGCATATTGGGGATGTGGCGTTAAATCCCGTTCAAACATTAAGCGCATCGGGTCGCCTTGTATCCCCAAAGGTGGTTGTACACCTATCCACACATTTCCTAATTGCACACCGCCAATCTGAAAATCATCGCCATAAGTTTTAATACCAGTCCCCGTGAGAGATTTCCATTGTTTTTCGATGCGGGAAGTTTGCAGATATCCCAGCCATTTTTCTAGAGTGCGAATATTGACAGTATTTGTGGAGTGGGCATCTTGCCCGCCATTATCTAGAGGCAGGCGAGACGACTGCCCCACAAGAGGATTAGCTTCATCCGCCTCTTTTACCCAGCGAATCAATTCTTCCCCATCTTCGGGTAAATCTCCAACGGTGTAACCTTGTTCTTTAAGTGCGTGGAGAAACTTCAGCAAACTACGCGGCACATTTAATAATGCAGCTGTACCCACAGCACCATAACCCGGTGGGAACCCATATAAAATAATTGCAATCTTGCGTTCCGATGCAGGTTTTTGCCGCAAAGCCACCCAAGTTTTTACCCTACCAATTAATCGCTGCACTCGTTCGGGAACCAGATAAATATTTTCGCCCACCAAACCACCAAGGGGAACGGTATCAATAGCCCCATCTAATTCTGGTAATGCATACAACACGACACTTTGCAATCCGCCGACACCTTGGCGCGTCCACGAGGAAATATCTTGAATTAATAGTGGTGCAGCAACAATATAAGGTACATTCTTGGCAGTGAGAATGCGCTTTGCTACTTCCACCTGACGCCCTGCTTCCATTGAACCAGCCGGGCCACCCACCAGAGGAAAGCCAATTGTCGAAACGATCGCATCTACTTTTACTGCTTCACTTGATAGTGAGGGAGTCTCGATATTATCTAGTTGTCGTTGCTGAATTTCATGGTCGGTTGTCATCAAATCTCGTACCGCTACATGTCCTTCTACGCCGTTGATGAAAATAGGCAAAGGAGTTAACCCGGCTTTTTCAAAACTGCGAATTAGTTGGGGAATATAGGGTTGTTTGGTGATGACGTGTTTACGGTAGAGGAGAATTCCGACAACTGGGGAGACGTGATGAATCGCGTCTCTACAATTGGTTTTATACCATTCCAGATACTCGCGGGGCGATTCAAAAAACCCTTGATAATCGGGATGGAGTAATCCGATGTTGGGGGTTTCAATTAGCGGCGGAATGTCGCCGACTTTTAAACCTAAGTATTTTTCTGCCAGTGTCCAGAATAATGAAGCGACGTTTTCTGAACCGCCAGCATTCCAGTAACCATAGATAATTAACCAGTTACGTAAGTCTTGGACTTTTTGCCCTGGCACATATTTCAGTAGTTTGGGGCCAATCTTTAAGAAGCTGATGTAACCAGCAAGTTTGTCTTCTTCTCGTCCGTTGCTAAATTTGTCGAGGATGAATTTAACTGGTTTGGGCATTCCTTTGGGTTTGTCGCCAATGGCAAAAATACCCAGCTTGGTTAAACTCATCAATTCCAAGGCTGACTCAAAGACTAGGCGAATGGGAATTTGAGAAATGCGATCGCCAAGCCACACAACTTGGTCATAATCAAATAGTAGGCTACCGAAAAACACATCAGCGCCATCAAGTGCTGTTTCTACCTCAGTGCGTTTGTTGGTAAGATCGCGATCGCTAAATACCCGAATATCCAACTCAGGACAGCGAGAGTTAGCCAAAAAGGCTGCTTTTCTATATAAATCAGCGTTGAACGATTCAAACCCAGCAACCAAGACGATGCGTTTCATGCCTGTAAGCTACGAAATATTTCTTTACTTTGATCTTAAACCTGCTTTCAGGCTGATTGTTAAATATCTACCACCAGATTTCGGTCATTTAGCCGTACTAGTACCGTAAGGCAAAATGTTAGCCCCAACTCTTGGAGACGCTGCGCGAACAGGGAAGCCAAAAGCCGATGTTATCGGTTATTCTTGCTTTTACCCCTCTGCCTTCTTGCAGTCATACAGGTCGGCGCAAATAAACCCACTATTTCATTACAGCCAGAAAGCCTAAGATTAAAGCCTTTTGACTTTTAACTTTTGACTTCCGCTTTGCGGTACTAGGTACAATTGTCATAGCTTTCTACTTTTACGAAGCGTTATTATTTTAAGGATGAGGGTAATTGCTGCATTTCAATTTATTGCAACAATCACCGGATTATTGCCGATTTTGATAAATTATGAGGGTTGTGTTTTTTCTTGCAAAAAACCTTGCAGAAAGCGGCTTTTGCTACATTAAATCTGCATTAAATCTGCTTAAAAAGTTTGCCAAGAACTTATTTTATTTACCAGGATATTAATGGTTAAAATAATATGGACATTGCCAATAGATAGCTAAACAAATTTATTAACAAAACTTTTTATCTCAAATTTGAAAAGTTTTGAATCAGTATCAAAATAAGTAAATTGAGGATTAAATCATGAAATTTGGAATTGATACCGGGCATAATTGTCCACCAGACACCGGAGCTAGAGGGATTAAATTTGAGGATAATTTAACTCTAGATGTAGGTAATAGAGTTATAGCCAAATTAAGAGCTTTAGGAAATGAAGTCGTAGTATGTAAACCAAGTAGTGCTAGTACAGTCCGTGAATCACTTTCAAAAAGATGTTCTACAGCTAATTCAAGCAAAGTAGATATCTACGTCTCGATTCATTTTAACTGCTTTAACGGACAAGCTAACGGTACAGAAGTATTTTCAACTAGTGATACAGGTACAAAAATCGCTAAACCTGTATTAGATGAAATCGTCAAGTTAGGGTTTTTTAATCGCGGCATTAAGAGTGGTTCCCACTTGTTTGTTCTGAAAAATACAGATATGCCTGCTATCTTGATAGAATGTTGCTTTCTCGATTCGCAAAAAGATATGAATCTTTTTAATCCTGAAGCAATGGCTAATGCGATCGTTAAAGGCTTAACTGGAAAAGCGCCAAGTGTTCCAGTTAAGCCTGTACAAGATGAAGAAGATAATGCAGATGCCACTATTCTCAGATTGCAAAAATCCTTAAATCGACTCAAAATAACTGATAAAAATGGTAAGGCGTTAGTAGAAGATGGCTTCACCGGGGCTAATACAAAATCTGTCGTAGAAAAATTTCAGACTATTGTCGGGGTTCAAGCGACCGGAATTGCTGACGAAGCTACATGGAATGCCATAAATCTAATTTTGGCAAAACGAATTCTCAGACCAAACCATGCTGGTGGTGCAGTTGTCAGATACTTGCAATACCGTTTAGGTCTTGACAACGATGGCGTCTACGGGCCGCAAACAGAGGTTGTAGTTAAGAACTTTCAAAAGCAAAATGGTTTAGATGCCGATGGGATTGTCGGCCCTGCTAGCTGGCAGAAATTAATTGGTTAGATTAAGAGGTAGGCATTGTTCGTAGTTGGGGCTTTAGCGCTAAAACACTAACTACGAACTTATACACTGGTTATTATCGAAAAAATCAGTCTATAGCTACGCCCTTCCAGAATGCTTTCATTAATAAAAGATGTATATTATTACTAATTTGTAGAACTGCTAAAAGATAGTGCAGATGCTTCCAATAGATGCGGATGCTGGCGTTGCCAAAAACTCAAAATCTCTTCACCAACCTGTTGAGGATAGAAGTAGTGAAAAAAATGATATCCTTCTGGGCATTCCCAGAGTTTATCTTCTGGCTTCAACCAATTCAACCAATCATGCAATACAGTTGAGTTGACTACCGGATCGCTCTTGCTACCACATACCATCATTGGCATGGAAACTCCACCTTTGGGTAAATAAACCAACTTAAATAAAGAGTGTGACGAGGGAGATTGTTCTAAATCTTTATCTAAGGCAGCTACTAACTTTTTAGTGGTATGAGGCGGTTGATTTCCAAATAGACTGCGAACGCTGCTTGCTAAAACTAGCTCACGGCTGATGCTAAAAAGTTGTCGTTGAAAGTAATAGTGAGCTTGCCAATTGTTTGCAGGTTGAGCAGCTACAGCCAGCAGAGTGAGCGATCGCACTTTTTGCGGAAATCGCCGAGCAAAGCTTAAGGCGATCGCACCACTCATACCATGACCTGCCAAATGCACGGGGCGATCGCGCCATTCTAAAAACTCATATAGCAACTCCACAGCTTGATCTATACAACTGGCTTCATCTTTGGTTTGCAGGTATTCCCACTGGGCGATTCTCATATACCCAGATAAATATTCAAGCAATGGTTTATCAAAACGCTTCAAAATAGGACTGGCATTTAACCACAGAACATCAAATGAATCAGACATAACTACCTATAATTTCTAAATTATCAATTTCACTAGTTGTCAGATCCCCGACTTCTTAAAAGTTGTCGGGGATCTCCTGGCCCTTTCATTCGCCAAGGCTTTCTACAAAGCAAATTCTGTCTTCAACTGAGCAACCCAAGTTTTAATTCGCTCGTCTGTTAGATCAGATTGACTACCTTCATCAAGTGCCAGCCCAACAAATTTGCCATTTTTCAAAGCTCTAGAATTCTCGAAGTCATAACCCTCTGTTGGCCAGTAGCCAACAGTTTTACCGCCTCGCTGGGAAATTTTTTCTTCTAGAATTCCCATTGCATCCTGGAAATTATCGGCATAGCCATATTGGTCTCCATCACCAAAATAGGCAACCAGCTTACCACTAAAATCTATTTCATCCAGATCGGAGAAAAAACCTTCCCAATCGCTCTGAAGTTGACCAATATCCCAAGTGGGAGAGCCAATAATCAGCAATTCATACTCATCAAAGGTGGTAGCATCCGCCTCATAAATGGGATGTAATGTTACAACCTCATCACCAAACTCATCCCGGATTTTTTCCGCATCAGATTCAGTGTTGCCAGTTTGAGTACCGTAGAACAGACCGATTTTTTTCGACATACTTTCACCTGATATATAGTTTTGCGTTAGCGTTCGCGAAGCGTCTCGTAGAGAAGCTCACCGTTGGCGTAGCCTCTCGTAGAGAAGGTATCGCCAGGATACCTATTTGCCTTGTTGAAATATATTTTCGGCTTAATGAATATCTATCTCAATAAGTCTGAAGATATCCTACCAGAGTTATTGAGATTATTTATCATTTAATCTAAGTTAAATTTTGTAAAGTATTTCAGGAAACAAACCGAAAAGGCCGACGGGTGTTCATTCCACTTCTACTTACTGTAAGTGGCTTAGGATATGCTCACACAATATTCAGAATTATTACTGGTTTCAAAATATACATCTATAAAAGAAGCTAGACAAAGTAAACTTTTTGTGCATTTATGAAATTCATCCCAACATTAAAAGTAGCTGTAATTCCTGTTTTGACTGTGTTGAGCTTGTTGTCTGTATCAAATAAAGTACTAGCTGACTATTTAACTAGTCAGGGTTCAGGAGGTCATTACCGTTATGAATTATGGTCTACCGATGATAATAGTCGTTACTATTTGAAAGTTTGGTCAGATCAAGCAAGTCCAAATAGTGACCGATACACCACAACTACAACATTCCCCTCTACTAGAGAAGCTTTAATTTATTTTGATTGCAATTACGCTGAAAGAAGTTTACCAGAATGCCCTCGATAATAATAATTTTGAACGCTTCTCAATATAATTCGTAGTTCGTAATTCAATTACGAATTACGAATTACGAATTACAAATTAAACTTCGGCTGGTTGATATTCTTGTTGTCTTTCCACAAACGACTGAACACGGGCGCGATAGTTTCTCACAGTCTCATCTACCCATTCGCGATCATTGCTATTTGCATACAAATGCACCAGTGGTTCGCTAGCGTCTGGTAAAACTAACAGCCAACTGTCATCGTAGGGTTGACAAATTTTCACTCCATCGATGAGTTCTAGGTTTTGGGCTGGATGAGTTTCTACCAAGTAACGCATCAAAGCACCCTTAGCTGTCCACGGGCAGCGTATTGTATAAGTTTTGTGAATTACACGGGGCAATTCTGACCGCGCAGCAGCAAGCGATCGCTCCTGTATAGTCAACATCTCAATTATCTTCGCAATGCAGAACATAGAATCAAATCCCGGATGCAGTTGTGGGAAAATAAAACCAGTCTCTCCACTACCTCCCAAGACCACATTCGGATTTTTTTGACAAGCCTCCATTAAAGCTGTAGGGTTGGCTTTAGTGCGAATCACTCTGCCATCGTGGCGACGGGCGACTTGTTCAATAGCACTGGAAGCATGAACTGGTACAACTACTGTTCCTCTGGGGTTAGCCGTTAGAATCATGTCTACCATCAGTGCAGTTAAAGTTTCCCCACGAATTGGGTAGCCAGATTCATCAACTAAAATCAGCTGTTCTCCATTAGCCGAGACTTGCACACCAAAGTTAGCTTTCAATGCCTCCACTACATGACCTAACTGAGTCAGCAGTCCTTCGCGATCAGTGATTGACATCGCCGTTTTATTTACACTGGCATTCAGCACCACTGCATCAGCACCAAATTTATCCAGCATTTGGGGTAAAACTGCCCCCGATACCGCATAAACATAGTCAATCACCACTTTTGCGCGGCTGTTGCGGAGTGTATGAACATGCAATAATTTCTCAAAAGCAGTGCAGTAGCGATCCATGACTTGGCTAGGATAAGATACATCGCCAATTTCATGAATTAGCGCCCGCCGCATATCCTCCTTAAAGTAAGCCCCTTCAATTTTCTTTTCCAGGGCTTTGGAGATATTAATGCCCTTGGTATCCATGAACTCAATCAGAATGTAGTCAGGGCGATCGGGGTGTACCCGCACATGGATACCACCAGCTACAGACATTGTGGGTATAACCGTGCGAGCGATGGGGATAGCTGTAGCATCGAGATTTTGAATATCAATACCTACTGACATTAAACCAGCAATGAGCGATCGCGTCACCATCCGAGAGATATTACGCTGATCGCGGGAAACCGTTACCTTAGAACCAGGTTTTAACGTAGAACCGTAAGCAGATCCCAATTTCACAGCGAATTCTGGGGTGATGTCAATATTAGCTAATCCTTGGACACCACGTTGACCGAATAAATTTCGTTGGGCGGTGTTTCCCCAAATCAAGTTAATGTTTAAAACTGCCCCTGACTCAATCTTTTTACTGGGCCAAACGCGCACGCCGGGGCTAATTTGGGCTTCTTCTCCCACCGTGGAAAGCGAACCCACAACAGCAGCTTCTAATACATGAGCGCGGCGGTCTACACGAGCGCCACGGGAAATTACACAGGCAGAAAGATGTGCTTCATCGCCAATAAATGCCCCATTCCACACTATGGGACGTTTGAGATTCGCATCAGCGCCAATAGTGACATTATCGCCAATTACGGTTCCTCCCTCAATTTGTACTCTTGCACCGATGCGGCAATTATCACCAATCACTGCTGGGGTCTGAATCACAGCCGTTTGGTCGATATAAGTATTTTGACCCACCCATAACTCGTGAGAAACTTGTTTGTAGGCATAATCTAATTGCACTTTCCCATCTAAAGCGTCATATTGAGCTTCCCGATAAGCATCTAAGTGACCAACATCGCACCAGTAACCTTGAGCAATGTAGCCATACATTGGCTCATCTTTTGCTAATAGTAAGGGGAATAAGTCTTTGGAAAAGTCACATTCAATGTTTGCTGGCAGATATGCTAAAACTTCTGGTTCGAGAATGTAAGTCCCAGTGTTAACGGTATCAGAAAAAATTTCACTACTAGAGGGTTTTTCTAAAAATCGGCGAATTCGTCTTTCCTCATCGGTAATCACTACCCCAAACTCAATTGGGTTAGGAACCCTGGTTAAAATCAAAGTGGCTTTTGACTTATTTTGTTTGTGAAATGCGATCGCAGCCGTGAGGTCAAAATCTGTTATGCTATCGCCGCTAATGACTAAAAAGGTTTCATCAAGAAGTTCAGCAATGTTTTTCACACAGCCTGCTGTACCCAGAGGTTGATCTTCTTCGACGGCATAAGTCATCTGGACACCAAAATCACTACCATCTTGAAAATAGTCTCGCAAGACATCAGGTAAATAATGCAAGGTCGCAATAACTTCTGTAATTTGATGCCGTTTGAGGAGATTGATAATATGTTCGGCTATTGGTCGATTAAGGATCGGCACCATCGGTTTAGGCAGATCGCAAGTTAATGGGCGAAGCCGCGTCCCCGAACCCCCCGCCATCAGTACTGCACGCATAAATCCTCCTTAACTAATTACAGCCTTCGCTGCTTGACAACGTGTCAGATATATTTTCTTCTTCTTTCTCTAGTCTCCTATGGATATCGATATTTGAGGAACTTCCACAAGATGCATCTATGGTTGACACTCCCCAGTGTTAACGCACGGGGATTCTGTAATTAATCTACACTAGTATTTGCTCTACTAGGTTTCCCCAAGTAGAGTAGAGGTTACAACTTTGCAGAGCCTTAGTTCGGGATGCAAGACTTTATTTATATATCCACAAAGTAATACCAATTTAATGTGAAGCTGCATAGAAAAGAGCTTCTAGGATAAAGTTATAAGAAGAGACAGAAATTACCTGCTCAAATGTAAGTTGGTCGAATATCTTTTGGATGCGTTCGCGTAATACCATTTACAATTCCCATAGCATTAATTTACTACAACTGGTAAATAAAATCTGTAAAGTTTCTCAGCCTTTACTTTTAGCCGACAGCATAGCTTATGAACATATTCCCAAACATAAGATCGGGAACGGTGATTCCTGACGATCTAATAAGAGTTTGAGGTTTGTTTATGAGAAAATTAACTCTCCTGACAATGATAAAGTTCATATTCGTAGCCATCTATGCTAGGCATTGATTGAGTATCAGACTTAACGCATGTTTTGACGGCTTCTGCTAGGGGTGCGTGAAAGTTTACCAGCCACAAGTCAAAAGGTCGTGGTAATTTATTTAAAGTATTTTCCAGAGCAATGGTGGAACTATTCGGGTCTTTGTCTTGATGAGCAAGGAGAAACAAAGGTTTTTGGAGTGAATTGGCAAGTTTAATCTCCCTAGCGACTCCCATCATTTCCCCAGTGTGTACATAAGTTCTGTGGGTGGCGGCAATTAGTACTGGTGTGGCGGATGTTTGTTGAATCAGTTGCACAAACAGGTCAGGGCGATAATATTTTTGATAGCCGAGATTGCAGATTACTGTAACTGCACTGAAAAATCCCATTAGCCAAATTAACATCACGGCTTTTTTACCGTTTATTCCCCATTTACCTATGCTTTTTATTTCCTTGGGGGGATGCCAACAAACTGCGAGACTTGCGCCTAGTAAAACAACGATCGCAGGGAAGTAAACAAAGTTATATCTAGCGCCTCTAGTCAAGTCAATCCCCAAAAAGTACGTAAAGATAAAGAATAAAGCGATCGCACTGCTCACTACTCCAACAAACACCTGAATCATAATCCGGTTTTCTGGGTGCTGTAGTTGAATCTTGATCGCACGCAGCAAAATTGGTACTGCCCAAATAAAGAAAGTCAGCATCACCATTCCAGAAGGAATCACAACTAATAGCTGTGAAGATTCAACTGGTAATAAGGAAATCATTGCAATCAATGTTCCTAAAGCTTGAAAAATTGGGCTTAACCAATCTAGTCCAACGCGCGAACCTCGAATCCACTCGGTCAAAATACCACGATTTTTATTCTCTAATAAGATTGGTATCCAAATTAAACCCGCCACACAAGTACCTACAGCAACGGCATAGATACGCCGCCAAGGAGGAGAGAAGAAAAGAGAAAATTTGCTGCTAGTTTGCAATTGAAGCCAAGCAAGAAAAATCAAAACTATGGCTTCTGTGCAGAGGGTGAGGCTGAAGAAATAATGAGTAGCAAATCCTAAAGCATTAATTCCTACCCACAAAAGTGCTACCCATATAGGTAAAGGTGTACGGTTTTGAATATGACGTGTAGCAATTACTAAGCAGGTGAGAGAACCAATTACCCATAAGATTGCTAAAGTGTAATGACGCGCTTCTTGTGCTAAAAATACGCCGTAGGGTGATACTGCCATCATGGCAGCAGTCAAGTGTCCCACTAATTTCGAGCGAAATGCTACCTTAGCCAATACATAAACACACGGTATTGAAGCAGCACCGAATATAGCTGGTAGCGATCGCGCCCCAAACAGCGATACTAAGCCTCCGTCGCTAGAAAATAATTTCATCCACAGGAAAACCAGCACAAAATACAGTGGTGGATGATTATCTTGTGTAACTAAGTTATGAACTACATCACCAATACTAGCTGCTGGGTTTGGTTGCAGTGGTTGCAATAGGATATCAGGCGCGATCGCTTGATCTAGGGGTACTGATAAAAAAGTATTCCCCAAGCTAAACACTAAAGTGGCAAACTCATCAGTCCAAGGAGGCTTTGCAGTCAAGTTGGTTAGACGTAAACTGATGCCGACGATCAACCACATTAAGTTCAGCAAGGGGTGAAGCCAAAAAGGAGGGAGGCGAGTCTGCCAATTATGCCAATACTTGCGTTGTAAAGTAGAATTTGCATCTACTATGGGCAGGAAACGGGCAGCATAGACAGATAGCAACGAGATAATTTTTCTGTAAAAATCAAATGCACCTTGGAAAAAAGCTCTCATTGCCGGGCCTCATACGAATGGAATTGTAGATTTGACGTTTTAGATTTCAGTTCGTTCTAAAGTCTAAGAACAAAAATCAAAATCTCAAATCCCTCGTTGTGATTATTTCACATCAGTGACGCGCCAGCTAAGTTTCAAATTAATCCAGAAATTCCAGACGGTAGCAATTGCGATCGCTATAAAGTTGGCAATATAACGGTTAGGAATCAGAAAATTAAATACCAAATTTAATATCAGTACATTCAATACCAGTCCAGCAAGACAAATAGCGTTGAATTTCCCAAACCGCTTCAGGCGTTGCTTCCATCCTTGCTGTCTGGCGCTGACATCCGCAAATGTCCAAGCATCATTCCAGAAGAAATTATTTAAAATTGCAATCTCACCAGCAATAATTTTGCTGCGCGTCAGTGGCCAAGCCAAGGTAGTCGGATCACTGAGCAAGTAAAGTATTGCCATATCCACAAACACACCACTAAAGCCAACCAATCCAAAGCGGACGAATCTACCAACTGGGAAATTGACTTTTCTACTCAATCGTCCTACTCTTCCTGTGGAGAGCCGCAACCGTACCAAGTGGTGGATGTAATCTACATATTGCTTCCATGTCACCTTACTCTCTCCCTCTTTGCGTTCGCAGAACACATACCCAACTTCGGCAACTTGGTCTACCTTTCCCCGTCCGATTACTTCTAGGAGAATTTTATATCCAACTGGATTGAGTATTGCATTTGCGATCGCACTCCGGCGCACCATAAAATAACCACTCATGGGATCGGAAACTCTTCCCAGTACCCCCGGTAAGATCACTAAGCCCAACAATTGAGCGCCACGAGACAAGATACGCCTAACAACACTCCAGCTACTGACGCCGCCTCCGTCCACATGACGACTGGCTACTGCCAAATCTGCTCCCTGCTCAACACTACGCAACAGTTGCATCAGCACCTCTGGTGGATGCTGCAAATCTCCATCAATCACCCCCAAAACATTCCCTGTGGCTGCTTGCCACCCACGAATCACCGCAGAGGATAGACCCCGTTCCTGTTGGCGTCGCATCACCCGTAACTGAGGGTATTCTGTCGTCAAGGATTGTGCTATTTCCCAAGTTCGGTCTGGGCTATCATCGTCTACCACAATTAATTCATAGTTTCCTGGAATAGATTCATCCAGTAACTGACTCAATATGTTGACCACATTCTTGATGTTGTCACGTTCTTTATAAGTAGGAATTACTAGGGAAAGATGGATAGATTCACCACTTATACCCACACCGTTAGGAGGCAACTCTGAAATCTTTAGTGGTCCAGTTGGTACTGTTAACAGCGAGTTGGATGAGTTTGTCTTCATAATTTCACATTACAGAAGGAGGATGTGTAAAAACCGAGCGAAACAAAGCCGAACATCTGCTGGCTTAATTGACTGAACCTGGTTAGTTAATTGATGAATACTTTTATTACAGTTAGCTGTTTTGAAAAGTTTAGTAATTTCCGCGCTTCAATTCAAAATATTTTCCTAAACTTCATCTAAGCTTTACATTTAACCACTCAATTTTATGGTATTATTTATAATGTGTTAAATATTATTTTTTATACAAACAATTAATACTGTACCATTAGTTAGCTAAGTCAGCAAATATACTGTTTATCTAGGCTATGTGAGGACTTGTGAGTAATTGTTAGTAGGTATAATGTAGCAAATCACAAATCATCCGTAATAAATAGTAGCTGTAGAGGACAATTTAGTAAATAAACTCGCGCTTTTGGGCACTGCAATGCTGTGTCCCTACGATAGATGTGGTTTAAATAAATAAAAACTGCTGTGATAACTATATCTCAATCGTAAGAAAAGCAAAGCAATTCCAAATGTTCGCATAGCGTTTCGTAGAGAAAAAAGGCAATCCTAGCCAGACTTTTGGCGATTGAGAATCTGCAAATTAAATGCATGTTACCTTATTAAAGTCAAGCTTTTTCGACTTTTCTAAGAATTTATCAACATTTAGCGATATATATAAAAATAAAGTTAACAAAAATTAATAAAATAGGAAATAAGTATACTATTTAGCAGCCATTGGATAGTAAATATCTCGAAAGTAACAGCATCAAATCCTCCAAGAGGGCATTGCAAAAAAGGTGAGAGTTTTGTTTGGTAGTAATTTAATGCCTTTGTTTTATTGCTTGTATTGAGTAAATAAACGTCTATTGTACAGGGTAGATTATGCATATTCCTGATGGATTTATTTCTGTTCCAGTGGCAGGGGCTACTGGTTTAGTGAGTATAGCAGCACTCTTTATTGCCTTCGAGCGATCGCACTTTTGTGGGCTTGGCTGTTGCGCGTACCCATCCGCCGCTTGGGAGGATTACTCGGTACAGAATTGATTTTTTTGTCATTGTTAGCATTGCCCTTGGGATGGGAACGAGCCAGTTTTTTGCTAGTTCGTTCTCTGGTTTGTTTGGTTACGATGAATAGTTTTTTGTTAACCTTACCGCCCCACAGTTTCGGCATCGCCCTCAAAGGCTTACCTGTACCAGCACCTTTAAAAGAAAACTTGTTATTAGCAGGGCAATATATGGAAATTTTGCTCTCAGAAGTGACGCGGATGCAGCGTAGCGCTCAATTACGCGGTTTGAATGGAACTGCGGCATGGCTGCGCTACGCCAGTGCTGCCATGATTGGAGCCTTGTATCTCCGTAGTCTAGACAGGGCAGAGCGAGTCTATGCAGCAATGGTAACTCGTGGTTACAACGGGCAATTGCCCATAGATTCTACCCTCAGACCAAAAGAGCGTTTTGCCATACTAGCAGCTTGGGCGATCGCTGGTTGTGTAACTCTTGCTTCTTACAGAATATAGTGCAGTTGTGAATATTGAATTTGTGAATCTTGAAATCTTTAACTTCTAATCCCCAATCACCAACCCATAACCCTCACGCAGCCGTAGTTGAGGTTGAAAACCTGGCGTATGCCTATTCCCGCCAGGAGCCAGTATTGCAAGAAATTTCTTTTACCTTAAATCCGGGCGATCGCGTGGCGTTGATGGGAGCAACTGGTTCTGGAAAAAGCACCTTGCTGGAGAACCTAATCGGCTTAAAACAACCGCAAACTGGGAAAATTACGATTAATGGCATCCCGGTAGAACTGAAAAATCTACCCCAAGTCCTCAATTTTAGCCCTAGACCCGACAATTTTAATTTTAGATGAGCCGACTAACGGTCTTGATCCAGCGTGGCGGCGGCATTTAGCGCAAGTGTTGTTAAAGTTACCCGTGCAGGTGATATTAATTGCTTCTCATGACCTACATTGGTTAGGCAGAGTTACTCAACGCGCTTTGGTACTATCTGGTGGTCGGATTCAAATAGACAGCAATATTCAGCCACTTTTGCAAGATGGTGCTACTTTAGACCAGTTGGGTTTACCGATCGATTGGTGATTTGGGCATGAGGAAGCAGGGAGCGTAGGTGAACGAGAGCAAGGGAGATGAATTTTCCCCTCAGCAAGAGCAGCACCCTGCCCTTCTGACTATTTTCAATGCCCAATCCCCTCATTTTTTCGTAATATTGGATACTATATTCTCGGTTTTATTGCTGTTGGGGTGTTAATGTCTGTTTCACATAAATATACTGTTCTTGCTTCTGTTAGCCTAAGCATTGTTTTATTCATTACTAGTTGCAGTGAAAATAAAGTTTCCCAATGCCAGCGACTGATTCGAGTTGTGAATGCCGGAACTTCTCTGATTGATAAAAATAAAGGAACGCAAGTGATTACCAGCATACAGCTATCTAAAGATTTAGAATTTGTGACTAAATCGATTAGGGAACTGAATTTAAAAGATCCTAAGCTAAAAGAATTTCAAAGCGGTTTTGTGAAGATTTTTCAAAATCTTAGTCAAGCGATAGCCATTGCCGCTAGGGCCCTTGGTGCGACCAAAACAGCAGATACCTCGGTATCGGGTAGAGAAAAAATCCAAAAGGCGAGGGGCGAAATTGATTCAGCACTGACAACAGCCACAACACTTGGCCAGCAGTCGGATACATTAGTCAATCAGATGAATAAATACTGTAGCCAGCCAGAATAATCTATCTGATGGGGCACAAGTATTTTCCACTCTTGGCAAAAACTTTAGGATGCTTCTGGAACTCTACCAGGGCAAAATTAAATCAATATAATAGTTAGGACAGGGGCAACATTTCCATAAAAAAAGTCCACAGGAAAATATTCAGCAGCCTTTTTGCCGCTCAGACTTTCTTTGCCTGGTAGATTTTACCCTGATGATTTTCTGGCTATACTAGTGATTTCATGATTGAGAAATTTCATCCCGCAGTATGGAAGACATAAAAACTCTAAATTCAGACATTAGTGTGCATTTCCTTACAAGTGGCACAAAAGCCTTATCTGCTCTTGGAGTAAACAAATTTCCTTGGGGATACAAAAATTTTATCAGTCAATCACTTAGGTTAATACTAACACTACAGAGTGAATTTAGATCAATAAAACATCTTCTAAATTAGCACCTATGAAAGAAGAATTGATAGCCAGAGTTGTACAGGTCTTGCGAATTAATATGAGTTGGATGACTTGGAATTTATTTCTGGCTTTTATACCTTTAGCTTTGAGTGTGTGGCTATTTCGGTTTAGGCGTGGTGGCTCTTGGCTTTGGTGGCTAGGATTCTTAGTTTTCTATGCTTTCTTACCTAATGCACCATATTTATTGACTGATGTAATTCACTTGATAGATGATATCCGCACGATTCAATCAGTTTGGATGATTACTTTAGTACTCATCCCTGTCTATTTATTAATAATTTTTAGTGGATTTGAAGCTTATGTAATATCGTTAATTAATTGGGGTTACTACTTACATCGTATCGGCAAAAGCCAATGGATTTGGCGCGTTGAGTTGATTACCCATTTTCTTTGCGCTGTTGGTGTTTATTGGGGGCGATTTTTGCGTTTCAACAGTTGGGATTTTATTACTCAACCCGATGCTGTACTAACCAAAGGAGTAGAAGAAATTCTGGGAAAACAGCCCCTAGTGATTGTTTCTATCACCTTTGTGGTACTTGCCGGTTTGTACTGGATTATGAAACGAGTAACTTTAGGCCTTAGCCGACCAGACAGTAGAATAGGCATAAACTCAGGACGCGCAAACTCTAACACGCCAAACATTTGATGTTTGTGGCGATTTTAGCTTTAAAATTGAGGGTTTTAATTAGTAATTCTCAAACATGAATATTGCCTATCAAAAGAAAGATGCAACTAAACCCTCCTTGAGGTGAAATAAATTCAGAAGCAAACGGTTGAACTTCAACCGCCACCATCTGAGAATAACGTCCTATCAGATCATTGAATATGGATGGTCTGTTCTGATGGGTCTGGTCACGTTAATAAGAGGAATATAATATGCAATTAATCTCTAGAGAGGAAATAAAGACATTAATAGAACAACCAAAAGGAAATTGTGTTTCTATTTATATGCCAACGCACCCAGCCGGACCAGAAGTGCGACAAAACCCAATTCGCTTTAAAAATTTGATCAGGGAAGCACAGACTCGTTTAATTGATGCGGGTTTGGAACAGGAAGATGCGATCGCATTATTAGAAAAATCCCAGGAAATTGATACCCAAGAGTTTTGGGAGCAAATCGGAGAGCAAGGGCTGGCGATTTTTATTTCTGACAATATTTTTCGCTATTATCCCCTGCCAATTGATTTTCAAGAGTTGGTGGTAGTTACAGACCGATTTCACATCAAACCACTGCTGCCAATTTTAAATGGCAATGGTCGCTTTTATATGCTGGCTTTGAGCCAACAAGATGTCAGGTTCTTTGAAGGAACACGCTACAGCGTCAAAGAGGTAGAAGTAGAAAATCTTCCAAAAAGTCTAGATGAAGCTCTGCAAAGAGACGATACTGCTAAAGAAGGTCAGTTTCGCATCGCAACATCAAAAGGGGGAACCTCCAATTCTTTTCAGCAACCAGGTACGTTTCACGGACAGGGAAGCCCTGACAGGGATAGACGCCAAGAAGACATCCTCCAATTCTTTCAAATTGTCGATCGCGCATTATACGAGAAACTGAAATTGCAAAAAGCGCCTTTGGTGCTGGCTGGGGTAGAGTATCTCTTGCCTGTGTATAGACAAGCAAATAGTTACCAGCATTTAATGGATGAAGCTATCACTGGTAATCCAGAAATTCTCAGCGCCCAAGAGTTACATGACCAAGCTTGGCCGATTGTCGAGGCTGATTTCCAAAAGTCACAGCAAGCAGTTTTAGAACAATTTCACGAATTATTTGGTGGTGATACTGGTAAAGCATCTAATAACCTTGAAGAAGTTGTTTCAGCCGCTTATTACCAACGAGTGGATTCATTAATAGTTGCAGTTGGTCAGCAACAGTGGGGTTTATTTGATCCAACTTCAGAAACCGTTTATTTGCACCCAGAAAAAGAAACTGGTGATGAGGATTTGTTGGATTTTGTCGCTGCTCATACCTTATTAAACGGTGGCACGGTTTACGCTGTTCCCTTTGAAGAGATTCCATATAGCACAGCCGTTGCAGCGATTTACCGATATTGAACATTTTGGCGGTGTTGTAAGCTGTCGCGCATTTAATTTGCACAACTAGGGCGGGCAAAATGCCCACCCCACAAGAGATTCATTTTTTTGAGGATGCAAATTAAAAGATTTTTAGCTTATAACTTTGTAAAGTTTTCCAAATTTTTTATTT
The DNA here is from genome assembly GCF_036919495.1 of Nostoc sp. GTDB lineage: Bacteria > Cyanobacteriota > Cyanobacteriia > Cyanobacteriales > Nostocaceae > Nostoc. The sequence continues at coordinate 253,382 of NZ_JBALBZ010000170.1, forward strand.
GCAAAATCAAAATAATGATCTAGTAGAAGTCTGTGGGTGTTAGATAAGAGCAAGCAAATACACATTTACCGATTCTGGAGACCGACTTTTGAATAGGCTGCAACGATTAACCCTTAACGGGTTCAAGTCTATTAAGGCGATGGATCTTGAGTTGCGTCCCTTAAATATCTTGATTGGAGCAAATGGAGCAGGCAAAAGCAATCTCATCTCGTTCTTCAAGATGCTTAATGAGATGATGGCTGGACGCTTCCAACAATATATCGGTATGTCGGGGCGTGCTCAGTCCCTCTTGCACTTTGGGCCCAAGATAACTCCTCAGATAGAAGCAAAATTGGAGTTTGAAGTTGAAAACGGGGTAGATACATATAATCTGCGGTTATTCCATGCCGCTGGTGATACCCTAATCTTTGCCGAAGAGACATTGAGCTTTCTGCAAACGGGTAGGACATCCCCAAGGATTGACCAGTTGGGTGCAGGGCATCAGGAAACAAAAATTAGTGCAGCAGCAGACGAAGGTAAACAAACAGCTAAGACGCTTAAATATTTGCTTGATCGTTGCCGTGTATATCATTTTCACGATACATCTTCTACAGCGGGAGTGCGGCAATCTTGTTACGTAGGCGATAACCGATGGCTCATGCCTGATGCCGGAAATTTAGCTGCATTACTTCTGAAATTCCGCGAAGAAAATATTTCAACTTATCAACGTATCATCGGAACAATCCGTTTGATTGCACCATTTTTCCATGACTTTGTTCTTGAGCCAGATGCATCTAATCGTGTGATTCTGAACTGGCAAGAAAAGGAATCAGATAGTGTTTTTGGACCCCATCAATTTTCAGATGGCACTTTACGCGCTATATGTCTGGTAACACTGCTCTTACAGCCAGAGGATAAATTACCAGGACTTATCGTTGTTGATGAGCCAGAACTAGGTCTTCACCCCTATGCTCTAAATGTTGTGGCTGGCTTGTTTAGCAAGGCTTCGCTCCATACGCAAATTCTCATTAGCACCCAATCTAGCTCCTTCTTGGATAATTTTGATCCTGAAGATGTAATTGCGGTAAACCGGGAGGGAAAGGAGTCGCAATTTAAGCGTCTCAATCCCACAGTATTAGAAACTTGGCTCGACGAGTACAGTTTGGGAGAAGTCTGGGAGAAAAATATCATTGGGGGAGGACCACATTAATGATGCGCCTCTACCTATTTGCTGAAGGACAAACTGAGCAGACATTCGCCGACACTTTGATAAAACCACACTTAGCTCAACATGAAGTGTTTATGCACTACCCTCGGCTAATCGCTCATGCCAGAAAAAAGGGGAAGGTGCATCGCGGCGGTGGACGCAATTACGAGCCAATGAAAAACGATATTCTACGATCGCTCAACGAAGATAGTAATCGTGATGTATTCTTCACTACGATGATTGATTTGTATGCTATTGCTCCTGATTTTCCTGGATTGGCTGAAGCTGAGAGTTTGCGCCAAAATCCTGTACAACGGGTCGAATTTCTAGAGCAACGCTTTGCAGAGGATATCAGTGATTACCGATTTATTCCGTACATTCAATTACATGAATACGAAGCATATCTTTTTGCCGATCCAACGTGCTTTGAATATCTTGATGCTCGTCGTACAAAAGAGATTGAGGCTCTTAAGGCGATCGCTAATCAATATGAGACACCTGAGTTGATCAACGACGGACAACAGACAGCTCCCAGTAAACGCATCATCGCTCGGTTTCCTGATTATGGAAAAGCGAAGCCTGCTTTTGCACCACAGTTAGCTGAACGAATTGGACTAGAAGTAATTCGGAGCAGGTGTCCCCACTTCAACATCTGGCTATCACGCCTAGAATCATTAAATCACTCTTAACTAATGAAGTTTTCGTCGTGCTGCTGCTAAAATTATCCGTTGTTCAGCACGAGCGATCGCTTGATATGTTCGTTCCACTGCTTCCGGTTCAACGGAAATGGAAGTTATACCCCATTCCACTAACTTATCAATAATTTCTGGATAGATGGCTGGTGCTTGACCGCAGATTGAACAAGGGATACCGGCACTTTTAGCCATTTTGATCAGTTGAGCGATCGCACCCATAACTGCCGGATGCCGTTCATTAAATACTTTTCCTAGCTGTCCTTGCTCTCGATCCACTCCGAGCAATAATTGGGTCAAATCATTTGTACCAATAGAAATTCCGGCTGCACCTGCTTTAACATATTCTGGTAGTAAAAACAGGACGCTTGGCACTTCTGCCATCATCCACAATTGAAACTGTGACACCTCAGTTAAAAGGGCTTGCTCAACTTTGCGACGACAAAAGATAAATTCTTCTACAGTCCGCACAAAAGGCAACAGTAGATTTATATTGCTGTAACCAGCTTGCTGGACACTCGCTAAAGCTTGCAGTTCCAATTCAAAGACTGCGGGATTTCGTAAATAGCTGAAGGTACCACGTTCACCTAACATCGATTGTGTTGAAGATTGTAAATTATCACTCAATGATGGTAAATCTTGTGGCCAATCTAAAGAACGATAAAAAACTGGTCTTGGTGCAAAGGCACGGGCAAACTGGATAATCTGCTCAGACCATAGCTCTAACAATTCTGCTTGCCGCCCGCCTAAAATCCAACTCTTAGGATGTTGCCCGGACAATATATTTAGTACCATCAATTCTGAGCGCAACAATCCCACTCCATCCACAGGTAAGCTTTGTACTTGTTCTATTAAACTAGACTGACTCAAGTTCACCAGCAGTTGGGTAGCAATCATAGGTAGATGAGAAGTAACAGGAAGGGATGGGGAGATAGGGGAATGGAGAGGATTTTCTGCCACTTTCTTCCTCTCCATCTCTTTTTCTCTCCCACTTTCGCCTTCTTCTTTGATCCGATAAACTTCTCCTCTGTCGCCATCGAGTAGCAGTCGTTCGCCAGTTTGGATTAAGCTTGTAACAGATGTTGCATTAACTACTGCTGCAATACCTAATTCTCTGGCAAGAATTGCAGCGTGGCTGGTTAATCCGCCTTGTTCAGTAATAATACCACCAACTTGGTGCAGTAATGGTAACCAATCAGGTGCGATCGCTGTTATTACTAAAATCACTCCCTTGGGTAATTCTTCGGGTTTGTGCTGCGGATTATTAATTACAAGGGCATTCGCCACAACACGTCCTCCTGCTGCCCCTATTCCCCTAATGAAGTGTCTGTGGTGAATTACATGGGGAGGACTAACTTGTGTAATGTAGAGCTTGCCAGATGTATTTTGCCCGGCGATAGTCCATTTAATGGTAAAGCTTTTACCCAGTTCACTCAGCAGTTGAGTTCCTAGAGCAATTATTTGTTGTACGTATTCTTCTTGTAAAGCGTACTGTTTTTGTTGGGCTTCCTGAATTAGGTAGGTATTTAGACAAGTGTGATCTGGTGTTAGGGCTGACTTGGGCAGGGGTTGCGAAAAAGCTTCCGGTGCTGCATCATCCACACCATAAGCGAGCATTTTATTGCCCAACTGCTGCTCAAGCACAACCCCGGTTGCCTGTTGAATGTAGTAAACATCTGGCTGGACTTCGCCTTGAGCTATTGCAATTCCTAATCCCCAAGTAGCTTCAATTTCCCAGCCAGAGGAGTTAGCACTCAGCAAGCCACTGGCGATCGCATTCTCAACAGGTTGAACCAAAACCGCTAAACTGATTTGTTGCAGGTTAATTCCTGCCCGTTGCCAATATAGTAGACTTCTAGCACGAAATATCTGGCTCCAGGTACGCTTGAGGGCATAAGCGATCGCTTCGGGTTCGCACTGGCAAAACACCGACTCCAGCAAACCAGATATATTATTCAGATTTGGAGTAGCATTTGATACTGCTAAGGTAGGTCGAAGAATCAAACAGCCAGTTTGCCATTCTCTAGCTGCTTGGAAAATTGTATTCACCCAATCTTGTGGCACAGTCGCAGTGAGTATTTCTTGGCGCAAACGGCCTGCTACTTGCTGAAGTTGACGCCAATTAGCTACATCCAGGTGTAACGAAGAATGGGGTAAGTCAGCCACTAATGACTCTGAACTATTGAGATTTTCGAGAAATTCTCGCAAAATTTCTGCCGAAACGACAAAACCAGGCACCACCGGATAGCCACGCTGCATGATTCTGCTCAAGTAAAATGCTTTGTTACCTACTTTGGCGCGGTCTTGTAGTTTAATTTGGTCTAGCCAGTAGAGTTTGTCCACTCAATTTGTTAGTTGTCAGTTATCTATTTGTAGCCATAGCCATTTCCTCTTAGTACGTTATCAGCCGGAAATCCACTGACTCCTTACTAAAAGAGGATTTTCCAGCATTTACGTTTAATTTACCGACCTTATTAGTGGTTAATTGCCAGTTACACGATGTATTGCTGTAATTCAACTCCTTTGTAATTCAAATATTTTCCTTCCTTTAGCCTCTCTTCCCTACAATCGGGGGTTTAGTTGTTTGAGTGAGTTGTAGATGGCGGTATCATATTTAATTATTGAGTGTATGGGTTAAATCTTGCAATTTAAAGTAAAATTTTATGGTTCAGTCATTTTAAATAGTTAAAAACTCTATTTAATAAACTTAAAATTTATTTTTGAGCAAAATAATATCTTATTGGTAAATAATCCTAACAAGGTAATATCATTTCTTTGTGAGGCTGCGCCAAACCCTTTTACTTTCTTTCTTTGTGTCCTACCCTTCACCTTCGGAGACGCTACGCGAACAAGAAGCCACTTCGTGTCTATGCGTTCTTTGCGGTAGCCTGCGGCAAGCCGCTGACGCTCCTTCGTCGCTACCGCTTCGCTAATGCGTCTACGTTTCTTTTTCTTCTTTCTTGTGCTTAAATATGGTTTAGCGTATCTTCATACAGAATTGGTATAAGAGATTAAGTCGTACCAAAAAAGTATTCCTGAATTAATAGAATCCAAATATGATATAGGCTATTAAATTGCACTCGTTAAATTAGACTCCATCAATAAAAGATTAAAATATTTTTGCACTATTTTTGTAAAAATATTACTAATTAACCTAGTATAGGTTGGCGGAAATAAACCTAATATTTTATTACAGCCAGAAAGCCAAAAATTAAAGTGTGCGTGACTTTTGACTTCCGCCTTGCGGTACTAGTAGTTGTGGCGAAAGTTTGCCTACCTTTAACAATGGGATGCTCGAAATCTTGTTAATTTATATGTATAGTACCTAGATTTATGCGGTGCTGTACTATTATATAAAATGCTCTACACCAGACTAAGCATTGCCAAACACTTACTACCTTGCAACTAATGATTGGCTAAATATTAGCTTCAGACTGTGCCTTGCATTGTTTATTGGAGCAATTATCGGCTTAGAACGCCAAATTAGACGTAAACCAGCCGGTTTAAGAACTCATATCTTGGTGAGTTTCGGTTCAGCCATTTTTACTCTCATAATTATGCAAACAGATGGGCCACCGTCCAGTCGTGATGCACTTAGCCGCGTAATTCAGGGGATTGCAACCGGTATAGGATTTCTCGGTGCTGGAGAAATTGTGCGCCAATCTTCTCAAGAATCACAGCGACTTGAAATTCACGGACTCACATCAGCAGCAGCTATTTGGGTTTCGGCTGCTTTAGGAATTGCTGCTGGCTGTGGTTTATGGCAGTTAGCATTAATCAGTGCTTTGCTGACTTTTTTGGTTCTCACCGTTTTTAAAAGGTTAGAAAAACGAGATTAGGAACAAGAATTAAATAACATACAATTTATGTCCCTAGCTTACCTCACCCTCAATCCCTCTCCGATATATTGGAGAGAGAAGCTAGATACAGGATGAAATTTTGCATTTTATTTAATCCACGTTCCTTAGTAATTAATTATCTATTATTTTTAATAAAAAATATGCCTAAGAAACATAAAGTTATTGAGCTTCCTAATTTACCTTTATCTGAAAGTATGAATAAGGGGATACCAGATAATCAATTATCTGAATTAGAGAGCTATCAAAACGTACATTTATCAAATTGTCAGCTTGAGGGAACTAGAGGAGTAGATTTTCAATATGCCTACTTTGATAATGTTAAAGCTATAAATACTTATTTTAAAAAGCTTTCTTTACAAGATGTTAAAATTACTAAAAGTGATTTTGCTAATACTGAATGGGAAGAAAGTTTGCTTAGTAGAGTTGAGTTTATTAACTGTAGATTGCTGGGATTTAAAGCAATAAAATCTAGATTAAAAAATGTTATGTTTAAGGGCTGTCAAGGACAGTTTTCACAATTTAATTTGAGTAAATTTGAGCGTGTTATTTTTGAAAATTGTCAGCTTGAAGATTCCACTTTTTTGGAAACTTCTCTAACAAATGTAAAATTTATAAATTGCCGAATGAATAACGTTATCCTTGCTGATGCTAAATTTAAAGATACAGATTTTCGAGGTTCTAATATAGAAGGCTTGCAAATTAATATCAATCAGCTTCAAGGTGCAATTTTAGATTTATTTCAAGCTGCTTATATTCTTCAAAGATATACAAATGTAATAGTTAAACCTGTTGATGAAGAAACGGCGGATAACGCAGAAAAATATTAGTAAGTAAATATAGAGCAGTGAATAGGCCTACAAGTCTTAATATTTGGTCTAGCTTCACAAACAAACACTATGAGCAATACTGCTCGGTTAAGAATATTTGTAGGTTGGGTTTCACTTCGTTCAACCCAACCAAGCCCCAGAAATGTTGGGTTTCGTTCCTCAACCCAACCTACGAATTTTAAGCTTTTTCCGCTTAACCGAGCAGTATTGACACTATGAGGCAATAGATATAAATCAGGAAAGTCTTACTACATCTAATACCACTTCTGTATGAAGATACACATAATTAGTCCCCCCTTCACAAGGGGGGACGGCATAGCCGGGGGGTAAATATACAGCACTTACGGCTGTTATGAGGTACAGTAACAGCAACTGGCAAACCAGTTTCTTAAATGTTGAGGATTTATTAAGTCGAGTGCAACTGAGA
>NZ_JBALBZ010000171.1:0-9464 GCF_036919495.1 Nostoc sp.
CAATCCCTTTTCTCCCGCCTTAAAATGATTATCATTCTTGAGAAAACCTGTCTCTTGTTTTTCTTGGAATAATTTATTCTTTGGAAGTCCCTTAGTGGTGATTTAGACTGGCTTTCAGAAATCGGCATAGTCTGCTGCTCGCCGTACACTGCTGCTGAACTGGCAAAGACAAGTCTAGGAATCTTTAGTTCTGAGCACAACTCAATCACTCTCAGCATACTAGAACAATTATTATCATTGACCTTCTGTGGCTGTTGCCAGGATTTCTTCACTGAAGGAATTGCAGCCAGATGCACAATGCCATCAATATTTTGACTTGAAAGCGAGAAGAAATCATCCGTGCTAACTGTGGCGATGTCTTGATACAAAAATTTCAAGCTTTGATGTTGCGGTAAATTACAAACTTTACCTGCTAGTAAATTATCGACAACAATGACGTGATGCCCGATTGAGAGTAAATAGTCAGTGACGTGTGAACCAATAAATCCTGCTCCACCGGTAACTATAATATTCATATACTCTTCCTATATTTAAGCTAGAGAAGATGATAGCAAATGTTGGGTTCAAAGAATGGTACGGACAAGCATACATGCAGCAGTTGGTACAGGTATCAATAACGAACAAGGAAACACATTATCTGATAACCTGAAGTGTCATACTTGATATTGTTTCTTCCCTGATGTTGGGAACATCCCGTATTTGATTATTTGGGGGAAGAGTGAAAAGTTAGCTATTTTCTAAAATTCAAAATTGTTCTCTCTATGCCTATAGTCAGCGTCATTATTCCCACCTACAGACGAGCGAATCTAGTTGGACAAACAATTGAAAGCGTACTAGCACAAACCTACACTGACTATGAAGTGATCGTCGTTAATGATGGTTCCACTGATAAAACAGTAGAAGTCTTATACCAATTTGGGGATAAGATTACTGTTATTCAACAGAAAAATAAAGGAGTATCCGCAGCTCGCAATGCAGGTATTAGGGTAGCGCAGGGACGGTACATTGCCTTTGTTGATGATGATGATCTTTGGCTACCAAATAAGCTAGAAAAACAGATTGCTTGTTTAGAATCCCATCTCAACATTGGCTTGGTATATTCAGATATGTTCTGTTTTAACGAGAACGGAGTGTTACCCAATACATGGGCAAAAGCAAATCCCACACCTTCTGTTCAGCGCCTTTGGACTTTATTTGGACGTAATTTCATTCCAACATCCACCGTAGTGGTGCATCGAGAATGTCTGGATGCTGTTGGTTTGTTTGATGAAACGTTAACCTCTTGCGAGGATTACGACATGTGGTTACGGATTATTGCAAAATGGCAGGTTCATTTATTAAGTGAACCTTTGGTACATTATCGTCTATCTCCAAACAGTATGCAGAATAATGAAGAACAAATGTTAGTTAACTGGTTACGTGTTAAAGAAAAAGCTTTCGGCCGTCATCCTAAGTTACAAAAATTACCTCTAAAATTTCTCGAATCGTACTTTTTTAATAGCTACTTGAGCCTTGCCTACTTATATATTTGCCGTTATCAAGGTGCAAAGGCTCGCCAAACATTGGAACACTATCAAAAATTTCGTGGCGCTACAAGCGTTTACAAGTGGTTGTGGATGATTAGTTTTCCTCTTCTGATCTCCTCACAAACTTCTGATAAAGTACCTGCTTCCATAAAACAACTAATGCAGAATGGCGAAAAGTAGCCTACCATCTTCTTAAGAGAGGTTATTATATATACTTTAGTGTCTCTCAAGCATTTAAACAAAAAAAGTATAAATTTACTTACACTTAAACACCCCACGCTCAGTTGTTTACTGATGCCAACTGATCATAAAGAGTAAATAGTCTCTGTTGCATAATCCTTTCATCATACTGCTCAATGATTGTTTGACGCAGTAAGGCTAGATGTTCCCTGCGTTCTACTTCTGGTTGATTTACAATTTTTACAATTGCGGTAGATAAAGATGCGATGTCATGAGGAGGAACCAAAGTACAAAATTCTTCAACAAATGTACTTTGATAAGATGGCAATTGGGCAGTTATAATAGGTTTAGCGCAAGCAGATGCTTCTATAAGAGTAGAAGGAAAGGCATCAACTGTAGGAAAGTTAATAATAGCATCAGATAAAGAATATACAAAAGGCATCATTTCATAAGAAAATGGAGGTAGGAAGTAAATTTGTTTACTCAGTTCTAAATCTTCTACACGTTTCCGAAAGTACTCATAGTAGGATTTATGCTCTTTAATACTACTACGTCCCAACAATATGAATACAAGTATCGTTGGGTGCGCTAGTTGCGATTTGACGATAGTAAAGGCTTCCAATATTTCGTGTTGACAGTAAAGTCGATCCCAACCTCGTGGCGAAAGTAACACTTTTACTTGTTGAGGAAAACGCAAAAGCTGTTTAGCCTTATCTATATTTTCCCCAGTGTAAGGACGAAAGTGTTGTGTGTCTGTTCCCAAAGGAATTAATGCAATTTTTTGAGCGGGCTGAAGCAATGCTTGACATTGTTCCCTCAAAACTGGTGATTCCACAATTACCGCATCAGCAGCTTTCATAACAGAATAAAGCTTTGGATAAAACTCATCATAATTGTTAAATTTTTTTGGCTCCAAAATCAAAAAACCCCAAATTGATAAGACCAAAGGATGTATATTTGCCTGAACACAACATTCTAGTTCATAACAAAATCCGTGAGCATGAATAATATTCGGTTGAAATTCTGCCACTATCTGATGTAACTGTGTTATTTGTAAGGGACGTAAATTCTCTTTTTCCGTTTCATTTAAATCGGTTACTAAATTTTGCTCTTGCTTTACTTTTTTTAAAACAGAGGGAATAAAACGATAATTTCTCGGTGGTTCTTTTTCATAAAAATCGTATTCTCCAACATACCAAACTATATGACCATATTGTAACGCCCAATCAACAGGGCGTTTCAAAGCCGTTCCGGGAATACCAAGCATTAATATTTGCATTTTAACTATTAAAAAATTCAAGTAATCGGTTGATGGAATTAGGGTGAGTTTAATAACTATTAATCAATGTTTTAATAGCTAAATCAAAGAAGTCGTGAATCTTTAACCATATACCATCTTTGCACCATCTCCAGCAAATTTCCAGAAACTGTTTGCCCTGGTCGGAAATCCCCAGACATAAGCCTCTCCATGTACATCCCTCAAAGCACAAAAGAAATTCCATTGACGGCAGGAAACTCTCCAGCAATCAATTCTTACTGTTTTCATGCAAAGATGCTACGGATATCAGCATAAACCTTGTGAGCTTTCGATATCCTCCCAGTGAGTATTCTAGAAAAATTAACACAATGTAGCAAAAAATAGTTAGTATACTGGAAGAAACAAAAGAAAATTGGAGTGGATCTGAAGATGAGCGAAAAACCTTCCTTTGAAGATTTTATCGTGGAATTGGAATTAGGTAATTGGGATAAAGAATACTTAGAGGAATGCTTAACTGATGAAGAATGTGAAAGCATTATGGGGGGTTATGCTAGCTCTCCTACCCGTTATGTTGATGTTGGAATAACTAGCAATAATGTCAACCTAAGTGGTAATGTTGGTAGTAGTGGTAGTTTTATTGGTCTAGGTTACCCAACTAGTTATCGACGCTAACATTATATGTTGTGTTGAGGTTTAGGAACTAGTGAGTAACATTAGATGTTGTGGAAAATTTGTTAGGTCAATTCTTAGGTTCAGTAGGTCTACAATACCTCCAATGTGCAACTTCTGTAAAACGCTCTATTAGCTCGGACAAAATTCTCACAACTGCCACTTCGGGACACTCGGATAACTGGCACTGATCCCATAGTGTCAACTGACCAGGTGAGTATTTGTGCTTAGTTCTAGTCCGGGTAATTTTATAACCAGCCAGCAGCTTGTTTCCCCAGTGAGAAAGCTAGGCTGGTTTTGATATTGGTTTATATCTTTGACAAAAGCCCCGGTACTTCTTGGCACATTCATCGAATGTTTTACCCAGTCCTAAAAAAGCGGGATGCCACGCCCTAGCGGGAAGTCAAAAATCAAAAGCCAAAAGTCAAAAGTAAATTGGTTATAAGTGCCGTAGTGCCGTAGTTACTAAAATCGTAGAAAAAGCTCCGTCACATTTGGGCGGCTCTGGGATTACCGTGGATAAGCGCTTAAGGTATTTAATGCTCGTTGTGTATCGGTAGGTGGAAACCCATCACAAAAATACCGCTGTTCCCAGAAGTGCCCTGTACGATTAAGTACCCGGTTGAAGCACATCGCTGTATACCAGTTGAGAAAATGCATGATTTTAGGCAAATCTTCTGGGGTAGCTGGTTCTATCAAGTAGTACACATGGTTGGATATGATGCACAATGCGTAAAGTTTGAAGCCATATTTATCCAAACTTTTTTTGATTGTATATAAGAAGACTTTCCGGCATTCCCGGTGCGCTAGGTTGAATTCACGGTTATTGCAGCGGGTGGTGACGTGGTAAGAGAACCCAGGTTGTAAATTTCGACTTTGACGACCCATTAAATTTCTACTTTGTCATTAGGTGATCGCATTCCCCAAGTCAACGAAGACGGCATAAAATAACCAAGTTGCCCATACCTGTAATTTCACACCATTAATAAAACCAGTCCATAAATAAGATAATCCCAACAAATTGTTTAACTAGTTAAGGTAGCATATAAATTGAATAAAATCACGACAATTCCTGCGCTATTAAGCTAATACGCATTTAAATTGCATAATTATTCCTGGAGGTTGTCAAGAGTCAAGAGTCAAAAGTTAAAATTAATCTGGACTCTGGACTTTTAACTTTTGACAGCCTTTACGAAACAATGTGCAAGTTAGGTGCGCGACAGCTTAGAACTGCTTCACCTCACTGAATGTATTATTATCATTGATAGGATGGGCACTTAAACCGCAGTTTTTGATTTAAAAGTTAAGAGAGTAAAAAGAAGAAAGTCATGGATAATACTCAAGCAACCTTAATTTTAATTGAGTCTAAAAAAATTTTAGATACTTTAGGAATTCATTTTTGGTTAACAGATGGCACGCTTTTGGGTTGTTATCGGGAAAATGATTTTATCAAACACGATTACGATATTGATATCGCATTGTTTGCCAAAGATTACAATGAAAAAATTGTTGAATCTTTTGCCAACCAAGGGTTTAAAGTTAGGGGAAGAATGGGAACTCAAGCAGAAGGTTTAACATTTTCATTTTCTAAAAATGGAATCCAAATAGATTTATTTTTTGCCTATGAAGAGGAAGATTATATATGGTATGCCTGCTGGGTGGAAAATTATGAATGGATTGAGAATACAAAAGTGTCAAAATATGAACTTGTTAAATTTGCTTATCCAAAGACAAATTTTAAAAAAATTATATTTAAAGAACATGAATTTAATATCCCTGATGATGTAGAAAAGTATTTAAGTTGGGAATATGGAAAATATTGGCAGATTCCAGAGCAGGACTGGCATTGGACTGCAACAAAAAATCTCATTGATGCCCCTTGGTTACAGCTACCACAAATATCACTAAAACGCAACTTTAACATAATTTATCATCTTTATATACAAGTTTTACATAGCTTAGTTCAGCAATATAAACGAAACCCTTCAGATCCAGATATATTGTCTGCATTACAAAAGGCTAGAAAACAAAATGCTGATTTCTGGATGAGCATCCCACCTGAGGAAATTAAAACTACATACTCAGGGCTTATGAAAATGTCTCATCAAATTTTAAGGAAAAGCGGTATTCAGAATGAAAGCACCGCTACTAGTGAGCTGGATATTATATTTAAGATGCTAAACCAAGCTCAAGAGCGCAACCTGGAACCGAACCAATATTTACTCGCAGCGTTGCTTTACATTCGTCCCGAACAATTGCAATTGCAGAAGGATACCGATACGGTGAGGATAACGCTTGCTCGTCCCAATCCCTGAAAATTTGCACTTTTTATATACTTCACTAAACCTGGTAGTCTTAAACAGGTAAGGATGAATTGTATTAATGCGAGCGCAAATGGAAAAACTCAATTTTTAATTGATAATTACTGATGTCATAAAATGAATGTAGACCAGAGTCAATTCAAAGTAATCATTTTGGCGGCAGGATATGGCAGGAGAATGCGCCCCCTCACCTACCAAACTCACAAAACCCTATTGCACATTGGCGAGAAAACAGTTCTGCAAAAAATTATTGACGGGATACTTGAGTATCACCTCACTGATATTACCATTGTGACAGGTTATCGAGTTGCAGAGATAAAACAGCATGTCGAGCAAAATTATCCCGATTTAGCTATTAATTACGTTCATAACGAAAGATATGGGGAAACAAACAATATTTACTCCTTATCTTTAGCTTTACAAAATTTGTGTATAGATAAGGATGTTATCCTGATTGAATGTGACTTAATCTTTGAACCTGCTATTATTGAGCGTTTACTCAAATCGTCGTATAAGAATGTTGCTTTGGTTGATCGCTACAGAAGTGGTATGGATGGGACTGTAGTTACCATATCGAAACGAAAAATCATCACGAATGTTATCCCTCCCCATCTCCAAGACGTTGACTTTGATTTTTGTGACAAATATAAAACTTTAAATATTTATCGTTTTTCTCAGGAATTCTGCAATCGTTCTTTTGGAAAAATTCTCCAATACTACGCTCAAACTATTGATGATAATTGCTACTATGAACTGATTGTGGGATTAATTATTTACTTACAAAAAGAAGATATTTTTGTTGAAATTGTAGGTGAGTCGGAAAAATGGGCTGAGATTGACGATCCTAACGATCTAAGAATTGCTCATTTTATCTTTGATAAATCTAAGCAGAAGACTATTTTAGATAGTTCCTACGGAGGCTATTGGAACTATGATATTCTTGATTATTGCTTTATCCGCAATATGTATTTTCCTACCAGTTCTGTTTTATCTGAAATGAAAAATAACCTGGTATCTCTAGTTCAAAACTATGGTTCTACCCAAACTATTCTCAACCATAAACTTGCTACCTATCTTTATTGTCAGGAGGAGAAGGTTACTGTTCTAAATGGTGTTTCCCAAGTTTATCCGATTGCAGAACAATATTTAGCTGAATTTATCGGCTTGCTTCCTAGTCCTACATTCGGTGAGTATAGTAGAATCTTTCCTAAAGCTATTACATACTCAGATCGAGTAGGAATAGATACTACAGAAATTCTTGAAAAAGCTCAAAACTGTGATTTTATTGTATTTGTCAATCCTAATAACCCCACTGGTTCTTTACTGGAAACAAAATGGATCTATAATTTTGCTGCTACTCATCCTGATAAAATAGTGATTTTAGACGAATCATTTATTCATTTCTCCGACCAAGAAAGCATTTTACCTTTACTCGAAAAAGCTCCACTATCTAATGTAATTCTACTAGTAAGCTTAAGTAAAATACTAGGAGTACCAGGTATTCGCTTGGGTTATGCTTACACTGAGAACCAAGCTTTTAATGCTTATCTCCGCAGCCACATACCGATTTGGAATATAAATTCCTTAGCTGAATACTTCTTAGAAATTATCCTGAAACATCGAGAAGCGATAAAAGCATCTTTCCAAAAAACTAAAGAAGACCGCGAACAATTTGCTAAGGAACTTAAGTCACTTCCTGGCGTTAAACAAGTTTACTCTAGTGGCGGAAATTTTTTACTGCTTTGTCTGGACTACAATCTCAGCTTTAAAGATAACTTGACCCAAAAATTATTGTCCGCACATGGTATATACGTTAAAGATATATCCAATCGCTTTAGTAGCAAAAAATTCTATTTAAGACTAGCAGTTAGAAATATTGCTGACAATGAGATTTTTCTCAAAGCTTTTCGAGAAGTTGTAGCTAATTTAAAAGAAAATACAAATATTTTTGTAGACTAGCAGGTAAATAATTATGAGAAACAATTGGCAAAAAATTTGGAATAATAGACAAATATCTTCAGCAGATAAACCTATCTTAGAACAGTTAATTGCCATTGATGGTTTTAGTTCACCATTTGGTCAGCTAAGTGAAACCGAAGCATGGATGGAGTATCTTGAACGCATAGCTACTAAGTTAAAAATTGAACCACAAGATTCTATCTTTGAAGTAGGCTGTGGTTCAGGTGCTTTTCTCTATCCCTTTTACCAAAAAGGACACAAAGTAGCAGGAATTGATTATGCTGAAAATTTAGTTAAAATTGCTTTATCAGCTATGCATAAAGCTGATATTAAAGTTTGTGAAGCTATTGATATTTATAGAGAAGAGCAATTTGATATCGTAATTGCTAATGGTGTATTTTTGTATTTTTACAATTATGATTATGCTGCCAAAGTTATTAAGTTAATGGTTAAATTGGCTGGAAAAAGCATTGGAATATTGGATATTCCCAACCTTTCTAAAAAAGAAGAAGATATGAATAGAAGACGAAAAACAATTGGAGAAGAAGAATATAGCAAGCAATATCAGCTTTTAGAACATTTATACTACGATAAAAATTATTTTTACCAACTTTTAGTTAATGAACCTGTTAATATAAAAATTGAAAATCAATATATTGCTAATTATGGGAATAATGCATATCGCTTTAATGTATTTATTTCCAAAAAGTAGCATAACTTGGTATATGCATATATGTTAAAGATTGGACTGGAATATCCAAACTTTGCAAAAATAAAATAAGGAATATTATTTGCGAGGAATAAGTAGGTAGGTGCGAAAAAACCCAATTATGTAAAGATAAGTAAATACGGAGAATGCATCTACTGAGGTAACTGAAATATGGGTGCTCGTTTAAGGGTATTTCTTTCAAGTAAGGAAGACCGAACTTTGTTAAACCTTAGAACTGCGGATGTAACACAGAAAGTCAAAGACCGAGCAGAAGTAATCAGATTAAATGCACATGGCTGGTACGTAGAAAAAATAGCTGCTCATTTTAATTGGACTCCACAAACAGTAAGAGAAGTTTTACATAAATGGCAGAAGCTAGGACTGGAAGGGCTTTGGGAATTACCTGGTCGAGGGGGAAAACAAAAATGGACTGAAACTGACATTGTGTTTTTAGAGGAATGCCTCAAAAAAGAACCACGTACATACAACAGTCGTCAACTCACTGAAAAATTAGAACGTGAGCGCAATGTGCAACTGAGTCCTGACAGATTAAGACGGGTACTCAAAAAAAGGGGGTCAATTGGAAGCGCACCAGAAAGAGCCATAAAGGAAAACAAGACCCCGTAGTACGCGATCGCAAGCAAGCAGACTTAGATATGTTGGAACTAGCGTCTGCAACTGGAGAAATTGACTTAAAGTATTTGGATGAATCAGGGTTTTGTGTATGGAGTGAACCAAGTTACACCTATTAGACATCTCCAAAATAGTAACGTTCTGTGGTAAAAGAACATCAGAGAGCTTTTTTGACATAGAAATATGAGCAACATACTGAAACACATTGA
>NZ_JBALBZ010000172.1:0-7349 GCF_036919495.1 Nostoc sp.
AAAGGGCAGTTGCAAAAATCCAGTAATGGAAAGAAACAGAAACCTAATTCGTGAGTATTAGGAATCCCTGCCGTAAACGGCAGGGAGGATGTCAAAAAGAAAAATTCTATCTTCTGGAATTGAGATTGTTTTAATGCGATCGCTGACTTCAATATTGATTGCATAATTTGCCATGCTTGGTAATATAACCTATGCCAAAATGCTTATTTACTCGCTCATTAATGCATCTTTAAGCGGATTTATATTTGCAGCTAAAGATTGATGCTGTCCGTGTCAGAACTTAATATGCTTTAACTATTACTTGCAGCAATTCAATTGAGGAATGTGATAGTGAAACGCTTTAATGTCTCTAAAATTATCGGAAGTACTGCTATTGCTCTAAGTTTGGCTACCTTGCCTACAGTTCTGCCTGCTTCTGCTCAGACAACAAGCACTACTGATGGAACTGTTACAAATACTACTACAGACACCTCTGCTACCGACAGAAATTATCGGGATGGCGATTGGGGTTTATTGGGCTTGCTCGGTTTATTTGGTTTATTTGGTCGTAAGAGCCGCAAAGCGGATGATAATGTAGCTTATCGTGACCCTAATGCAGTAGGCTCCTCTAGCTCCCGTTCTAACTTTTAATAATGAGTTGCGTTCTAATTTCGCGTAAATCCTAAAGATAATTACGGGTAAAGCCTGCCAATGCAGGCTTTGTTCGTGTGTATACATAACTGCAAGCCTTGGGGAGTGAGGGCGTGTTAACAATTAATATTCTTTTAGAGCTATTTCGTTCTAGATATAAACCGCTCATAAAATTCCTCTTTTATACCTGAAGTCCGTTAAAATTGACCATAACCTTTTTTCAGTCGTCTTTAGACGACTTTCGCTATTAGACTCAGAATTCATTCTGAGGCGGACTATGAGTTCACAGCTAACATCTCAGCTATTTAGCCAACAAATAAATGAATTAAAATTTTTTTAGCTTTTTATATTATTTAATTGAGAAAAAATGGAAGATTCAGTATTTATTATATTCCTTGGCTTTGGGTGTATTTGGATTTTGATGGGAGTTGTAGGTTGGATTGCATTTTTAAAATCTGAGGGTGAGGAAATTAAGTTTGGTAAGTGGGGACTTATAGTTGCTATTCCAATCTTAATACCAATAATTGTTTCTCTTATCATTGGTATATTGTATAAAAAATGAACAATTACTTATTAATTGCACCCCTAACCAAAATCACTGTACTTTCTACACCAGAGGCGATCGCTTCTGGAATATTACCTTGAATCGCCTGCTGCAACAATCCCTCTTGCGATGCTCCCAAAACTACAACATCATAACCTTCGGTTTTAACTAAGTTAATCACACCTTCTGCGACTGAATTAGCCTGGACTGGCAGAGCAACAACACTACTGGACAACTTTCGCCGCCGCATCAAATGGCGGATGGCTTGTTCTGAAACTGACATATCTGGCTTGAGTTCAGATGGCTTAAATACTTGTGTCAGGCGAATTTTTGGATCATTGCCCAATGTAATTAAAGCCGGTAGCAATTTAATCGCTAGTGGGGAATTGGGGCCACCAGCCATCGGGACTAGCCAGCGATTGAAGGAGTACCCAGTAGTGCCTAATTTTACTAAGACTACTTCGCAGGTGGCTTGGCGAATTATGGTCTCTACAACGTTGCCAAAAATCAGACCAGGGGTAGATGTGCTACCCTCCCATCCCATTAAAATTAGGTCGATGTGTTCTTCATTGATTGTCTCTAAAATTGCCTGCGCTACATCGTGGGTAACTCGGATCTGCGTGTGCAAGGGAATTTTCCATTTTTTTGCTAAGACTTCCGCCTGTCGTAGCAAACGGCGACTTTTTGTCGTCCTTACCTGTGTTTCTGATGGGGAACTGTGGCGGGGTATCAGCATAACTTGCACGCAATCTATTTCATAATGGCGATCGCGGGCAATAGCTGCTGCCATTTGTAATAAAATACCTGCTGTTTCAGGATTCGCTACTGGCACTAATAATCTACCATTACCAGTGCTGGGCGATCGCGTTTGATAAACTATATAAGAAGGTTCTGGTCGCAGTTTAAGAGTCCGGTTATCACAATTGAGATGATCTGCTTCCGCCCGAATAATATCTGCACGAGTAATAATTCCGATCAGTTTTCGGCCATCCACCACAGGTAAGCGACTGATTTGATAGCGATCGAGTAAATACAGCACATTGCTTAGGGTGTGGATTGGTGTTACTGTCATCGGGACAGGCGTCATAATTTCTTTTAACAAAATATCAGCTAAATTGCGATCGCGGAGCGTGTGCTTTGCACTCTCGCGTGTTTTCAGCAAATCTGATTGTGTCACAATCCCTACTAGCTTGTTATCCTCTACTACAGGGAAACCGCGATGATGAGAACGAGCAAAGAACTGCTTTGCTTCTTCCAAGCTCATCTGTGCATCTAGAGTTTCTACCCGTTCTTGCATCACATCTTTTGCAGTTAACTTGGTTAATGCTCCTTCCATCGGAACTTCTTTAGTCAGAGTGATGCCTTTTAATTCCAAAAGTTTCTCATAAAGCGAACCAGGCACTACCTTATCCGCAACTAAGTAAGCTGCTACAGAAACAATCATCAAAGGTAGCACCAGATTGAAATCTGTAGTCATCTCAAACACAATCACAATTGCTGTGATTGGCACTTTAGAAACGGCGCTAAAAAATCCACCCATACCGGCTAGCGCATAAGTAGCAGGAGAACCGGCTCCGGTGATGTATAACTCCAATACACCAATAATGTGACCTAAACAAGAACCCAAAATCAGACTGGGAGCGAATAATCCCCCTGGCGCTCCTGAACCAAATGCTATGAGTGTGAGAATGAACTGTGCTGCAAAGGCGATCGCTGCTACGGTTGGATGAGAACCTCCAGTAATTAAAGACTCCCGAAAACCCGTATTATTACGAAAGGATTCGGGGAGCATTGCCACGACAACACCAGAGATCAATCCAGCCAAAGCTACTCGCAGTGGTAAGCTGAGATGTAATTTTCTATAAAATTTAATACTAAATATTAAGCCACGATCAAATAATGCACCCAATAAGCCTGCCAAAATACCCAATAGCAGGAAAAAGGGAATTTCTGGAATAGAGAATTGGCTAGAAGATTGAGTCAATTGCAGGTTAAGTGCAAGAGAGCCACCACCTAAAAGTCGGGATATCACCCCACCAATAAAGGAGGCGATAATCGCAGTACCCAGAGTCAATCCTGATAAATCCTGGAGTAACTCTTCAACGATAAATAATACACCTGCGATCGGGGCATTAAAAGCAGCTGCCAAACCCGCACCCGCACCTGCTGCAACCATTTGCCGCCGATGATCTGGGGAAGTAGGAACCCAACGACTCATCCCTGCTGCCAAACCTGCCCCTACATGAACGGTAGGGCCTTGTCGTCCCAGAGTCATACCCGAACCTATGACGATGATGGCACTGATTAACTTCACACCTGCCACGCGCCAAGATAATCTTATAGGTACATTGGCAAGACTGGCTTTTACCTGCGGAATACCGCTACCATAAGCCTCTGGTGCTAATCTATCCACCAACCATCCAGCTACAAATCCCAGGACAAGACCAATTGCTGGTAATGCCAGCCAAGCCGGTAAAAGGTGGGTAGTATGGACTCGCCATGTCCCCAGCCATCCCGATCCTACTTTCAGAAATACCGCAGATAGGGCAGCAACCAGACCGATAACACAAGCTTCGGCGATCGCTAAACCTCTTCTAGGCTGCCACCAGGTGCGAAAGCGCTGATTCAGAACAGGAAGAGACATGATTTTTGGGGATTAGGGGATTGGGGATTGGGGATTGAGGATTGGGGATTGAGGGAATAGGATATGAGGCTTTGAATTCCGTTAATGAGTCTTTGAACTCCGTTAATGAGTCTTTGAACTCCATTAATGAGTCTTTGAACTCCGTTAATGAGGCTTTGAACTCCATTAATGAGTCTTTGAACTCCGTTAATGAGGCTTTGAACTCCGTTAATGAGGCTTTGAACTCCATTAATGAGTCTTTGAACTCCGTTAATGAGGCTTTGAACTCCATTAATGAGGCTTTGAACTCCGTTAATGAGGCTTTGAACTCCGTTAATGAGGCTTTGAACTCCGTTAATGAGTCTTTGAACTCCATTAATGAGTCTTTGAACTCCGTTAATGAGGCTTTGAACTCCATTAATGAGGCTTTGAACTCCATTAATGAGGCTTTGAACTCCATTCTTCTACCTCAATCCCCAATCCCCAATCCCCAATTTAATTACTTCTCCCCGTCGTGGATAGTCCTTCTACTATTAGAGATGGAGTATAACAAGAACCATTCCAATCAGCATCATTACCTAGTTTAACCAATTGCTTAAGGGCAGTGTAGACATTACCTGCCACCATCGTATCCTTAACGCGCCCAATTACCTGACCATTTTTGACGCGGTAGCCTAAATCAATGTTGATTGAAAAATCTCCAGATATGCTGCTGTCACCGCCCAGCATTTGATCCACAATTATGCCATTATCCAGTTCTTGAATTAAATCTGGTAGTGATGCTGAACCTGGCTGGATCAGAAAATTAAATAAACCAGGGGTGGGATAGCTACCTAAACCAGGGCGAAAACCATTTCCAGTGGTGTCAGTATCCAGTTGGCGTCCGGTGGTGCGATCGCCATAAAAATGCTGTAAAATTCCGTTTTGGATAAATACTAAAAATTGAGTAGGAGTGCCTTCATCATCAAAAGGGCAACTATAAGGGCCGGCTTCTGGATCTTGGTAGAGGGTGAGACTGGGGGCAACTACTGCTTTACCCAAACGTTCTCCCCAAGGGGAAGCTACTTCTAAAACTCGCTTGCCATTCAAAGCTTCTTGCACAGTTCCCCAAAGCATATCAGCAGCTTTAGAAGTGAACAAAATCGGGATGCGACCATTAGGAGATGAGACATTTTCTCCGGCCCAAATTAACCGTTGTAAAATTTGGTTAGCTAATATTTCCGGGTGGAGTTCGCCCCGCTTAGTTTGGCCATCGGCAACACTTAAAAAATCATCACCGCGCACCCATTCGGCTGATATATAGCAATTAAGGGTAGTATCAGTGTAGTAACAATCTAAACCTTTAGTGTTGACTATTCTGGTAGTTTCAGCATCACATTCCCAGTCACCATTGCAAACAACATCGGGATAGGCATCGCGGATGAGTGCGATCGCTTCTTTACCCCAGTCCACCAAAACCTCTATCGGCACACTTTCCCCTAAATTTGGGTAGGAGGGCTGAGAGTTAGAGCCTAATTCTACTGTTTCAGGTAGATTCAGTTGACTTAGAGCCAGAGCTTTTTCCACCATTACTTCGGCTAGAACAGAACCGTAAGCCACCGTCAGTCCCGGACGCCCGTTTCGCCAAAGTCGTAGTGCTGTGCCTTCAGATTGGTTAGTTTCTAGCTGTTTGAGTCGGTTTGCCTCAAAAAACACTGGACGAGAAAGCGATCGCGACTGATACACCTCAGCTGCTTCTGCTCCAGATTTTATAGCTAGTTCCAGCAGCTGTTCTGCTAGTGTATCTTGTGACAAATTTTCAGAACCCATGACTCTTAGTGCAATTGTGGATTTTGAACCGCATATCAACGCCCTCTCTTGAAAAGTGCGATCGTCAAAAACCGACGATTAAACTTTCTACGTGATGAACGCAGATAACCATCCAAAAATCATCAGCGTTTCTTACAGTTACGATTTGGAACCACAGATCAACACTGATGGACGCAGTTAATTATCCCAAATCATTGCCATGTCTCAACGGATCTAGTCATTAGGTGATTTCCAGAATAAAAATTACCACCCAATATCATTCCATCGTAGGGTAGAACGGCTGTTCGCTCTTCTAATCGGTAAATTCTTTCTTGTAAATCACCTTAGTCATTGGTCATTGGTCATTTGTGACTCCTCTCCAGTCCCCAGTCCCCACTCCCCAGTCCTCACTCCCCACTCCCCATTTTCAAAGATTCACCTCTTGCAACAGCCAAAAACCAGCAAAAGCTTCTGCTTTAGGATCAGACTGTACACCGATAAAATGCATTCCGTTAGCTTTTTGCTTGGCTTCTTCAAAACCTTTGGCTTCTGCTAAAAGTTGAGGTTTTTTGATATTTGCCACAATCCAGCTTTCGGTTACACCAGTTTCTAAAAGCAATCTCGCTTCTTCGCTGGTATCAAATCTTAAGAAAGCTAAATCCAAACCAGACATCCAGCCTGCCAAGGGCAATGCTCTAGGTGAGAAAATTAAAATCCCAGGAATACGGGTTTCAGGTGAAACTTTTGCCAACTCTAGGGGGAAAGCTTCACCAAAGCCAATTTCCCACTCTGGCATTTCTGCCAAATCCGCAGCATCTAAGGTAACAAATACCCACTGCTGTCCTTCCAAAGCATCTGGTAAACGTTGCGGCAAAGGTTTTTCCAAGCGGACTGAGGGATTAGCCCCCCCTTGATACCCTGCCTCTTGAGGATACACTTCCTCCATGCGCTGTTCTAACCAATGATTGAGAACCAAAGTACGGCGGCTAGGCTGGGCGGGAATGCCCAAGTCTTGGCAGGCTTTAGTAATCATGTTGTTCATTTGGCGGCGGAAAAAGCGGATTTTAATTGGTGCTTTTCCCGCTTGGTTAATAGCTTCCTGCAATGCTGTCCGCAACCAGCCCGAATTTACCTGGGTACTGGGACAATATTGAGCATAGCGAAACAAAGAATCTACTTTTGTACTGATATCCAAGGCGCTTTCGCAGACTAAGACTTCCCAAACTTTTTTCTGATTATCGTCCAAAATCGGACGGGAGTAAAAATCGATTTCCCAAATACTGCCCATGTTTTGCGGTAAAAATCTGGCTGTTATGTTTTCCTGATATGTTGATCATACGAGTCTTAGGGCAGCAGGGGAATAAGGGAGTTGGGAGTTGGGACAAGGGGACAAGGTAGATTAATGAGTTTCTGAACTTAATGCTTCAAGTTCTAACTCTTCCCCTTATCCCTCATAGTTTGAGCAGAACATAGGAAGTTTTTGGAGTAATAGGTTTGGCGATCGCTCCTAAAAGAGTTTATTGTCTCCATAATATAAATACAAAATATGTCAAAATAATTTGTCATTGATAATGATGCTAACGTAATTCGTAGTTATAGAATTCAATTACGAATTATGGCATTGCTGATTTCATGTATGAAAATGATTTTGCATAATACCAAAATTCTTGTAAGTAGGTAGGCATGAAAAAACCAACCTATGTAAAGATAAGTAAATACGGAGAATGCATCTACCGAGGTGACTTAATATATGGGCGCTCGTTT
>NZ_JBALBZ010000173.1:0-67326 GCF_036919495.1 Nostoc sp.
GTTCCGAAGTTAAAAAGTTTTTGGCTGGTGGTGGCATAGTTATTTTCAATCGACTCTGCATTTATATTATGCAGCTTAAATGCCGATTAGCTTAGGCTTGACTGCTGACTCAGGAGGCTACCAATTAATTGCTGTTAAAATTGTTACCTTCGCAAACTCTTGATCGGCAGTCACCAAAGTTGCTGAATTTTGGCTCGCCATTGCTGCAATAATTGCATCTGGTAGTTTCAACCGATATTGCTGGCGAATTTCAATGATTTTCTTAATCAAAACAGCATCACTCGCCACTAAATTGACAACCTCAACTCGTTGCAAAAACTGCTCAAAAAGCTGACGATCCTCTTGAATCAGCCCAGAAAACACGCGCGAGAAATTCAATTTTGCTAATAACTGAAACTCCAATCCAATCAGCATCTTGGAGTATTGAATAAGTTGAGAATTTCCTTGAATTTGACAAACTAATAGAAACTAAGCACAATTCTAATCACTTTGTCCCTAGTTCTCTCATTTCTTGGTGGCGCATGAGCATAATATCAGTTTTTTTTCTCAAAAACTTCCGCCTGCACTCTTTATAGTGTGAGGGCATTTTTCTGGAAAATCATCCAGCCACAATTAACGGTTTTGTGTGTGCGTAGAGCCCAAACCAGCCCCAGTCTCGCACATTTAAAATAACTATATCCAGCTTGAGGCTGGACAATAGCTAGAGATATTTTTGAGATTCAATGTTTACTTGGTTTTTAACTTACTAAATCAACTAAGGCGTTGCTCTGAAAACGGACAATAGATGAAACTGAGCAACCCCGATAATTCTCAGAGGTGAATACTGATAGTGTGATATTAGCTTGACCAGGATCTAAGATGCGTTTTACCTTGCAAATTTGCATTTTATTGTTGCAGTAAGCAACAATGCGATCGCCAGCCTTGACTTCCAACGCTTGAATTTTCAATTAATACCAACCTTGCCAGGAATTTGCTTCGTTAAAGAAAAAATATATTGTTATATTTCACTTTCCTCAACAATAGCAATGTTTATTTAACTATAACACAAAAATTAAAGTTTTTAATCTTATCAATTTAATCTTGATGATGTCAAGTTTATTTATGCTCAAAACACTATCTAAATGCTGGATTTTCAGAAAATAAGGATAAAATCCCGACCTTCGCGCAGCCTCTAGACCGGAAGCCTCATCTGAAAAATCCAGATGGTGGGAAACCTCCGCTCCAATTCTCTGGAGCTAAATTTTTTCGAGTCCAGATTTTTTCCTTCTATGTTTTTGTTACAATCGATGAAATTTTTACATAAAAATACCACTATGGCTTTATATGCTGAATTACATAGACATCTAGGCGGCTCGGTCGTACCAAGAGTTTTATGGCGATATTTCGAGCGACATTCTTCGGAGTTGATTTCGCGCTTTGCTGACTATTCACAATTTGAAGATTTTTACACCCGTCCACGCAACACCTTGGATGAGTATCTAGAATTACACACCCTGGTAGAAAGTGTGCAAACTGTGGAGACTTTGCCTTACTTTATCTATCGCTTGGTGCGGGGTGCTTACATCTTTGAAAATTTGGCTTATCTAGAACTGCGCTACACTCCCTATTTGCGGACACCTGAGCATCTGAGTCAATCAGAAAGAATTGACAAGATGGCAGAAATCGTGCAAGTAGTAGGGCTTGCTAGCCACCAGCCAGAATATCCGATTGTTACTAGCCAAATTCTCTGTATGCACACGCGCCTACCTTATGAGGTGAACAAGGCGATTGTTGATTTGGCGGCACAAAATAAGCAGTATGTCTGTGCAGTAGATGTAGCCGGGGGTGATACCTATTATGCCGATCGCTTAGAAGAATGGATTAGCTTATATGATTATGCGCGATCGCAGGGCGTTAAAACCACCGGACATCTATATGAAACCACTGCTGGCTGTTACCCTGAACTGTTACCCTATCTCATGCGAATCGGTCACGGCATCCAAATTCCCCTACTGTATCCAGAGCTACTTAATGATGTGGCGAAACGCGGACAGTGTTTAGAGGTTTGCCCCACAACTTACCTGAAAACTGGTACTTTGCAGGATATCCGTCAACTCAAATTAGTTTTTGACCGTTGTTTTGAAGCTGGGGTAGATATTGCTATCTGTACTGATAATGCTGGATTGCACAATGTGCGTCTACCGTTTGAGTATGAGAATCTCTTGACTTACAACATTATCAGTTTTGCACAACTACAAGCTTGTCAGGATGCAGCTTTCCGTCATGCTTTTGCTTGGCCTTACACTCAACGTCCCGCATCTCTGTTAAATGGGTTACTGAAACCTGAACCACCTAAAGTTTTGGCAACCAGTGATAGTAATTAACTACATCTAGAGGTAAGCAGAAAGTCAGATGATTTAATGTTAATTAATGTTGCACTCAGGTGTTTTTTTCATGCTGTAGAGAAAGCTGTAATGCACAGTAGATATCTTGCAAAAGTCAATTTTTTAGGGATTAAACCACAGATTTACGCAGAGAATTTATCGGTGTTTATCTGTGGTTTCCTTTTCGCTAATTCAGAGTTTTGTTAGAAGTCTAATGTGCAGCACAAAAAAGCAGCAATTATGCAATAAATAGACTTGGATTGATATACCTGGGTTAAGTTTAAGCAGCAACACCTTCTGTAGCACCACCGACTGAAATCCAAGCTGTAAGACCACCTTGAATTTCCGCTACCTCAACAAACCCTTCTGCTCTCAGAATTTGTGCAGCCTGGGTTGATTGTTCATCACTGTCGCCATAAATATAAATATGGCGTTCTTTATGTAGAGCATATTTGGCTTTAGATGCCAAATCGTCTAATGGGATGGGTATTGCTCCATTGATGCGACCGTGATTGTAGGTGTGGCGATGCCTAACGGCGGGCTGCGCCTACGCGCACATCAACAATTGTAAAACCTGGTTGACCCCATTGCAAACGGGTCTTTAACTCATGGACATCAGCAACTGAATTATTACTCATAAGTTTTTTTGGCTTATCATCTCACAAGCAATTTATCAAAAATCCCCGTTTAATTGAGTTTTCTTTACAATTAATAAAAATTTCTCGTTAATTCGCCTTCTTAAGCTGTTGCGCCTTTAATTTGCACTAATATTTTTTCAAGATGATTGTGGGGTGGGCATCCTGCCCGCCCTGATAATGCAAGTTATATACGTAACAGCTTATCTCCTCTACTTAGCTTGCACCCAGAAGCTATAAACTATAATTTATGGCATCTACTATTCAAGCTCTACCAACAGAAGTCGTATATCTCATTACAGCTGGTGAGGTAATCGACTGTTTCGCTTCTGTGGTGCGGGAATTGGTAGAAAATTCCCTAGACGCAGGTGCAACGCGAATTGTGGTTTCTTTATGGCCACAGCAATGGCGAATTCGTGTTGCAGATAATGGTTGTGGAATGAATCTAGATGATTTACAACAAGCAGCCACAGCCCACAGCACCAGTAAAATTCGCTCTAGTGCCGATTTATGGAAAATTAACAGTTTAGGATTTCGTGGTGAGGCGTTACATAGCTTAACAACTCTGGCAGATTTAGAAATTTTGAGTCGTCCTGTGGGTGGAAAATTAGGATGGCGAATTAGCTATGGCGATGGTGGGGAAGTTGTGCAAGTTGAAGTAACTGCGATCGCACCTGGTACAGTAGTGACAGTTTCTCATCTTTTCGGTAATTGCTCATCTCGTCGTCAGGGATTGCCCACAGCAGCACAGCAAATGAAAGCCGTGCAAGCCACAATTCACCAAATCGCTATGTGTCATCCTCACCTCACCTGGCAGATTTGGCAAAATGATCGTCAATGGTTCACCATCTCTCCAGCTTCGACAACTGGGCAACTGCTACCGCAGATTTTACCGCAAGTGCGACAAGGTGACTTGCAAGAGGTGAAACTCGAAATACCCAACCCTCCCAACTCTTGTACAGACGCGATTAATCGTGTCTGTACTCCCCACTCCGCACTAAACTTAGTGGTAGGACTACCCGATCGCTGTCATCGTCATCGCCCAGATTGGGTACGTGTAGCTATCAACGGACGGATGGTTAAGACACCGGAATTAGAGCAAACAATATTATCAGCATTTCATAGAACATTACCACGCGATCGCTATCCAATTTGTTTCCTACATCTTGCCATTTCTCCCGATCAAATTAACTGGAATCGCAATCCAGCAAAAACAGAAATTTACCTCAACGAAATCATTTATTGGCAAGAGCAAATTACCCAAGCAATTAACCAAGCACTCAGCATTTCTTCTAACAATCTCAAAGAAGCTGTCCACACCACACGCGTTAGTAAATTACTCAAAGCCGCAGAAGCCAAAGGCAGCTATAATTTCAATTCTCAAAATCCTAACGAAAATCCTAACCCTTCTACAGACGCGATTAATCGCGTCTCTCCTAATTCCTTGAAGGCTGTCGCTCAAGTTAGCAACACCTATATTGTGGTGGAACATTCAGGTGGTATGTGGTTGGTAGAACAGCACATTGCCCATGAGCGAGTTTTATATGAGCAATTATGTGATAATTGGCAACTTGTCCCCGTCGAACCGTCAATCATTCTTTATCAATTGTCACCAGCGCAAGTATCGCAACTGCAACGCATCGGTTTAGAAATAGAACCCTTTGGCGAACAACTTTGGGCAGTGCGAAACATCCCTGCACCTTTGCAACAGAGGGACGACTGTGCAGAAGCAATTTTAGAGCTTAGTTGGGGAGGCGATTTACAAACAGCCCAAGTAGCCGTCGCCTGTCGCAGTGCCATTCGTAATGGTACACCCATGAACCAACAAGAAATGCAGACACTTTTAGATAATTGGCAACGCACTCGCAACCCTCGCACCTGTCCCCACGGACGCCCAATTTATTTATCCTTAGAAGAATCAGCTTTAGCCCGGTTTTTCCGGCGTAATTGGGTAGTTGGTAAAAGTCATGGAATTTGACTTTTTATTTAAATTACTTTAACTGTTAATAATTGTCGGTTGCCAAATTATTTGTCCGTGTTGACAGATAAATGTCCACATTATCTTGAAGCTTGGTTCGCTCAAGTTTTCGGTCAATCTATGCTTTCAAAGAGAAGAACCGTGTTTTCTGCTTCAAATAAGGACACGGAAATTGCATGAAAAATTTTGGGCTAATTTCTCACAAAGTCAACACCCTAGTATGAGGGTCATTATCTGCTTCAGTATTAATTTGCTCGACTTGTTCAAAACCTATTTGTTACTTGTCTACCTACTGGACGTTATTTTTGTAAGCATGCTAATATCAACATAGTTGTTGAAGGTACATAAAACTCTAAATGCATTTACGTATAAACACATAAGACCTTATCTCAAATTTAAATAAATTCATGGCTAAACTAGGGACATTCTTTAATATCCGCCCCAGAGTATCAGTTCTTGCTTGCGCTATTGCTAGTGCAGTGCTTGGTGTAGGATTTAGCCTAACTAAGAGCTTGTCACAAAACAACCTTCCTTCTTTTTAGTTATAAATACTTTCTCAGTAACCTTTTTAGGTCGCAAATTGTAAAAATTCTTTCTTAACAGGCTCTAAGCAATCTTTTGACGCTGAAATACTTCCCCCCTCACCAGTTATTGTTCTCTCGTGTCCAGTAAAAGAGCAGACAGCTACCTTAATTCTGAAAAACGTTATGACCCACAACTCTAAAACCTCTCAAGTGGAAGCAGCGTTGTTAATCGCTCCTTTCATTGAAGATTGTCGAGTACTGTTGAGAGAAACAGAAACTAACAGCCAACAACTAGTAGCTTACATAGTTTCAAAAGAAGGCTTTTTTCCACAACAGTTGCAATCTCATTTACAAGCATTTTTACCCGCCGAACTGTTACCATCAGCCTATGTATCGTTGTCTAGCTTACCAGTTTTGGCTACAGGTGAGGTGGACGAACAAGCTCTGACGCTGCTGAAGATAATTGACTTTAATGTAGTGCAGAAATGGGAAACACAATTGCAAGCACTGCCCGAAATTGACCAAGTGGCGGTGGTAGTTCAACAGCAGGCTCAAACTTTACCGCCGTTACATCTGATGGATTTGCTTCCTGATTGGAAAGCCGCCGTTATAAGTAGTGACCTAACAAATAAAACAAAAGCCCATCTGAGAGAGATAAGCAAAGACAAGTTGCAGTCAAACAGGCCAGCCATTAGTCAGGGTGAAGCGTTACATCTAGATGAAGATGCGCCAAAAAATTTAGCACAAGTATTATACAGAGCAGCCAAAGATAGCCCAACCCAAAAAATCGTAATCATCAACTCAGATAGTAGCCAACGTACTCAAACATATGAAGAATTACTCAATGAGGCACAGCGAATCAAAGCAGGATTGAGCAAGCAGGGATTAAAGCCTCAAGACAAAGTAATTTTCCAACTACAGGAAAATCATGATTTTATCGCCGCATTTTGGGGTTGCGTACTGGGGGGATTTGTTCCAGTACCAATCGCTGTTGCACCCAGCTATGAACTCAGCAACGCAACCACCAGTAAACTAGAGAATGCCTGGCACATGCTAGGGCAACCAACAGTACTCACCACAGCAAAGCTAGCACAAGCAATTAGTTCTTGGTCACAAGGATTAAACTTAAAAAACTTGCAAATTCAACTCATAGATGACTTGCGTCGCTGTGAACCAGACCAGAATTGGCATATTAGCCAGCCAGAAGATTTAGCAATCTTACTACTGACCTCCGGCAGTACAGGCATACCCAAAGCAGTGATGCAGACTCATCAGGCTTTATTAAGCCGTTCGGCTGCTACGGCAATTATGAATAACTTTACCAGCAATGATATCTCTTTGAATTGGTTGCCACTAGACCATGTAGGAGGTTTAGTAATGTTCCATATTCGTGATGTGTATGTTGGTTGTCAACAAATTCACGCTGCAACTGAATTAGTTTTGGCAAATCCTTTATTATGGTTGGATTGGATAGAGCAGTATAAAGCCACGATTACTTGGGCGCCAAACTTTGCTTATAGCTTAATTAACGATAGGGCGCAAGAACTCATTCAGCGCAGTTGGGATTTGTCTTCCATGCGATTTATTCTCAACGCTGGCGAGGCAATTGTAGCCAAACACGCCCGTAAGTTTTTGCAGTTGCTTGCTGGTCATGGGTTGTCTGCAACTGCCATGCATCCATCATGGGGGATGTCTGAAACCTGTTCTGCGGTGGTTTTCTCTGATAACTTTTCTCTAGACTCAACCACAGATGATGATTCGTTTGTCGAAGTGGGAGCGCCAATTCCAGGGTTTGAGGTGCGAATTGTAGATACACATCAACAAGTTGTAACAGAGAAAACAATTGGAAGCGTACAGGTCAAAGGAACTTCCCTTACCTGTGGTTATTATCAAAACCCAAAAGCGAACCAAGAAGCTTTCACCGAAGACGGTTGGTTGAATACAGGAGATTTAGGATTTCTCCACCTTGGATGTTTGTCGATTACTGGTCGTCAAAAAGATGTAATTATCATCAATGGTATCAACTACTACAGTCATGAAATCGAAGCAATAGTTGAAGAGCTATCTGGCATAGAAGTTTCATACACTGCTGCCGTTGCGGTGCGTGGTGCTTTTGACAACACTGATAAATTAGCAATCTTTTTCAGTTCAGTTATTGCCGATCAAGCAAACCTTGTTAAACTCACTGGGGAAATTCGTAGCCAGGTTGTAGAAAAGATTGGCATCAATCCTGATTATCTAATTCCTGTTGAAAAAGAACAAATACCTAAAACTTCCATTGGCAAAATCCAGCGATCGCAACTGAAAAATTCCTTTGAAGCTGGTGAATTCCATCATATCCTCAAACAACTTGATATTTTACTCGCCAATGCCAACACCATTCCTGACTGGTTCTACCAAAAAGTTTGGCGGTGTAAAAAAGCTAGGATATTGAATCCTAACCCTTGGACAAACCTGACTCTAGTATTTCTCGATGAATTAGGATTAGGGACTTTTTTATGCCAGCAACTAAAACAACAAAATCTGCCTTATGTGTGTGTTTCTTTGGGTTCAGATTTTGCTCAACTCAGCGCCAACTGTTATACTTTAGCTCCCGAAAATCCAGATCATTATCAGCGTTTGCTCTCGACCTTAAAAGCAGATAATCTAGCGATCGGACAGATTCTTCACTTGTGGAATTATCAGGAGTATAGCGGTGAAATCAAGAGTTTAGAAGCGCTTGAGGTGACACAAGACTTAGGAATTTATAGTTTGTTATTCCTCGTTCAAGCCTTAGCAAAAATTCAGGGTTCTGAACATACAGTTAAATTGTTGTTTGTTTCCAGCTACACCCAGACTACACAGCCAACAGACAAAGTAGCTTATGAAAAATCCCCAGTTTTAGGTGTCGTTAAAACTATTCCCCAAGAAATACCTTGGTTGAACTGTCGTCATCTCGATTTACAGCCAAACCAGGTAGAAGAAAATGGCAATTTTATCCTGCAAGAACTTCAGGTTGTATCAAAAGAACAAGAAATTGCTTACCGCGACGGAAAGCGTTTAATTGCAGGTTTGGAAAAAGTAGATTTCCAAAAGCACTCAAAGCAAGAACTTGTCTTCAAACAAGGAGGAATGTATTTAATCACCGGCGGACTTGGCGGCGTTGGTGTTGAAATTGCTAAATATCTGATTAAGTCCTTTAACGCCAAATTGCTTTTAGTCGGTCGAACTCCTCTACCTAATCAAAACCTTGTATCCGACATCTCTACAGACATATCAGCAAAAATTCAGGCTTACCAAGAATTAAAACAGCTTGGGGACGCAGTAATTTATGAAGCGGTGGATATCTGCGATCTCAGCAAATTACAACAAGTGGTAGAACAGACAAAGTTACGCTGGGGATGCAAACTCGAAGGAGTAATCCATTTAGCAGGAATTTACCACGAGCATTTACTCTTAGATGAAACACGGCAGAGTTTAACCGCCATACTTCGTCCGAAAGTATTCGGTACTTGGGTGCTACATCAGATATTGATGAACCAAAAGCAAGGAGTTTTCATTAGCTTTTCATCTTTGATGAGTTTCTTTGGCGGCGCTACTATTGGCGGTTACACTGCTGCTAACACTTTTCTAGAAAGTTTGAATCAATATCAGCGCTGTGTTGGTTTATTGCAGAGTTATTGCTTCGCTTGGACAATTTGGCGAGAAATAGGGATTAACAAAGGTTATCAAAGGCAAGACCTAACCCGCGCCCAAGGTTACTATGACATGAAACCTCAGCAAGGAGTGTATTCTTTAATAGCTGGTTTATACCATGACCAAACACCGCTGTTTGTTGGTTTAGACGGCAGCAATCGCAAAATTCGCCGCTTTTCTGGGGAGTTTAGTGAGTTAGAGAAATTAACTGCCTATTACACCAACAGCAATGATTTAGAAGTCCTGGGGTTATCAGATGTGATGGTGCAAGATTGCTTCCAAGCAACTGTCAACTGTGACTTTGTGCAAATCCCAGAAATGCCACTGACTGCAAGCGGGGAAATTGATCGCAACTTACTGATTAAAGGCATAACTCACACAGGTGACGGTTTAGGCACAAAAGAATTTGTCGCTCCTATAAACGAGATGGAACGACAGATTGCTCAAAGCTGGCAAGAAGTTTTAGGAATTGAGCAAATCAGCATTTACGACAACTTCTTTGAACTGGGGGGAAATTCTTTGCTCGCCTTCCAAGTTATTGCTCGTTTGCGCGAGTCTTTCTCTATAGAGTTGTCCGTAAATCGTTTTTTTGCATCTCCTACTGTAGTTGATTTGCAACAGAGCATTGAAGCGTTGCGAATTGCAGCTCAAGAGTGGAATGTATCTATTGACTACGCAGAAGAAAACATAGAAGAAGGAGTACTATAAATGACAACTCTAGAATTTGTTTCTTACTTGAATAGTTTAGGCATCAAACTTTCCCTTGAAGGAAATCAGCTAAGTTATCGCGCTCCCAAGGGAGTGATAAACCAAGACCTGAAAAAAGAACTGTTGGGACGCAAAACAGAAATTGTTGCCTTTCTCGAAGAAGCTAAGAATGCAATACTCTGCAATGCCGATCCGATAGTGCGTGTGGAGCGATCGCACGGTTTACCTTTATCCTTTGCCCAAGAAAGAATGTGGTTTGTCTCTCAAGCAGAAAGCGAAATACCATATTATAACACCAATTTCGGGTTAAATTTTCAAGGTGCGTTGAATATTCCAGCTTTAGAGTGGAGTCTCAACGAAATTATTCGCCGTCACGAAAGTTTGCGGACTACATATCCCGCAAAAGATGGTAAACCTGTGCAAGTAATTGCCGAAGACTTCAAAATTACCTTGCCAGTGATGGATATGCAAGGTTTACCAGCAGCAAAGCTGCAAGAAATCATTGACGAAGAAGTTAGCCAGCTTTTTGACTTAAGTAACGGCCCTTTATTGCGAGCTAACTTGCTGCGCTTAGGATCGCAATCCCATACGCTGATCTTGACTATGCACCACATCATTATAGATGGCTGGTCAATGTCGATATTCTTTAAGGAACTGTCTACCTTTTATCGCAGCTTCATAGAAGGAAATCCTGTATCCCTCCCCGAATTATCCATCCAATACGCTGATTTTGCAGTTTGGCAAAGACAATGGTTAACTGGGGAAGTATTAGAAAAACAACTAAACTACTGGAAACAACAGTTAGCTGGTGCTACACCCTCCATAGAAATACTCCCAGACAAACCACGCCCTTCAGTCAAGACTTACCAAGGTGATAGCAAGCAATTTGAAATTGATCGCAATTTGACCGAGCAACTCAATAGCTTAAGCCAAAAGCTAGGAGTGTCTTTATATCAGATATTGCTTAGTGCTTACGTAATATTACTTTATCGTTACAGCGGACAAGAAGATATATGTGTTGGCTGTGCGATCGCCAACCGCAATCATCGGGCTCTTGAACCAATTGTCGGCTTTTTTGCCAACACTCTAGTGCTACGTAACCAGATTCAAGGAAACCCTACTTATTCTCAATTCCTCACTCAGCTACGGCAAGTTGCAATGTCTGCTTATGCTCACCAGGATGTTTCCTTTCAACAAGTAGTAGCAGCCTTGCAACCAGAACGCTCTCTAAGCTACCATCCTCTCTTCCAAACCATGTTTGTCTTAGAGAATTTCTCACTAGATGCATTCGAGTTAGCTGATGTCACTTTGACTCCGCAAATGCTAGATTCTGCAACAGCTGGCAGTGATTTGGGCTTGTTGATTTGGGAGACAAAAAACGGACTACTAGGTTGGTGGCAATATAGCAGCGATTTGTTTGACGCAGACACCACTACTAGGATGGTAAATAATTACCAGACTTTACTTGCAGCTATTGTTGCTAATCCTAACCAAACTATTGGTGAATTAGGTTTGCTAACAGAGGAAGAACAGCATCAACTGTTAGTAAAATGGAATCTTCAACTAAATGAATTTACGGCAAATCAATGTATCCATGAGTTGTTTGAAAAGCAAGTACAACTCCAGCCCAATGCAATAGCAGTAGTTTGGCAAGACCAGCAATTAACCTACCAAGAGTTAAACGCCAAGGCAAATCAACTCGCGCACTATTTGCGAAAACTAGGAGTTGGCCCAGAAACTGTAGTTGGCATTTGTGTAGAGCGTTCGTCGGAGACGTTGCCGGAGGCATCGCTTTTAACGATCATCGGGTTGTTGGGTATTCTCAAGGCAGGAGGTGCATATGTGCCTTTAGACCCAACTGAGCCAAGGGAGCGATCGCTATTGATTTTAGGAGAAACTCAGTTATCAGTGTTGTTGACTCAAGAGCATCTAGTACAACATCTTCCAGAACATCAGGCGCAGGTAATTTGCTTAGACTCACATTGGCAGGAGATTGCACAACAAAGCGAGGAAAACCTGCCTCATCAAACAACACCCGCAAACCTTGCCTATGTCATATACTCGTCACAGCGAGGGATTTTAGTAGAACATGGCGCAGTTAGTCAACGTCTGAATTGGCTGCAAAAAACCTTTGCTTTGTCACAGTCTGATGTAGTGCTGCACAAAGCTCCTTTAACTCAGGATACCGCCGTTAGGGAAATCTTTTGGCCTTTGGTTGTGGGAGGACGTTTGCTCATTGCTGCCCACAATCAAGACAATCCAACAGACTTAGAGCATTTGATTGTTAGTCAACAAGTGAGTGTAATTAATTTTGTTCCCACTGCGCTGTCAGCTTTGATTACCTACTTAAGTAAAGAGAAAAAAGTAGAATTGCGATCGCTACGTTTAGTGTTGTGCAGTGGCGAACCATTGCAACAATCTGTAGTTGAAGCGTTCAGAGCGCATTTTACAGCTGAGTTACACAATCTTTACGGCTTACCTGAAACTGCGGGAGAATTGACAAGCTTAAAAGTTCAATCCCTCGGCACACAACCAACTCTGCCCATTGGTCATCCCACTTACAGGTCTGTTTACATTTTGGATCAGCACTTGCAACCAGTACCAATCGGGGTGAAAGGGGAAATTTATGTCGGCGGCACAAATTTAGCTAGGGGTTATCTCAACGTTGATGAAGAAACAGCCCAACGCTTGATCAAAAATCCCTTGGAACAAACCTCTGATCAGTGGTTGTTCAAAACAGGTGAATTGGCACGCCGTCTTAACGATGGTACCTTAGAACTACTAGGGAGCATAGAGAGGCAGACTTGGATTAAAGGTTATCGGGTAGAACTCGCAGAAGTGGAAACAGCCTTGTTAGCGTCTCCTGCTGTAGATGATGCTTGGGTGCTGGTGCAGGAAACAGAAACAGCAGGGCCACAACTAATAGCTTACGTAGTTGTGTCAGGAACCTTCTCTCCAGAGCAACTACAATTGCACTTGCAAACTCTTTTACCGACTCACTTACTCCCCTCTGCCTATGTACCGATATCTGCTCTACCCCTCACACCAACTGGACAAGTAGATGAACAAGCTTTATCCCGTCTAGAAGTTATTGACTTTGACTTGGTGCAAAGATGGGAAGAAAAACTACAAGCATTGCCGGAAATAGATAAAGTCGCAGTGGTGGTGCAACAGCAAGTTCCTGCCCTCCTACCAATCCATTTGTCTGATTTGCTTCCTGATAATCAAGTCACCACCCGCGAAAAAAGCGATCGGCAAGTCCTCACGTCAGCGTATTTAAAGGAGGTGAGCAACAATAAATCAGGGTCAAACAGACTAGCTATTAGTCATGGTGAACCACTACATCTAGATGAAAATACCCCAACTTTAGTACAAGCCCTACACCGAGCAGCTAAAGATAACCCAAGCAAAGGAATTGTTTACATCCAATCAGATTGCAACCAACGTACTCAATTATATGGGGATTTGCTCTTGGAGGCACAGCGAATTCTCGCAGGTTTGAGAAAGCTGGGTTTAAAGCCTCAAGACAAGGTAATTTTCCAGTTAGAGGAAAATCAAGATTTCATCTCAGCGTTCTGGGCTTGCGTGTTGGGGGGCTTTGTGCCAGTACCGATCGCGATCGCTCCAACTTATGAGCGAGGTAACACCAACACTAGTAAGCTGGAAAATGCTTGGCAGATGCTAGGACGACCAACGGTACTGACTACAGCAAAGCTAGCTTCAGCAATTCGTTCTTGGTCAGAGGTATTAAACTTAGAAAACTTTCAAATTGAAGCTATCGATGAATTACGCCGTTGTCAACCCGACCAGAATTGGCATGTTAGCCAGCCAGAAGATTTAGCAATCTTGCTGTTGACTTCTGGCAGTACAGGCATTCCCAAAGCAGTCATGCAGAGCCATCATGCTTTGTTAAGCCGTTCAGCTGCTACCGCGATCATGAATAATTTTAGTGGTAATGATGTCTCCTTGAATTGGTTAGCACTAGACCATGTAGGAGGTTTGGTGATGTTCCATATTCGGGATGTCTATCTTGGTTGCCAACAGATTCATGCACCGACGGAACTATTTTTGCAGAATCCTCTTTTATGGTTGGATTGGATAGAGCAGTATCGAGCCACGATTACTTGGGCACCTAACTTTGCTTATGGGCTAATTAACGACCGGGCGCAAGAAATAAGCAAGCGTAGTTGGGATCTCTCTTCCATGCGATTTATTCTCAATGGCGGCGAGGCAATTGTAGCCAAACACGCCAGACAGTTTTTGCACTTGCTTGCCCCTTATGGGCTGTGTGCAACTGCTATGCATCCATCATGGGGTATGTCTGAAACCAGTTCTGGCGTGGTTTTCTCTCACAACTTTTCCCTGTCCTCAACCACAGATGATGATTCGTTTGTGGAAGTGGGAGCGCCTATTCCTAGTTTTCAGGTGCGGATTGTAGATGCACAAGAGCAGGTTGTGGAAGAGGAAACAATTGGACGTGTGCAGGTCAAAGGAGCTTCAGTGACTTGTGGTTATTATCAAAACCCGGAAGCTAACCAAGAAGCTTTCACTGAGGATGGCTGGTTGAATACGGGAGACTTAGGATTTTTACACCAAGGGCGTTTGTCCATTACTGGTCGCCAGAAGGATGTAATTATCATTAATGGTATTAACTACTACAGTCATGAAATCGAATCAACAGTTGAAGAGCTTTCTGGCATTGAAGTTTCATATACTGCTGCCGTTGCTGTCCGTAGTGCCTTTGACAACACTGATAAATTAGCAATCTTTTTCAGTCCAGTTGTTGCTGAAGAAGCAAACGTTGTCAAGTTGACTCAGGAAATTCGCAGCCTGGTTGTTGAAAATATTGGCGTTAATCCAGATTATCTGATTCCTGTTGAAAAACAGATTATTCCTAAGACTACCATTGGCAAGATCCAACGTTCCCAACTCAAAGAGCGTTTTCAAGTCGGTGAATTTAAAGACATTCTCAAACGGCTTGACATCCTCAAAGGCAACGCCAACACAGTTCCAGACTGGTTTTACCGTAAGATTTGGCAGTTCAAGGAAGCAGCAAAGAATAGCGATCGCCTTCAGTCAGGTTCTTACCTAGTTTTTGTTGATCGCTTGGGATTAGGGCAATTGATTTGTAGAGAACTGAATCAACCTTGTGTTTGTGTGGAAGCTGGTTCAAAATTTGCCAAACTGAATAGTGAAGTAGGAGGCGATCGCATCCTTCGCTATTGCATTAATCCTGATGAACCCGATGACTATCGCCTTTTACTAGAATCTTTAGCAGCCGATAACTTCCACATCGCCCAAATTCTGCACCTATGGACTTATGATGAGTATGCCGGAGAAGTTTCTACCTTAGAATCCCTGGAACAAGCCCAAAAGCAGGGAATCTATAGTTTGCTATTTTTGGTGCAAGCTCTAGCTAAAATTCAAGGTTCTGAACATTCGGTT
This sequence comes from Nostoc sp., assembly GCF_036919495.1. GTDB lineage: Bacteria > Cyanobacteriota > Cyanobacteriia > Cyanobacteriales > Nostocaceae > Nostoc. The sequence continues at coordinate 15,329 of NZ_JBALBZ010000173.1, forward strand.
AAGTTGCAAGTTATTTCCAGCCATGCACAGTTTACCTCAAGTGCCGATAAAATTGCTTATGAAAAATCTACTCTCATTGGATTTTTGAAGACAATTCCTCTAGAGTTGTCTTGGTTGCAATGTCGGCACATCGACTTAGAAGTTGAATCTGTGGAGGTGAATGCACAGCATATTCTGCGAGAACTTCACGTTTCTAGCAGTGATACAGAAATTGCCTATCGTCACAATCGGCGTTTGGTATCATCTCTTGCCAAAGTAGATATGTGTCAGCAACCAACTCAGGAGATTCCCCTTAAGCAGGGCGGAACTTATTTGGTAACAGGGGGATTGGGTGGAATAGGTACATATCTGTGCCAATTTTTAATCAAGGAGTACTCTGCAAAACTGATTATTGTAGGTAGAACAGAGTTACCAAATCGAAGTGAATGGTCGAAGTATATTGGCCAACAAACACATATTGGGAAGCGGATTAAAAATTATCAAGCAATTGAAGAGTCTGGTGGTGAATTTATTTACCAAGCTATCGATACATGTGATTTTGATGGATTGCAAAAAGCTGTTGCCCAAGCTGAGACAAAGTGGAATCAACCGCTCTCAGGGATTATCCATTTAGCAGGTGAAGGTAATTTAGAATACCACTGGAAAGTCATTGATAACCACTACATCACAGTGGAAACTTTGCAGACCTTTAATTCTATGTTGCGACCCAAAGTTCATGGTACTTGGACACTCTATCAACTGATTAAAAATCACCCTCAAACGGTTTTTATTTCTTTCTCTTCAATAAATAGTGTATTTGGAGGAGCTAGTTTTAGTGCATATTCTGCTGCCAATAGCTTTTTAGATAGTTGTTCTTTGTATCAGCGCTCTCATTTTCATCCTCAGACCTACTGTTTAAACTGGACAATGTGGGATGAGGTAGGTATGAGTCAGGGAAATCCAGTATATGCAAGGGATGCTGCTCGTAGTATGGGGTATCATATCATCTCCAAAGAGCAGGCATTAACTTCCTTAATCGCTGCTTTATATCGTAATCAGACACAGTTGATTGTTGGTTTAGATAGCAGCAATCGCAATATTCGACGCTACACGCACAACGAATTTTATAGCATTCAGAAATTAGCTGCTTACTTTACCAGCGATAGCAATGATTCCTCTATTGATAGCTTCTCAGAAATTGTAGTGCGCGATCGCTTTAGCACTAAGAGCATCTGCGATTTTGTAGAGCTTGAAGAAATGCCATTAACCGAAACAGGAGCAATTGAGCGAGAGCAACTGCTGACTTTAAGCACTCAGGGTAGTCAACAACCTAGTAAATGGGTAGCACCCCGGACAGAAATTGAACGTCAGCTTGCTAGTATCTGGCAACAAATTCTTAGTGTCCCACTCATAAGCATTCACGATAATTTCTTTGAATTGGGGGGACATTCCTTACTGGCAACTCAGCTAATGTCTCGCGTGCAAGATGTCTTCCAGTTGCAGTTACCACTAGGCAGCTTATTTGAGAATCCAACAGTGGCACAACTGTCTATTGTCATAGTACAAAAACTAGCTGAACAAACAGATGATGATATCTTGGCACAGTTAGAACAACTTGATGAAGAGCAAGTAAAAGCAATGCTTACAGCCGTAAATACTTGAGCCTTCCTTCAAACAAATAAGACTTACACACATTCTACAATTCTTCTCTTCTCCTTCGGAGACGCTAGCGCGAACGAGACGCTGCGCGTTAGCGTTCTCTGCGTCTTCTTTGCGAGACGAAAGCGTTGGCAGAAGCCTCTCGTAGAGAATGCGTAAGTCCTGACAATAATCCAACAGACAACAATACTTTAGTATTTTGACGTTTTCGCCAATCTTTGAATTCACAGAGGATACTCACTTGACCAATATCTCTAAAAAAATTGCAGAGTTATCTCCAGAGAAATTAGAACTTCTCTTAAAACTACGTGACAAAAAACAAGAAAACTCACAAAAAAAAGAAATAACCCCTCAAAGCAGAGAAACTGGCTTATTTCCTTTATCCTTTGCTCAACAACGCTTGTGGTTCATAGACCAGTTGATACCGGTTAACCCGTTCTACAACATACCTTTTGCATTGCGTCTTGTTGGTAGCTTAGATATCTTAGCTCTCAAGCGCAGCTTTAATGAAATCATCCGTCGTCACGAAAGCTTGCGTACCTGCTTTCAGACAATTGAAGCAAAGCCGATGCAGCTAATAGCCTGCACCTTGGAGTTAACACTTGCCACTATCGACCTGCAAGATTTACCTCAAGGAAAATGCGAGGATGAAGTCCGCAAACTGGCAACCATTGAAGCCTCCCAACCGTTTGATTTAACTCAGCTACCCTTGCTGCGTGTGAAGTTGTTGCGCCTAGCACCCACTGAGCATGTGTTGCTGTTAGTCATGCACCACATTATCTCAGACGGCTGGTCAATGGGAGTGTTCACCCACGAACTCGCTGTACTCTACGAAGCCTTTGTAACTGGCAAGCCTTCACCCTTACCAGAACTTCCCATCCAGTATGCTGATTTTAGCGTGTGGCAGCGCCAATGGTTACAACAAGCACAAACTGAACAACTCCAATACTGGCGCAAACAGTTGGCAGATATTACTGTACTACAATTGCCCACCGATTACCTGCGCTCTCCAGCGCAGTCTTTTGCTGGAGCCAATAAAATTCTCGAACTCCCCCAAAATCTCAAACAGGCGCTAGTGCAACTCAGCCAGCAACATGATGTGACTCTTTTCATGACCTTGCTTGCTGCTTTCAAAGTCTTATTGCATCGCTACACGGGTCAAACAGATATTGTAGTGGGTTCGCCAATTGCCAACCGTAATCATAGTCAAATAGAAGGGCTAATTGGCTTTTTTGTCAATTCTTTAGTGATGCGAACCGACCTTGACGGCAACCCTAGCTTCAGCGATTTGCTTACCAGAGTGCGGAAAATAGCTTTAGATGCCTATGCTCATCAGGATTTACCCTTTGAAAAACTGGTGGAGGAACTGCAACCAGAGCGCAATCTGAGTCAAAACCCATTATTTCAGGTGACATTTGCTGTACAAAATGTGCCAATCCGAGATTTACAACTAAAAGGGCTGCAACTAAGTCCGCTAGAGTTCGAGTACAACATGACCCGTTTAGACCTAGAATGGCACATTTGGGAGCATTCCCAAGGGCTTCGGGTTATAGTAGCTTACTCAACTGATTTGTTTGCTCCAGAAACTATCGATCGCATGGCAGGGCATTTTCAGACATTACTTGAAGGAATTGTTGCCAACCCACAGCAGCCCATTTCGCAATTGCCAATGTTAACAGAAGTTGAGCAACGACAGTTACTTGTAGAATGGAACTCGATTCCAGCAGATTATCCCTCTATTCAATGTATCCATCAAATATTTGAGGAGCAGGTTGAGCGTACCCCAGATGCAGTGGCAGTTGTGTTTGAAAATCAACAACTGACTTATTATGAGTTGAATTATCGTGCTAACCAATTGGCGCATTACTTGTGCTCATTGGGTGTGGGAGCCGATGTACTAGTGGGTATTTGTGTGGAGCGCTCACTAGAAATGGTGGTGGGACTGTTGGGGATTCTCAAGGCAGGTGGTGCTTATGTGCCACTTGACCCAGAGTATCCCCAAGAGCGTTTGAGTTTTATGTTAGAAGATGCTCAACTTTCGGTGCTGTTAACCCAACAGCAATTAGTAGAATGTGTTCCTAAACATCAGGCGCGTGTCGTCTGCTTAGACACCGACTGGGAAAAAATTGCTCAAAATAGCGAGTCAAACCCTCTAAACGCAGCAACACCCAATAACCTAGCATACGTCATCTACACTTCTGGTTCCACAGGTAAACCCAAAGGCGTTTTAGTCAACCATTATAATGTTGTGCGTCTGTTTGAAGCAACAGAGCTTTGGTATCACTTCAACTCTCAAGATGTGTGGACACTATTCCACTCTTACGCCTTCGATTTCTCTGTTTGGGAAATTTGGGGTGCTTTGCTTTATGGTGGACGACTTGTAGTAGTACCTTACTTAATGACGCGATCGCCAGAATCCTTCTATAAGTTATTGTGTCAAGAGAAAGTAACAATTCTCAATCAAACACCTTCAGCCTTTCGCCAGTTAATTCAAGCAGAACAGTCTCAAGCAACTGTTGGTGATTTGAAGTTACGCCTGGTTATTTTCGGTGGAGAAGCCTTGGATCTGTTGAGTTTGAAGCCGTGGTTTGAGCGGCACGGTGACCAGTCGCCCCAGTTAGTGAATATGTACGGGATTACGGAAACCACTGTACACGTCACTTATCGTCCATTGAGCAAAGCCGATTTGAATTGCACGGCAAGTGTAATTGGTCGTCCGATTCCAGACTTACAAATGTATCTGCTAGATAAGCATTTACAACCAGTGCCCATTGGGGTTCCAGGTGAAATGTACATCGGTGGTGCCGGGGTAGCTCGTGGCTATCTCAATCGTCCCGAACTGACAGCAGGACGGTTTATCTTTAACCCCTTCAACGACAATCCAAAAGCAATACTATATAAGTCTGGCGACTTAGCTCGTTATTTGCCAAATGGCGAGTTGGAGTATTTAGGGCGAATTGACCAGCAAGTGAAGATTCGTGGCTTCCGTATTGAGTTGGGAGAAATTGAGGCATTACTGGTGCAACACCCAGCCGTCTTGGAAAGCGTGGTAGTGGTTCGGGAGGATGAACCAAGCGATAAACGTTTAGTGGCTTACGTTATACCCAAGGTGGAACAATCTTCTCAAGCTGGAGAACTGCGTCGCTTTCTAAAGGAAAAACTCCCAGAGTACATGGTGCCAAATGCTTTTGTAATGTTGGAGTCGCTGCCATTAACTCTTAATGGGAAAGTAGACCGCCGTGCATTAAGACCACCAGATTTAGACAGCGAACTCAAAGACAAATATGTAGCCCCACGCACCCCCGTTGAAGAAATACTGGTACAAATTTGGGCACAGGTTCTAAAAGTAGAGCAAGTGGGCATTCATGATAACTTCTTTGAACTTGGGGGACACTCACTACTAGCAACGCAACTGGTTTCACGCATTGGCAACATTTTCAAAGTAGAACTACCCTTGCGTAGCCTGTTTGTAGCAGCGACAGTTGCCGAATTAGCGCAATCAATTCAGCAGTTGCAGCAACAAAACTTAGAACTGACCTCCCTGCCCATTTTACCAAGGGCAAGGGATGCAGAATTACCACTGTCATTTGCCCAAAATCGGCTGTGGTTTTTAGATCAGTTCGAGCCGAACAGTGCCTTATACAACATACCTTTAGCTTTGTGTCTAGTAGGAACTCTTAATCAAGCTGCCTTAGAACAAAGCTTACAAGAAATTATTCATCGCCACGAAGCGTTACGCACCAATTTAATTACAGTTGATGGAAAACCTTCTCAAATCATTCAAACACAAACGAATTGGACACTATCAATTGTTGAATTGAAGCATTTATCTACAACTGAACAAGAAATTGCTTCTAAGCTTTTAGCACAACAACAAGCTATTCAACCTTTTGGCCTGGCAACGGAAGCATTAGTTAGAGCGACATTAGTCGTGCTCAATAACACAGAACACATGTTGTTAGTTTCTATGCATCATGTTGTCTCTGATGGTTGGTCAATAGGTGTGTTTGTGCAAGAATTATCAGCCCTGTACAATGCTTATTCTCAGGGTCAGCCCTCACCTTTAGCGCCACTGCCAATTCAATATGCAGATTTCGCAATTTGGCAGCGACACTGGTTACAAGGAAATGTACTGCAAAGCCAACTGAGTTACTGGCAACAACAACTGGCTTCGGCACCAGCTTTATTGTCGCTCCCCACAGACCGGCCCAGACCATCTGTGCAGACTTTCACAGGGGCATATCAAGAGTTTGCACTCTCTGTTGAGCTAACTAATGGATTAACACAACTGAGTCAGCAGCAAGGAGCCACTTTGTTCATGACGCTGTTGGCAGCGTTTGATACATTACTTTACCGCTACACAGGTGTGGCAGACATTCTGGTTGGATCTCCCATTGCTAACCGCAATCGTAGTGAAATTGAAGGGTTAATTGGCTTTTTTATCAACACCTTAGTTCTGCGTACAGACTTATCAGGCAATCCTAGCTTTAGCGAATTACTCACTCGTGTTCGTGAAATGGCAATGGATGCATACTCTCATCAAGACTTACCATTTGAAATGTTGGTGGAAACATTACAACCGCAACGAGACCTCAGCCATACACCACTGTTTCAGGTAATGTTTGTCCTCCAGAATGCTCCCATATCGACCATAGAGTTAACTGGGTTAACTATCAGTTTATTGCCCACAGAAAGTGCAACTGCAAAGTTTGATCTGACCTTGGCAATGCAGAACACTCCTACCGGACTAGTGGGAGTATGGGAGTACAATACTGATTTGTTTGATGCAGGCACTATTGAGCGAATGACAGATCATTTTGTGACACTGCTTGAGGGAATTGTGGCGAATCCACAGCAGCCCATTTCCCAATTGCCCCTACTGACAGAATTTGAGCAACAGCAGTTATTAGTTGAGTGGAATGATACTCAGGTAGATTATCCTCAAGATCAGTGTATTCATCAGTTGTTTGAGGAGCAGGTTGAGCGTACCCCAGATGCAGTGGCAGTCGTATTTGAAAATCAACAACTGACTTACTATGAATTGAACTGTCGCGCTAACCAGTTGGCGCACTACCTGAAGTCTTTGGGTGTGAAAGCCGATGTGCTGGTAGGTATTTGCGTCGAGCGTTCTTTAGAAATGGTTGTGGGACTGTTGGGCATTCTCAAGGCTGGTGGTGCTTATGTGCCACTTGACCCAGAGTATCCTCAAGACCGCTTGAGCTTCATCCTAGAAGACACTCAAGTTCAAGTACTGCTGACTCAACAGCCACTCCTTGACAAACTACCTGAGCTTCAAGGAAACGTTGTCTGTTTGGATACTGATTGGCAAATGATTTCTCAGTCAAGCCAAGAGAATCTAATCACTGCTACCAAAGCTAGTAACTTAGCTTATGTGATTTATACCTCTGGTTCTACAGGTCAGCCAAAGGGAGTATTAGTTGCCCATCATGGACTGCTAAATCTAGTGTTCTGGCATCAACGTGCTTTTGAAATCACTTCATTAGACAAAGCCACTCAGTTAGCCGGAACAGCATTTGATGCTGCTGTATGGGAATTGTGGCCTTACCTAACCGCAGGAGCAAGTATTTATTTAGTCAAACCTGAAATCCTTGTGTCTCCAGTGGATTTACAAGATTGGTTGAAATCGAAAAAGGTCACTATCAGTTTTCTGCCAACACCGCTGGCAGAGCAATTATTGTCTCTGGAATGGACAGAAACTACAGCGTTGCGAACTATACTAACTGGGGGAGATAAGCTTCATCGATATCCATCAAAGTTAGTCCCTTTCCAGATAGTGAATAATTATGGCCCAACTGAAAATACTGTTGTCACAACTTCAGGGATAGTAGTTTCTTATGGACAGGATAATAATATCTCACCACCTATCGGTCGTCCCATAGCCAACACACAAATCTACATCCTAGATAAGTATTTACGACCAGTTCCCATTGGTGTACCAGGAGAGTTACACATCGGTGGTGCTGGGTTGGCACGAGGCTACCTCAACCGCCCAGAATTAACACAAGAGAAATTTATCCCCAACCTCTTCAGTGCTGATCCCGATTCCCGGCTTTACAAAACCGGGGATTTAGCACGCTACTTAAGTGACGGCAATATCGAATATTTAGGACGCATTGACCATCAAGTAAAAATTCGGGGCTTCCGCATCGAATTGGGTGAGATAGAAGCATTACTGAGTCAACACCCTCAAGTCCACTCAGTTGTAGTCACAGCCAGAGTGGATACTTCCAAAAATCAACGCTTAGTCGCCTACATTGTGCCACAACACCAAGCAACACCCACAACTAGCGAATTGCGGCACTTTCTCAAGCAGAAGTTGCCAGAATATATGCTGCCAAACGCTTTTGTTATCCTGGAGTCTCTACCCCTGACCCCCAACGGCAAAGTAGACCGCCGCGCCTTACCAGCACCAGATTTGGAAGTCAATCGCTTGGTCAGCTTTGTCCCACCTCGTGACACAATAGAACTGCAACTAACACAAATCTGGTCAGAGGTTCTAGAAGTTGACTGCATCGGATTACAGGACAACTTTTTTGAGGTTGGTGGTCATTCCCTTTTAGCCGTTCGCTTGATGGCTAAGATTCAGCAGCAGTTTGGGAAAAATCTGCCTTTAGCAACTCTGTTCCAAGCCCCGACGATTGAGCAATTAGCAGCTATTCTCCGACAGGATTTAGATTTCTCTGATTCCTCTGTCTCGTCATCTTTGGTAGCGATTCAACCAGGCGGTTCAAAGCAGCCTTTCTTCTGCGTACCTGGAGCCAATGGAAATGTCATTTATTTATATGATTTGGCACGTTATCTTGGCCCAGACCAACCATTTTACGGTTTACAAGCACCAGGCCTTGATGACGGAAAGTTCTACACCAGAATTGAGGACATAGCACTGCATTACATTGAAGAAATACAGGCTGTTCAACCCCAAGGTCCCTATTTGTTAGGAGGTCATTCATTTGGGGGTAAGGTAGCTTTTGAGATGGCAATTCAGTTGCAAAAGCAAGGACATGAGGTGGGTCTACTTGCCATTTTCGACACCGAAGCACCGATTGTTGGCTCCAGTAAACTAGTAACCGATGATTGGGATGATGCTCAATGGTTGACTCAGTTTTCAAAAGCGGCAGAACTTCTATTCAAAAAGAACCTGAAAGTGTCTTACGCTGATCTCCAGCCCCTTGATTTAGATGAGCAATTCAAGTATCTCCTAGAACATTTTGAAATGGCTAAGGCTTTACCTCTGGGAACGGACATCAGGCAATTTCGCAATTGGGTACAAGTTTTCAAAGCTAATTGTCAAATTGATTATGTTTCACAAGAGGTCTATCCAAACCGAATTACTCTTTTTCGTGCCAGCGAGATGATTACTGACGAGACTATTAGTGAGATGACTTTCGATATTGTAGAAGATTCAGCGTGGGGTTGGGACAAACTTTCTGCCCAACCTGTGGATATTCATTTCGTTCCAGGCAATCATATTACGATGGTGGCTAAGCCTCATGTCCAAGTCCTAGCTGAACTATTGACAAAGACCGCAACGGTTAACGGATGGCTGAGTAGTGGGACTTAGACAAAAAACACTTAAAAAATAGCCTCAAATTGCCATTGCCTTTTTTTAAAATCCTGTAATCTTGACCTTGTAGCGAAACAGTGGTGCAAAAACTTAGCAAGAAAAAGTCTAAAATCAGAGGCAACATTGTTTGAAGTACTCGATTTTGTTCAAAAGAAATGCCCGGTGTGCGGGAAAGCAATGTGGAATGAATACAATAATCCTCGACATATAAGAACGTTAGATGGGGTAATAGGCTAGACTGTGCCAAAACGGGAAATCTGTACGCTAAGAAAACCGCAACAACCTGAAATCCTTAACTATCAATAGTTTCAGAAATGCGATCGCTGATTTTGACCTTGCGAGGGGGAATTATGTCTTACACAGCTTAAGTTCGAGATCATAAAGGAATTCAGGCATTTTCATTGCGGAAAGAATCTGTTTTTGAAGCTGGTTGATGGGGGTAATAAAGACGGTAGAATCAGGGAGGAAATAAATAGTTAGGTTACAAAAAGCCTTAAGCATAAGTTCTGTCGAAGGGCGGTCAGTTTTTCGCTTGGGATTACCATCGTAAAGACCTTGCAAAGAATCTTGAGCTTTCTGGAGTGCGAGTTTAACAACAAACTCCATGAGGGTAAAAACTCGCAAAGCGATGTTTAACAAAAACATTAAGCCAGTGATTCGGTTTTGATTTTGGAAATAAATCGGTAAGGCAGGCAATGAACCCCTCTTGAAACGATGGAAACCGCGTCCCTTGAATCCACTCATCCCTAGCTGGGTGCGGTGAAAGCCGCACGCCCAGATTTAACAGAGAGGTGCCCCGGATAATACCGGGCATCGACTCTACCTGCGATCGCCGACCAACAGTAAGACAGCAAAATTATATTACTGTTTTAATTGGCACTAAGCCCGGATTTCTCATAAACTCTGAAAAAAAGGAGATAAAAACTGCTAAAATGCGTACATGTGCAATTACCTTAACCTCTCACTGATGGTTTTTACCTCCTGTACTTTGCAAGCAAGCGCATTTAAAACTCTCAAACACTCTTCTTTATTAACTGAAATATTAATTTTATATGTGATATTAAACACTAATAAATTTAATATTGCAGACTTTCTTTGCTCTATTCCGTAGGAGCGTAGTATGAAGCTAAAGTACACTTGAGCAGGTAAATCTTAATTTTTAAACAAGTATTTTTACTGAAGATAACACGTTTATTAACCGTTAATATTTAGATATCTAATTTTGTTAGATATTGTCGTTAATTTTTATCAAAAAATTGATATTAGCATCAGTTAGATAATTTTTAGAAAATGGTATTACAACCCCAAAAATATCTAGATAAAGTGAGTTGTCAGCCTGTAGATTTACTACAAATAGAAACATTTAAAGCAGCTGAATCTCAGAGAATTATTGCTATCACCGTTGAAAAAATTCGTCAGTCTCTTGACTTAGAATATATTTTTCAGACAACCACTCAAGAAATTAGACAATTATTTAACTCTGACCGCGTTGTTTTATATCGTTTCAATCCAGATTGGAGTGGAACATTGGTGTCTGAATCCTTAGCACAAGGGTGGCTACCTCTGATTCAGCAACAGATGCATCAACCAGAATTAGTAGAAAATGTCAGTGATTGTAGCCTGAAAAATTTATCTATTCCTCCAATTGTAGATACTTACTTGCAAGATACCCAGGGAGGACGCTTTTCTCAAAATGAAACGTATCGTGTTTGCCACGATGTTTACAGTGCTGGCTTTAGTAAATGCTACCTCCAAATTCTAGAGCAATGTCAGGCAAGAGCTTATGTAATTACTGCTATTTATCAAAGTCAACAGCTTTGGGGACTGCTTGCAGTTTACCAAAACGATGAGCCTCGAAAATGGCAAACAGATGAAGTATATATACTTAGCCAAATTGCTTCTCAGCTAGGTGTAGCATTACAGCAAGCAGAATTACTCAAACAAACTCGAAATCAGAAAGAAGAACTTGCCGCAACTCTTAAAGAGTTACAGCAGGCTCAAGCTCAGTTAATTCAAAATGAGAAAATGGTCAGCTTAGGGCATTTAGTAGCTGGAGTTGCCCATGAAATTAACAACCCAGTTAGCTTTATTTACGGTAATCTCAAACTGGCTGATGAATACACCCAAAATTTATTTTCATTATTAGACCTATACCAAAAACATTATCCTCAATCAGTCAAAGCAGTTGAGGAATTTGCAGATTTAATTGAACTAGATTTCTTAAGGTCAGATTTACCCAAATTATTCAAATCGATGATCGTAGGAGCAGAACGAATTCGAGATATTGTGCTTTCCCTGCGGACTTTCTCACGCTTAGACGAAGCTGAAATTAAAGCAGTTGATATTCATGAGGGAATTGATAGTACGATAATGCTCATCCAAAGCCGCCTTAAGCCTACTGACCAGCACCTACAAATTGAGGTGATCAAAGAATACGGTAACCTCCCCTTGGTTGAATGTTATGCTGGGCAATTGAACCAAGTATTTCTGAATATTTTAGTGAATGCAATCGATGCTTTACAGGATTCAGCTCTTAAAGGTCGATGGACAACAAAAAAATACAATAAGATAGATAATCCCCGAATTTATATTCGCACCCAATTCCTCGCACCAGATCAAGTCACAATTCGTATTGCCGATAATGGGCTGGGAATACCAGAAGATGCTTTAAAGCAAGTATTTAATCCCTTTTTTACGACCAAGCCTGTTGGACAAGGCACAGGGATGGGACTGGCTATTAGTTACCAAATTATCACACAAAGACATGGCGGTTCTTTAGAATGTATTTCGCAACAAGGAGTTGGTGCTGAGTTTATTATTCGTATTCCCCTCATTCAACAACGTCAAATTCTTAATATTTGAGATCATCTCCTTGAATTGCTTAGGCATCACGTAAAAATGAGTTGTATAAATTTAATTTTAAATTAGGTATTAGCCTTAATTCTCAATCAAAAATGTTTAACTTGTTTTTGCGTGGCTCCTTACAATAGCTACAATCTTAACCAAGACTACTTGTGCAATAAAAAACTGCGCGCACAATCTAGCGATCGCAAATCAGCCCGTAAATTATTGATAGACCAATTGCGCTGTGCTTCAATTTGGCTGGCAAGAAGCATCCAATGCCCAATTCTTCTGTGCATCACGTCTGCCTGTCTCTCTATCAATGCGAATGAGAAAGGCAGTTATTTCATTTTTTTAAAGAATCTTCTCCTTGATGCGACGGGCATTGGTTTCGGCGTAACCTTAACCCAATGATAATTTCTGTAAAAAATTACCAATTCCAAATAAGATATTCATAAAAGGTTACCAGCATCTAAAAACGGTAATGAGTATTAATAATCATCCAATGCCTCCGACCCTATCCTTTCCCCCGATAGAAGATTATGGGATGATTGGCAATTGCCATACAGCAGCTCTTGTCAGTAGTTGTGGTTCGATTGACTGGCTTTGCTTACCTCGGTTTGATTCTCCGTCTTTGTTTGCTCGGATTTTGGATCTAGAACGTGGCGGAAGCTGGAGTATTCAGCCAGTCACTGCTTGGTCAAGTAGTCATCAGTACTTAAATGAAACCAATGTACTAGAAACTATTTTTACGTGTGAGTCAGGACGAATTTCGCTGCTGGATTTTATGGATATTACCAACCAGGGGCAGCAACAAAACCAAATGGCACCTGGTAGGCTTCACCGAATTGTCGAGGTTAGTGAAGGGACAGTTGAAATTATTAGTACTTGCTCTCCTCGCCCTGACTATGGGCGGACAATTCCCAAGTTACTCAACTCTGGTAACGAAGTCAGGTTTGGTTCATTCACCGTGACTGGTCCGGCTCAATGGCATTTGGACACAACAAGCAATACATTTATATGTCACATTATCCTCCACGCCGGAGAGCGAGTTGCATTCACGCTTTCTCTTCAAGAGGATGCACAATTGCCAAACCTAGCACCGCTCGATGCCCTGGAATCAACAATCACTTTTTGGCGGCGTTGGGTGAATAAGTGTACTTATCAAGGAGCATACCGAGACGCAGTTGTCCGCAGTGCGCTCACCTTACAGTTGATGACTTATGCCCCTTCAGGGGCAATTGTGGCTGCACCAACAACCTCCTTGCCTGAAGAAATTGGTGGAGAGCGGAACTGGGATTATCGCTTCACCTGGATTCGCGACTCATCATTTACTCTTTATGCATTGCTATTAGCAGGTTATCTCGATGATGAGTATCAATACTTCAATTGGATTGCCCAGGCTGTGAAGATAGAAGGAACTGGAATCAAAATCCTTTACCCGATTACATCAAGTGGACAGATTGTTGAGCAAACCTTAGATCACTTGCGAGGATACCGGGGATCGCAGCCAGTTCGGATCGGCAATGGTGCGGCAGGGCAAGTTCAGCTTGATGTCTATGGTGAGGCGCTTAGTGCCTTACATTTCGCTTGGAAGGTTGGAAAGTACGATCCAACTGCAATTTGGGAACACATTTGCCCACTGGTAGATTGGGCTGCTGCTCACTGGCGCGAACCGGACAGCGGTATCTGGGAAGTACGTGGGGGTTTGCGGCATTTTGTTTACGGTAAAGTTATGCTATGGGTGGCGTTAGATTGTGGCATCGAAATGGCTGAGGCCCTTGAATTAGCTGGTGATACTAGCCGTTGGCGACAGGAGCGCGAACTAATCCACAATGAAGTATTTGAAAAAGGATGGAGCGAAAAACTTGGTGCGTTCAAGCAATCCTACGAGGACGAAACTCTTGATGCCTCAAATTTACTCATGTCTAGTGTTGGGTTCATTGATGGAACTGACCCGCGCATGGTGTCAACGATTGATGCTACTATTGAGCATTTAGTTGAGAATGGACTGTGTTATCGTTACCGAGATGCGCCAGAAGGTGTTAGGGGTAAGGAGGCATCCTTTGTCCTTTGCACCTTCTGGCTGATTAACGCGCTCATTTTGGCTCAGAGGACAACAGAAGCTCGTATTTGGTTTGAGCAAATGCTGGCGCGAAGTAGTCCGCTGGGACTATTTGCAGAAGAAATTGATTTAGAGACAGGAGCGCATCTTGGCAACTTTCCCCAAGCTTTTTCGCACATTGGCGTGATTAACGTTGCTGTTTCATTAGCACACGCAGGTAATACTGGAACAGTTGAACGTAGGCATATTGATGCAGCAAATGCTGCATCAAGAGGTGGCGGTGGTATTCAAAAACTCAAAAAGTCGGAGCGGCGTCAGCCGCCGCTCTGAACTTTTCAAGACAGACATCGCTTTGAGTTCTGCAAACTAAACCAAGTGAGAAATACTGATTATGAGCATTGATTCTTAATCTAAGTCATAGTCAAGAGTAATTTAGATGCGTTTGCCCTGAAACTTAAAGTTATTTATTAGCGATAGTCATACTCATGTCTTAAGCGCCATTCACGTCTTTCATATTGTCTATGTTGCCATTCACGACGCTCACGTTGTTCGCGCTCTCTACGTAAGAATGCCAGCCTCGCTTGTTCTCGTTCGCGCCACTCATGTCGGTGATTGTTTCCCAAAATTACTTCTACTTGAGCAGATGCACGCTCTGCTAAAACACTCGAAGTTAGCAAAACGCCTAAAACACCTGATAAGAGAATTGTTTTCATGTTCATAAAGACATACCTTTGATTGGATCACAAATCTATAGTTTTAGTCTTCTTTCCTTCACAAAAGGTTCAATTAGGGGAGACCTCTTTCAGTCCTATAGCAGTCGTGTTCTTAATTGAAAACCGTAGTTACCTCGCCTATCACTCTTTTATTACTCTCATTAGAGAATATTTAAAACCTGATTTGTCCGTGCTTGGTTCCAAACAAAGATTTTTTTGGCAATGCTCATCAACAGAGGCTTAAAAAAAATTCCAGGTCAACATCTTATTTTTCTCTCTTCAGAGATATAAAAGAGTCCTATGCCTAAACTTCTAACCCATTTGAACCTTTTTCCCATTCATCCGGTCTAATAAATACAAGCAACGAAACGGATAGAGGAGAATGCCTCAGGTATTAGTTGTGTCAGCCAAGGTTAATAAAGCAAATCAATTCATTAACGAATCAAAAAGCGAATCTGACAGTTATTTAGTACAGCAGTGCCTGCGGGGTGATACCCAAAGTTATGGTCAGCTTTACCGACGCCATCAGCAAAGAGTCAGGTCAATCCTGTACAAACTATGTACTCCAGCCTCTCTTGATGATGTAGTGCAGGAAGTGTTTGTGCAAGCCTGGAAAGGATTGCCCAAGTTTCGCCAAACAGCAAAATTCTCCACCTGGCTGTACCGAATCGCTTGGAACGTTGCTTATGACCAGCGACAGGCAGATGTTCAAAGGCGAACTCAATTACAGATTCTGAGTGAAAAAACTCCTACCCAACAGTCAGCCCCAGAGTTAATGAATATGCATTATCAAGACCTTGTACAACGGGGACTAGCAAACCTAAGTT
The DNA here is from genome assembly GCF_036919495.1 of Nostoc sp. GTDB lineage: Bacteria > Cyanobacteriota > Cyanobacteriia > Cyanobacteriales > Nostocaceae > Nostoc. The sequence goes on from NZ_JBALBZ010000173.1 coordinate 30,998, forward strand.
TTGACCATCGTACGATTTTGGTTTTGCATGATTTGGAAGAAGTACCTCAAAAAGAGGTAGCAAAAATCCTGGACATTCCTCTAGGAACGGTCAAGTCACGCCTATTCCATGCTCGTGTTGCTATGCGTCAATTTCTCCAAAGCCAAGGAATACAGCTATGACTAAGTTCCCCAAAGATGATCCTGACCTAATTAATTTTTTATCTCAACATTGTCCAGAAGTTCCGCCAGCCTCGCCGGATTTAGAACAACAAATTTTACAACAGGTGAAGGCTCGTCCTCAAGCACCTTTACGCCACTATCCAAAGCTGAGATTAGTTCTGCCTGCTCTTGCTGCTGGATTAGTAGCTGTTATAGTTGGCTACCGCGCCTTGATACCTCCTCAACCAAGTGCAGCTGAACTTGCCGAATTGGAAACTTTTATTGAAAGCAATTGGCAAGCTACAGCCAGTAGCAAACATCTGGAAAGTGATATCTGGCATTTGACAGAATTAGATACTGAATAGGAGATTTTTGATGTTTTGTAGTCGTGTTTCCATTTTGGCGATCGCAATGATTACCGTTAGTAGCACTATTGCTCTAGCCAAGCCAACTTTACTTTCACGCCAAGTCATTGCCCAAACCCCCACAAGTGTACCTCAGACAAATGGTGCTAAATCTGGGGGATGGCTCAAGGATTTAAATTTGACATCCCAACAACTGCAACAGATTAAGCAAATTCATAATCAATCTAAACAGCAGATAGCCGAAAAATCACAGGTGATACGTCAAGAGCAACAAGAATTACATGACCTAATCGCAGGGACAGCTACTAAAGGGCAAGTGCTTAGTAAATATAACCAAATCAAGCTTGTAAAGCAGCAGCTTGCTGATGTCCAGTTTGAAAATACCCTTGCGATTCGGGAAATATTGAACCCAGAGCAACGGCTGAAATTTGCCGATCGGATGTACAAGAAAAATCATCCACATTAAGCACAGCACAATTAAGTCTATGACTGTAAAGCCTAAATATTGGGTGTTGTTGCTGTTTATCTTACTGGGGGGAATTGACCCCAGTTATGCAGCCTCCACACCTGTTGAGCCAAAAGTATTACATATAATTAATCGTCTGAGCTTTGGCCCTGCTCCGGGAGATGTGCAAAGAGTGGAATCTATGGGTGTAGAGCGATACATTCAAGAGCAACTCTCACCCGATTCCATTCCCGAACCGCAAAATCTCACCAGCCAACTAAACCAGTTAGATACTCTCCACTTGAATCCAGTGGAACTATCAAAACATGGCACAACTCATCTCCCAGGACAAAAACCCAGCCTTGAAGAAAGAAAAGCTGCCAATAAGTGGGCTAAACAGGTGCTAGATCAGGCAGTGCAAGCACGGTTATTACAGGCAACTAGCAGTCAGCGACAACTTCAGGAAGTGATGGTGGACTTTTGGTATAACCATTTTAACGTGGATGCTGGTAAAGGACGCGTTAGCCTCTGGGTGGGAGCTTATGAACAACAGGCGATTCGACCTTACGCTTTGGGTCGCTTTCGCGATCTGTTGGGGGCAACAGCTCATCATCCAGCCATGCAGTATTATCTAGACAACTTCCAAAATCGGGCTGACAGCCGCCCTGATGCTCAGGGGAATGTCCGAGGTTTGAATGAGAACTATGCCCGCGAGCTGATGGAGTTACACACTCTCGGCGTAGATGGAGGTTATACTCAGCAAGATGTAATTGTTCTGGCGCGGATTTTGAGTGGCTGGGGTTTCAGTCGTGCGAGTCAGCAGACAGATAATAATTTTGGGTTTTACTTCAACTCGAAGCGTCATGATTTTAGCGACAAAGTTTTCCTGGGACACACAATTAAAGGTAGTGGTGAAGCCGAAGGTGATGAAGCTCTAGATATTTTGGCTCAAAGTCCAGCAACTGCACGTCACATCAGCTATCAGATAGCTCAATATTTTGTCAGCGATCGCCCCCCCATTTCTCTGGTAAACAATCTCACACAACGTTATCTTGCCACCGATGGCAATATTCATGAGGTTCTCAACACCCTATTCCACAGCCGGGAATTCTGGGATACAAAAAACTTTAATGCCAAGTTTAAAACACCACTTCAATACGCGATCTCGGCGGTGCGGGCTACAGGTATGGAAGTGAATAACACAAGACCCATCTCCAACCTGCTGCAACAATTAGCAATGCCTCTATACCGTTGTCAAACTCCAGATGGTTACAAAAATACAGCAGATGTGTGGTTAAATCCCGACGCGATGAACCGCCGCCTCAGCTTTGCAACTGCGATCGCCAATGGAAATTTACCCTTATCAAGCATCCCAACAAATATGGAACAGGGCGACAGGACACTACAAAAATCCCCCAGTATTCCTGTAGATGCTTCGCAACTAACCAATACATTGGGCAATTCTTTTTCAGTGAAAACCCAAAAGGCGATCGCCTCTAGTTCCCCTCAAATTCGCAGTGTTTTAATTTTGGGCAGTCCAGAATTTATGCGGCGTTAGCTACAGACTTCCAAAAAAATACTCAACTGGCCGGCTTATAGCGAAATGCAGGTAAGATGCCCTCTTAGGACAGAGATAACTTGTATTTTACTAAATTGAAAACGATCGTAATTTAATACTTTTAAAGATGAAAAGACGTAATTTTCTCATCCAAAGTGGAATTTTTTCAGCTACCGCCATCACAGCCATAAGTAGCAATGCTATTGTAGCTAGATCCACGAACCCAAACAGCAACCAGAAGCGCTTAATTGTAATCTTTCTTCGGGGGGCGGTAGACGGTTTAAACGTTGTAGTCCCTTACTCAGAAACAGCTTACTATCAAGCCCGACCGCAAATTGCGATTCCCCAACCAGGGAAGGAAGGGGGGGTAATAGATTTAGATGGGCGCTTTGGGTTGCATCCAGCATTAGCTCCTCTGATGCCCGAATGGCAGGAGAATAGTCTGGCATTTGTTCATGCTTGTGGTTCCCCCGATCCAACTCGTTCTCACTTTGATGCTCAACAGTATATGGAAAACGCTACTCCTGGTGACAAACACACTCAGGATGGTTGGATGAATCGTTTACTAGGAGTAATTTCTCAAAAAACACCCATCCAAGCAGTCAGTGTTGGAGAAACAACACCCGGGATTTTTTCTGGTCGGATGCCTGTAGCTAACATCGCATCAGGGAGAAATGCTAGCAGAGCTTTGCCAATAGATCGGACTCAATTATCAGCAGCATTTGACCAACTTTATGGCGGTAATGATGCCCTAAGTCAGACCTATCGCCAAGGACGGATGGCGCATGAAGCGATCGTGAAGGACTTGGATAGTGAAATGAATTTGGCGAATAATGGTGCGCCTTTACCTGATGGCTTCGCTGGCGATGCCCAACGATTGGCTCAACTAATGGTTTTAGACCCCAGAATTGAGTTAGGGTTTATGGCTTTGGGAGGTTGGGATACCCATGTCAATCAAGGTAACACCCAAGGACAATTAGCTCGGAACTTAAAAAAATTGGGTTCAGGTTTAGCAACTTTGGTCGAAGGTTTGGGGAGCGTTTACCAGAATACGACAATTGTCGTTATGTCCGAGTTTGGTCGTACAGTCAAGCAAAATGATAACGGTGGTACTGACCACGGTCATGGGAATGTTATGTGGGTCTTGGGTGGTAAAATTCGCGGTGGTAAAGTTTACGGTGAATGGCCTGGTCTATCTACAGACCAACTTTATCAAGGCAGGGACTTGGCAATTACCACTGATTTTCGGGATGTTATCTCTGCGGTGTTGTCAGATCATCTGCATCTCAATCAAGCAAAATTGAATCAAGTGTTGCCAAATTACACCTCTACGATTAAAGTAGCATTATAAAGAGTATTGCAACCATAATGGGTGCGGTTGCTTTCAATTGCATTTTTTCATCTTTTCTTATGCATTCAGAGAAGAAAAATAAAAAGTTACATTTATACTCAGAAGCCATAGGTGGCAAGCGCTTGAGGGAGGTTTGTCTAGTTTGGTGAAGGTTGATCCTTGTCAGCGATAGCTGTTTCTACGTCTAAGGATACAAGTTTATTTAATTTTGCAATGGGATTGATCTGGTTGCAAGTTTCCCCTTGGTGTTTTATTTTCTGATAATCAACCGGGGTCTAACGTTGCCCTTAGGTGTGTAGATGTCTTGGGTGAACGGGAGCAACGCGATTTTGTAAGGTCGGACAAAAAAGGTGCGATCGCTAAAAATTAGCTTCAGTACAATACAAATATTTATAACAACAAAAATAGTATTAACACTGCTAAAGTTTGATTTTTCTTCTCAGATATAAATATAATTTATTGTTTCTGCCAAAAAAAAGGTAGGATTCCCGAATAGTAAAGGTTTTGATATCTGACATCAAAACAGGGCGTGCCTACGCTGAATGAAAAATTATATATATTCTACTTTCGATTTAAGTAAATCATAGGACTTACGCATTGACAGAAAAGCCTAAATGACAGATAGACCTTTCAAGGCTTTTAGCTAGATTTTTCAATTATCTTTTTGCGATCGCAATTAACAAAGGATGCTTTGTAAAAGCCTGAAACAATCTATTTAGGTTAATACACAAGATGATTCATTTGTACAGTGCGTAAGTCCTAGCCTAGTAAAAAATAGACTTCTTGGGTTATTTAATCGTTCGATTGAACATCTATTCCAGTTTCAACTCCAACTGATATCAGCTTATCTGACGGCGTAAACTCATCAATAAGCGTAATTATCACTGCTGCCGCAGGCACTGCAAGCAGCACACCAATAAATCCAAATAGCTTACCCATTACCAAAAATGTCACAATCACCATCACTGGATGAATATTAACTTGCTGACCCATTACCAAAGGCTGAACAACATGGGCATCTATTTGATTCATTACAAAGAAAAGTATCAACACAAATACTAGTTTTAGCGGTGAAATACTCAATGCTACTAATGCTGGTAAAAAAGCACCAATGATCGAACCAAAGTAAGGAATTATTTCAAATAATCCTGCAATAATCCCAAATGGTAGAGCTGACGGAATCCCCAAAATCAAAAGTCCAAATGTTGCTCCAACACCCAGAAATATCATCGCTATTCCTGTCCCGAAAATCCAGCCTCGTAATCTTGTCTCACAAGCCTTAAGGATTCGTTTAGACCGTTGATGATGTCGCCTTGGAACTAATCTTAAAATCCCTTTCACTAAGGAATTAGGATCGTAAGCCATGTAAAGCGCTAAAATTAACGTTGCTACCAACTCTACAGTTAAACTCAAAGCTTCACCTAAGAAAACTGGTACTCCCCCTAGTAACTGGTCGGTCAAATTTCGTAATTGTATTAGTGCTTGGGAAATGTCAGGAATAAAAGTAAATTTCTGACGCAGTTGCTCAACATCTCCTGTCAATCTATTGAGATAAGTTGGTAATGTTCTGATTAATTTTTGAGATTCAAATGTCACACTAGGTAGGACTACAGTGGCTAGTACTACAACAAATCCGATGATTAATCCAATTAGTAGCAAAACAGCAATATCCTGTGATTTGACTAACTTTTGCAAAAACCTTAATAGGGTTCGCAAAATTAAAGCAATCAATGCTGCAACAACTAAAAGTTCTAATACTGGTAGAAGTTGGTATAAAATGTAGATTACCACCGCTACCATTACTGCCAATGGCGCACCACGAGTCAATTGCGACCATCCATTCTCTGTATCTCTGGGATTCGCCATTACTATCACTTATCTTCTGTTTTAATTTTACAAATTTAGTGCCTGGGATGGCGCAGAATTTTTATTTTTAAGAGTAACTGTAAGCCTGATTAACACAAGTCTCGTTTTTCTCTTTTGTTTGTGCCCATATAGTCAAGTCAATTTTAATTTGTTCAGATATTTCACTTCATAGCTAAAATTTTATTTTATTTACCCTCACATAAATTATCTTTCTTGAGAAATAAGTTTACCATTTTTTGCGTCTGCATCAAATTATCCTGTTTTCTTGAGTTGAGCTATTTCAAATAGTGTCGCAGCCATGACCACAGGTGATTTTTGAATTGAACAGGCTCTGGTGATGGTAAATAAGTTGATGGTTTTGTTTGAGCAATATTATTCATTGAAAGTACACAAATAGTTAGTTCACCATCTGTATAATATCTGTCACCTCCTCCGTTACGACCAACCCATGTGGCCCCTACACCTGTGACTTGATATAATTGGGCAATCTGGTGTGTCTTTTCAATACTTTTAATTACGTTATCTCTTTCTTGATCAATGTCTGCATTAATATGGTGAGTAATCTGTCCTGTGCGGTGGCTAAGTTCCACACTTTGGTCAAATGTTGCTGAACCTAGCCATAGGGGTCTACTATCAGCATTCAGGTTGTTTGATTGCCACAAGCGAACGTGATGTCTAGTTTTGGCATTATTTCCTATAGGTAGTTCAAAAGCTAAATCCTGTTTGCGTCCCCACAGATATAAATTACTTACAGGTGCAGTTGGGTAAGAATCCTTGAGGAGAACACTTTTAGCAATTCCAACACTTGAGCGTAAGGTGATCGGGTCTGCCGGATACCAGCCTGCTGCCAGTAGCGCCTGTACCACTTCTGCTGTTGTACCGACAAATCCAATATTCAAAGGATCTCCAGAAATCCCTTCTGCCGTTTGCGTCGTTTTCGGAGAATGTTCCAGCTTGGGGCTATGTTCGTAGTGACGCCACAGTGCTGGTAAAACGACATAACTCACCAGGCCATATAAGCCGAGTAAACCAACTGAGGTTCCAAAAATATACCAAAACCAATGTCGATGTTTTAGGCGTGCGTCACTATTTGAGTTAGAGGCTTGTTGCATTTGAATCCGGCGACCAAGCTATATTGACTTTTTTAATTAATCATCGCACTCTTGTCAACAATTGAGAAATCCAAACAGCGCTAAACGTTTCTTAGGCAACAATATTCAGTGCGTCCCCTTCGACTTTACCAATATATCAACCAATTTCATTTTATAAAAGCGTAATCTATTTCCTCTGACAGGGCGGCCACATCATGTCAATAAGTAAATTTTATTCTCAATAAAATTAAAAATAATGTCATTAACTATTGCTTATTGCAAAAATTTTAGGCGTAAGCAAAGCCCGCCGCAGGCATCGCTTTGGGGCTTAAAAAATAATCAAGCGCGAAATCCTGATTTTTTCGTTGGTTTTTAACCTTGGTTGCGATCAAGAGTAATTTAGATGCGTTTGCCCTGCTATATATTTAACCTTTACCGTCCAAAAATCGTAGCATCGAGCGAATAAGCACCAGGGCCTAAAACCGCGATCGCAATTAGCATAACGCAATACATAAAAGCCTTTTCCCAACTTGGGGGTTCACCTTGTCCTAAAGCACCCTGATACTGTTCTTGAGGAATTAAGTATGGATCTTGGGCTACAAAAGGCTTACTTCCAGAAATGTGCAAATATATCGCAAAAATCATTGAGCAGAGAATGGGCAAAGTTGCTAAGAGTGTGAGGAATCCAATAATCAGAAAAATTCCGCCGCCTAACATAGATGCAGCTGATAAAAAGCAAAGAAAGACAGGCGTTTTTAAAGACTCAGCCCACCGTCGAAGATGCGTTATCTTGGGATAGCCATGTAATATAAACAACCAGCCAAGGCTAAATCTGAGAAGTAAAAGTGCCAATCCTGGAAATCCGTCAGGATACACAGGAGAAAGTGAACTTAACAAGTGTGGACTTAGCTGTGGGAAATTAAATGCAGCTAGGAAAAAAGCGAGTTCCTTCGGAATAGCCCCGCTTAACGCTACACCCAACCCAAATTGATAAATCATAGTTGTACACCACGGGTATTAAGGTCGATAACATATAACGAATGACCGGCTGTGATAAATAAACGATCGCTTTCCTTACCACCGAAAGTCAGGTTAGCGGATGTCTCCGGTACAAAAATTTTTCCTAAGCGAGTTCCGTCGGGGGCGTATATCTGCACACTATCTTGAGAACTAGTAAAAATATTGCCATGTTCGTCAACCCGCAGTCCATCTGGTTGTCCTGGCTCAATGACTGCAAATACACGCCCATTCTTTACATAGCGGTCGCCCACAACCTCATAGACACGAATATGATGAGGCCCCCCAGGAATATTAAACGCAGCTGTATCTGAAACATACAAAAGGCTTTCGTCTGGACTGAAAGCCAACCCATTCGGGCGCACCATGTCTGTTACTACAGGATAAATCTCACCTGTTGCCGGGTCAAAGCAATAGACGTAACTTCCGGGTTGTTCCTGTTCGCCGCCATAACCTTGGTTTGGTTCGGTAATCCCATAAGGCGGATCGGTGAACCAAATTGTACCGTCGCTTTTGACTACCAAATCATTTGGACTGTTCAGGCATTTGCCTTGGTAGCGATCGACTAAAACCTTCCATTCACCATTGTCTTCGCGTCGGATGATAGCACGCAAACCAGATGAACACGCAACTAGACGACCCTCTAAGTCGCGGTAATTACCACTTTGGTAATCAGATGGATCTCGTAGGACACTCACATTGTCAGTGGGACTCCACTGCAACAGGCGATTGCCGTGAGCATCGCTCCACACAACATTATCATCTTCATGGAAGTAAACAGGCCCCTCGCTATGGACTGCACCGTTGGCAAGCTTTTGAAGTGAGGCTCCTGGGCGTACAATAGCACGCAGGCGATCGTCATAAATTTCAATAGCTTCAGGCATAGAAATCTCGTGTTATTTAACTTGGCTACTGACGGTAAATAGCAGGTTTAAATTAATACTAAAATACTGTAGATGTATATCTAATCTCGTGCAACAACCTGAGTACGCCACGGCGGAAATAGAGCAACCATTTAAAACCCCTAAAAAGCTGATTCCATAATACTTTTGACTTCCACCTTGCGGTACTGAGTGTAAAATTTCTAGCTATTTTCATCAGTTACTAAATACAATATTGAAGTTAATTATTATAAAGCTAATTCTTACTTTATTGATTTCCATTAACATTGAACCATAGATATAGATTGCACCAAAAGACTATTTCTATTCAAAACAAAAATATTCATTTTCAAAAATAAATATTTTTTAACACAATCAAATTAATAGCTTCATCAAAAATGCCAAACAATCCCCATTTATTACTTTTATCAATAGATTGCATGGCTAATTCACACAATAGAAATAAAAAATGAAATTAAAATGAAATACTAACCTGTCTTTAGGCATAAATAAATATTAATCCATTAGAGAGAAGCAATATTGTAATTAAAGCTTTAGTCTAAGCATAAGAATCTGTCTTTAGAGCTATTTAAATTTTGATAAAACTTATAAAATAACTTAGAATATCGCGAAATTACTTTATGGCATCAAAGAAATTAAACCGTAATTAATATGAAATTACTAATTATCAATTATGACTAGCATCACAGAACATTACGACATCATTATTATCGGTACAGGAGCCGGTGGAGGTACATTAGCCCACCGCCTTGCACCCACAGGTAAAAAAATTCTAGTACTGGAAAGAGGCGATTTTTTACCGAGAGAAAAAGCTAACTGGAATCCAGAGGAAGTCTATCAAAAACATCGTTATCATACTGATGAGGAATGGTATAACAAAGAAGATAAAGCGTTTAAGCCTCAGACAGGCTACTGGGTTGGCGGCAATACTAAACTCTACGGTGCAGCCTTAATTCGATTCCGGGAGCGAGATTTTGAAAGGGTAATTCATAAAGGAGGAATTTCTCCAGAATGGCCTTTGAAGTATCAAGACTTTGAGCCATACTACACGCAAGCAGAAAAGCTATATGATGTGCATGGACAGGAAGGAGAAGACCCCACCGAACCAGCTCGCAGCGAACCATATCCTTATCCGCCAGTCAGCCATGAGCCGGATATGCAGTCTCTTGCTGATGGTATCCGCGAACTGGGTTATTACCCATTTCACCTACCACTAGGATTAAAGCTTAATGAAAGCGATCGCACCAAGAGTCCCTGCATTCGCTGCGATACCTTTGACGGATACCCCTGTCTGGTACATGCAAAAGCCGATGCCGATGTTAACGCTATTCGTCCGGCTCGTGAAAAGTATACCAATGTTACTCTTTTAACTAATGCCAAAGTCTTGCGGCTGCATACCAGTGAGTCGGGGCGAGAAGTTACGAAGATAGAAACTGAAATTAGAGGAGAGCAACATTGGTTCACAAGCGATATTGTGGTTGTTGCCTGTGGTTCTGTCAACTCAGCTGCTTTACTGTTACGCTCTGCTAATGACAAACATCCCAACGGATTAGCAAATAGTTCCGATCAGGTGGGGCGGAATTTTATGAAACAACTGGAAACCGCTATAGTTTCCATACACCTAGAGGTGAATCACGCTAACTTTCAAAAAACGATCGCTGTCAACGATTTTTACTGGGGAGAGCCAGATTTTCCTTATCCGATGGGCATGGTGCAGAATACAGGTAATGTCCTAGCCGATATGATTCCCGGAGAAGCACCGCCACTGATGGCTCCATTTGTCAAACTGATTCCTCATTTTGAGCGCCATTTGCTGGCCGAGCGATCGGTTGGTTGGTGGTTGCAAACAGAGGATTTACCAGATCCAAATAATCGGATTCGGGTGGTGGGCGACAAGATTCATGTTGACTATACACTGAACAATACCGAAGCAAGCGATCGCTTAATTCACCGATGGACATCTGTACTCAAGTCAATCCCTCACTCTGCTAAAAGCGTCCTACCATTTAGCCTTTATCCCCGCACTCATCTACCAGAACAAGCAGTTGCTCATCAATGCGGTAGTTGTCGATTTGGCACAGATCCCAAAACCTCAGTCCTTGACATCAATTGCCGTACTCATGATGTCGATAATCTTTATGTGGTAGATAGTAGTTTCTTTCCGTCAAATTCCGGTGCTAACCCAACACTCACAATTATGGCGAATGCGTTGCGTGTTGGCGATCTACTTGCAGCACGCTTTGCGTAGCAAGGTTCGACCTTGGCATCCCGTAGGGAAGGGTACACTAACGCATATCTTAACGATTGAAATAAACAGGTTATTGGTCAAGAGTAAATAGCAAAAAGGAGAAACATTATGACGAAGGATGAACGACAAATTACACCAGAAGAGAAACCACAGATTCAATCTCAACAGAACGAGTCAGAACAGATAGATTCTGATCCCTTAGCGACAGGTCTAGGTGTTGTGGGAGGTGGCTTTGCAGGAGCCGCACTGGGCCGCTCAATTGGTGGTAAGATGGGTGCTGCAATTGGTGGGCTTGCAGGGGCAATTACTGGTGGGCTTGCAGCCAATAAGTTGGCAGAATATGTAGAGGAATTTACTGAAGAACTCGAACCGACAGTTGGATTGGGATTAGGAGCAAATCACAAACCAATTGAATTACCTAGTCACTATAGTTGGGAAGAACTACAAGCACTATCAAAACCTCAAGGTGAAAAAATGCAAGCTACATAAACAAAAAATTAATTACGAATTACGGATTAATCCAAAATAATTATGTCAATAAAGGCAAACCACAGTCACAATTGAGTCATATTATTACTAAAAAAATGTTTTTGTGACAACTATCAATAACATAGTTGTCACATCGTTTATAAAAGGGAGCATCCACTTTCGGCGGATCTACTTTTTTAGATGAACTATATAGTAGGGTTTTTGGAGTACCAAAATTATGTTTCTTCCAAAAATGGATGCTCCCTTTATAAAATAGCTATACCAGTCCTAAATCATTAGTGAAAATACCTATTTATTACCTCTTCGTGTTCTCTACATCTCTGTGGTTCGATTAAAAAAATATTTTTCAAAACTCATTTATGATTGCTATCTAAAGTTTGCTTTCTACTATTGAGATAATAAGTATTGATAAATCAACAAGCATAAAAACTTTATTTTTGTATAAATCAAAAACTATAGAGGCATCAATATTTATTTCTTAAATAGAATAAAAATTTCATAATTATTTCACTTTTTTGTGAAAGCGTATTTAAAGAAGGCTTTTAGCATTGGGTTGACTATGCGGCTGATATTAGTTGAGGATGAGGCAGATTTAGGCGCAGCAATTAAACAAGTCCTGAGCCATGAGGCGTATATAGTTGACTGGTTTCTAGATGGTACTCAGGCATGGCAATATTTAGAAACTGGCTGGACTGAGTACACACTTGCGATTTTTGATTGGATGCTGCCTGGAGTATCGGGGATAGAATTGTGTAAATGGTTGCGCGATCGCCAATTAACTCTACCTGTATTAATGCTAACGGCTAAAGACCGAATGGAGGAAAAGATTATTGGTCTAGATAGCGGTGCAGATGATTATTTGGTTAAACCCTTTGATATGGCAGAACTGCTGGCAAGATTGCGGGCATTACAACGGCGATCCTCTTACGTAGGAACAACGCTGACACCTCAAGTCCAACCCCGCCGCTTACAAGTAGGTTGCCTGACGCTCAATTACAGTACTCATCAACTTACTCGTCAGTATTGTCATGGAGAAAATGAAGTATTCTCTTTAACTGTCAAGGAATTTCAATTGTTGGAATATTTCATGAGACATCCTAACCAAATTGTCAGCCGCGACCAAATTATTAATCAGCTTTGGGAAATTGGTGCAGAACCAGTTAGCAATGTCGTAGCAGCACAAATTCGCTTATTGAGACGTAAATTAGGAGAAGAAGAGAACGAATCTTTAATTGAAACTGTTTATGGTGTGGGCTATCGTCTCAATATTCCAACTGCGGAAATAGGCAGATGATTTCTGCTAACTGGACAGCGATACTTTCAGTAAGATTATAAAAATATGGAACGCAATCCCATTTTCCACCAGACTCGGTTGCGGCTGGCAGCTTGGTATACCCTCGTCATGGGCGGTATTTTAGGGCTGTCTAGTTTGGGGGTTTATAGTGTGGTTGCCCATGCCTACTATGAAACCATAGACCAGGGATTGCAATCAGCCGCAAATGCACTCCATAAAAGTATTGAACCGGCTTGGCAACAACCCGGACAATTACAACGCCTTGCTAAAGAACTTTCTTTAGAATTATGTGTGGGTCAGACAAGTTGTTTGCCTAAAATAACATCTATTAAAAAATCAATCACAGAGGCGGCGAATCCAGTTAATTACTATATACGCTTATTGGATCGCTCAGGAAAACTTTTTGCTAGTGAAGGCATGGAATTTGACCATTTACCGATTACCTCAGAATTACAGTATTGGCAAATTTTAACAGATTCCTCTGGCGCTCGATACCGCGAAATCACTTTACCTTTGTATACTCAAAAACAGGTTTCGGGTTATCTACAAGTGGCGCGTAGTATCACTGATTTAGATCAACATCTGGCTTATTTAAGATTAGCTTTGGTGTTGGGATTACCAATTTCGATGATTTTCGTTGGGTTGTCTAGTTGGTGGTTGGCAGGAAGGGCAATGCAACCTGTATATCTTTCCTACCAACAAATGCAACAATTTACTGCTGATGCTGCCCATGAGTTTCGCACACCTTTAGCAGCAATGTACTCTACTATTGAAGCTGCTATCAAGTTACAGCAAGAACCAAAATCCAATGGTGGAATTTTAGATGTACTCAAACGCCAAAATCGGCGATTATCACAATTAGTAGGAGATTTGCTGTTATTAACGAGGATAGATCAAAAACAAATAACAGGAGAATATCAGTCTTGCTGTTTGAATGATTTAATTAGCGATTTAATTGAGGAATTAGCATTTTTGGCAGTAGAAACTAAAGTCAATCTCTCTAAACAGGTGCAAGTCTCAGAAAAACTGTATGTGATGGGAAATGAAGAACAGCTTTATCGCTTAATTTCTAACTTAATTGCCAATGCAATTCAAGCTACATCTAGCGGTGAAAAAGTCACGGTTTTTTTAGAAAAGAGTGAGCTTTACGCCATGATTAAAGTTGAAGATACAGGAATTGGTATTGCTGTTGAACATCAACAGCGAATTTTTGATCGCTTCTACCGAGTAGATCGCGACCGCTCTCGTACCTCTGGCGGTTCGGGTTTGGGATTAGCCATCGCAATCGCGATCGCCAGAGCGCATAAAGGCAATATTCACGTTCAAAGTCAACCTGGGCTAGGTAGTATATTTACAGTTCGGCTTCCTCTTTCATCGTGAATTCTTACAATAAATGTTTGCTATACCGAAGAAATCGTTAAAATGCCTCATTGGAGACGTTTATCTAGCTATTCCGCAATTAGCAATATTGCGTGTCCGTCAGGATCTTTAACTAAACAACCTTGCCGATAAGGAAATGAGCGATCGCTAAACTGTACAATCCGCGACGATACAAACTCAACTCCGTTACGCCGTAGCTTATCCACTAACTGCTCAAGATTATTTACAAGTAGCTCAATTTGGATATGTGCAATATCGCAACTTTTCCAGTCACTCGGCATTGGGCGGCCTTTTCCAGGCACAATATAGTCTAACAGTTCAATTCCCACACCATCTTGAACAGGTCGCAATGCTGTAATTTTGACTTCGGCTCCTGGTAAATTATCCAAGCGAGATTGGGTTGCACGCCAGTTGAGGCTGCGGCTATCAATTTGCATTCCCAGGAGGTCGCAGTAAAAGTGTAGACTCTGCTCGGTATTGGAAATAGCGTAGGCGTAGCCCGTCGTAGACATCGCACTATGATCGATTCCCAAAAACAAGCGATGACTATTTTGATGCCATTTATCTTTTCCTTTATCAGGCGGAAACCAAATTAACTCTAAATCATGACCATCGGGGTCTTTAAACTTAAAAGCGCGGACACCACCAGATGCTTTATTCTCAAGTGGTATTGTCTGGGGAGCAACTGAAATTGGTTCAATGGGAAATGAACGCAAGTGAGCATAAGCACGATCCATATCACTCACTACAATAGCCAGATGTTGAAACCACAAATCATTACTTTGTGAATCGCTGGGGATGGGTTTACCCTGAATATTAAGATACTCCATCAACTCGATAAGTTCATCACCTAATCTTAAAGTGACAATGCGAATTTTTGCTCCAGGTACACCTTCTAAATCGCTGTAATCCTGTCCTTCAACAGTAATGTCAGAAACAAGTTCAAACAAGAGTGCTTGTGTATAGAAATCCAAAGAGCGATTGCAGTTTGTTACTGTTAAGCCAATAGCTCTAATTTTTTGTACTTGTACATCGGTTTGACTAGACATATTCAACAGCCTCTGTACTTATAATTAACGTTCTGTTAAAGGAGTTCTGTCAAGGTTAAAAGCTTTTTCCCACTCCCCGCTCCTTATTTATTTTTCTCCTCGTCTCCCAACATTTTTAATAATTTTCTGGCAACTAAAACACCTACAACTCCTGCACCAACTACTTCCACTGCTTGCACAACTTTTTTACCTACATCGTGAGGGTCAAGGTGGTGATGGAAAATCTTTTCATCCACCCATTCAGTTGTTGCTTTAAAGTCATGAATTGGTGTTGGTAATAGCGTTAAATAAGTGCCTTGACGGATTAAATGCCCAGATTCGCCTGCAACTTCAAAAACATTAAAAAGGTTAGCGGCTGCATCATTTAACCCCAATTTTAAGAGAGTTCCTCGGATGTTAACCTTAACAGGTTTGAGTTCTTCTCCGAGAGCGATCGCTTTCAAATTATGAGCAATATTAGCTCCTTGTTGATAAGCAGCTTGGGCTGTAGGTGATAGTGAACTACCCTGAACTGCTGCACAATCACCGCCTGCAAAAACTTCTGGAAAGTCGAGCAGTTGCATAGTAGGAGTGACTAAGGGACGGTTATGATGATCCCGATGTTCTTTAGGAATTGGTAAGTCTTGAATTAGTGGATGAATGGAAGTACCAGCAGTCCAAATTGTGGTGTATGTTGGCAGTATGTTAACTTGATTATTGCTCTTATATTCAATTGTGTTAGGGTGAATAGCAGTGGCTTCTGATCCCGTAAGAATTTCAATTGGTATAGTGCGTTTTTGTAATTCTTTCTCAGCAGTTGGGCGTAGTGGATCGTTAATATCGCCATCAAGGATTTTTTGACCATGATTAAGCAATACCACCCGAATTTCACTTGAATTACCTCCTAAAGCGCTATACCAATGTGGTAGAAAATCCCCTAGAGTAGCTGCCATTTCTACACCAGTTGCACCACCACCAACTATGACTACTGTTAATAGTTTTTGGCGTTGTTCTAAATCTTCAGTTTGGATGGCTTTTTGCAAACAATCGTGTAAATGATGTTCAAGAGCGATCGCATCTGCTTGCGTCCAGAAAGGAAAGGCATTTTCTCTAGCACCTTCAACTTGATGATAGCCAGTAACACTGCCCAAAGCTAATACTAAGTTACTGTAATTATAGGAGTCTCCAGAAGCTAATTTAACTTCTCTTTGATGCAAGTCTATTGATTGCACTGTATCTTGCACAAAGATGACACCACTATCTTTAAGTAGTTCCGAAAAACGCGGGACTACCTGAAAGCTATCCATTTCGCCGTCGAAATATTCATATAGTAGCGGCTTAAAGCAAAAGCGCTCATCTTTATCAATCAAGATAACAGAACGAGGATAATGTTCGTGAGCTAAATGTAAGGCTGTAAATAGCCCGGTAAAACCACCGCCGATAATCACAGTTTGATAAACTGGGTTGTTCATAAAATCCCTCACAAATCTTGTTAAATTAGAATGTTTTATTAATGAGAGCTTCTACTAGATGAGTAAAAATAAAGCCATCAAAATAGCGCTGAGGAACACAGCAAATCCAATAGCATATTCCACTCTGCGACTAAAAAATCCGACAGCAGCAATTAGAGCGATCGCTAACCCAATAATGCCAGCATATTGCTCTTTTTGTAATCCGCGTGCAATTAGTGGATCTTGACCTGGTGCTGGAGTTTCTTGAATTGCTTTTGGTGCGAGTTCTGAGGCTGGTATGTCTTGTAAGAATAGATTTATCACATTACTCCTTAAAATACTGAAATTTCTGAATGTTTTTATGCTCGCCAAAGGTAGAGAAGCGAGAAAAGAAAGACCCAAACTACATCAACAAAGTGCCAAAACAGAGTAGTCGCACTTGTCCCGAAATGAGTTTTATTATAGTTGCCTGGGATGAATGAACGAATCAGCATAATTATCTGAAGCACAACACCAGCCAGGACGTGTAGACCGTGGAAGCCTGTTAGTAAGTAAAATGTCGAACCAACTAACCCTGTAGTAATCTTAAAATCGAGATTTTTCCACTCAATTAGCAGACCAACTAAGAAGTAACTACCCATTGCGATCGTTATTAGCCATAGCCAACGAAATTTCTTGAGTTGATTACGTTTGAGGGCATTTTCTGCTGGTTGAATGACTAAGCTACTAGAAAGTAATACTACCGTATTAATAATCACAAGTGTAGACAATTCTGGCCCAGAAATCCCAGGTGGTAGCCAATTAGTAGTATTCAGTCGCAGAGCTACATAAGTAAAGATAAAACTCAAAAAAATGATGCTTTCTGACAGCAGGAACACGGTAAACCCGAACATTCCTTTACCATGATGATCTTCATGACTACCGCCACCACTTGGTAGGAAGCGCTGTAACCAATTTGGCAAGCGTCGCCGCCACAGATCAAAACGGATAGGACTTTCATCTATATGAGTGCGACGTTGCATAATTCGTAATTCGTAATTAAAATTTGTCTAACTCCTTACTCAATGTTGTTAGAATTTTCGATTACTGAGTAAATTGGATTGCCGTAGTCATAAGGAGGTCTTGTGACAATTGGAATCTCTTCAAAGTTATCTCGTGGAGGTGGTGAAGAGGTTGTCCATTCCAATCCAGTAGCGTGCCAAGGATTGTCAACTGCCCTCGGCCCGTAAAGCCAAGAGCCTACTATGTTAGCAATAAAAGGAAGTGTGGATGCTCCTAGTAAAAATGAAGCCAAGCTAGCGATGACGTTCCATCCTTGATATTGCGGATCGTAGGAAGAAACTCGGCGTAGCATTCCTTGTAAACCTAATGGGTGCATAGAGAAGAAGGTAATATTGGCAGGAATAAAGGTCAGCCAAAAATGTAACTTGCCCCAACCCTCAGCATACATTCTTCCAGTTATTTTGGGAAACCAGTAGTAAATTGCCGCGAAGATTGCCATTGTGATCGTGTTAAAAACGATGTAGTGGAAGTGTCCCACAACAAAGTAGGTGTTATTAACATGGATATCAAATGGCGTGGCAGCAAGCATTACACCAGTAACACCGCCAAAAATAAACATGGCTGCACCTCCCATTGCAAACAGCATTGGTGTCTCTAGATGTAGCTTGCTTCTCCAGATGGTGGCAGTCCAAGCGAAGGCTTTAATACCAGTTGGTATAGCAACTAACATTGAGGTAGCCATGAAAGTCATCCGCATCCAACCGGGGGTAGCACTGGTGAACATGTGATGTACCCAAACGAAGATGCTGATGAAAGCAATACCCAATGTGGCGATCGCAACTGACCGATAACCAAATAGGGGATTGCGAGAAAATGCAGGTAAAATCTCAGCAAAAATACCGAAGGCTGGTAGTGCCATGATATAAACTGCTGGGTGAGAGTAGAACCAAAATAGGTGTTGATAAATGATCGGATCGCCATTCCCATCAGGTTTAAAAAATTGTGTACCAAAGGATAAGTCAAGCAACAGCAGGATCAATGCACCCGTCAAGGCAGGTAAATTAATCAGTTGCAATAACTGGGCACTGAAAACT
The DNA here is from genome assembly GCF_036919495.1 of Nostoc sp. GTDB lineage: Bacteria > Cyanobacteriota > Cyanobacteriia > Cyanobacteriales > Nostocaceae > Nostoc. Next base: position 49,719 of record NZ_JBALBZ010000173.1, read on the forward strand.
GACCAAACAAACACAGGCATCCGAAAAAATGTCATTCCTGGGGCCCGCATCCAAAAGATGGTTGTCACAAAGTTGACAGCCCCCATGATTGAAGAAATGCCTATCAAAACTAAACTGACTATCCATAAGAATTCACCGTTAATCAGTTCACCGCCTGGAACTTGCAGACTAATTGGCGGATAAGACCACCACCCAGCTTGTGCAGTGCCGTTTGGGACGAAGAAGCTAGATAGTAGTAAAAGACCTGCGGGTGGCAAAATCCAAAAAGAGATGGCGTTGAGCAAGGGAAAAGCCATATCCCGCGCTCCAATCATTAGTGGTACTAAGTAGTTAGAAAGACCTGCATTGAAGGGAATAATCCACAGGAAAATCATGATTGTCCCGTGCATGGTGAACAAACCATTATAAAGCGGGCGATCGACCAAATTTGATTCTGGGGTGAGTAACTCAGCCCGAATCAGCATCGCCAACAGCCCGCCAATCAGGAAGAACATGAAGGTCATCACCATGTACTGAATTCCAATCACCTTATGATCGGTGTTGAAACTGAAATATTCCCGCCAATTATTACCCTCTTGATTCTGGGAATTTTTCGATTCTTGATCCCCGGTAATTTCTTGACTAAAATCATGTGTCATTATTTAGCTTCCTTTTATTGGCAATGCCAGGTTGAGCAGGTGTAACGGTGTACCAGCCGCTATTAAACAATGTTTTTGGTGGTTGGATATTTTCGGCAACTGCTTGATTTACTGGAGTTTGTTCGCTAGTAGCAGTTTGCGTGAGCCACTGGTTATATTGATCGAGGGATTCAACATATACATCCGTTTCCATTAAGGCAAAGTAAGTACCGCTAAATTGAGAATCTTTCAACCGATATTTGCCTGCACGAATGGGTGTTAGCACAATATCAATCTTGCGCCCTGGAATAATATCCTGCTTTAAGCGAAACTCAGGGACATAGAAACCGTGGATCACATCCTGCGCTTGCAGATTTAAGCGAGTGCTTTGATTGATAGGCAGATGCAGTTGATTGCTAGTAACGTTATTTGGATAACGAAAAGACCAATCCCATTGCTTAACGAAAACATTAATAGTTTCAGATGCAGGTTTAGGGACATCGCTGATGGTTTCGGCATAAGCGGGTGCAGATTCTAAGGGTGTATGCAAATGCACAATTTGCTTTAGACCCAAAATATCTAATTGCTGATAAATATTGAAGCTTTGCAAAGCAATCCACACTACTAACAAAGTTGGGGTTGCTGTCCACAATATTTCTAGCCTCGCATCACCTCTAGAGGGGTGTCCTTCGGTGTAGTCTTCTGGAGGGGCGCGATGGAATGCGATCGCATAAACCATAACGCCAATTAGCCCAAGTAAGATAAATGCTCCAATTGAGACTAAGAAGCTAAACAAATCATCTACCCGTTGTGCTTCTGCTGTAGCTTGGGGAGGCATCCAAGAAAAGGCCTGTTGCCCAATCCACCGACTGACGACGAGCAACACTGCTACATAAACCGCTATTAATACATATTCAAAAACACTAAACATAAAATTCAATAAATTCTCGTTTAATTATTTGGTATAAACATTTTTAGAAATAGGATTAGCAGCAGTAACATGAATCCCAAATTCTTCTCCCAAATGCGCCCCCAATGTTCCGTGAACGAATAATATGCCTAGTATTGCAATCCCTGCTAACAAGTAACTCCACTGCACCTGTCTGGAAGCATCCTGACGCCAGCGATAGCGTTGCAAACCTCTCCATACAGTCATGGCGACAATGATCCCCAACAGCAAAACGCCACCCAAACCATGTAAAAGCATCGTCCAACCAGCACTCAATCCCCAAGCACTTTTTTGATCGACTGGTGGATTTGCCAAAAGTAGCTCAAAAAAACCAGCCGCAACCGTGAAAAATGTAATAGCTGCTGCTGCTATGAGGTTGTACCAGCCGACATCAAAAAAGCTAGAACGGATGGCAGCCAATCCCAAAAATTTGAAAATTGGTTTTTCTAAAGAAAACAGCACTCCTGCTATATCAAAAATGATGGCAATGATAAACAAACCCAGCGTTAGATGCACCAACTGCGGATGTACAGGAATCTCGTAAGGCAATCCGTTAGCACCTAGCCGCAATCTCAACTGCTCAATCAGTTGCGGGTTCATGGTGAAACTCCCTGTTTCATGGCTTGAACTACAGGTTCGACGTGCAACCCATACACCCAAAACAGTTTACTCCCTAAATACACTTGCAAAAACACTAAGCAGACTAAAAATGTTGCAGCCCCCAAGTAAGCAGGTGGTACTTTTCGGGGGCTGCGGTTGCGAATCACAAAACGCCAAGCTGCGATCGCCGCAACAATCGCCGCCAATGACCAACCCAAGACGGTATGATAATTAAGTGTTGACTGGGCTGCTTTCTGGGCTTGTGCTAGTCCTGCTTCAAATTGGCCAAAGATCACCGCTAAGAAAATTGCGATCGCAGCAACAAACATATTCCAGAAACTCACCTCAAATAAACGCACGTTGCGGGTGAAATAGCCTAAAATATCACAGAAAAAAGAAAAAAACACCATCGCAATCACAAAGTGAACGATAATTGGGTGCAAAGGATCGGGGTATGGTAGATTCTGGCTATTGAGAGGTAAGGCAGACATCGCTTTTTCCTTGGGGTATCACGATCGGTGATTACTAAAGAAATCCATTGAATTTTATCATCAATAATCATACACCCCTAAAAATATTCATCTCTACAAGATTAATAAATAACTTTAGTAAATGGTTACTTGTCATTAATCAAACTCTTATATAAATAAATCTATATCAAAAAATCAAAATTATTATAAAATCTATCTCCTGCTTAAGAAAGACATGCAAATCACTTCATCCTTTAAAGATTTCATCCAATAATGAAATCGTGATGAAATTTTTATAGTTCTTTCGGTAGAGATATTTTTTATTCCAATGGCTAGAAGCGTTAATTCTTGCAAACCTCTAAAGTAATGCCAGAATCACAAAAATAACTGTCAAAAATTAAACACATAAGCAAAATGTGTAATTGGTATAAGAATTTCAATATAGGACAGCTTGCTTCAATTTGGATTCAATCATAAGTTTTCAATATCAGCTATCCTCAAACTTTGCAAATGAAAATACATAGCAAAAATTCTGAAAAAGTATTATGGTTTATTCCCCTTATCTGCTTAAAGGTCAAAAAGCACTTGTGACAGGTGCTAGTTCTGGAATTGGTGAAGCGATCGCTCGCTATTTAGCATTATCAGGTGCAGCTGTCGCTGTAAACTATCATTCTGAAGCCGAATCAGCCCAAAAACTTGTTGATGATATCAAAGCCGCTAATGGTGAAGCATTTGCCATTCAAGCTGATGTCAGCAAAGAAGACGAAATAAAGGCGATGTTCAGCCAGACACTCCAGCAATTCGGCACTCTTGACATTTTAATCAACAACGCGGGTCTTCAAAAAGATTCACCCTTTGTAGATATGACCCTTGACCAATGGAATACAGTCATTGGGGTAAACCTGACAGGACAATTCTTATGTGCTAGGGAAGCTGCAAAAGAATTCTTACGCCGAGGCGTACAGCCCGATATTTCATCTGCCGCAGGTAAGATTATTTGTATAAGTTCAGTGCATCAGGTAATTCCTTGGGCAGGTCATGTTAATTATGCCGCAAGTAAGGGCGGTATAAATATGATGATGCAAAGTATTGCTCAAGAACTTGCACCCCACAAAATTCGCGTCAATAGTATTGCCCCTGGCGCAATCAAAACTCCAATCAATAAATCAGCTTGGGATACTCCAGAAGCAGAAGCGAAGTTACTAAAACTGATTCCAGCCAAACGTGTGGGAGATGTGGAAGACATCGCCAAAGCAGCAGTTTGGTTAGCTTCTGATGACTCCGATTATGTCACCGGTACAACACTGTTTGTAGACGGTGGTATGACCTTGTATCCAGGTTTTACAGAGAATGGTTAATTGACAATGCCTACAAAAGTTACTGTCGATCCTAGTTTGATAACAGCAACAATGGTTCGGCTTTTCTAGTAGAAGTTACCCATCTCAATGGTGAATTAGAAGTTTATACATAATTATTATTTACTCTTATGGCATCTGATTCGTCTAATAAAGCTATATATGCGGCGATGGGTGCTAACTTAGCGATCGCTATTACTAAATTTCTCGCCGCCTCTATTACTGGCAGTTCGGCTATGATATCTGAAGGGATTCATTCAATTGTAGATACTGTCGATCAACTGGTACTTTTGCTGGGAATTCGCAGGAGCCAAAAGCCAGCAGATGCTAGCCATCCCTTTGGTTACGGACAAGAACTTTACTTCTGGACTTTCATCGTTGCTCTCCTCGTCTTTGCCCTTGGCGGCGGTATGTCAATTTACCAAGGAATCATTCATTTAATTAATCCCAGTCCTTTAGAAGACCCAAAATGGAATTATATTGTGTTAGCTATAGCAATATTATTGGAAGGTTTTTCTTGGATTGTAGCTTTAAGAGAGTTTTTGCCAACCAAGGGTAAACAAAATTTTTGGCAAGCAATCAAAAATAGTAAAGACCCCACAGTATTGACAATATTATTTGAGGATACTGCGGCAATTTTAGGTTTATTCGTTGCCTTCATCGGAATCTTTTTAGGACATTTATTTAATAATGTTTATTTTGATGGCATCGCCTCGATTATTATTGGCATTATCTTGGCTATAGTAGCGGTGGTACTAGCGAGAGAAAGTAAAGGATTATTAGTTGGTGAAAGTGCTGCTCCTAAAACCATAGCTAATATCCGTTCTTTGTCAAAAACAGAACCAGGAGTCAAAGAAGTTATCCGTATACTAACAATGCAGCTTGCTCCACAGGAAGTATTACTCAACTTAGAAATTCAATTTGCTCAAAATCTGACAGGTGAAGAAATAGCATTAACTGTAGAAAGTTTAGAAATAAAAATTCGCCAAATGCATCCTGAAATAAAACAAATTTTTATTGAAGCTAAATCCTTAGCTGCTGCTCGAAAAACTTCTCAAATTCCTCAATAAATTTTAATCAAATAAATATCAATTACAGCAATAAACTGCACAATAAATTATGATAAAAATTATTGGTCAAGGACAGGCTTTCGGCTCACCGGGTATCGAGCCTCGATGGACTCATGCGAATAAAGATGGAGTCGGAACAGCTTACTCTACTTCTAGTAACATTTGGTTTACTATCTGGAATGGTGTTGTTACTGAAATTTACCATCCCACAGTAGATAAACCACAAGTTCGGGATTTACAGTATCTAATTTCTGATGGAAAAAGCTTTTTTCACGAAGAGAAACGCCATCTCGAATCAAAAGTTGAACCGATGTGGACTCATGGTTTAGGATATCGCATCACTAATTCCGATCCACAAGGGCGTTATGCTGTAATCAAAGAAGTAATTGCTGACCCGCATTTATCCTGTATTTTACAACATACAAAGTTAACAGGAAATAGCGATTTTATTTCCCAACTCCAGCTATACGCTTTGTGTGCGCCGCATCTAGAAGTTGGAGGTAGAGGTAATAATGGTTATGCTGTACAAGTTGCTGGACATCGGATTCTCACAGCCGAGAAACAAGGAACATGGTTAGCGCTGGGTGCAACAATTCCATTTACCCGGCTTTCTTGTGGCTACGTCGGTGAAAGTGATGGCTGGACAGATTTAGCTGATAATTTTCAGATGGATTGGGAGTTTGACAGTGCTGTAGATGGCAACCTGGCTCTGACTGGAGAACTAAATTTAGATAGCACTAAAGAGTTTACTTTAGGATTAGCATTTGGCACAAATCTGCACAATGCAATTTCTACACTGTTTCAGTCACTCAATATTCCTTTTGAAAAGCAGAAGCAGCTATATAACGAACAGTGGAAGCGATCGCGCGATCGCATCAAACCATTAGAAAATAGTTCTTATGATCATGGGAAGTTGTATCACAACAGCATTAGTCTGTTGTTGGCACATGAAGACAAGACTTATCCCGGTGCCTTAATTGCATCTCTGGCTATCCCTTGGGGTGAAGCTAAAGACGACCAAGATCAAGGAGGATATCACCTTGTCTGGACGCGGGATATGGTTAGCAGTGTATCAGGTTTATTGGCTGCTGGTGAGACAGAAACAGCAGTGCGATCGCTAATTTATCTCGCCACTAGTCAGCAGGAAGATGGAGGTTTTCCCCAAAATTTCTGGGTTGATGGTAAACCTTATTGGAAAGGTATCCAGCTTGATGAGGTGGCATTTCCCATTCTGTTAGCATGGCTATTGCACCAGCAAAAAAATTGTTTAAATTTTGATATTTATCCGATGATTTTGCGGGCGGCTGGTTATTTAATTCGTCACGGCCCAGCTACCCAACAAGAACGCTGGGAAGAAAATAGTGGTTATTCACCATCAACATTAGCATCTAATATTGCCGCCTTAATTTGTGCTGCTCAATTTGTTCGTGAACGTGGGGATGAAGCAACAGCAAAGTTTATAGAAGAATACGCTGATTTTTTAGAATCTCATATCGAAGCTTGGACAGTTACTACTGAAGGAACTTTAGTTTCTGGCATCAAACGCCATTACATTCGGATTACTCCTACAGATATAAATAATCCTCAACCCAACGAAAATCCTAACCAAGGGACTCTTTTTATTAGCAGTCAACCTCCTGGTGAACCGTCAGAATTTCCCGCGAAGGAAATTGTTGATGGTGGGTTTTTACAATTAGTACGCTATGGAATTCGCAAACCTGATGATCCGATTATTGTTGATTCTGTCAAAGTAATTGACGCAGTTTTAAAAGTTGATACACCTGCTGGCCCTTGTTGGCATCGTTATAATCACGACGGTTACGGCCAGCAAGAAGACGGCAGTCCTTATACTGGTTATGGTAAGGGACGCGCTTGGCCTCTCTTAACAGGAGAACGGGGACATTATGAATTAGCTATTGGCGGCGATGTCAAAGCATATATTAAGGCGATGGAAAGATTTGCATCAGATACTTGTTTACTACCCGAACAGGTTTGGAATGAAGCAGACATACCTGAAAACCATCTGTATTTAGGAAAACCAACAGGTTCTGCAATGCCTTTGATGTGGGCGCACGCAGAGTATATCAAGATGTTGCGGTCAAATCATGATGGTCAGGTATTTGATTTAATTCCACAGGTGGCGAATCGATATCTAGGCGAAAGACAAGAGTGTAAATCATTTGAAATCTGGAAGTTTAACCGACAAATAGACCAAGTTAAAAAAGGTTATACATTGCGAATTCACGCTTTAGCATCTTTTCAGTTGCACTGGTCAGATGATAATTGGCAAACTGTCAAAACTACACCTGCTACTTCTACAAAGATAGGAGTTAGCTTTGTAGATATTTCTATTTCTGATAATCAGGAACAACCAATCAACTTTACATTTTTCTGGATTGAAAGCAGCAAATGGGAAGGACACAATTATACGGTTAGAATTGCGTAATTCCTAATTTATAATTCGCCTTTCAATACATTTCAGATCAAAAAGAGCCATTATTATGCAGAATAACTCATCACCCAAACCAACAATTGAATATTGGCACGTCTGGACTGACAACGACGGTATAAGTCACCAATCTCGTTGTCAAATTGAAGACTTTATGGAAAAGGGCATAGCCCCGGATACCTCACCGCAGTGGCTTTCTAATTTGAAACAGTCCGGTGCTACAATCACCTTTACTGTGCTACCCGTAGGATGGGTTGGTAACTGGCATGAGAACCCGAAACCCCAGTGGATCATCCCTTTGTCGGGACGCTGGTTTGTGGAGACTATGGACGGACAGCGAGTCGAGATGGGGGAAGGCGAAATTTCCTTTGGAGAAGATCAGGGTACGAAAGCAGACGCGCAAGGTCATAAAGGTCACTTATCTGGAACAGTAGGCGATGCACCAGCTGTTCTAATAATGGTGCAACTTGAAGAGACTCCGACTATAGATCAATCTTGTCGATTTAGGTAAGTGAGTTAGTAGCGATCGCACATTCCCTTATAATCGCTGAAATCCATATTCAACACTGCGATGCCTGCGGCGGGCTACGCCAACGCAATTCCCCCCACTGAATCATGAGAAGCACCCACATCAGGCCCGGCGGCTTTGAGAACTTCGCGGGTTGTACCAAATAAACTATAAAGAGAATTCATCGCTTCTCGTACCAAACCCTGGTCAACTTCCAAAGGTTGCACAGCAATGCGCGTCACCAATTCCACATAAAGCGACCAAGCCGCTTTCTTTTGTGTGGTGTCAACTTTTCAAGACATTGAAGCAATGCCAAAAGGCAGGCTTACAGATACAGTCTCTAAGGAAACGCGATGCCTACGGCGGGCTACGCCTACGCGCATATTTTATAGTAAGCAAATTTAACTAATTTATTTGTGTATTGTATAGTAATTAATGTTACTAATCTATAACTTATTCAGAATTAGTTGCTATAATTTTCGCTATTTAACCTAAATTTTTATAGTAGCATCTGGATATTTTTAACTAATTCAGATAAACTAATAAATTTGTCCGTTGCATCACGCTTCTTTTGTATATGCCCAAAACTTACACCGTAGAAATTGATCACCAAGGCAAAATTCACACCTTGCAAGTTCCTGAAAATGAAACGATCTTATCAGTTGCCGATGCTGCTGGTTTGGAACTGCCGAGTTCTTGTAATGCAGGTGTTTGCACAACTTGCGCCGGTCAAATAAGCCAGGGAACTGTGGATCAAACTGATGGTATGGGCGTTAGTCCAAATTTGCAAAAGCAAGGTTACGTATTGCTTTGTATTGCCAAACCCCTTTCTGATTTGAAACTTGAGACGGAAAAAGAAGATGTAGTTTATCAGTTGCAATTTGGTAAAAGCAAATAATTAGTAAACAGTTGTCAATATATAGCGGTTCTCGATAAGCGTGAGGTACAATTTTGACGTCACTTCCATTCATCTCTCTTTTTAGGCTACGGTGTACACACAAGTTTTAAATAGTTGATTAACCAAAGTTTTACCCCACCCTAACCCTCCCCTTGCAAAGGGGAGGGAACTAGATTTTCGGTTTCCCTCCCCTTATAAAGGGGATTGAACTAGATTTCCGGTTTCCCCCCTTTATAAGGGGGGATTAAGGGGGGTAATTAGACTTGTGTTTACACCGTAGCCTTTTAGGAGAGAGGCTTTGAATTTTTCCACCCTTCCCGCGACGAGTTGGGGGTTAGGGGGTTAGGTCTATTTGCATACTTGTACCCACCGGATTGAAAATGGCTATATGCTTTGATTATTGATAACTGCTCATTTAACATTACCGAAGCTCATAAATAACACAAGTATTTCATCGCAACTGATATCAGCTATTCTAGAAATTACAAATCAACAGGATTTACCAAAATGACGACTCATTTTATTACCGCAGAAATTGATTTACAAGAAACTCCCGCAGAATTATTAGAAGTAATTGAAACAGAGTTAAAGAAACAAGGCGAACCCCTGCGTTGGGCAGTTACTTCTGTGGATGTTGACGAACAAAAAGCTACAGTTGAAGCTGTGGTGACAAAAAGTGCTGTTAGCGATAGTGGGGCATTGAGCCAGTGCTGAGTTAGAAGTTAAAAGTTGAGAGTGGGCAAAGGTTATTTCATTTTCATCTAGCCCGCCTCAGAATGAATTCTGAGTCTAACAGCGAAAGTCGTCTCAAGACGACTAAGAAAAGGTTATAGCCCGTTTTAACGGACTTTAGTTCTGGGCAGTTTATGTTTAGAACGAAATAGCCCTGGAGAGTGGGAAATAACTTAAAATGAATCGTCCATACACCGCTATCTTAATCGTACCAACAGGCGTTGGGGCTGCCATTGGCGGTTATGCAGGAGATGCTTTACCTATTGCCAAAGTTATAGCACAAGTTTGCGATCGCCTAATTACTCATCCCAATGTTTTGAATGGCGCAAGTTTATACTGGAATCTTCCAAACGCTTTCTATGTTGAAGGTTACGGGCTTGACAAATTCGCTTCTGGGTGCTGGGGTTTGCGTCCAGTCCGCAGTAACAAGGTAGGTTTGCTTTTAGACCAAGGCATTGAGCCAGAGTTACGGCTACGACATATACAAGCAGCAGATGCAGTCAGAGCAACTCTGGGATTGACTTTAACTGATTATGTAATTACTGATGCCCCATTAAATGTAGAATTGCGGACTACAGCATCGGGAGCTAGTTGGGGAACAATTGGCAACCCAGATAGTTTATTACGAGCAGCTGAGATATTAATTAAAAAAACGGGGGCAGAAGCGATCGCAGTTGTAGCCCGTTTCCCCGATGATATGGATGAGGAAGCAGTACAGAAATATCGCCAAGGTGAAGGCGTAGATTCTCTGGCGGGTGCAGAAGCCGTAATTAGCCATTTGCTAGTGCGAACCTTTCAAATTCCTTGCGCCCATTCTCCTGCTCTTTTGAGTGAACCTCCGCAACCTGATTTATCTCCCCGTTCCGCCGCCGAAGAATTGGGCTATACCTTTTTGCCGTGCGTCCTTGTAGGATTAAGTCGTGCCCCACAATTTATAATAGAGAGAGGAGCAATTGGATCGCAGCAAGAAGATATTTGGGTAGATGAAGTAGATGCTGCGATCGTACCAGCAAATGCTTGTGGTAGCAGTGCCTTACTGAGTTTAAGCCAAAGACGATGCCACATAATTACAGTAAAAGAAAATGAAACCCTAATAAAAGTTCCTCCCCAACCGTTGGGGATCAAATCTATACAGGTAAACTCATATTTAGAAGCAGTGGGTGTATTAATAGCACACAAAGCAGGTATTAATCCCGACGCTCTCCGTCCCAACTTATTACCTTTACAGCCAGTAATTAAAAGTTAGGAGTTAGAAGTTTTTACTTTTCCCCTGCTCCCCAGCCCAATGCCCCCTCTTTCTTAAAAACCTGTGATTGAACAACAAAAGCAAAAGCCAGAAATTCCATACCTGACGCGCATCCAAATACTTGGGGCGATGGGAGCGACTGCAATCATTTTGTTGATAGTCGCCAAACTCTCGTTATACCTTGGCAATTTTTCTTTATTTTCTTGGGACTTGAACCGAAGAGAGTTGCTCTTGGGTGTAGGGTTAGGATTGGTCATAACCGCATTAAGTGGCGTAGCTTATCGCGTTTGGACTGCCTATCGTAAAAGTGCAGATTATTATCTAGAAATGGTACTAAGGCCCTTAACCTTACCAGACTTAATTTGGCTGGGGTTACTACCAGGGTTGAGTGAAGAATTATTATTTAGAGGTGTAATGCTGCCAGCTTTAGGCTTAGATCATCTGGCTGTCATTGTATCTAGTCTTTGCTTTGGCATCTTGCATTTTAGTGGTTCCCAACAATGGCCTTATGTGATTTGGGCAACAATTGTAGGGATGATATTTGCATATAGTGCCCTGCTCACTGGCAACTTATTAGTGCCGATTGTCGCTCACATTATTACCAATTGGATTTCTAGCTATTTCTGGAAAATATCGCAATTACGGCAATTAAAAAATAAATATTGAGCTTCTAGGAATTAGTGCCAAAGGGTAGCCCAAGCGAAGCATTAATAACTACGGAAGAAGTTGTTTTAATCACAGCTTGAGCATTTAGAACTACAGCTTCAACATTTATAAGCAATGCTTAAGTTGTATTAACTCAATTTTCAATTTTACTTAAAAAAAAAGGACTTTATATAATTAAAATTAAACCTCTATTAACTACAAATTGAAGTTTATTTATAGCCTTATGAGCAATTGTAACTATAGCTTCAATATTTCTAAGTTATGGTTAAGTTGTATTAAATATCAATTCAGATTTGATTATATATATTAATTTTTTTGTAAAGTGTGTTTGTGTGTTCGCAGGTACAGCGCTATTTAGTCAAGTAGACTACAATAAATATACTTAAACCCAAACTCCTTTCTGCACATAGTGCCGCTATACAAATCTAAGGAAAGTGAGTAGTAAGTCTCTCTCTGTCAATGGGCTTAAAGGCTTATTATCACGTTGTTCCTTCTCTTTCTGAGCGGTGAGGTAACTTATGATAAGTCTGTATGGTTCTTGTTGAAAAAGAAAGATTTTTTGGCTGTTTTGCCAGAAAACTACAACACCTAATGAGAAAATAAGACATTAAACAAAGCGATATCTACGATGGGCTACGCCTACGCCATTTTATTGTTAACAAGCCCGTTAATCAGACCTGATTTTTTTGAGGTCAAAAGCTTTATGGGGTATGACGTAAAAGGTTAGTGCCTTAAAGTACTCCTGAAAGCCAATCCTTGTTTAATAAGTTTTGTGTAGAATTTGGTGGAGAGGTTATTTACTTGATTCTCAATTGCAGCAATCCAGGTTTCATTTATGAATCAGTCTTTTTCTCAAAACCAAGCAAGACGAAATCGTGAACAAAGGCTGCGGCAACAAAAATGGAGTTTAAAAACTAAAGCAATTGTTTGGGCACTAAGCATTAGTATGCTTCCTGTGGTTGCAATGGGAACAGCTACTTACTACTACGGTGTTAATTTAATTACCAAACAAATTCCGCAAGTAAGACTTGAGAGTGCAGCAAGTTCAACAGAAACTGAACTAGTTCTACAGAGACAATTGTTGCTCTTGTTAACTGGTATGGGAGTAACAGCAATTTTAACAGGTGCGATCGCTGTTTTTGTCACTAATCGAGCTATTAGTCGAGTCAGTAAAGCTGCGGCAATTTCTAATAGTATCAAAAACAAGCTGCGTCCAGACAGTGAGTTTACTCAATATTTCATTGCTAACGAAGATGAATTAGTAATGTTAGAGAGAAACATAAACTTATTCACAGAGTTGCTTTCAGTTTTGATAAAGGAGAAAGAAGCCGAAGCTGATTACTCCCAACTATTAATGAAAGTTACACGATGGGTTCGAGAATCCTTCAATGAAGAAGATGTTCTCAAAATTACCTCAGAAGAAATTCGTAAAGCTTTAAGCATTGACCGCGTAACCATTTTTTGCTTCAACTCTAACTCTAATGGAACCTTTATCGCTGAGTCAGTAGCACCTGGTTTACCTAGAATATTAGGGGTTACAGTCTCTGAGCCTGGGTTTGAAGCAGGGTATATAGAAAAATACCAGAATGGTTTAATCCGTGCTATTGATAATATCTATCAAGCCGATCTTAGTGAGAGTGATATTGAGTTGCTAGAGCAATTTGCTGTCAAATCTAATTTAGTAGCACCAATTCTCAAAGGCAAACAGTTATTCGGTTTATTGATTGCACATCAGTGTTCTAGAATTCGCTTTTGGCAGCAGTCTGAGATTGATTTGTTCACTCAGATAGCTATACAAGTAGGATTCGCCCTTGACTACACCAAACTTCTAGAACAGGTTGATACGAAGGCAGATACAGCTCAGGTATTTATCGACATTACCCGTAGCATTCGCCAATCGCTCAACGAAGAGGATGTCATTAAAACCACCGTGGAAGAGGTTCGCAAAGCACTGAGTAGTGACCGAGTGCTGGTTTATAGCTTTAACGTTAATTGGTCGGGAACTGTGATTGCAGAATCAGTGGTTCCAGGTTATCCCAAAGTTTTGCGGTCTGAAATCCAAGACCCATGTTTCGCTCAGGATTATGTAGAAAAGTATCAGTCTGGTCGCGTTCAAGCCACGAATAACATTTATGAAGCCGGTTTGCTTGATTGTCATATTAACCTGCTCGAATCCTTTAGTGTGAAAGCAAATTTGGTCGCACCCATTCTCAAAGATGAACAGTTGTTTGGCTTATTAATTGCACATCAATGCTCTAGACCCCGTGATTGGCAACAGTCTGAGATTGATTTATGTGCCCAAATAGCGATGGAAGTGGGATTTGCTCTCGACCATGCAAGACTCGTGCAACGAATCGAGGCTGAGAGTGTGCAAAGTCAATTGCTGGCGGATACTATCGGCAGCATTCGCCAATCACTCAATGAAGAGGATGTCCTTAAAACCACTGTAGAAGAGGTTCGGAAAGTACTAAGTACTGACCGAGTGATGATTTATAGCTTTAATGCTAATTACTCTGGAACTGTGATTGCCGAATCAGTTGTTCTCACCTATCCAAAAGTTCTGCGCTCTGAAATCCAAGACTTATATTTTGGTCAAGGCTATGTAGAAGATTATCAGTCTGGTCGCGTTTTAGCAATAAACAACATTTATGAAGCCGGTTTGGCTGATTATCAGATTAGCCTACTCGAATCTTTTGCTGTCAAAGCAAACTTGGTAGCCCCCATTCTTAAGGATGAACAGCTATTTGGTTTATTAATTGCACATCAGTGTTCCAAACCTCGTGATTGGCAACAATCTGAGATTGATTTATTTGGCCAAATAGCTATGCAAGTGGGATTTGCTCTCGACCATGCCAGGCTCTTGCAACGAATCGAAGCTGAAAGTAGGCGAAGTCATTTACTGGTGGATATTACCCGCAGCATTCGCCAATCACTTAACGAAGAGGATGTCATCAAAACCACTGTGGAAGAAGTTCGCAAAGCACTGAGTGTTGACCGAGTATTAGTTTATAGCTTTTACGCTAATTGGTTCGGAATTATAATTGCTGAATCAGTAGTTCCAGGTTATCCCAAAGTTTTGCGGTCTAAAATTTACGACCCTTGTTTCACAGAAAACTATGTAGAAAAGTACCAGTCTGGTCGTGTTGTAGCAACAAACAACATTTACAAGGCCGGTTTGGCTGATTGTCACATTAACCTGCTCGAATCCTTTGGTGTAAAAGCAAATTTAGTAGCACCCATTATGAAAGATGACCAGCTATTTGGCTTATTAATTGCACATCAGTGTTCTGGCCCCCGTGATTGGCAACAGCCTGAAATTGATTTATTTACTCAGATAGCAATGCAAGTAGGATTTACTCTAGATCATGCTAGGCTCCAACAAGCGTATCAAGCTACTGAAGCAAACTCAGGTGTATAGCTTTGTGGAAAAGGCAAGGGAGCAGGGAGAAAGTCAAAAGCTTGATGCAGGTTCTTTTTCCCCTTTTCTCCCTGCCCCCTGCCCCTTGTCCTCTTTCTCCCTGTTCCTTGTCTTCTTTTAACCCAAGTGTATTGGGCTGAGTGTAGTTTTTGACGAAGAAGCTGCTAGAGCGATCGCTAATGGTAAAATTCGATGTTCCTGAATTTGAATCCTGGCGTGGAGTGTTTCTGCTGTATCATCCGGCAATACTGGTACTGCGGCTTGCATTAATATTGTGCCACTGTCCATTTCTAAACAAGCTATATGCGCTGTACAACCAGTAATTTTTACCCCAGATGCCAAGGCTTGTTCTACAGCATGGATTCCCTTGAAACTAGGTAACAAACTAGGATGGATATTAATAATTTTATCAGGAAAGGCATCGATGAAAACTGATGTTAATAATCGCATCCAACCTGCCAAAATCACCCATTCCACATCGTAATGCTGCAATGTCTGCACAATTTTATCATCAAACTCTTCTCGATTTTTATAGTTGCGGTGATTTAATAAAACAGCTTCTACACCTCTATTGGCTGCTCTGACGGCTGCTTTAGCCGAGGGGTTATTGTAAATTAAAACTTGAATTTGGGCATTTAGCTGTCCATCTTGGATAGCTTGGGCAATTACATCAAAATTGCTGCCATTCCCAGAAGCCATAATTCCCAGTTTTAAAGGCGCGACTTGTCGGCATACATAGCTAATGCTGGGGGAAACCAAGCTAAGGGTAGAATCAGGGCGGAGGGTCATAGCTAAGAGGGTTAATTATAGATGCAAAAAAAATATACTAAGTCGTGGTTGGATAATGATACAGTAGCTGCCTGGATTTTTCTCACACCAGCACTAATTTTACTGGGCGTTTTTATCATTTGGCCGATCGCTTATTTGTTCTACCTCAGTTTCACTGCTGGTAGTTTCACTTTAAAAGGTATTTATTGGATAGGTTTAAAAAACTATACACGCTTGCTACTCGACCCCGATTTTTGGCAAGTTCTGGGTAACACCTTTTATTTTACTGTTGCCACCATCATTCCCAGTTTAGTTATATCTTTGGGATTGGCAGTGTTATTAAACCGCTCCATTCCTTTCCGGGGCATCTTGCGAAGTGCCTATTTTCTGCCTTCAATTATCTCACTTGTGGCAGCCGGTTTAGGATTTCGCTGGCTGTTTCAAACATCAGGGCCAGTGAACGGACTTTTAGATTTTTTCGGTATTCCAAACATAGCCTGGCTAGGAGACACATTTTGGGCAATGCCAGTAATTATTTTAATGAGTATTTGGAAACAACTCGGTTTCAATATGGTAGTTTTTTTAGCAGGGTTGCAAGCAATTCCTCCCAGTCGTTATGAAGCAGCAGATTTGGATGGAGCAAATGCTTGGCAACAATTTTGGTATATTACTCTTCCTGGATTGCGCCCGACTGTGATATTTGCAGTCATCACTACCGCGATTTTTACATTGCGGAGTTTTGAGCAAGTTTTTGTAATGACTGGCGGTGGCCCACTAAATTCGACTAATTTGCTGGTTTACTACATTTATCAAGAGGCTTTTGCTCAATTTGATTTTGGTTATGCAGCAGCAGCAGCGACGGTGTTACTAGCAGTGACGTTGATACTAGTTTATTTGCAACTGCAAACTTGGGGAGAGGAGTAGGGGGCAGGGAAGAATTTTGGAAGTTGGTAAATCATTCAGCAAATATGCAATGCTAAAAAATTTACTTTTTTTTATATAGGCTGCGATATTCCCAAGGATTGACAAATTTAGTATCACTCCAAATGCCAAGCCGTTGTTCCTTGGCTTTAGCTTCGGCTTGTTGAACTAAGTCTTTGCTAGGACACTTGTTTAAATAGGGACGATACACTTTTGCTAAACCTTCTTGCAATAATACCTGTTGCACAAAAGTGCCATTTTTTAAACGAACTTCGGCAATTTTACGTCCATAGCGATCGCTATCGGTGATATTCAAAGTCACGCGATCGCCTCCTTGTTGTACCAGTTCTTGCACCCGTTCTTGGGCTTTCACACCCCAAGTAAATTGATTGCGATCGCTAATGCGTTTACTCTGCTTTTCTTTGTTAGTATGAGCTATTTCTGGCGCATCTACACAAGCAAAGCGCACAGTAAGATTTTTGCCCTCAGCATCTTTCACGACTAAAGTATCGCCATCACTGACTCGCTCAACTGGTTCTCCAGAAGTAGTAATGAAGCGATCGCAGCCAATCAAACCTAAAATTAGGATAGTTGCACAAAGCCAAAATCGCACTGGTTTAGTTAATTTATCCATCCAAAGTTACCTGCATTACCTATGTGCGATGATACTAGCAAAATGCAAAAATATATTTGTTAACCTTCGACATACTGCCATAGAGAATTAGAAAATCCAAAATGGTAAGAACCTCTGGCCGCAACCAATAGAAAATGCAGATTAGTATAAGAATTGTAACCTTCCAATTGTCTGCGGGAATTTCTGATGAACTTCTTGACTCACGTTCTGCATCTGGTAGAGTCGATGCCCGGTATTATCCGGGGCACCTCTCTGTTAAATCTGGGCGTGCGACTTTCACCGCACCCAGCTTCCGATGTTCTCAGCT
>NZ_JBALBZ010000174.1:0-18123 GCF_036919495.1 Nostoc sp.
CTGCTTCTAGGCAACAATGGTTTATGCACTGTGCCAACCAAATAAGGGGGATGCGTGAATTTTCAGTCGGTTATTGCTTTGTTGCATCAGTTTTGGGCCGATCGCGGTTGTCTCATAGCCCAGCCCTACGATATAGAGAAGGGGGCTGGTACTAAGAATCCGCAGACATTTTTAAGAGCATTGGGGCCGGAACCGTGGGCTGTTGCTTACGTTGAACCTTGTCGTCGCCCTACAGATGGACGCTATGGTGAAAACCCTAATCGCTTCCAACACTATTATCAGTATCAAGTTCTGATCAAGCCGTCCCCAGATAATATTCAGGAGATTTATCTTGATTCGTTAAGGGCTTTAGGTATTTGTCCTGAAGACCACGATATTCGGTTTGTAGAGGATAACTGGGAAGATGCAACGGTGGGAGCTTGGGGCACTGGCTGGGAAGTATGGTTAGATGGGATGGAAGTTACTCAATTTACTTATTTCCAACAGTGTGGGGGAATTGATTGTCGTCCGGTGTCGATTGAGATTACATACGGGTTAGAGCGGCTGACAATGTATCTCCAGCAAGTAGAGGCAATTACTAAGATTCATTGGACGGACAACATTACTTATGGTGATGTTTACCTTCAGGGAGAGATTGAGCAGTGTACTTACAACTTTGAAGCGTCGAATCCTGAGTTGCTACTGACACTATTTAATTTATATGAGCAGGAAGCTACCCAATTGACGGAGCAAGGATTGGTCTTGCCTAGCTTAGATTATGTAATGAAATGTTCACACACGTTCAACCTGCTGGATGCTAGAGGTGTGATTTCCGTGACGGAGAGAACTCGCTATATTGCCAGGATTCGGCATTTAGCTAGGAAAGTAGCTCATTTATATGTTGAGCAAAGGGAGAAGTTGGGTTTTCCGTTACTCAAAGATACTGTAAGTTCAACAGGAAGCCCAATATGATCAAGGGTGCGACTACTCAAACCAAGTACAGCTTTGTATAAAAACGTAAGGTTTTAAAAGCAAGAGGAAGGTAAAGTAAATGCATAGGCGCTTTTCTTTCCCGCAGGCTAGGTACGTAGAGTTTTCCCAATTATCCATGCTCTGCTGAGGTTTAAGCTAAGTATATCTTTGTGATGCGGCTTTTGTTAAAGGACAAAAATACAGTTAAATATTGAGTCTAGAACATTAAAGCTACAAGATAAGGCCCGCCTGTGCGGGCTTTTTTTGTATAAACTTGATGGACTATATTTCACCACAAGGATAAAAATTTTCGCTGTTGCTGATTAAAGAGATGAAAAACTCACGCATAGGCGCTCCAAGCGCAGATAATAAGAGTTTGGAATATTTTATTTTTGAATTTCATAGCCAAATTCAGCAATGCCAATTTTTCTATATTGTTGTCCTAGCTATTTTTAAGTCAACTGTAAATTTGGGTTGTCAGGTGCTTTTACAAAAAATCTTATGATTCAAACCAGTGGTGTAATTATTTGTCTTGGCTACATTTTTGGGTTGCTGTTTACAGCAGTTCCTTGGGGTGGTGTGTGGATTTTGGTTCTGGGGATAGTGGGAGCAATTCTTTTTAAAAGACGCACTACTTTACAGCAACTTGCTCAGAAAGCAGAAAATGCTGGGAGCAAAAATAAGGCAGTGCCTAATACTTGGCAAACTAATCCCCATCCTCGAATATGGCTAGCTGCTGGCTTGGTAGGATTATTGGCAACTCTATATTTTCAATGGCGAGTGCCACAACCAGGTGCAAAAGATATTAGTCAGTTCGTTCCGCTTGGAAATAGCAGTAATCAAGAACAACTTGTAATTGTTCGTGGCGAAGTGGCGAGTAATCCCCGTTTAACTCGCAGTCAGCGTGGACAATTTTGGCTGGAAGCGACTCAGCTAGATGAAGTCAAAAATGACAAAGGTTTAGCAGGTGTGCCAAAAGGGGTTACAGGTAAATTGTATGTGACAGTGCCTATACTTCAGGCGACTGGGTTATACCCTAGTCAACAAATTGCTGTGACTGGGATTTTGTACAAACCAAAGGCGGCTTCAAATCCTGGTGGTTTTGATTTTCAGAAGTTTCTGAAGCAGGAAGGAACCTTTGCTGGTTTAATTGGGCGACAAATAAATGTTTTGGATCAGGAACGTAAATGGGGATGGTGGCAAATTCGGGAGCGAATTGTGCGATCGCAAGTTCGTTGGTTGGGTATCCCTGAAGGGCCTCTTGTCAGTGCAATGGTGTTGGGAAGCAAAGCTGTTGATTTACCCTACGATATCCGTGACTTATTTGTACAAGCAGGATTAGCTCATGCTTTAGCAGCTTCTGGGTTCCAAACTTCTTTGATTTTGAGTGTGATTTTACAGTTAACCAGGCGGGCAAGAAAAGGAACGCAATTTACTCTTGGCTTTTTGGCTTTAATCATTTTTCTGAGTTTAACAGGTTTTCAACCTGCGGTTCTTAGAGCCGTAATTATGGGTTTTGCGGCATTAGTTGGTTTGCTATTAAAAAGAAAAGTCAAACAGTTCGGCTCACTACTATTAGCAGCAACTTTGCTATTAGTATTTAATCCTCTATGGATTTGGGATTTAGGCTTTCAATTAAGTTTTTTAGCAACACTGGGATTAGTTGTAACAGTACCCCCATTAGTTAATCGCCTAGCATGGTTACCACCTGCGATCGCAGCTTTGATTGCTGTTCCCCTAGCTGCTACTATTTGGACTTTACCTGTGCAACTTTTTGTCTTTGGGGTTGTACCATCTTATAGTTTGTTGCTGAATGTGGTTAGTACTCCATTAATTTCGATAATTAGTATAGGTGGAATCATCAGTGCCTTAGTAGGTTTAATTTGGACTCAGGCTGGAAGTTTTTTAGCTGCGGTGTTACATTACCCGACTGATTGGTTAATTAAATTAGTAGAGTTTTTTAGCAAGCTACCAGGGAATTCTGTTGCTGTAGGCAGCATATCTACTTGGCAACTTTTGGCGATTTATGCACTGATTCTATTAGTTTGGCTAGTGCCTTGGTGGCAGAAGCGGTGGTGGTTTGCTAATGTGATTGCCATTGGTTTAGTATTCATCCCTCTTTGGCATTCTACAAATACATTGTTTAGGATAACAGTATTAGAATCTGGTACGGAACCAATTGTAGTTGTTCAAGATAGAGGTACTGTAACTGTAATTAATAGTGGCGATGAAGGGACAGGACGTTTTACAATTTTACCGTTTTTGCAACAACAGGGTGTAAATCAAATTAATTGGGCGATCGCAACTGATTTCCAAGGTAATGAAAGTAATGCTTGGTTGGAATTACTGCAACGTTTACCTATCAAGAATTTTTATGAATATTCCCCCAAATCAGAAAATTCCATTGCAACTCAGGCAATTCAACAAGAACTACAAAAATCTCAAGGAGCTTACCAACCTTTAGCAGTTGGTCAAGCTGTGAAAATGGGTTCTATAGTAGCGCAATTAATCAACGATCAATTACCTATATTACAATTACAAATTCTAGATCAAAATTGGTTGTTAGTAGGTAATATCAAGTCTAAAGAAGTACAGCAACTAGTTAAAAGTGGTAGTTTACCTCGTCCACAAGTATTATGGTGTGCCCCTCAGTCATTAAAAGATTTAGTTATTGCTTTGCAACCACAAGTAGCGATCGCTTCTTCTGCCAACTTTGATCTAAAAGTCTTATCAGAACTAAATCAAAGTCAAACAAAATTATTTTTTACAGGACGAGACGGGGCTATTCAATGGACACCTAATGGTCAGTTTGAGGCGTTTATTGAAGCAACAGAGAATAAGTCTTCTGTCTTATAAAAAACTCAAAACCAAGCAAATTTAAAAAGATGATATTAATTTTTAATCAAAACTAACTAAAGATAGATGTATAACCATTTCAAAGCAAGTAACCTCTCAAAAGGTATGAGAAAGGTCTATTTACTGAGCAGGTGCTAACCCTATGTTTTGGGTAAGTAAGTGGTTATGAAGAATTCAAGGTTTGTAGTGCAATTTTGGATTCAGGAGTATCACATTGATGGAATTCGCTTTGATGCAGTGCGCCAATTGGCTAACTTTGAATTGGCAAGATTGCTTTGATAATCGTGAAGTTGAAGTTAAAGAAGATGGTTTAGTCACTGACTTGCCAAGCTATACAGCCAAGATATTTGTTGAGCAGTTATAGTCTGTGAAGAGCCGTACTATCGCCACTGACTGAACCAATCAGCCCGAGCTGCCTCTAATGCTGTTTGCACTTCGCGTCGTTCGCATTCAATACTTGCAGCTAAAAATTGATAATCCAAATCGCTTAGACTTTTGCCTCGCGCCCAATTTTGAGTATTTTTTAGAGCCTGTCCTCGCAAAAGGCACGATTCATCTTTAAAGGAAGAGGCTACCCAAGTATTGAATGCTTGCGAGTAAGGGCGGAGATTATTTAAGTACTTGATAACCCATTCAGCATTGAAAATATTCCGATAGATGGGATTTTTAATTTTGAGATAGCCGTTGTGTTTCTCGACTAAACCAGATAACAACAGTTCTGTCTGTTCTTGACTATCATCGTTCGAGACAAGAAGATCAGATAATGAAGTATAAACTGTGTCTTTGATTTGTCCCCTGTCCTCTGTCCCCTGCTTTCCTGCTTCCTCTGCTTGTAACACTCGTTGGTAAAGCTCTAATAATCTTCCGGCTCGGTGTTCGTTAAAAAGTAGGCGATCGCGAATTGTGCGGAGGTGTTCGGGATCGTCTTTGGCTAGCCAGTGTTGAATAATGTGCGATCGCACAAATTGTTCTACCCAAGATGTTTCAGTTTCTGGCGGTAAATCAATTTTTCTATTAGATGTTTTTAAAGCTGTATGGACAATTAACTGACAGAGTTTTTGGGTAAGAAATGGTTGTCCCTCTGTCCAGTAAATAATCTCTTGAAGTACTGCTTCAGGTTGAGTTATAACTTCCTCTAATCCTTTTAGCAATGGCGTGGCTTCATAGAGTTTAAAGCCCTGTAAATCTATCGCTGTACCAATGTTAAAAGGTGTGCGACGTTTGTCAGAAATTAGGTTAGACGGACTAGCTACCCCAAACAGGGCAAATCCTAGGCGTTGAAAATTTGGGTCGTGTGCCTGCTGATTATAGCAATGACGAATCCAGGCAAAAAAGTCACTGACAGGAAAACTCAAGCTTAACAAACTATCAATCTCATCAATGAAAATGAAAATACGTTCGGCTTTGGCGTTTGGCAGCAACACTTCTTCTACGAACTGGTGTAGTTTTTGCACAGCCGAAAGACCTGTTTGCATCTCCCACCATTGCTTAAATTTGACTTTTCCCACCAGATTTAAGCCGTAGAATAAGCTGATAATAATACCTTTATACCATTGTTCCGGTGTCGTATCCTCGCTACCCAATGTGGTCACATCCAAGTAAACACAGCTATAGCCTTCTTGTCTGAGACGATAACTTGTACGCTGTAGTAGCGATGACTTGCCCATCTGGCGAGAATTGAACACGTAACAAAAATCACCAGCCTTCAGGCTTGTATAAAGTTTTTCGTCTGCCTGACGAATAACATACGTGGGATCGTTACTACAAAGACTACCCCCTACCTGGTATCTCATATTGAAGTGTGATTATCAAACAAAAAGATTATCACAATGATTAGCAATTTGTAGATAGCTTGATAAGAATGTTGTATATGCAAATACGATTTGGTAGGGCGTCTACTAGCAAAAGATACTGGGGTCTGGCTTCTGACTTACTTAGTCTCGTAGAGTGCAAGACGTAGGAGCAAAGATGATTCCACATCCACCTTGATGGCTGTGATATTATGGGAGACTGCTACATACATTTAGAAAAACTAGAAATTGAATCGATCATGGCTCTGACGCAACTGCGGAAACAAGAAATAATTTCCAACTACCAAGTTCACGAAACCGACACTGGGTCGGCCGATGTCCAAGTTGCCATGCTAACTGAGCGCATTAACCGCCTCAGCGAACATCTCCAGGCAAATAAAAAAGATCATTCTTCCCGGCGGGGACTGTTAAAGCTAATTGGTCAGCGCAAGCGTCTTCTAGCCTATATATCACAAGAAAGTCGGGAAAAGTATCAAGCTTTGATCGCTCGTCTCGGTATTCGTGGATAGGGATTATCGCTTATGTCTGCTGAAGAATCTGAACGCAGTCGCTTGCCCTTTGAACCAAACAAAAAGCGCCAAAAACCCGCAAAAACTCAAAGTAAACCAGCAGCACAGCCACAAGAATCTGGCAAACAGGCTGATAGAAAACGGTCTTACACCAAACAAGAGATGGCTATTCCCCAAGTAGTCAGCCAGAGGATGATCCGCCGGGTAGCTGGGTTCTGTGGTGTACCAACAGCTTTGGGCATTAGCGTCCTGGTTGTCAGCTATTTGCTTGCTATCTATTCCAAGATCCAGCTACCTCCCATCGCCGTGTTATTGGTGAATATAGGATTATTTGGTTTAGGGGTTTTAGGGATAACTTATGGCGTTCTTTCTGCGTCTTGGGATGAAGAAAGAGTTGGAACTTTGCTGGGATTGGGTGAGTTCAACACCAATTGGGGACGAATGGTGGCAGTTTGGCGCGAAACTCGCCAAAAAAACTCATAATTATCGGCGCTCAGGTAGTAGATAACTGCGGTATTGGGTAGATGAAGAAATGAATGTTGAAGTTGAAATTTTATAACTTCAACATTGCTAATTAAAATTATTTAATCTTTTTTATACCCCATTCCAGTTATTTAGCAGTAAAATTACTGACTGGGCGCTATATTTTGTAAATATATTTTATTTTTAACTCTTTGTAATTAGGCTAATAAGCAACAATAAAGCTAGTCCATTTACAGACAATTTTACTCAATTAATAATCAGGAACTTTCACATGATTATAGTAATGAAAAGTGGTTCCCCAGAGGCGGAAATAAACCGCATTGATGAGGAACTAACTAGCTGGGGGCTAACTCCAGAAAAAATTATTGGTCAACACAAAGTAGTTATTGGTTTAGTAGGTGAAACCGCCAGCTTAGATGCACTACAAATTCAGGAACTAAGCCCTTGGATTGAGCAGGTGTTGCGGGTAGAGCAGCCTTACAAACGAGCCAGTCGTCAGTATCGCCACGGCGAAGCTTCGGAAGTGGTGGTTAATACTCCTAATGGAGCGGTGATATTTGGTGAAAACCAGCCTTTAGTAGTGGTTGCCGGGCCATGCTCGGTAGAAAATGAAGAAATGATTGTGGAGACAGCGCGGCGCGTCAAGGCGGCTGGAGCTACATTTTTGCGCGGCGGCGCATACAAACCGCGGACTTCACCTTACGCCTTCCAAGGACACGGCGAGAGTGCTTTGGATTTATTGGCGAGGGCGCGGGAAGTAAGCGGACTAGGTATTATTACAGAAGTGATGGATGCTGCTGACCTAGATAAAATTGCCGAAATTGCTGATGTAATCCAGGTGGGGGCTAGGAATATGCAGAATTTCTCCTTGCTCAAAAAAGTGGGAGCGCAGCCGAAACCAGTTCTGTTGAAGCGGGGAATGGCGGCTACTATTGAAGATTGGTTGATGGCAGCCGAGTATATTCTGGCATCCGGCAATTCCAATGTAATTTTGTGTGAAAGGGGAATACGCACCTTTGACCGTCAGTATACGCGAAATACGCTGGATTTATCAGTAGTGCCAGTGTTACGAAAGCTGACTCATCTGCCAATTATGATTGACCCCAGCCACGGCGTAGGTTGGTCTGAATTTGTGCCTTCAATGGCAATGGCTGCGATCGCAGCTGGCACAGATTCCTTGATGATAGAGGTTCACCCTAACCCTGCCAAAGCCTTATCCGACGGGCCCCAATCTCTCACACCAGACCGTTTCGATAACTTAATGCAAGAATTAGCAGTGATTGGGAAGGCGGTGGGACGCTGGCAGCAACCAGCAGTGGCTCTAGCTTAAAATTCAGTTGTAACTTTGCGATCGGTGTCTCAGCATAACTCCGAGTTTGTAGTAAGGACTTTAGTCTTGATAGACTTTCCTGTGAGCGAGCAATCGCTTCCTAGAAATTCGAATTTTATTGTATGTTTAATTATGCTCATGAATGTATACCTATGAATAAAGCCGTCTTACTAGTAAGACGGCTTTATTTTGAGCTTTCTTGGTTTTTTGAAATTAGTTTAGAAGCTGATATTACTACTCAAAAATCGCTCAAAAAGGCTTACCACAGCGATTATTGTACTTGCGCGGGGAAAGCACCAGGTTGCACAGCTATGTTAAGATTTTGCCCATTGCGACGTAATTCCATACGTAAATCGCCCCCGACTTGGCTATTTTCTACTGCTCTTTGAACACTGCTGGCATCTGTGACTGTTTGCCCACCAAGCTTTTGGATCACATCCCCAGCACGTATCCCTGCTTTAGCAGCTGGTGAATTTGGGACAACTTTCACAACTAATACACCTTTATCTTCATTCACACTCAAACCGCTATTGGGATCTGAGTTGATATTCTGTTTTAGCTGAGGCGTTAACCCTACCATCTGAATTCCTAGATAAGGATGTTCTACTTTGCCTGTAGCTATTAGTTGACTGGAAATGCGTTGGGCTGTGTTGATAGGAATAGCAAAGCCTAATCCTTGTGCCCCTTGGATAATGGCTGTATTCATGGCAATTACCTCGCCACGGTAATTTAGCAGGGGGCCGCCGGAGTTACCGGGATTAATTGCTGCGTCAGTTTGAATATACTCTACTCGCTTATCGGGAGCGCCGATTTGATTGCTATTGCGTCCGGTAGCACTGATGATTCCGGTAGTTACTGTATTATCTAATCCAAGGGGGTTGCCGATCGCGATCGCCCATTCTCCCGGTTGCAGTTTATCTGAGTTACCCAAAGCTACTATCGGTAGATTGTCCGCCTGAATCTTGACAACAGCAACATCTGTCAACTCATCTTTACCTAACACTTTTCCTTTAAAGGTACGCCCATCCTTGAGGGTTACTGTTACTGTATCAGCACCATCAACTACGTGGGCGTTGGTGAGAATACGACCATCAGCACTAATAATAAAACCTGAACCAGTACCCCGTTCTACTCGATTTTGTTGTTGATCTGGTATTTGAGAGCCAAAAAAGCGTTGGAAGAATGGATCGTTGCTAAATTCATCTGGTATCTGGGTTTTTACGGTTCGTGAAGAGTCAATCCGCACCACAGCCGGGCCGACCTTTTGCACCACCTGGGTAACAAAGTTAGGATCTGTGGTAGCTGGTAATGGAGGAGCAGCATTTACTCGACTCACTGCCAAATTAGATGCATTTTCAGACACCTGCCGAGGGTGTCCGGCCATATAGCCGCCTGCTAATGTCATACCTGATCCCAGCAGCACCAGCGATAGAGAGGCGGCAGCCTTTTTCCAGGGTGCTCGATTATGGTATTTGGCATCAGCAGTGTTATGTGAAATGCTATTTGATGGGTGTTCTCCGTCGCGAGATTCGTTTTGCATTGCTGTCTGGAAAGATATTTAGATGTATTACTAATGTAGATATGATTTGTGACAGTTTTGTTGCGGAGGTATTGCGTTGTTATGAAAGCTTTGATATTTTACTGAACCGTATTGCAATATAGTCATTGTTAAAGGGGCACAGCTTTGTGCTGGGTGTTCGTACTATGCCTGAAGGTATAAAAATGGCACGGGGAAAAATTTTACTTAAGCCTGGCACTTTATGGACAAGTGTTAAAGAACGGACTGAACATGCTTTGCAATGCGGGGCGCTACTATCGATTCCGACAGAATTTGAATTTGTTGAACAGGATGGAGCGCGCTTTTTGGTGCGAATCTTGTCTAACCTGAATCGCAAAAAAGCAGCTAAGGAGAAACAGGAAAAACAATCTGCTACTTCTGGTGAAGAGTTTAATCCTTTTTTGCCCTACGAAGAGGATTTATTTGTGGCGGATATTTCCGAGACTCATGTATGTATCTTGAATAAATTCAATGTTGTTGATTATCACTTGCTAATCATCACCCGCGCCTTCGAGGAACAGGAAAGCTTACTCACCCTGGAAGATTTTACGGCTATGTGGGCATGTTTAGCTGATTTCGATGGTTTAGCATTTTACAACAGTGGCAAAACCGCAGGCGCTAGTCAGCGACACAAGCACTTGCAATTAGTGCCGCTACCACTTGCACTTTCGGGGCCGCAGATACCCATTGAACCTCTACTAACAGCAGCACAATTTCAGGAATCGATACCTTCTGGTGCATCCGCTACGCCAACGTTAGGCTTTACCAACGTAATACCAAAACTTCCTTTTGTACACGCTTTCGCACCATTAAATCCCCATTGGGTACAATCGCCATTTGCGGGGGGACAAGCAACTTTGGAAGTTTATCGTACTTTGCTACATTGTGTGGGAACTGGTGCTTACAATCTGTTAGCGACGCGAGAATGGATGTTAATCGTACCGCGATCGCAGGAGCATTTCCAGTCTATCTCTGTAAATTCATTAGGATTTGCTGGTGCTTTACTAGTGAAAAATGCAGCAGAAATGGAGATTCTCAAGGCCCAAGGCCCGATGACCATCCTCAAGAATGTCGCTGTATGCTAGTAAACTTGGTGCGATGTCTACAAGGGACTTTGCATCAAATTATATACCTGACTTTTCACAGTATTTAGAAAACCTCACTTCTATTTCTCTTTTCTTTACGAAACTAGGACGGGCGGCAAAATCATTAGGATCGCTGAAGTTGCTTAGATTTGCCTAAAAATAGATGAGAAAGGGACTGGGAAAAACGAAGAGAATAATAACTCAGTAATCCTAACTCAGCACTGGCTCAACGCCCCGCGATCGCTAACAGCACTTAGCACATCTGAATGCGGTTATGATCGAGAAGGGTAGCATCTCGGCTGGGAGAATAATTTTTTAGCCAAGATACCTTTTGGATTGTAAGCTACTTTGTCAAACCACTTTTCTAATGGAAATTACTGAATACTTTGAACTTTCAATTGGACGATGGCGATCGCACCATAGCGATCGTTATTTAGCATTCACTCACTTTGAGCAAGTGCTTTCTAACACTGACATTGAGGCTCTATCCGTCGATAAGTCGGCGGTGGTAAAAATTTGTTTGGATAAATCTAGATAAAGGTATGGATATTGAAACCCACAAGCAAATATGGGGGCCAGCCTCTGGCACTTTGCGATTTGAAAAACGGGAAAGTTTTGCTGATGATTCATGTGCGGTGAGCGCTTTATGTCGATTCAGCTTGAATCTATTAAATCTAAAATGTTACCTCCACAAGCTGAAAAAAAAATGCGCTGCTGGATTCGCAGTCGCCACTTGATTTGTTCGGGTAATTTTTTTATCTTCGAGACATTAGAATATACCACCATTGAAAGATTTTCTCAATGTGTCGCTTCTTTAGGAGGAACAGTAATATCCGTTGAACCCATTAATAAAATATGGATGGGCGATCATCGCCAAGTCATTTTATATCAGGCAAAAGCTAGTTTACATACGCCTCATCATACTTTGAAACAATACTGGATAAAATCTGGTAGTGCATACACTAAATTTGATGAGCGTGCTTGAGAGTTACTATCCTGCGGAAATATTTCTGACAGGCGTCTATACTACAATTCAAAATTAAGTTTTGAATTTTAAATACTCCCCAAGGGAGTTGACGGCTAATTGTTAATGTCTGATTGCTAATTTTTTTATAATTATTAGCTGTTGGTTATTAACAGTTAGCCGTCTAAGTTTGTTAGAGAATATAACTAAAAAATTTTCCAAAACTTTTAGCCTTAACCGAAGCGTATTGGTATTTAACCTAGGTGAACCGATTAAAGATAATCCAAAATTTCTAAGCTGTTGAAAATTTTACTTGTATATTATCTCGAAGTAAAACTATCGTGGGGTGGGAATCTTGCCCACCTTGGTTATGCAAATTAAAAGTACATTATTAACTATCTTCCCAACTTATTGGGAATGCCTTCACAACCACCAGGAATAGTACTTCTAGTTTTTTCACCACCCCAAGCACAACAGTAGTTACGTGTAGACTCAGACATGCGCTGCACATTGGTGAAATCGGCATTTTCCACCACAGCGCCAGTGTGTTCGCCGGTTTGATAATCTGGTCGTTCAGTGCGACTGCGGGGTGATGCTTTATCCACTACTCCGTAGAATAGGCGAATCCCGTTGATATCAGCACCACTGAGATTGGCACTATATAAAATTGTGCGGGAGAGGTTGGCTTTTACTAAATCACAACCGCTCAGGTTAGCGCGGACAAGATTGGCTTCGCTCAGGTCAGTCCAACGCAAATCAGTACTAGAAAGGTCTGCTGCGGCTAGCGTTACGCCTAAATCGATGACACGCACACCTTCCAGGCGGTCTTCTGCATATCCGCCACTGCCGTCGAGAATGGCTCGACCTAATAGCCGATCGCGTTGTAAGGGTGACAGTAACTTGGAACGTGAGAGAAAGCGGAGAATTTTCGCTTTACCACTTCCATCTACACTACTTAAAATTGCCGCAGTCCGTCCTTCAGCGATCGCTCTTTCTTGGGGCCAATCTTCTAATAATCCTTCTTGATCTAATACTAAATCTGAAACGCCTTGAAAATAGGAATCAATTGTCTGCTGCTGGGTAATAATATTTTGCTGAACTGTCAGCAGGTTTTGCTGAATTGTCAAGTCTTTGGAAATAACATATTGTCGCCACGCTACGTAAACGGCGATGACGGCGATCAGAATTTGCCCCAATGCACCAAACCAATCTGCTAGGGTTCCAGCAATCTCCCAGTTAATCTGGCGTCCCCAAACTAGCAAGCGATCGCCTACACCTGTAAACTTTATCAAGCCGATGATGGCTACTATTAGTCCCAAAATGGCAACAAACAAGGTGCGTTCTTGGGCTGAAAACCACTCGTATAATGCTTTTTGTAACCAAGGCAATAATATCGCTAGGGATAACAGCAAAGTTATCAGGGTTCCGATAATGCCGACGAGCCAGTTATTGAGGATAACTCCAATGAAGGTGATGGCGATCGCTATTAAAGTAATTAGCAATGCCCTCGGCTTAACCACGAATTGCTTGGTAGTAGGTTGCTGAAAGTCAGAACGGGCTTGTTGGAGAGCAGTTGTATATTGCGGAGATTTCAAAGATGCGATCGCTGCTAGGGCTTGTTGTGTAGCTAGTACTTCTGAGCTTAGGTTCTTCTCAGTTGCACTCCCGTCAAAGTCATCAGGTTGCAAGTCGTTTTCGGGGATTGGTTCTGGGGTTGGTAGATTAGAGGAATTGGATTCAATCGTCATGTTTTCTATTTTGCCCCAGCAGATTCAATTCAACATCTGTTTTATCAGAAATTGCACTAAACCAAAAACCTGTATTTTAGCCAACTCAAAAACGGGCGTTGCTGATTCCATGCATGAAAATGATTTTGCATAAGACCAAAATCCTTGTAGAAACGTAGCAATACTACGTCTCTACAAAGATTCATAATTCAATTCAGTAACGCCTTTTTATTTCTGGTCAACACGATTGGCTACGGTGTAGACACAAGTTTTTTAAAGTTACTGCGTAATGTAGAGTAGCTTAATTTTTGCAAGTCAATGCAACAAAGATGCAGGTCGATACAACAAAGATGCAGGTCGATACAACAAAGATGCAGGTCGATACAACAAAGATGCAGGTCGATGCAACAAAGATACAGGTCGATGCAACAAAGATACAGGTCGATACAACAAAGACGCATGTCGATGCAACAAAGATGCAGGTCAATACAACAAAGATGCAGGTCGATGCAACAAAGACGCAGGTTGTCTCGTTAAGTTTGGTCTACAGTTTGAATTGTCAGCATCTGAGGGGGCGTAGCATCAGGTGGGTAGAGAAAATCCACTTGTACCAGTCGCTGCTGGCCAGGGGATATTTTTAATTGAGCAAGCGGTTCTCCTATCTGTCCCTCTTGTTGAACTAAATGCCAGTATTGGGTTCTAGGTAAGCCATTATCGTCATTGTAGCGAATACGAACTGTACCTCGAAAAAAGACGGATGGTTGGGGTGGTGAAAAAAAGCGAAGCCCTGGTTTACTTAACTCATCTTCTTTGATAGGCGTTTGGAAAAGCACCTTTATAGTTTGCGGCTTATTCGTATTGTTGATTAATGGTAGAGAGATGTTGTATTCAATGCCGTAGTTGCCGTGAGCTTCGTAAGCAGTACCAGGATAACGCGCCACTAGTTTAGCAGTTTGGTTTTGTCCAGTACCCATTTTGCCTGCCAAAAGGGTACTTAAACCGTAGGAAAAAGCTTGTCCTGATTCGGGAATTGTTAGGTATGAACTATTCGAGTTGGTAACTTGTACTTGCCAACGAGAGCCAACAGCTACCCCAGCTACCCGTCCGTAAATTTCTGTTGCCCCTTCAAGGTGATTGGGAGGACTGGGAGCAGGTTCACGCGGCCCTGCAAAATCACCATTTTCTAACAAATTCTCCCATTCTTCTAAAGTCGGCGCTCGTTCAGTACCATCAGGATTGGGTTTGGCAAACATGGCTAGGTTCGCCAGATAAACAGGACGATCGCTATACAAATGTAACAAAGTAGAACGTCCATTCAATGGCGGGGTTAAAGAACGCACTGGAATTGGATGATTCATTAACATCCGGCTTTGTTTTGGTGGAATTACCAACTGGGCTGGCCATCCTGACTGCCGTCTGACTCGCAGCATATCATTCATCACGCGATCGCCTGGCCCAGCATAAATATTTCCCGAATTATTTGACAGCATGGGAGGCAGCTTGACAAAAGGTGCATCAGGTTGACTCACATAACTAGCTGCTTGCAATATATTGACAGTTGCAGGGCGATCGCTGGGATTGTAAACAATCACCCCCAAATAAAGAGTCCGCAAATCATTTGGAGTCTCAATTGCTCTAGCAATATGGTGAGAAAATAAATCAAACCGTCCCTGAAATGGAAAGTTCAAGTGGGCGCTGGGTACTTTTTTGCCTTGAGGAGGAAATGTAGACAGCAGAATTCCTTCACTCTGAACTACTTCTGGGTTATTACTGTTAAATACCGGTACTTCATCAAGATGTCCTGTTAAAGGTCTTGTTTGTTGAGGAACGAAGATTTCCTGTGGTGTAGGTGCAGGAGAAGGCGATGCTTGAGCCAAAAACAAATAGGAAAGAAAATTAAGCATTTATTTATTCAAAAAGCAATTTATCGCTGAAGTTAAGACCTAAATTGTCCTGACAGCGATGTCTACGACGGGCTATGCCAACGCCAGACCCGTTGCTCACCTGACTTTAACAGCCTGGAGCGATCGCTTTATTATGCTTACTCCTTCGTCGAGGTGAATGAGTATTCGTTTTAGGGGCAATACCCTGCAATGCCAACGCATCGGCTGACAATGCCAACGCATCGGCTGACAATGCCAATGCGTTCTTTTGCATTAAAAACGCTACAATTTTACGCAAAGCTGTACTAAGCTGTCGCGCCTACAAGTTGCACTTTTTGGACACCGTAACTCTTGATAAATCAAGAATGCTTTGGAAAAGTAAAGACGCGACAGCTTATCAAATGATAAAAATATATTATGGGGTAGGCATCTTGCCCGCCCTGATTAATGAGCGTGCAGAATGTCCACCCCACAAAATTGAGTAATGTACTTGTTGCAATTCCCAGTCCTTTGCACTCAATTAAGGTGCAAGGGCATTACCCCGAATTAGACTACCAATAGTTTTGGCAGTAATCTTCAGTTGGGTGATGGGATTAGCAGGGACAACCGTCTTATACAGATAGCTATCGAATGTTAGCCGTTGTACATCAAGGTCATCACACATTTCCACAAACGCTTCGCGGGTGGCGTTAGAACGATAGAACACGGTTTGCAGAATGTCCAGCACCTTGTAAGTGAGTCCGTATCTTTTATCCCAACGCTTCAGGTAAACCTTCAGGTCGCCTTCTGTAGGAATACGGCTACCACTGTTAGATGTTTCTACAATGGTTTCGGCACACATCCGCCCAGATTTAGCCGCAAAATAAATACCTTCACCAGAGGACTTGGTAACGTAACCAGCAGCATCTCCCACTAAAGCGATGCGACCAACAACACGACGGGGACGGGGATGTTCGGGAATGGGGTGGGCTTCTACTTTGATGATTTTACCGCCTGCCAATTTCTCCGAAGCACGGGCGCGGATACCAGCTTGTAATTGTTTGATGCTGGCTTTATTGACATGCATTGTGCCAGTACCAACCGCTACGTGGTCATATTTGGGGAAAACCCAAGCGTAGAAATCGGTAGAAACGTCATCACCGACATACATTTCGGCGAGGTCGTTATAGTAGGCCATTTTGTCTTCGGGTAAGCGAATTCGCTCTTGGAAAGCGATCGCATAATTGTAATCCCCAGCGTCCATTTCTTTAGCAACGCGAGAATTAGCTCCATCCGCCCCAATAATTAGATCCACCTTCAGAGTTTTGGCAATACCCTGTGATATTCCATCTGTATGGTCAACGTAATGGATGGTATAGGGATCGGTATTGTTTCCTGGTATATCAAGTTTATGAACAGTTGCATTAATTAAATTTGCGCCGACTTTTGCCGCGCGATCGCGCAAAAAGCCATCTAGTACTTCCCGGCGGCACATTCCTATATATTCATCTTCATTTATCAGATTGATATCAACCTCACGATTGGAAGGCGAAATCATTTTCATCTTCCGTACCCGGCGATCGATAATCTCTGGTGGCAAGTCAAATTCACTCACCATACATAGGGGAATTGCACCCCCGCAAGGCTTCGCATTGTCTAGCTTCCGCTCAAACAGGTAGGTTTCAATCCCAGAGGCTGCCAGTGTTTCTGCGGCAGATGAACCAGCAGGGCCTGACCCAATAACAGCAACCCGTAGTGTCAAAGGTCTTTCTCCCAATCTTCACATTTACCGAGAGCATAGTACCACGGTCTTTCTAGTGATTTGGCGCTTTTCCTCCAGGTTCCTGCACAAATGCAATATTCCTTAATGTTTCGATACGAATTAGGGATTGTGGATTGGATATTGAGATTGGGAAGAATGAAGAATATTGCCTAGCCCTAGTCCCCAATATGCAGCATTCTTCATTTGATTCTCTTAGCAGACAAGTCAGCATTGCCGCAATTAGTGGCTATCAAAAGCATATTTCCCCATACAAAGGCTTTGTTTGCGCTCACCGCTTGTTATATGGTGGTGAATCTTGCTCTGGCTACTTCAAGCGGGTAGTTGCTAAAGAAGGGTTAAAAGCAGCTTTTGTTAATTCCCGTGAAAGATTTCAAGCTTGTAAGCAAGCTAACCAAATTTTGCGAGCGCAAACCGAGAACTCAGAAGAATCGACAGAAGAGGAAGCAGACACGCAGCAACGACAAAAAACATCTGGTAAAGTTGCTCAAAAATCCTCATTTATTAGCACCAATAATACTGACTGTTTTGATTGTGCCGATTTGGGCTGCAATTGTGCCGAAATGGTTAGTATAACTCCTGATTGTGGTTTCCCGGATTGCAGTGGTGCTGACTGTAGCTTCCTCGATTGCGGCAGTTGTGGTAGCTAAAATCTTGGTTAAATCTTGTTTATCTCTAACTAACGATATATGGTATATGTAAGACACAGTAATCCTAGCAGGAAACTGTAGATTAATTGCAGAGGTACAGCAGCAGTGGGCATAGTAGTTGAGAATGTCTCCAAACAATTCGGGAGTTTCAAGGCAGTTGATCAAGTCAGCCTGGAAATTAAGAGTGGTTCGCTAGTTGCGTTGCTCGGCCCATCGGGATCAGGTAAATCTACGCTACTACGGTTAATTTCAGGTTTAGAAATGCCAGATAGCGGCAAAATCCTGCTGACTGGTAAGGACGCTACATACCAAAGCGTGCAACAGCGCAATATTGGCTTTGTATTTCAGCACTATGCCCTATTTAAGCATCTGACTGTCAAGGATAATATTGCCTTTGGTTTAGAAATTCGTAAGGCACAGCCAAAGAAAATTAAGGGGCGGGTAGAACAGTTACTGGAATTGGTGCAATTGACTGGATTAGGCGATCGCTATCCATCACAACTTTCTGGTGGTCAAAGACAACGGGTAGCATTAGCAAGGGCACTGGCAGTAGAACC
>NZ_JBALBZ010000175.1:0-34915 GCF_036919495.1 Nostoc sp.
GGAGAATGGTGCTTGGTATGTTTAGCATTCAATTTAAGACGTTTGCAGGTTTTGCTAGGAAATGCTTCTGCCAGTTCTCCGACAACCTGCTAGCTGGGTTGCTAGTAAGGGTGGAACCAATTCTATGTTCCTACCGACTCCTGTACAAGTTTTAGCGGCAATTCACAGACTCTGGTTAGATGGAACATTGCTCAAAGACATCCAGTTCAGTATGTTTCGAGTGGTGACTGGTTTTTTCCTAGCAGCAGTCATTTCAATTCCTGTGGGGACACTCATGGGAACATTTGCTAGTGTGCGATCACTCTTAGAACCGATCATTGGCATCATTCGCTATATGCCTGCGCCTGCTTTCATCCCACTGTTAATTTTATATTTTGGCTTGGATGAATTGCCAAAGATTCTGCTGATTTTTATCGGTACCTTTTTCTTTAATACATTGATGGTTATGGATGGAGTGAGGTTTATTCCCAAAGAATTGATTGAAACTACATATACTTTGGGGGGAAAGCGCAGTCAAATTTTGTTGCAGGTAATTTTTCCCTACCTCCTACCTGCCATCATTGATGCCTGTCGAGTGAACATGGCAGCAGCATGGAATTTAGTTATCGTCGCGGAACTAGTAGCAGCGACTGAAGGATTGGGAAAAAGAATTAGTGTTGCTCAACGTTTTTTAAGAACTGATGAAATCTTTGCTGGACTAATTGTAATCGGTTTGATTGGTTTGGGAATTGACTTGTTATTCCGATTATTACTGAGAGTTTCCTGTCAGTGG
This sequence comes from Nostoc sp., assembly GCF_036919495.1. Taxonomy (GTDB): domain Bacteria; phylum Cyanobacteriota; class Cyanobacteriia; order Cyanobacteriales; family Nostocaceae; genus Nostoc. The sequence continues at coordinate 773 of NZ_JBALBZ010000175.1, forward strand.
GCAACGAAATAATTTCTCTTCTATAAGACTAATATTTGATTTCTGAAAAAGCTCGGTACAGATCGAAAAGCCTAATTCCTTATTCCCTACTCCCCACTCCCAGCCCACGTAGATAATTTCAAAAATCAAATACGATTTCTATATAACTATACATTTATGTATCTAGAAGTTGCTAATCTTCACAAACAATTTCAAACCCGCAACGGCACAATTGTTGCCCTCAAAGACATCAATATCCATATCAAAAAAGGTGAATTTGTCTGTGCCGTAGGGGCATCTGGCTCAGGGAAAACGACTTTATTGCGCCTGATTGCGGGACTTGATACTCTCACTGCTGGGGAAATACAGGTTGATGGAGTGAAGGTAACAGGCCCAGGGGCAGACCGGGGTATGGTGTTTCAAAAGTATTCTCTCTACCCTTGGATGACTGTAGCAGATAACGTTGGCTTTGGGTTAAAGTTGAGGGGCGTACCCAAGCTCAAAAGGCAACAGCAGGTTTCTTACTACCTAGATGTGGTAGGCTTAACTCAATTTGCTAAGGCACTACCCAAAGAACTATCAGGAGGTATGCAACAGCGAGTAGCGATCGCTTGTATTTTAGTATCTCAACCTAAAATTCTCCTCATGGATGAACCATTTGGTGCTTTGGATGCCCAAACAAAAGAGATGATGCAACAGTTTATTCTGGAGTTGTGGAGAAATACAGGTACAACTATTTTTATGATTACTCATGATGTTGAGGAAGCAGTTTTTGTATCACAGCGAATTTATGTCCTCACCTCACATCCTGGAAGCATTAAAACCGAACTAACTATAGATTTCCCCATTGAGCGAACCTACGATATCAAAAAAAATTGTAATTTTAAAGACTATAAAGAAACTGTGCTTGAGCTAATGCGTTTTGAAAGTGGAAAGAATGTATTTACAGTACCGTAATCACAATAACTTATCCTATTTCAACCGCTTGAAGGCTCAGATGACCGAATCATCGAAGATTTTTATAGAATAAGCAACATTGTTTTTATTCACATCTTGTACCTCGTTACCACACGTTGGAAGCTACTGGTTTACTATCAAAGCCTCCCAAAGTCGTATAGGTGCTACCTTATACATTTCAAAGTTAAACCTTAGACTCTCTCACTTTTACTCAGAACAGTCTTTTCAGTATGCTGATTATTGGAAGGTTTTTATTATGAAAAATTTAGGATACGATACTATGATTTGATTTTAAATCGCAGAAATGGCACAAACTTGTAAACCCACAGGCGTGTGAATAATCACAGATTCTACACCAAATACTTGAGCGATCGCACTTTGTGTCAGAACTTCTTCAGGTGTACCAACTTCCCAAATATGACCTTGTTTTAATAATGCAATGCGGGAACTATACCGGGCTGCTAAATTCAGTTCGTGTAAAACTGTGATAATAGTTAATCCCTGCTGCTGATTCAGTTCTTTCAGCAGTTCTAATAGTTGCAGTTGATAGTTTATATCTAAAAAAGTTGTCGGTTCATCTAATAGTAAAACTTTTGGTTCTTGCGCTAGCGCTAAAGCTAAAAAAGCGCGTTGCCTTTCACCACCTGATAGTTGTTCGACTAAGCGATCGCTAAATTTTTCTAGTTGCGTCTTTTTAATTGCAGCTTCCACTTTATCCCAATCTTGGGCGTTTAATTCCCATTGCCACCAAGATTGATGTGGCGTGCGTCCTAAGCTGACTAATTGTCGCACTGTTAAGCCAACGGGAACCGTTTGTTGTTGCGGTAATAATGCCAGTTTCTGTGCAACTAGATTTGGGGGCTGAGAGTGAATTGCTTTGCCATCAAGTAGCACTTTTCCCTGCTGTGGGGAGAGAATACGACTCAGCAATTTAAGTACAGTAGATTTACCTGAGCCATTAGCACCAACTAAACTCAACCATTCTCCTGTTTGCAGAGTGAGGTTAATGTTTTGAACAATTGCTACTAAGGTGTAACCGCCTGTGAGATTTTGCAGTTCGAGTGGCATTTCAAATATTAAAAAATGAGAAACTTAATTTTACAGGATTTGAGTGGATTATTTAGCATCCTTATACCCAGTTAAATTTAATTAGACACATTGATTTAGTTCGGCTTTATCCATTTAATCAAATTGCGCTAGCTATTGCGTAAATACTGAAATGAGAAAGTAATCAAGCATTCTGATAAAGTAATATGCCTTTTTGCTTGCTGAATCTAGCAAAATGAAAAAGTAATTGGCATGAAACTGCCTCTACAACCAGTGAATGACAGTAATACAGCGTATTTCAGGTAAATGAAATACACGGGTAGGGGCACAAAATGTTGTGCCCCTACGATTATCTGTACCTCACGCCTGTTGCAATCTGCTGTACTTTAAACCCTTTTTCTCCCTGCTCCCCTGCCTTATCCCAATGATAATTATTTACGCCGACATACTTAGGGCAAGCTTGCGTCTTTACTTATTGCCGCACAATAAGCCAAACCGAATTAACCCACGCTGATAACCACGACGCATTAATCCCAGTGATAATGCCCCTTGGATGGTAGTCCAACCAGCATTTAGTAAGCCCCAAAACGCTTGGGGAGTGAATGCCGAATCAATCACCACGTTCCAAAAAGGGGCAACAGCTGTTGACCAATCGGCAGTGCGGATATTATGTAATGGTAGTTGATGTGCGATCGCTTCGTACTCTGGCAAAGAAATCACATAAGGCAAACAATACACCCGATAAATATCCTGCAAATGCTTTGCCTCATCCGCCGTTAGTGGCGACTCATCTGTTGGTCGATGACACCAAGTCACCATAATTAACTTGCCACCAGGCTTCAATACTCGGTAGCACTCCTGGAGAAACTTGGTTTTATCTGGCATGTGTTCACCACTTTCTAGCGACCAAACCAAGTCAAAAGAATCGTCAGCAAAGGGCATTGCTTGAGCATTTGCAACTTGGAATTGTGTTCTCAAACTCAAATTAGCTTCCATTGCGCGTTCCGTTGCTCTCGCAGCTTGCACAGGACTCAGTGTAATCCCTGTAGCCTTAGCATTAAACTTTTGTGCGAGGTATAAAGAACTGCCGCCAATTCCACAACCCACATCTAGGATATTGTCTGCGGTTTGTACCCCTGCCCAATTTAGCAGTTCTTCGATTAAATCAATTTGAGCCTGACGGCGGTCTTTTTTCTGGGTACCATCAGCACCGTAATAGCCGTGGTGCATGTGTTCACCCCAAATTTGTTCCCACAGACCGGAGGAAGCATCGTAAAATTGCTGAATTTGCTCGTAAAGTGTTGCACTCATGAAAAAAGCAGTGTTAAGACAAAGCCGAATTTAAAAAAACATACAGATAGGCTACCATGTGGTTTTTAATTAAAATAGGTCTTTTGGTTTGCAGGGATAATAAACTTGGGTTTCTCTTCCCTGGAAAATTTTACTGACTTTACCGATATCAATCCTTTGCCGATTTAAAAAAGTTAGGAGTTAGGAGTTATTAACTATCAAGGAAAATAAAAGCGCCAGTCCCCAGAATTGATGCTGAATTCTGACGACTGGCGGATGACTTCTTCTTTTATTTCTAACTCTGAGTTTTTTATTGTCCGGGACTTGTTAAAGTAGGCTGGAATTCAATTGAGGTAGGCACATTGCCAGAGTTCGCTGGAGTTTCTGGTTGATTTGGTGTTTGTCGCTTAAGTGTTTGTATTAAATTACTTGTAGTAGCTGTCTGAGAAGGAGTAACTGTTTGACTGGCTTGAGGCTGCTGTTGCCCAATTTTCTGGGCAATTTGCTGTATTAGCTGTTCAATTTTTTCAGCTTGTTCAATGTTCCCTTGCTCATGATACTTGTTATGGGCATAGTTCAAAACTCTACTAGCTTTCTTGATGTCGCCCTGATTATATAAAGTGACTCCCAAGTTATAGTAAGCTGAGGCATTTTTCGGATTTAGGCGAATAGCTTGCCGATAAACAGAAATAGCCTCAGAAGCTTGATTATGAATTGCTAGCAAATTTGCCATATTGTTGTAGGCTGTGGCATTTTTAGGATCTAGCAGCAAGGCTTGGCGATAACTGGCGATCGCAGGCTCTATTTGACCTTGTTGTTGCAAGGCGATCGCTAAGTTAAAATAAGCATTGGCGTTGCTGCTATCTAGATTAATTGCTTTTTGGTATGTTGCGATCGCATCTTCAAGCTGCCCTTGTTCATACAACGCCAAACCCAGATTATACAATGCTGCTACCCTTGTGGAATCTATCACAAGACTCTGGCGATAAGCTATAATTGCTGCCTCTTTTTCTCCTTGTCGGTGCAACACTAACCCTAAGTTGTAATAAGCTTCGCTAAAATTGGGATTAGCTTTAATCGCCTCTGTATATTCTTGTAAAGCTATATCCAGGCGATTTTGCTCCATGAATATATTACCCAAGAAATTTCGGGCTGCTGCAAGACTCGGATCTCGCTGCACCGCTTGGCGAAAAGCATATTCTGCACCCTCTAAGTCTTGGCGGTTATAGCGCGTGACTCCTTGCTGAAAAAAGCTCGCTGCTTCGAGATTTTGAGAAATTGCGGTTTCTGCTAGCAGCTTGCTTTCTGGAAAATTAGTAATTGCCGGTGCAGGCAAGACTAAAAACGCAGAGGAAGCAAATAGAAGTCTGAGCAAGGATTCTTGCTGAACAGGGCTTCGGTGAAATGTCACCTGAAATAACCAATGTAACCACTGTTCCGGTTGAGATTTTTTAGACATGAGTGGCATACCTGTACTTATACTTGGATCGTTATAAGTCAGAGTACCCACCACAACATGAAAAATTACAAATTAAAAACACCCTTATTAATAAATAAATTTAAACCAATTGCTCTTTTACTTTTACACCATCTTTCTTGACTATATAAGCTGGAACACCGACAACAACACAATTTTTGGGAACATTTTTGACTACAACTGCATTCGCCCCCACTTTGACATTATCATCTATAGTTATTTTACCAATCACTTTTGCTCCTGCACCAATGCTTACATTGTTACCAATTATGGGAGATCCCTTAGTGTTATAGCCGATTGTAACCTGTTGGCTAACCGAGCAATTTTCACCAATACTTTCTGCTGAAATTACCGTACTGAATCCATGTTGAATAAATAGCCCGGAACCAATATTAGTAGAGTAAATAAAAAGGGATGGACATTGTTTATATAAAATTTTGAACCCCTGCGTCAGAACAAAGCCAATCGTGTCACCCTGCTTAATTCTGTGATAGTAAATATTTCTAAATTCTGGATATATAGAAAGAAAATATAGCAAATTAGCCCAATCTGAACTAGATTTTTTTTTATGATCAAGCCTCTTCATCCATTGATTTACATCTAAAATAATTATTTGTTTATTTTTACTTAAGAGAAACAAGATGAGCATTGGGGCAGTTAGGATCTGTCCAATAGTTTGGGCAAACTTAATTATGAAATCACGCATAACCCGACCTCACACTGGATATTATAATTATCTGAACAAATTAAAAGTTGCTGTTGTTCAGCAACTCTAAACATAATATCCTGAAACTTTCCAGTTTCATACTTGAATGAAATTATGGTCTTAGGCAGAGTAGAAACCTAGTTTTGGAGATTAATCAATCGGTATTCTTGATGGCTGATGGTAAAATTAGCATTGCATCGCCGAATGAATAAAAGCGATATTCAAAAGCGATCGCTTCGTTGTATATATTCAATAACCGTTGTCTGCCAATTAGCGCACTTACCAACATCAGCAAACTGGAACGCGGCAGGTGAAAATTAGTAATTAAACCATCCACCACCCGCCATTGGTAGCCGGGATAAATAAACAGGTCTGTTTTGCCGCAAAATGCTTGTAAATTCCCAGATTGAGCCGCCCCTTCTAAGGCTCGTACTGCCGTTGTTCCTACAGCAATAATTCGACCACCAGCTGCTTTAGTGGCGCGGATTTGCTCTACTGTAGCGGCGGGGACTTCAATCCATTCTTCGTGCATTTGGTGGGTAGTTACATCCTCCACTTCCACAGGGCGAAATGTACCTACACCAACGTGTAGCGTTATAAAAGCTTGATGGATATTGCGATCGCGCAACTTTTGTAATAATTCTGGGGTAAAATGTAATCCTGCCGTCGGAGCTGCGATCGCTCCTGGCTGTTTAGCGTAAACTGTCTGATACTGCTCATCAGCAGCTTGTGAGGTAGTAATGTACGGTGGTAGCGGCACTTCACCAAATACCTCTAACAGTTGCACCAAAGATTTTCCCTCTGGCACATCAAATTGCAACAAACGCCCCCCGGTTGCTGCGTCTGTTTCTATAACCGTAGCTGTGATGAGGTGAGGGGATGAGGGGGATGAGGAAGAATTTACTTCCCTATCTCCCCCTGCTCCCTCATCTCCCTTGGCTTCAAAAATAATCTTCGCTCCCTGTTTGAAGCTTTTTCCTGGCTTAACTAAAGCTAACCAACAGTTATACTGCCGTTCTTCCAACAGTAACACCTGGATTTTACCACCAGTGGATTTATGACCATAAAGCCGCGCTGGAATGACTCTTGTATTGTTCATGACCAACAAATCACCAGAACGCAGCAGTAGAGGCAAATCGTGGAAAATGTGGTGCAAGGGTGCTGTTTCGATGCCTGTAGTCAAAGAATCAACCACCAGTAACCGCGAGCTATCTCTAGGAACTGCTGGGTTTTGGGCAATCAGTTCTAGAGGTAGTTCGTAGTCATAGCCAGCTACCGAGCAATCTAATTCAAAATCTTTTTCTTGTGGGCGAGAGGTATCTTTCAAATTGGCTTTTACTAGTTTTTGGTTTCTTTAGTATTTATACTCTCTTAAAAAAGCTTGTTTGAGCTTTCGCTTCTAAAGGAACTTTAAGGGATCTTCGTTTAGTTTCATCACTTGACTATAAGATGGGTACTATTAGGTAGCACGGAAAAATTAACAAAAAAATTGGGTAAACCTCCCCATCTAAAAAGGGGGGCTTTTACCCTACCGGGAATAGGCAATGATTGACGAATATATATATGTAGGATTGGCTTTGATCCCAAGCACCAACAAACATGGAATACTTGTACTATCTGGCAAATGCCAGTCTAACCCTGAGGGTCGTTCAACACCTGCACGCTAGACCCCAGACACCAGTTTCTTTCGTCACCGTAATTCATCAAATTGATGGCTGGGTGGTTAGGATAAAACTCAAAGGTCAAGTCTCGCCCCAAGAAGATGGCGACTTTCGGGCTTTTCTAAATGAATTAGGAATTAGCTACGAACCGCCAATGAGGGTGCAGATGGCACTTTGGAGTTTGGAAGCCGGACAGTGCCCTGTAGACGTGATGCGTCGCTATCAGGTTGCGATCGTCTCTCATGGTAGCCCAGAGAGAGATGAAATTGAAGCGTTCCGGCAACAATTTGTCCGAGGCTTAGGTTATTGTCCAGAAACTTTGGCGTGAGCCTATTTGGTTTTAACGCCACTACAAAATTATTGGTCATTGGTAATCAAAATATTTTATCGATTACCGATTAACCATTATCAATTGAAGAGTCGAAAGCTGCCAGAATGTATTCTTGCAGCTTAAACTTGTATCCGGCGGCTGATGAAGTAGCTAAAGCTTCCTGGCTTGCTGTAACCGCAGTCAGATTTTTTGATATCCTTTGACAGTAGACAATAGCAACATCAAATCGACAAGAATAATCTGCCTTCTCAGGGTACTGGGCTAAAAACATTCCAGCCGTTCGCCAGATTTTTGCTTGCTTTTGTGGGGTGATTGCGCTTCTTCCCCCTGCATCCCAACTACCTGAACTGCGGGTTTTGACTTCCACAAATGCCAATAATGAGTGGGGAGTGGGGTATTCTCCCCTGTTCTCCTGCTCTTTCCTAGTTACTCCATGATATTCAGCAATAATATCGATTTCTCCCCAGCGACTAGAAAAGCGACGATGGAGAATTATCCAACCTGTAGATTGCAACCATTGAGCTACTAGGTCTTCTCCTAATGAACCAATATCTGGATAATGAGATGGAGGAAGGTTAGCCATTGATTAAAAATATTATGAATTCTATGAATCCTAGATTAAGCGATGCCTGCGGCGGGCTACGCCTACGCATAACAGGTTCTAAGCTAAACTCATTCCGTACTGAGTTAGGGCATAGGTGTAAAACAGACCATAGAATTTGGGCAATTATATTTAGCTTATTGCTTTGGGGAATAGTTGGCATCACGGCAATGGTCGGTTTTGCTCCCCCAGCTTTGGCACTTGAATATAATAAAGAAATTTTGGTTGATGCTGATTTCTCGGGACGTGATTTAACAGATTCCAGCTTTACTAAAGCTAATCTTCGCCAGAGCAACTTCAGCCACGCTAATTTGCAGGGTGTCAGTTTCTTTGCAGCAAATTTGGAGTCTGTGAATTTGGAGGGAGCTGACTTGAGAAATGCCACTTTAGACTCAGCTCGTTTAGTTAGAGCAAATTTGACAAATGCACTGTTGGAGGGTGCTTTTGCTGCTAACGCCAGATTTGATGGCGCAATCATTGACGGGGCAGATTTTACCGATACACTGCTGCGTTCCGATGAGCAAAAAAAATTGTGCAAACTTGCCAAAGGAACTAATCCCATTACAGGACGAGATACGCGTGACACGTTATTTTGTCCTTAGTATTTTTTAGCTGGGAATTAGGAATTGGGCATTGCTTATTCTTCATTCCCTACTCCCCATTTCCTACTCATAAAATATTGAACACTTACCAACCACTAGCACCAATCTTTTGACAAACAATTTTCATTCCTTTGCCTGGTGAAGAACTTGCTACAAAAGGGATTTCTCCTTTTTCTTGATCTTCTTCAAGTAGCTGTCCTTCTGGCCCGTAAATCGCAATGCGATTGCGAAAAAGCCGCGATTCTTTGCACGAGGCATCAAAGGTAGTCTCGAAGACGCCATCTCCGTAGATCCCGTAAAGTTTGTATGTGGTACCCTTAATAGTTTCCGTGTCTAGAGCTACACTGTTTCCCAATTTATCATGCCCTACAGTGATATATCTTTCTGCATCTTGAGCGAATACACTGCCACTGCTCAATAAAATAGCGATCGCTCCCACCATCCCGCCTATCTTAAAACACATACGCTTTAAAAATATAAGATTTCATATATTTTTATCCGCAATCAAAGTAGTTCTAGCAGGGTAGAAGTACTGAAACAATATGTAGCAAGGCATTTTTATTGAGGCTTTGCTCATCAAGACTTAGCCTCTATCTTTACTATTACATTAGGTGTGTGTAACCAGCCGAGTTTTCCGATAACCTGACTCAGAATATAAGTTTCACCTTGTACTGAACGAGTCGCGATCGTCAAGCGATGTACTTAGTTGAGGTTTATTTAGTTCAAGCTGTTATTTTACATAAATTTCTGGGAATTCTATGGATAAGCTGAACCACATCTAATTTTTTAGAGCCAGCCAAGCCAATCAAAGGTTACAGCCTAAAAATTATGCAAATTAAATGTGGAACACCTTAAGAGCTAAATAAACTCACTAGAATCCAAAAGTAAACAGCATGACTGAAAATTTTTCCCCTTTAGTACAGGACACAACAAAAGCTCAAAGCGAAAGTATAGAAACTGTTTTATCAAGATTGAAAAGTGGACGTGTATATATCCCTGATTATCAGAGAGATGCTGAACAATGGGACTCACACAAAAAATCACTGTTTATTGAATCGGTTCTCAATAACCTTACAATTCCAGCGTTCTTCTTTTGCGAAGATGAAAACCGTAATTATGAGGTTGTTGATGGACAACAAAGGCTCTCAACTATCTGGGATTTTTTTGAGAACAAACTTATAATAAGTGACGACTCAAAAATCGATTACATGGCACCTGCATCAGCCTTATATGCCGGCAAGAAATATGAGATGCTTATTCAGACACTAAAGAACATATTTAATGATTATCCGCTTACAATAATTTATCTGCCGAAAAGCCTGCCTTTGCAAACTAAGCTAGAAATCTTTCGGCGTATTAACGAAGGTGGTACGCCCCTTTCAGGACAAGATATTCGTTTAGCCTATTACATTCGATCTAAGAGTGTTACTTTTATACGTTTAGTTGGAATTTATAGTAATTCTACAGACTTTGTTGAAGATAACTTAGAAAGTGATGATGATTCTACATTCACTAAGAAACCATTCCAACGTATGCTAGAACTAGCAAAAGGAAAGGGTATTTCTCACCCTTGGGATAATTTTCCAGAAACTAGCGAACGTTGGTATGAATGGTGGCAAGGCAAGGATAAAGCAAAAGGACAAACGCCTTCTTTGATGTTCATTTGGTACTTAGTTTCTCTAGAGCGTGATAAGCTTGATGCCCTTTTAAAAAGACCTAAACATTTACCTGTAACCTTTGGTGGACTAACTGAGACTGCTTTAGATATTTATTGCGCCCAACTTCAATATCAAGAAATAGATCCGGGAATAGAAGATAAAAATATCTTGTCATCGTTTGAAATTATTTCTAACGATTACTTTAAACAATTTGCAACTTGGATGCGGTTCATTTTATCAAAAACACTTGTAGGAATTAGCGTTGACAAGTATAAACAGTTAGCTTTATTTGTAGCTGCATCTGTTGAGTTAAAAATATCACCAGAAAACCTTACTCCAAACCAGTGGCAAAAGGCTGGCGAGTTTATTCGTAATCCCCGAAAAGTCGGTAAATATGTGCTGAATGATGAAGACGGTTATCCAGAACCAAAAGGACGTTGGGGTGGTTTGAAAGGACAAAAACAGCAGTTTGAGAAAACAGTGGAAATTGTTAGAATTTTATTAGAACGATAAGAAATGATTATACTTAAATAACTTGGAAAATTTACAGCCATGTGATCCTAATGCGAGAATCTTCCCATTACCGTGGAAAGAAGCTTACTTTCGGCTATATTTTAACCCCGAATTAAAAGGATATATCTGCCCTTTTTGTAAGAAAGTTTTTCGAGGTACAAAAGGCTTTAAAGAACTTAAGGCGGATCACCGCTATCCTTTTAGTAAAGGGGGGTTGACTACATGGAGTAATCTTCAGCTCCTTTGCTTGCCATGTAACGCTAGAAAAAATAACAAAATCTAAAGCGACTTCTAGAAAATAAGGGATCTTCATTACTTATTATGCTAAATACATGTGTAAATAAGCTTAAATCCCTTGCTGGGCAAGAATAACAGCCGTTAATTTTAGCGTTTTAGGCTTAATTATTAAATTTACGCTATAAATGCCTGTAAAGCTTTATTTGCAAGTCAATTTTCGGACTTTAATTAAAATTCCAGCATAATACGTACTAAAGAACTATAATAAGTTATTACAAAAAACTAAGAAACAGCATTTATTTAAAATGATTATTTTGAAAAGCGAATATTCTATTTTTTTGAAGTCCCTAAAAAAGGTATCTGTATTCATAAGTTTTTAACAGTAGCTTACACACTCCCTTCTTAGAAACTTCCAAATAAACAAATATCCTAACAAGCTTAAAGTATTGCTCTTCTACCGAACACTCCTAAACCACTCAGTAATTCCCTGAGCGATCGCATTTGCCGTTTTCTTCTGTACCTCTGGGTTCACTATCTGCTCAAATTCATCGGGATTGCTCATAAAACCCAATTCCAGCAACATTGATGGTGCAGCAGTTGGACGTGTCAGCGCCAGATTATCCCAAAACACACCATAAGAAGGTTTACCGACTTTTTTAACTACATACTTCTGTAAAAATATTGCCAGGTTCTGGGCTTGGGGTTGATACCAAAAAGCGCCCAATCCCTTGGTTTTTTCGGCATCGCCATCATCGGGTAAGGAGTTGTGGTGTATCGAAATAGCGATCGCAGGTTCTTCTTGACTGATAATTGCCTGACGCTCTGCCAAAGAAAGTTCGCGATCGTCCTGCCGCGTCATCACTACCGTTGCTCCTCGCTTCACCAACTCATCCCGCAGCAACTTGGATACCACCAAATTCAAATCTTTTTCTAAATATCCAGTTGGGCCACTGGCACCAGTTTCTTTACCTCCATGCCCAGGATCTAGTACAATCTTGAGATTAGCTAAAGGCTTGCGTCTTGTGTTCCCGATCTTAGGCGGATGACGCAAAGCCAAAACCAGGGTTGTACCGTCGTATCTCAGCTTATATCCCCACTGTTGAGCTTTTTTAAGGTTAAAGGTGTATTTTACTTGTTCTGGAGCCTCTTGTTGCCAATCTAGGCGAGAAATTAGGGGGTCATCATCCAGACGAATAATGTCCGTTTGGGCAGTGGTATTGTAGAGAGTGAGAGCGAAAGCACCCTCACTTTGTTGCACGCTCACAGGTACGGGAACTTGTAAGGGGAAAACTATCTCTGTCGCACCAGGGAGTTGACGGTATCCGACACTGCGAATTATTGTCTGTGGCGGAACTGCACCAGGTAAAATGCGCGTTTCTTTACTATTAATCCAAGCGCCATAGTTTAGGCGCAACCATTCACCTTCCCTACCTGTTACTGTTGCGCGTGTGCCTTTGGGCAGTGGTGTAAGTCGGGAATAATCGGTGCTTGGGCCAGTGCGAGCCACGCCTGACTCTACTGTAACCTCAGAAACTGGCAACTCTGCTCTTGAAAGGATTTGAATTTTACCAGTCCCTGGTTGAGTTATCGTCTTGCCATTGAGCGTTAGTTGAAACTGAGGTTGTCCCAGATCGGCGGCTGTTGCGACTGTGCTGCAACCTTTATAATTGCCTACGCTAGACTGGGCATAAGGCTGATTTTGCCCTGTCAAAGCTGCCAAATTACTTGGTAGTTGTGCCTGTTGAGGTTGGGGTGGAAGGGCAATAGTTTGATTAGCCAACTTGACAGATACGCTAGCGTTAGGGGGTGCGATGGCGCTAAAACAAATTAGCTCTCCCGGTAGTCTGGCAATGTCAACTGCGGGAGCCAGGGAATCTTTAGCAAAGGCTAACCCCTGTGGTAGCTCAGGATCAGTGGGAAGCCTTGTCACTTTAATCTGGAGTTCTTGATTGTCGTGACGCACAGTAAAAAGATTTTCCCCCAACTGCAAGGGGAAACTAGGGGAAAAATGACCTGCTTTGCTGCGGTTAATTGGCTTACTATTGATCAAAACCTGACCATCTGGTGGTGCAGTCCCCAGAAAAAAGATTTTTTGGGAACTCGTCTGGTAGCTTGTTTCGGGAAAAACGACTTTAAGAGATGGCTCTGCCAGTGCTACAGAGGAGGTGACAATACAGCCTAATATTACTAATCCTAAAAGGTTTTTCACAAGCTCAATCATAGAAGATTACACCACAACAACTGTGGCACAATGGCGGGATGTATTTTTAGAAGTTGTTAAAAATTCAAACTAGTATGACTAAGTTTATTTTTGTAACTGGAGGCGTAGTTTCCAGTATTGGTAAGGGCATTGTAGCAGCAAGTCTAGGGCGTTTGCTCAAGTCGCGCGAATATTCTGTGTCGATTCTCAAACTTGACCCTTATATCAATATCGATCCTGGCACAATGAGTCCCTTTCAGCATGGGGAAGTATTTGTTACCCAGGATGGTGCAGAAACAGATTTGGACTTGGGGCATTACGAACGCTTTACCGATACTTCGATGTCGCGGTTAAATTGTGTAACGACTGGCTCGATTTACCAGGCAGTTATTAATAAAGAGCGGCGCGGAGACTACAATGGCGGAACAGTACAGGTTATTCCTCATATTACTAATGAAATCAAAGAACGGATTCTGCGAGTTGCTAAAAGTACAAACCCATCTGTAGTAATTACAGAAATCGGCGGTACGGTGGGAGATATTGAATCACTACCGTTTTTGGAAGCAATTCGCCAGTTCCGCAAAGAAGTAGGACGGCAAAATGTGCTGTATATGCACGTAACTCTGGTACCGTGGATTGCTTCTGCGGGTGAAATGAAAACGAAGCCAACACAGCATTCAGTTAAAGAACTCAGATCCATTGGCATTCAACCAGATATTTTAGTTTGTCGGAGCGATCGCCCCTTACCCAAGGGATTAAAACAGAAATTGTCTGGATTTTGCGATGTGCCGGAAGAATGCGTCATCACCTCCCAAGATGCCAAAAGTATCTATGAAGTACCCCTGAATCTAGAACGGGAAGGAATGGCAGAACAAGTGCTGAACTTGCTGCAAATGGAACAGCGCAAACCAGATTTGACGCAGTGGCAAACCTTGGTACAACGGTTACATAGTCCCAAACATGAGTTAGAAATTGCCATTGTCGGTAAATATGTGCAGTTAAGTGATGCCTATCTATCTGTAGTGGAAGCATTAAACCATGCGGCAATTTCCACTTATGGCAAACTGCGCCTGCGTTGGGTGAATTCAGAAGATTTGGAAACGAAACCGCCCGAAACTTATCTTGAGGGTGTCGATGGCATAGTTGTGCCAGGAGGTTTTGGGGTTCGGGGGGTGGATGGCAAAATTGCCGCGATTAAATACGCGCGCGATCGCCAAATTCCCTTTTTAGGTTTATGCCTGGGTATGCAATGTTCTGTAATTGAATGGGCCCGGCACGTAGGGGGATTAACAGGTGCTAATAGTGCTGAATTTGACCCTCATACATCTGATCCGGTAATTAATTTATTGCCAGGACAGCAGGAAGTAGTCGATTTAGGGGGTACAATGCGCTTAGGGCTATATCCTTGTCGTGTTCTCCCTGATACACTGGCTTTTAAGCTTTATCAAGAAGATGTAATTTATGAACGACATCGGCATCGGTATGAGTTTAACACTGCTTACCGCGATTTGTTGTTAAAGTCTGGCTACGTGATCAGTGGTACTTCTCCCGATGGACGCTTAGTTGAAATAGTGGAATTACCCAAGCACCCATTCTTTCTTGCTTGCCAATTTCACCCAGAATTTCAATCGCGCCCCAGTAGCCCTCATCCTTTATTTAAAGGATTTATTCAAGCAGCGATCGCTCTTTCTCTTTCAACTTTAGGTACACCAACACCATTGGAAGTGTCATAACAATTGATAATTAATTGCAACATTACCTTAAGGCTTCAGTAGACTTGGATATACAGGGTGCATCATTCGTAAATTTCGGACTTGGGGAAATGTTGTGGCGTACTGGGTGAAAATCCTTTACGAAAGGAGAGAATATGTAGTGAATTTTGAACGTGTCCATGCTTTTTGTTATGAACTAAACGGCAGGGTTACTTTTTGGTTACCCGATAGTGCCATTCCGATAGTGATTAACCCGCAAAGTAGCTTGGAAGATTATCAAAAGATCCTCAATTATTTAGAATGTGTGACTGGATTGGAATTAGATCATGCCCACTGGGTAAAAATCTATTACGATAAAAACGAATATGTAATTAATCTCAACTGCATCAGTTCTTTTTGTCATGAACCGAATGGCAGGATAACTTTTTGGTTGCCAGATGGCACTATTCCTATCATCATCAACCCTGTGAGTAATCCTGAATCTTATGAAAAAGTTGTGAAATACGTTAAGAAAGCAACTGGATATTCTTTGTCTTAGTATTACGAATTACGAATTACAATTAATTCTCCAAGGCGCTTCAATACACTGAGTACTTGGTGTAGTTCTGAATCACGTTCAATTGATAGCGCATAAGAACGTGCATACCAAGGATATTCTTGTTGAATCAATTTAACAAAAACAAATTCCCTACCGTTGATTAGTAAACCAAAAGTTGGTTGTGTCGAATTTGGCTGATCAAGCATATAAGCGAGTGCTTGAGGTAGGGCTGTCATCACATCAAATTTACTGCTTTTAGATTCGATAACAAGTACCCAAAAACGTTTTTGGATGACAAGAACATCAATGTTTCCTTTAACGATAAAGCTCTCGTCTTCAGCAGAAATCTCAACAGAAGTCTCGGTTTCAATCTCAAAAGGAGGTTGATAAAACCCAGCTAAATCGAGTAAAGGAGACAGCACTAACATTTTTACCGCCTCTTCTGACATTAGACGGTGCTTATTCAAGTTTAAATAGTTACTTTTTACTCGCGCGTAGGCGTAGCCCGTCGTAGACATCGCTTGCTTTTCACCATCAGTCAGAGTTGGTAAATTTTCTGTCCACTCTGTAAAGAAGTTGGTGTCTGTGGCAAGTTGCAAACCAAATTTTTCTTCTAATTCGTAAAGACTGATGTCTCTAGCTGGGATTTTTTGAACCATAATCTAAAATTCTGAATAGTGTTGCCATGCCAACTTCGCTGCACCTACTATCCCAGCAAAATTGCCTAACTCCGCTGGCAATATTTGTAAACCCGCTCGTGATAAAGGCTGAACTCGCTTCTCGATTTCTGCCTTCACTGCTGGTAAGAAAAATTCAAAGCTGCCACTGATACCGCCACCAATAACGATCGCTTGTGGTGTGAGTACATAAATCAAACTCGTCAAACCAATCCCCAAATCTCTACCATATTCTTGCCAAAAAGTCAATGCTGCGGTATCTCCTTGTTGGGCAAGAAAACCCAATTCGACGGGTTCTTTGAGAGTGCGACGGCGAATTGCAGTAGCACAAGCATATTGTTCTAAAGAGCCTTGATTGCCACTATTACAAATTGGGCCATCAGGATTTAATGAAATTAAACCTAACTCCCCGGCGGCTCCTTGATGTCCAACAAATAGTTTGCCATCAAGGATAATTGCGCCACCAACCCCAGTACCTAAAGTTAGCAGAATCAGATTTTGAAAATGGCGACCGGCTCCTAGCCAAGCTTCTCCCAAAAGAGCGCAATTAGCATCATTAGCGATCGCAGTCGGTTTGCCAGTTTTAGCTTCTAACCAATCTGCTAAAGGCACATCGATCCATCCAGGTAAGTTAATAGCGATTTTAGCAATGCGTCTTGCTGCATCAGATGGGCCTGGAGCCCCAACACCAATAGCAACAGCTTGATTATCTGGATCAATTTGAGCGATCGCATCTACCATAACCGCCAGCACAGCCTCCGGCGTTGTCGGTTGGGGAGATGCCACAGTCAAAGATAACAGACAAGTACCATCATCTGAAAAACGCCCCAGCTTAATCGCTGTTCCCCCGACATCAATGCCAATTACTTGAGAACTCACCACTTTAAAATCCTCACACCAACCCATAGAAACCTTTGCGTACCCTCTGCGTTTACCTCTGCGCGACGGCAGTCGCTACAACGGGGGGAACCCCCGCAACGCGCTGCCTCCCCTCTGCGTTTAAATTTCACCCCTCAATTCGCCATTATTTTCCGCAAGTCTGTACTTAGCCTCTTAGCGCGAAAAAATTATAATCTAAATTTTCTATCTATTCTATTGAGTGCGAGTCGTTTTCATCACCGATTTTAAGACGAGGGGCTTTCAACTCCGCTCTCTGTAAATTAGCAACAGTTGTGGTACGAAAACTCGATTGCTCTTGCCAACCTGTAACTGGCGCACCTCTTAAGATACCAGCAAGAGCAACAGAAAGGATAAACCCGCCAGTAGCGGCAGCAATTAACGTTAGATTATCTTTCATACAAATCTCTCTATTGTTTATTTGTCATTTGTCCTTTGTCCTTTGTCATTTGTCCAAAACCAATGACCAATGACCAATGACTACTTTCGGATTCTATTTTCTCTTCGTAAACGGGGATTGACAAATTCATTTAACCCTTCACCAAGTAGTGATAACCCTACCACCATGAATGTCATAGTTAAACCAGGGAAAAGTGTAGTCCACCAAATGCCAGTAGGTAGAGCTTCTAAGGCTTGTTTTAAATCATGTCCCCATTCTGCCACTTCTTCGGGAAGTCCTAGCCCCAAAAAACCCAAACCGCCCAACACCAAAATCGCATCAGCAGCGTTGAGTGTAAATAGGACGGGTACGCTTTGAATGACGTTGAAAAATAGATAACGAGAAAGCACAACCCAAGTGGAAGCGCCCATTGCTTGAGCAGCTTCGATGAAGACTTCAGTTTTCACGCTCACAGTGTGGTTGCGAACAACGCGATAATATTGGGGGATGTAGGCAATGCTAATAGCGATCGCTGCATTTAATATCCCACGCCCCACCACAAACGCCAGTGTCACAGATAGCAGTAGTCCCGGTAGAGTGTAGATGCTATCCATAATAAACAGCAACACTTTATCCAATTTTCCACCGAGATAACCACTCAGCATCCCCAAAGGCACACCGATAATCATACTCAGCGCCGTTGCCAAAATCACCACCTGCAAAGCAGCTTGAGCGCCAAACAACGTCCGGGAGAACACATCATAACCCAAACGACTAGTACCAAACCAATGTTTAGCTGAGGGTGGCTCGTGAATTGGATTAGAGAGAAAATCTTTAGGGTTTTGCAGCCATCCCCAAGCCTGGAATACGGGAGCGAAAAATGCCAGGAAGATGAAAAATAGGGTAATGGCTAACCCGATGAGCATGAGTTTTTGCGAAAGATTGAGACTGTTGCCAAACTGTAAAAATGTCGGTAGTCGCCGTTTTGTAATGGCCATAAAGCGATCGCCTGGATCAAAGCTTGATACGCTGACTATTTTACATATTCAGATAGGGGATTGCGTAAACATTGTGAATAAAAATCCTGCGGCTTCACAGTAAATACAGAGCTAGACTGAGGTAGAGGTAAGATTATGCCTTCTTTTTGCTATAGATAAATTACTAGCCAAGTATTATCACAAAGGTAAATGATTCCAAGTCAAGAAAGATTTTAATATATTTTGAAATGCCTGCAAGAGATATTTATCATAACGCTGTTAAGAATGCCTTAGTTAAAGAAGGCTGGGTAATTACAGATGACCCCTTACATTTAAAGTGGGGTCAAAAAGATATGTATGTAGATTTAGGAGCTAAACAACTCTTAGCTATAGAAATAAAAAGTTTTGTTAGTCCTTCAGAAATGGCAGACCTTAAAGATGCTATTGGGGGATTTATCATGTATCGTGCTGTTATCCATCGGTTGGAACCAGAAAGAACATTATATTTGGCAGTGCGCGACAACGTATTTATAGCTTTGTTTGAAGAACCAATTGGTACACTTTTAATAGAAACAGAGAATCTCAAGTTACTCGTTTTTAATCCAGAAACTGAGAGGATTATTCAATGGATACCTTAGATAATTATCGACGTATCATCAAAGAAGTATTAGTACCCTACACAAAAATTCCTTATTCGCACGCAGCTATTGAATGTAAAGTAGTCTTTGACACCGAAAATGACAGTTATTTGTTGATAACGCTAGGGTGGGATGGTGTTAAGCGAATTCATGGTTGCTTAGTTCATCTTGATATTATTGATGGCAAAATTTGGGTGCAACGGGATGACACAGAAGATAGTGTAACCTACGAATTGATAGCAGCAGGAATTCCCAAAGAGAAAATTGTCTTGGGATTTCACCCGCCAAATGTTAGGCAACACACAGGGTATGCTATTGCCTAACTTATTAAAGCTAACATTTAAGCCAACTGTAGCGGGTATTGGGCACAGTCTTCCCCATGCCCTATTCTCTCTCTTACAGGTTACTTTCAATCAACTGGCGGTATTCGCTCTTTTGCTTCACACCTTTGACTTCCTTCACCAGTTCCTTATTTTTGAACAATTGAACCGTTGGTGTTCCTGTCACACCAGCATTTTCAGCAATATCTCGGTCTTTGTCGATGTCAATTTCTACAAAATGAATTTTGCTGTCAAATTCATCCACCACTTTATTTAAAATTGGCTTCAGAGTATGACAAGGGCCACAACCAGGAGAGACGTATTTAACAAGGAGTAAGCGATCGCTTTCATGGAACAATTTCCGTAAAGCGTAACCTCCTTCATGGCGTGTTCCATCCAATTTAAATCCAGCTTCTTCCTCAGCTTCAGTCTTTTTAGCTGGCTGATGTTCTAATTCATTAACGGCTGTTTCTGGCTGTTGATGGAATTCTTGAATCAAGCCAGTGGACGACAACCAACGTTCTGCCAACATCGCCGCCATACAACCAGTACCCGCAGCCGTAATTGCTTGCCGAAACTCATGATCTTGGACGTCGCCAGCAGCAAAAACACCTTCTAGACTGGTTTCTACAGAACCAGGCTTAGTGACAACGTAACCTACTTCATCCAGTTCTAACTGACCTTTAAATAGAGAGGTGTTCGGAGTGTGACCAACGGCGTAAAATAAACCCTTAGCGTGCAGTTTACTCTCTTCACCAGTTTTGGTATTGCGGACTTTCACCCCTTCCATGTGGCCGTTACCGAAGATATCCACCGCTTCTGTGTTCCAATGCACTTGGATTTTCGGGTTGCTCAAAACGCGGTCTTGCATGGCTTTAGAAGCCCGCATTTTATCGGTGCGTACCAACATATTTACCTTAGAACCGTATTTTGTGAGGTAAATTGACTCTTCCGCCGCCGAGTCGCCAGCACCAATTACAGCTAATTCTGCACCGTGGAAAATTGGTGTTGCACCATCGCAAATTGCACAAGCGGAAATACCCCGACTCCAAAATTCATGTTCATTGGGTAAACCCAAACGTTTTGCAGTTGCACCCGTAGCTATGACAATGCTGTTGGTTTTAATTTCCCTTTCTTGCGATCGCACTGTAAATGGACGCTGACTCAAGTCAACTGATATAACATCTTCAGTATATAGTTCAGCCCCCCACCGCTCCGCCTGCGCCTTCATCTGATCCATCAGTTCCGGCCCGGTAATCCCTTGGGGAAACCCTGGAAAGTTCTCAACTTCTGTCGTTGTCATTAGTTGCCCACCAGGTAATCCCCCGGCTTGGAAACCTTCAAATACAACGGGTTTCAGGTTAGCGCGTCCGGCATAGATAGCAGCTGTGTAACCTGCTGGCCCAGAACCGATAATTACTAAATTTTCTACTGTGGGGTTAGTCATGACCATATACAAACTCATAACGACTACGTTTAATATAGCATAACAAACTGTGATTGGCTACGTCAGATGGTAAGCGATCGCCAAATGCCTACGGTACTATGCGCTCAACACTGCGTAGAAGTTGTTCTACTAAAACCTGATAGCGCGGGTGAGGTGGGGTTTCATGAATGCGGCGATCGTAAATAACAATTGCGTACCAGTCTGAGTTTGCGGGTTTAGATTGACGAAAGTAAACAAAAATTTCCCCTGCTACCAGGTTGGGAACTGACAATATCAGAGTTATGGTCACCTGAGTTTGAATAAGGCGCTTTCACAATCCAAGTTGAGAATCTAACCCTTGGTTAACACCAGTGGTTCAGTAATGTTGGTGCGCTTTTGTCTGGATGCAAGAATTATCGCCACGAGCAAAAACGCCTTCCACACTGGTTTCTACAGAACAGTGTTTGGCGACAATCTAACTTACCTGATCCAGTTCTAATTGACTCTTAAATATTGTGATAGAAATCCTCATAAGTTGGGAATACTCAAGGTTGGGCGTACCGCTAGCTTGAACAGCATGGCAAATGTTCGCAGGTATGTCTTAGCTCTCAACAAGAGTTGGCGTAATGGTGGGAAGCATCAGAACAAAGTTAGTATGAGGAGCAACTTCAATGCCCAGTCCAACATCTGATTTAAGTCAATTTGAAAGTAATTCAATCGCCGCAATTTATGCCAGTAAAGCCTAATGGCATAATTCGTAGTAATCTGCATAGTTCAATCCATCTCTTGCTCAATTTTCATGTATTTTCATAAGCAAGTATGTATAGTACATTCCAACCTGTCAACTCTCCCATAGAGTCTTCGTAAGTTGGAAAAGGGGTTAGGCGATCTTTAATAACCCGTAACCAGTATCAATCCTATCTCCCCAGATGGCCTCAACAGATAGCTTTCTTTAACTGAACAATACCGGGATTGGAGAGTCTGCAACTGATATAACCCTTTCTAGATAAGGAAAATAGCCTAATAATCTAGCGCGATCGCAATATAAATAAAAACACAGTTGAATAGTTGAAAAAATTTTTGAGGTGGGGTGATATGAAACCAAATACCAGTGGGTAAGTTATATCTAGAACACACAACTACTTCCTACACCAGGGAAAACACTTATGAAAACCGAATTGAAAGCAAAGTTTCTCCAACACATCATCGGCAAAAAGAAGGAAAACGAAGGTTTCACACTTATTGAATTACTAGTAGTAATTATTATTATCGGTATTTTGTCAGCTATTGCTCTACCTTCTTTCTTGAACCAAGCTAACAAAGCCAAGCAGTCAGAAGCGAAACAGTATAGTGGTTCAATGAACCGCGCTCAACAAGCATACTTTTTAGAAAATGCTGCTTTCACTAGTACAATGGATCAGTTGGGACTTGGTATTAGAACCCAAACTGAGAATTATGCATACGCTATTAATGGGAATACTACTCTAGTTGCCAATAATGCTATATCTCTGAAGTCTGTGCTCAAATCTTACCAGGGTGTTGTTCTTAAATCAACAGTATCATCTACCAGTGAAGCAACTACTCTAGCTGTGTTATGCCAGTCTAATAATGTTGGTGATCAGAGTAGTAGTGTTGCAACTTTTGGCCCAGCTGGAGCTTCATCAGGCACTCCAGTACAGCCAAATTGTAACACCGCCTATGCAGAGTTGACTTCTAAGTAATAACTTGAGTTCTATATCCAATTGTAAGGTTTATAACAGTGGGTAGTTTATGCTACCCACTTTAATTTTGTTCTCAATTCTGGGAATAGTACTAGTACTATCCTGAAAATTCTTGACTATGACTTTTGTCCAAATTCCTACTAACATCACCCCATCAGAGCAGCAAGCCCAGCAATATTTTCTCAAAGGTAACTATACTCAAGCTGCTAGCTGTTATGAAAAAGCTATTGAAACAGAACCAGAAGTGAAATCTCATTACTGGAACTTAGGCTTAATGTTGCTATTGCAGGGACAAGAAGCAGAAGCGCAAATGACTTGGCTGCTGGCTATGGAGGAGAGAGAAGCCGAACAAGTTGAGCAATGGACTGTAGAATTGATAAATGTTCTACAAACCGAAGCCGAACGCAGAGAGACACTAGCAGATTATTCAGTTGCTTGGGCAATTCGCCAACATATACGAGAAATTTCTCCTATATATGTGAATAATCTTCTCTATTTGATTCAGCTATCTATCAAGCTAAAAACTTTTACTGGTGATGAATTAACTTCCCTAGAGGTAATTGAGTTAATTCAGTCAGAAGCAATTATAGATATTGAGTTATTGTTGCAAGTATTGGGCAATATCATCAATGATGACCCTTTGCATCCCTCTGTTCTAGAGTTTGCAGAATGTTGTCTAACCCATGTTAGTGAGCCTCAATTTTTCACTAATATTTTGCTGCCAGCCGCAGTTAAAATTGCCCATTCTATGCAGCAACCTAAAGTAGCAATATCATTGGTTGAGCTATGTTTACGGCTGGAACCTGAAAATACAGAACTTCTGCGCCATCTCGCAAGTTTTTATCTAAAAGATTACAATTATTCTCAAGGAATAGAAATTGCTAAATTATGCTATTCACTTTCAAAGAATTTAACCGATCAAGTCTTTGCTAAACATCTAATACAGCGAGGATTAATGGAAGCTCCTGCTTATTGGAACGAAGCGTGTACAGTTTTCCTAGAGCAGGAATCTTTACTGAAATCTTTAATAGAAGAAAAACCTATAAATTTTGAATCTGCTAGAGTACTGCGTCTATTTAATGCCAACTATTATGCACCTTACTTACAAGATAATCCACAGCAGAATAGACAAATTCAGAATCAAGTGGCGCAACTTTGTCAGCTTAACGTGCAAGAATATGCTACTGAAAAAGTTCAGCGATATAAACAACGTAGTTCACATAATAGAAATAAGCAAATAAAGATTGGCTATTTATCTCATTGTTTATCTAGGCATTCAGTTGGCTGGTTAGCGAGGTGGCTAATTCAACACCATAGCCGTGAACAGTTTGATATTTATGGATATTTTATAAATTATAAACAAGTAGATGATTCATTGCAAGAATGGTATGTTCAGCAATTTAATCAAGCTTATCTAGGAGGAATTTATAGTGATGACATTGCTGAAAAAATCTACGAAGATGAAATTGATATTTTAATCGACTTGGATAGTATTACTCTAGATGTTACTTGTGAAATAATGGCGCTTAAACCTGCACCTGTACAAGTAACTTGGTTGGGTTGGGATGCTTCAGGAATACCAGCAGTTGATTACTTTATTGCTGACCCTTATGTTTTACCCGATTCTGCTCAGGAGTACTATACAGAAAAAATTTGGCGGTTACCGCAAACTTATATAGCGGTGGATGGTTTTGAAATCGGTGTCCCAACTTTACGACGAGACTTTTTAGATATTCCTAGTAATGCTGTAGTTTTTCTGAGCGCTCAAAGAGGATTTAAGCGCCATCCTGATACAGCACGCTTGCAAATGAGAATTATCAAGGAAGTGCCTAATAGCTATTTTTTAATTAAAGGGGTAGCAGACTCTGAAGCTGTGCAGAAATTTTTTATGCAGTTAGCAGAAGAAGAGGGTGTAGAATATTCACGTCTACGATTTTTAGACTTAGATCCTTCTGAGGCTGTCCACAGAGCAAATTTAGCCATTGCTGATGTTGTATTAGATACTTATCCTTATAACGGCGCGACGACAACTTTAGAAACACTTTGGATGGGTATTCCCTTAGTAAGCAGAGTTGGACAGCAATTTGCCGCCCGAAATAGCTACACCATGATGATGAATGCTGGTATCACAGAAGGTATTGCGTGGACTGATGAAGAGTATGTAGAGTGGGGTGTGCGTTTGGGGAAAGATGAAGCTTTACGCCAGCAGGTGGCTTTGAAGTTGAAAGCATCTCGACAGACAGCACCACTGTGGAATGGTAAGCAGTTTACGCGTGAAATGGAGAAGGCTTACCAGCAAATGTGGCAAAGGTATCTTGAGAAAAGATAAGTTCGTAGTGAGGGCTGAAGCTCTCACTACGAGACGCTACGCGTAGCTTGCTTCCCCGCAGGGGTACACTACAAACCTTTAATTCTTTACGCCATCCTACTTATAGGAATCGTATTTGATTTTTGAAAAAAATCAGTACACCCCGAAAAAGCTTCTTCCGTACTCCCTACCTACACAAATAATTTCAAAAATCAAAACGGACTACTATATATCTATAAGGTGCTTGCTTATGTTTTATGGCAGGCTTAAGAGGTAATATAAAAAGAAGAAATACAATTGTGGATAAATATGTCTGCTAAAGATGTCTTTCATGAAGTTGTTAAAAAAGCTTTACAGAAGGATGGTTGGCAGATTACTCATAACCCCCTCTCAATTGGCGTGGGTGGTGTGAATGTATCTATTGATTTAGCTGCTGAAAAACTCATTGTGGCAGAACGAGAAGGAGAAAAAATTGCTGTTGAAGTTAAAAGTTTATTGGAGAAATCATCTGCAATCTCAGAATTTCATACAGCATTAGGACAGTTTATCAACTATAGAGGCGCATTAAGGCGACGACAGCCAGAGCGTTTTTTGTATTTAGCAGTACCTTTAACAACTTATAAAACATTTTTTCAACTTGATTTTCCCCAAGCCATGATTGAAGAAAATCAAGTCAAAATGATTATTTATGATGTAGAGCAAGAGGTAATTTTCAAATGGATAAACTAGCCCACTATCGCCAGATTGTACAGCAAATATTACAGGAGTATAGTGAGCAAAAACCTGCTTACAGTAATATAGACGTTGAGAATATTTTTGATATAGAACGTGACCATTACCAAATAGTCCACGTAGGCTGGGAAGGTCAAGATTGGGTGCATAGTTGCATCATCCATATTGATATTAAAGGTGATAAAATTTGGCTCCAATGGAATGGTACAGAAGATGATATAGCAGCAAATTTGGTAACGATGGGAGTTCCTAAAGAGGATATTGTGTTAGGGTTTCAGTCTCCTTTCATGAGGAAGTTTACAGAATATGCAGTGGGTTAAAATAATTGGTTCTTCAGTACTTGTTATGCTAAACTATTAGGTTTTCCTAAACTAGTTATAGCAAATTAATACTTGATATAGGGTTAAATCCTTACATAGTAAGGAATTCAACAGAACAAAGCGTATTTTTATTGGGAGCATTCCAAATGTGCAAGTTTTTTTTATATGGGATTTTGGCTTAGAACAATAATGAAATAACGAACCGCCTTTCCTTCTCTTCGAGAGGCTGCGCCAACGGAACGCTACGCGAACGCGCAGCGTCTCGCAGAGAAGGACGCCAAGAGCGCCAAGGAAAGAAGTTTGTACAGGGTTTTTGTGTCAGTCCTGTACCTTTTGGCAAAATTGGGATGCTCCCTTTTGATGAAATTCTTTGATTCTATTTGAGAAAAACCTTGTTATAACAATTTTTTCAGCCGTTTTTTAGTATTAATTTATCAACCGAAGTCTGAGAGAGCCATAAAGATTAAATATTTTAGATATGATAAATGAAATGATTTTATTAATTAAATTGGATAATTAGAGGAGTATATAATGATATGATTGGGATTGCGATCGCAGGCACTGGATTTGGTCAAAAAGTCCACATCCCTGGATTCCAAGCACATCCTCAAACTGAGGTAGTTGCTGTTTATCACCGAGATATAAATAAAGCTAAAGCTATAGCAGAATCCTATAAGATCCTCCACGCCTCTGATTCACTTACAGATATTGTGGCATTGCCAGAAGTGCAAGCAGTTAGCATCTCTACGCCGCCTTTTTTGCACTATGAAATGGCAAAAACTGTATTGCAAGCTGAGAAACATTTATTATTGGAAAAACCGATAACTTTAAATGTAGTTGAGGCTAAAGAACTTTATCAGTTAGCTAAAGACAAAGGTGTAATTGCATCTGTAGACTTTGAATTTCGCTTTGTACCAGGATGGCAGTTGTTTGCTGAATTATTGTCAGAAGATTATGTGGGTAAGTTACGCCTAATTAAAATTGATTGGTTGGGTTCTTCTCGTGCTGATACTTCACGCCCTTGGAATTGGTATTCTGATAAGGAGAAAGGAGGCGGTGCATTGGGATCTTTGGGTTCCCACGCTTTCGATTATATTCACTGGTTATTCGGGCCAGTCCGTAGATTAAATGCCCATTTAACCACTGCTATTCCTACACGAGTTGACCCTGTTAGTGGGGAATCGAAGCCAGTGGATACAGATGACAACTGTATATTAACGCTGGAATTAGCAAACGGTACACTTTGCCAACTTTCTATCAGTGCGGTAGTTCACGCACCAAGAACTCATTGGGTAGAAGTATATGGCGATCGCGGTACATTAATTGTGGGCAGTGAAAATCAAAAGGATTATATACATGGTTTTCGTGTTTGGGGTTCGCAGGTAGGTAAACCTCTAACGGAAATAGAAATACCGAATCGATTAATTTTTCCGAAAAATTATGCTGATGGGCGCATTTCGGCATTTATCCGCTTAGTAGATCAATGGGTACAAGGAATTGACCGCAACCAGGAAATTACACCATCGTTGCGAGAAGGAATTTATTCTCAGTTGTTGATGGATTTGTCTCATGAATCGCATCAAAATGCAAGTTGGGTAAATGTTCCAAGTTTGGAAGAATTTCTTAGCAATTAGAGAAAAAATGAGCAAAACTCCCCGGATTCGTATCCCGCCAGAAGTAAAAAAATACGTTTTTCAGCGTGACAAATACCAATGCCAAAGCTGCGGTAAAACTACTATAGAAACTAACCTCAGCATTGACCATATCACTCCCCTTGCCCGTGGAGGTCAAAATGATATCAGCAATTTACAAACCCTTTGTTTAACCTGCAATCAACAGAAAACAGACAACATTGATACCCGCTTCCGGCGATATTTTGAGCTTTAGGTTAGGATTGAATGAGCTATTAGTTTCTGATTATCTATGCCACAAAATCACAATAGCAATTCCCTAAGATTCCTCAACATTAGAACTACGATTCTCTACCTCTTCGCTGGCATAGCTATTTTAGTAGTAGCCTTTCCCTGGTTATATGAGATTAAAACGAAAGCTGGGATCGACATATCACCTGGACGCCATGCAGGAACCTTTTTTGAGAAACATACCCACGGACTCTTCAGGTGTGAGTGGCTTTATCCCTACCATTGCGTAGACGCAAAGCGGCTTGTCATTAGACATCGCTCTCAGATTAAATGAAGGATATAAAAAATAAAAGGGGAAAATTTTCCCCTTCTCTCTATGTGAAATTTTTACCCTACTGTATATCTATACCAATTGACTTGAGATCATGCTGACATCAACGGCTAACTTTTTGCCCAACTTGAGCAACTGAAGACACTGATTATCTGCTTCATTATCAACGCTAGTGATACATACCGGCCCTATCTGACTGTGCAGACAACTAAAGTATAGTTCCTGCGATCGCTGTAGAGAAACATCAATATTTAGATGATCCCCGACATCAATCAATCGTTCCAATATTTGGATATCTGCATTAAAACTACCATTGGCATCGTGCAACAATTGCCAAAGCGATCGCGCAATTAACTGTTCTAACATCTGCTTACCGTCGGGAATATTCAGCCGACAACGCAGATGTTTTGCTTCAGTAGCGATCGCCTCCAATTCTAAGATGTGACTCCAACTCTTTTGGGGATCAGCGATATCTTGCTCAAGCGATCGTAATGTCATCAAACAGCGATGCCCTAAAGCAATATCTGCTGCTACCTGCAATTCTTGTGGTACTGCTATTTCATCTCGATGAAACGCCATCAGCACACCATAATTATCACGGTATGCTTGGGTATACAACTGTCCTAAACGTGTCAGTGTTTCCTCGGTAAGCAGTCGCATAATCCGATGGCGTTCTTCAGCAAATAGATTCTGTAAGTTGAAAGCTTCTTCTCCAAATAGCTGTGTCATCGCCAAAATAGTATGAGCCGCACTAGCTTGTTTTAGCGCCCCAAACAGCTTTTCTTTTAATTGGCTATAGTTACGCCGTCCGGTAAATTGCTGAATGCCACAGTGGAAATCCCAACCTCCCAAATGCAGAACAGCAAATACCAAATGCTCACTTTCCCAAGTAATCTCTGATACCAGCTTTAAATTTCCTATAGCCAGAGTTAGCGATCCCATCCGTTGCATTTGGTAATCTAACTCATTGGCTGCATAGCAATAAACCTTTTTGTGGTAACGCTGAGACTGTTTGTCAGCAGCATCTTTTCTCGGTAACGAATTGTGCGCCTCTGCTGGTTTCTGATTGGTAAATAGGGAAGTAATAGCGTAATGGGCTGCTACTTGCTTAAAGCCAAGCTGGGCAGTTAACACAAGTTGCCGATAAATTTCCGCACCGTGTTTGAACTGATCCACATTACTGGGGGCTAAACCAAGCCGTTTGACAAAGCCTTTTTCCAACTGCACACCAGCCACATCCCCTGCCAATTCCAAAGCACGGGCGGCGTAGCGCAGAATTTGTGTCCCCTCTGGACGGGAAATTTCTTCAAAAAACCAACCGCAACTAGTGAACATCAACAAAGCGTGACGCTGCATTTCTAACAAGCGCAAAGCGTCTACTTGTTCGGCTGCTGTTAGTTTGTGGGTTTGATGACGGGCGAGAAAACGGTTGACATTGGTAGCAGAGCGATCGCGCAATACTTGGATATATTCATCTCGTGCTAGCCAGGGATCGCGAAATAACTGTCTACCATGTTCTGCATACACCTCAGTTAGTTGATCCCGCAGCCAATTTAGGGAATCCCGCAAGGGACGGCGCCATTTCTGATGCCAAACACCCCCTTCCCCACCGCAACCACAGTCATCCTCCCATCTGCCGACACCGTGGGCACAACTCCAGGCTGTGACTGACTTCAATTCCACTTCCCAACTGGGAGGATTTAAGCTGAGGTAGTGGGCAAAGTTCGTTACCGTCCAACCCTGTTGAGGAAACTCTTTAGTAAAGGCGTAGGCTAAAGTTTTCTCAGTTCCCTTTTTGTGGTGTCCGAAGGTTTCCCCATCTGTTGCCACAGAAATCAACTGTGCCAGACGATGATCCCCACGCACCGCCGAACCGATACGTCCGGCAAAGTGACTGGAATTATAAACCACATCACTAAAACCCATGTCCCGCGATATCGGCCCATCGTAGAAGAAGATATCAATGTAGGGTAATTCTTCTTTACTACCATCGTTGGGGCTAGTAGCGATCGCCTCCGGCGGGGCGTAGGCCATCGCACTCAGAGGTGAAGATGAAGTGTCTAGTGTGGGCTTCAAATAACACCGATAGGGACGGGTAGAATCAATCTGACTACCGCCTACTTCAATCCATTCAGGATGGGGATAATCTGGAGTAGGGAGGGGACGGCAACGCAGTGCTTGAGATGGTGCAAGGACAATGAAGCGAATACCCTCAGCAACTAGAGCTTCTAGGGTTGCGTAGTCTACAGCAGTTTCTGCCAGCCACATGCCTTCGGGATCGCGTCCAAAGCGGGAGCGGAAGTCTTCTTTACCCCAGCGAATTTGGGTATATTTGTCGCGTTCATTCGCCAGAGGCATGATGATGTGATTGTATACTTGCGCGATCGCATTCCCGTGACCATGCAAGCGATCGCTACTTTTGGCATCCGCCTCTAAAATCCGCTGATAAACCTCCACATCGTAGCGTTCTAGCCACGACATCAGCGTTGGCCCGATATTAAAACTGAAATACTCATAATTATTGACGATCCCCACCACTTCGCCTTGGTCATTTAAGACTCTAGCAAAGGCATTTGGACGATAGCATTCCCAATGAATCCGCTCATTCCAGTCATGGAAAGGTGCAGCGCTCGGTTGGCGTTCAATTGCGTCCAGATAAGGGTTTTCCCTTGGTGGCTGGTAAAAATGACCATGCACCGTCACATAAACACCATTAGCCTTTCTCAGAGGATCGGTTTCTTTGGTGTTATTTGGATCTGAATGTAATGTTAACGTTGAGCCAGAGCTAGCTGGCATTTCAGCAGCAGAAGTCATGTATATTTATCCAAAACAAAAAACTTGCAGTTGCACCGATAATATTGTGCGTAAACCTTTCTCCAATGGTTTTCACACAAAATCCGGTATAAACGACAACTATGGAATCCAACCAAACTTTTGACAAGGCAGTTTTATTGTAGTGCGAAATCTGCGTTATCGCACAGCCCTTTCCCTGAAGGCTTAAAGTAATTAGCCATTGAACAAAACCTTAGTTAGGGGTTTTCTCTTCTTGGGCGCTAATCAAAATTTTAATTGTCTTTTAATATATTAAACCCCATTTTTGATGTAAAATTTTGGCTCAAATTCATACTTTTGCAACAAAAGATTACAAAAACTCATTATATCGCAATTTTATTTTACATACACAGCAGTGAACTGAAAACAGTACAATTTCTGAATTGCTCTATAGGTGGTTGAGAGTATCCTATGGAAGTGCTGATATGAAAGTGATTGTTAATTCAACACTCCAAACTTAAAACTTAGGATTGCTCGCTGTGAATGATACCCTCAACTTAAGACAACGAATGTCAACCAAAAACATTATTCTTATCGTTTTACTACTGTTTATCCCGGTTTCTGTAGCAGCCCACCTTCTGGAGTGGGGAGAATTGGTAGTTTTCATTACAGCTGGATTAGCAATTCTGCCTTTAGCAGCTTGGATGGGTACAGCCACAGAAGAAATTGCTGTTGTAGTGGGGCCATCCTTAGGGGGGTTGTTAAACGCCACTTTTGGCAATGCTACAGAACTAATCATTGCCCTAGTGGCACTGAACGCTGGGTTAATAGATGTAGTCAAAGCCAGTATTACGGGATCGATTATTAGCAACTTACTACTGGTGATGGGTTTTTCCATGCTTTTGGGGGGGCTGCGCTACAAAGAACAGACATTTCAGCCAATTGTGGCGCGGGTGAATGCTGCTTCGATGAATTTGGCAGTGATTGCCATTTTGATGCCAACGGCGATGAATTACACTTCTCAAGGAATTAACGAAGAAACACTGCAAAATCTTTCTATTGCTGTTGCTGTAGTATTAATTTTGGTTTATGCCTTAACGCTGCTATTTTCAATGAAAACTCATTCCTATCTTTATGATGTGGGTGTAGCGGAGACAGAAGAAGAGGAAACGCCTCACGCAAAACCAAATATGATGTTGTGGGTTGGTGTGTTGCTAGTATGTACCTTGCTAGTGGCACTTGAGTCAGAAATGCTAGTAGATTCTTTGGAAGTGGCCACATCTCAGCTAGGTTTGACGGCGCTGTTTACAGGGGTGATATTGGTTCCCATCGTCGGTAACGCGGCTGAACACGCTACAGCAGTCACCGTGGCGATGAAAAATAAAATGGATCTTTCCCTTTCGGTAGCTGTGGGATCAAGTATGCAGATTGCCCTATTTGTTGCACCCGTGTTGGTAATAGCGGGGCGGATATTAGGTAAACCAATGGATTTGGACTTCAAACCCTTTGAATTAGTAGCTGTAGTTGTGTCAGTGTTGATTGCCAACAGTATTAGTTCTGATGGTAAATCCAATTGGCTCGAAGGCACTTTATTATTAGCTGCTTATACAGTATTGGGGTTTGCCTTCTACTTTCATCCAGTTATGGAAGGTATAGGATAGTACCGCAAGGTGGAAGTCAAAAGTTAAAAATCAAAAGTCAAAAGTTTTGTATATCAAGGCTTTTGCTTGTTTAAAATGGTAGCTTGATTTCCGCCGCTCTGTACTAGTTAGTAGTGCGTAGGCGTAGCCCATCGTAGATATCGCTCATAGTTTAACCCATTCGCGGAAGTCCTTACCCTCAACGCCAGTAAAATAAAGAGATATAAGAGCGATCGCCTATATGAGCTACTGCCTTAATCCCCATTGTCCCAAGCCTGAAAATCCTAATGATGTCAAGTTTTGCCGGACTTGCGGTTCTAAGTTACTCCTCAAAGAACGTTACCGTGCTATCAAACCAATCGGACAAGGTGGTTTTGGCAAAACCTTCTTAGCTGTGGATGAAGATAAACCTTCAAAACCACGCTGCGTAATTAAGCAATTTTATCCCCAAGCCCAAGGCACTAACACTCTGGCCAAAGCCGTAGAGTTATTTAATCAAGAAGCTGTGCAGTTAGATGAATTGGGCAAACATCCTCAAATTCCCGAACTATTGGCATATTTTACCCAAGATGACCGGCAGTATCTTGTACAAGAATTTATTGACGGGCAAAACTTAGCCCAGGAATTGGCACATAGGGGTGCTTTCAATGAAATCCAAATCCGGCAACTATTAAATGATTTATTATCAGTATTGCAATTTTGCCATGCTAGACACGTAATTCACCGTGATATTAAGCCAGAAAATATTATTCGTGAGAGTGATGCCCAACGCAAACTAGTATTAGTAGATTTTGGTGCTGCTAAATCTGCCACTGGCGCTGCCTTAAATCAAACTGGTACAAGTATTGGTAGTCCAGAATATGTTGCCCCTGAACAAATGAGAGGTAGGGCTGTATTTGCCAGCGATATTTATAGTTTGGGTGCTACTTGTATTAATTTATTAACTAAGCGATCGCCCTTCGATTCCTATGATACCAACAACGATACTTGGGTTTGGCAGCAATACTTGAAAACTCCTGTTAGTAATCAGTTGAGTCGCATTCTCAACAAAATGTTAGAAAGTATTCCAATTCGGCGTTATCAAACAGTAGATGAAGTTCTCAAAGATTTAAATCAACAGTCACAAGTAGCACCCACGCCAGCGATTTCACCAAAACCTATTCCTCAATCGCCACCCAATTCTCCACCTGCTTTTATATCGCCATCTCCTAGTCAAATTGATCTAGAATTAGAACAAATGAAAACCCAGTTTTTGGGTAGTAACAAACCTCAACCAAATAAAATACAACCACCAAACCCTACATCTCAGCCTTCTAGTAAAAATGAAATAGATCAAGAATTAGAAGAATTAAAAGCCAAATATCTTGGTAATAACAATTCTTGAAATCATTGGATGTCGGCGTAAATTGTCCTGAAAGTACACCCATTGATGGGTCATTCAACTTAAGGTTGGAATAGCCAATAATACGACCATCGTATAAAACAACTGAGATTGAGACACTCATTACCCTCTTTCTGAAATTTTTTTGGAGTTCCCTAAAAACTGGAGTTTAGACTAGGCAACAAGAAAAGACTCAGCAATGCTGAGTTGAAAAGAAACAGACTTCAGAGATGAAAATCTACACTACTAAGCA
>NZ_JBALBZ010000176.1:0-16364 GCF_036919495.1 Nostoc sp.
ATTATTGTGCGGAACGAAAAGCGGATGCTGCAAGAAGCAGTGGATGCTTTGATTGACAATGGTCGTCGGGGACGCACTGTGGTAGGGGCAAATAACCGACCCCTAAAATCTTTGTCCGACATTATTGAGGGTAAGCAAGGACGTTTCCGACAAAACTTGTTAGGTAAACGGGTTGACTACTCTGGACGTTCTGTAATTGTGGTTGGGCCAAAGCTAAAAATTCACCAGTGCGGTTTACCTAGAGAAATGGCAATTGAGCTATTTCAACCATTTGTGATTAACCGCCTGATTCGTAGCGGCATGGTAAATAACATCAAAGCTGCGAAAAAGCTGATATCCCGCAATGATCCCAGTGTTTGGGATGTGCTGGAAGAGGTAATTGAAGGACACCCTGTAATGCTAAACCGGGCACCAACGTTGCACCGTTTGGGTATTCAGTCTTTTGAACCAATTTTAGTAGAAGGTAGAGCGATTCAACTGCATCCTCTGGTGTGTCCAGCGTTTAACGCCGACTTTGACGGCGACCAAATGGCGGTACACGTCCCTCTGTCGTTAGAAAGTCAGGCTGAAGCGCGGTTGTTGATGTTGGCTTCTAACAATATTTTGTCACCAGCCACCGGTAGACCGATCATCACGCCTAGCCAAGATATGGTGCTGGGAGCCTATTATTTAACAGCAGAAAATCCTGGTGCGACAAAAGGGGCAGGAAATTACTTTTCTTCGCTAGAGGATGTAATTATGGCTTTCCAGCAAGATCAAATTGACTTGCACGCCTATATCTATGTGCGGTTTGACGGTGAAATAGAATCAGACCAACCGGATACAGAACCCGTGAAAGTGACGGAAAACGAGGATGGTACCCGCACATTACTCTATAAGTTCCGTCGAGTCAGACAAGACGCTAAAGGCAATGTACTTTCGCAGTATATATACACAACTCCTGGCCGCGTTATTTACAACAATGCCATTCAGGAAGCACTAGCAAGTTAATTCGTAATTTCTAAATCGTAATTTGTAATTGAAGAATTAATTACGAATTACGTAGCTTGCTTCTCGCCGGAGGTGAGTATTACGAATTACGAATTATTAATTATTGATGACTCAGGACTAATGACTAATGACTAACGAAAAAATGATTTTTCGCAATCGGGTGGTTGATAAGGGTCAGCTGAGAAATTTAATTTCTTGGGCGTTTACGCATTATGGTACGGCGCGAACCGCAGTGATGGCGGACAAATTGAAAGATTTGGGATTTCGCTACGCTACCAAGGCAGGGGTGTCCATCAGTGTAGATGACTTGATGATACCACCAACTAAGCGATTGCTCTTAGAAGCAGCTGAGGAAGAAATTCGCGCTACTGAAACCCGTTATCAACGGGGAGAAATCACTGAAGTAGAACGGTTTCAAAAGGTAATCGATACTTGGAATGGTACTAGTGAAGCCTTGAAAGATGAAGTCGTCGTTCACTTCAAGAAGACTAATCCCCTGAACTCCGTATACATGATGGCATTCTCCGGGGCACGGGGTAACATCTCTCAAGTCCGCCAATTGGTGGGGATGCGGGGACTAATGGCAGATCCTCAAGGGGAAATTATCGATTTGCCCATCAAAACCAATTTCCGTGAAGGACTCACTGTAACGGAATACATTATTTCGTCTTACGGCGCCAGAAAAGGATTGGTGGATACTGCCTTGCGGACGGCTGACTCTGGTTATCTCACCCGGCGTTTGGTGGACGTGTCTCAGGATGTAATTATTCGGGAATTTGACTGTGGTACCACAAGAGGAATTCCCATTCGACCAATGACAGAAGGTGCTAAAACCTTGATCCCTCTAGGAAACCGCTTGATGGGACGGGTAATTGGCGAAGATGTGCTGCATCCGGTGACAAAAGAAGTAATTGCACCACGCAATACCCCAGTTTCTGAGGACTTGGCGAAAAAAATCGACAAATCTGGGGTGGCAGAAGTTGTGCTGCGGAGTCCCCTAACTTGTGAAGCGGCACGTTCTGTCTGTCAACACTGCTACGGCTGGAGTTTAGCCCACGCCAAGATGGTGGACTTGGGCGAAGCTGTGGGGATTATTGCCGCCCAAAGTATCGGCGAACCTGGTACGCAGCTAACCATGCGGACATTCCACACTGGTGGGGTGTTTACTGGAGAAGTGGCACAACAAGTTCGTTCTAAAATCGATGGAACTGTCAAGCTTCCCCGCAAACTGAAGACTAGAACATATCGTACCCGCCACGGGGAAGATGCCCTCTATGTTGAAGCTAATGGCATCATGCTTTTGGAGCCAACAAAAGTAGGTGATGTTACCCCAGAGAACCAAGAGGTTCATCTTACCCAAGGTTCAACACTATATGTATTTGATGGAAA
The DNA here is from genome assembly GCF_036919495.1 of Nostoc sp. GTDB lineage: Bacteria > Cyanobacteriota > Cyanobacteriia > Cyanobacteriales > Nostocaceae > Nostoc. The sequence continues at coordinate 2,380 of NZ_JBALBZ010000176.1, forward strand.
TAAGGTAAAGCAAGGTCAGTTGTTGGCAGAGGTTGCCCTTGGTGGACGCACAACTCGGACTAATACAGAAAAAGCAGTTAAAGATGTAGCCTCTGACTTAGCAGGGGAAGTGCAATTTGCCGAAGTTGTTCCAGAACAAAAAACTGACCGTCAAGGTAATACCACAACCACAGCCGCACGAGGTGGCTTGATTTGGATTTTGTCTGGGGAAGTTTATAACTTGCCCCCTGGTGCAGAATTGATTGTGAAAAATGGTGATGCGATCGCTTCTAACGGAGTTTTAGCAGAAACCAAGTTAGCCAGTTTGCACGGCGGTGTGGTGCGCTTGCCGGAAGCTACCCCAGGTAAGAGTACCAGGGAAATTGAAATTATCACTGCTTCTGTGGTACTAGACCAAGCAACGGTGACAGTCCAAAGTTCCCAAGGGCGGAATAATTACTTAGTCTCCACTGGTAACAACCAAGTATTTAACCTCCGGGCTACACCAGGCACAAAAGTGCAAAATGGTCAAGTAGTAGCTGAGTTAATTGATGATCGCTATCGGACAACCACTGGTGGTTTCCTGAAATTCGCGGGTGTAGAAGTCCAGAAAAAAGGTAAAGCCAAGCTGGGTTATGAAGTCGTGCAGGGCGGTACTCTTTTGTGGATTCCTGAAGAAAGCCACGAAGTTAATAAAGATATCTCTTTGCTGTTAGTAGAAGACGGTCAGTTTGTAGAAGCTGGCACCGAGGTAGTAAAAGATATCTTCTGCCAAAACAGTGGTGTGATAGAAGTCACCCAGAAAAACGACATCCTGCGGGAAGTTGTGGTTAAACCTGGGGAACTGCTGATGGTGGACGATCCCGAATCAGTTATCGGGCGAGATAACACCTTCATCCAACCAGGTGAGGAATTCCAAGGCAATGTCGCCACGGAATTGCGTTATATCCAGTATGTGGAGACACCAGAAGGGCCTGCCCTGTTAAGTCGTCCAGTAGTTGAGTTTGCCGTACCTGATAATCCAGATGTGCCATCAACTACATCTGTGAGTCAACAAACCGGGCGATCAATTCAGTTGCGGGCTGTGCAGCGACTACCTTACAAAGATTCAGAACGCGTCAAATCTGTTGAAGGCGTAGAACTGCTGCGAACTCAGCTAGTGCTGGAAATTGAGCAAGAAGGGGAACAAGACCATAATGCTTCACCTCTTGCAGCAGATATTGAATTAGTAGAGGATACTGAAGACCCAGAAGTTCAACGTTTACAACTGGTAATTTTGGAATCCTTGGTAATTCGTCGAGACATTACCGCCGATGCCACCCAAGGTAGCACCCAAACCACACTTGAGGTGCAAGATGGGCTTACCATCGCTCCAGGTTCTGTGGTCGCACGTACCCAAATCTTGTGTAAAGAAGGCGGGGAAGTGCGGGGCGTCCGCAAAGGAACCGAAAACGTGCGTCGTTGTTTAGTGTTGCGCGATGCTGACAGACTTACCATTAATACTAGTACTCAGCCAAAAGTAAAAGTGGGTGACTTGCTAGTAGAAGGTACAGAAGTTGCTCCTGGAGTTTTTGCCCCAGAATCAGGACAAGTAGTGGATATCAAAGCGGAAAGTGCGGTCTTGGGGTCTCCCCAAGAGGAGCAACTTTCCAAGAGAAGTGCCACTGCTGCATCTGGTGAAGAATCAGCCCTGAGTAATAAAAATTACGTTGTAACTACCCGTATCGGTCGCCCTTATCGAGTCAGTCCTGGTGCTGTGTTGCAGATAGAAGACGGCGATTTGGTACAACGGGGTGATAACTTGGTGTTGCTGGTGTTTGAACGCGCCAAAACCGGAGATATTATTCAAGGTTTGCCCCGGATTGAAGAACTACTTGAAGCTCGTAAACCGAAAGAAGCGTGCATTTTATGTCGCCGGGGTGGTGAAATTAAGGTAGTTTACGCTGAAAGTGGTGATGAAGCGATCGCTATCAAGGTCGTAGAATCAAATGGCGTGATAACAGATTATCCTCTAGGCCCAGGACAAAATTTGATTGTGCCAGATGGATCGACTGTGTTAGCGGGACAGCCATTAAGCGATGGCCCATCCAATCCCCACGAAATTTTGGAAATCTTCTTTAGTCTGGGTTCTGAAGATGGAATCTATGCTTGTGCTAGCCATGCTTTGCAGAAGGTACAGTCATTCTTGGTGAATGAAGTGCAAATGGTTTATCAATCTCAAGGGATTGATATTTCCGATAAACACATTGAAGTCATTGTTCGCCAGATGACCAACAAAGTCAGGATTGATGATGGTGGTGACACCACTATGCTTCCTGGGGAATTGGTGGAACTGCGCCAAGTTGAGCAGGTGAACGAAGCTATGGCAATTACAGGCGGTGCTAGGGCACAATATACCCCAGTATTGTTAGGTATCACCAAAGCATCGTTGAATACCGACAGCTTTATTTCCGCCGCGTCTTTCCAAGAGACAACACGGGTACTTACCGAAGCAGCTATTGAAGGCAAATCCGACTGGCTGCGCGGCTTGAAGGAAAACGTGATTATCGGGCGATTGATTCCGGCTGGTACTGGCTACAATACCTATGAAGAACCTGGTGCGATCGATGATTATGCTGCTGAAATTACCAGTAGTGTCTTGGATGAAGTTGATGATCCCCTGGATATGGTCTTAGATGACCGCACAGCTCGCACCTATAATTTAGATTCTCCTACTCTTGGGGAATCTGGTTTTGGTAGCAGACGTGCAGAAAGGTCAGTTCTAGATGACGAAGATGAATTAATCGCCGATGAAGTCGCAGACGACGACGATTACGAGGAAGAAGAAGAAGACGACGATGATTTCGACGATGAATAGAGACTTGAAATTTCCCGTCTCTATTAAAAGGTAAAAATTAATAAAGGCAAAAGAAAATCTTCTTTTGCCTTTTTATTTTGCTCTCTAAAAACACATTTTTAAATCCTCAATATTCTGGTTTATACCTTTCAATCTAGTAGTCAGTCAATTAGGGAATTCAAAAGTAACGTCCTCATATAAATCTGCAACAGCACACCGAAAATCTATACTTGCCAAATGAATGATATCTTGTTGTCCATAGGGATAAAGTACCCATTGTCTCTCTGAATTTCGGCGAAAACACTCAACATTTAACCGAGTTTGACTCACAAGTATATATTCCTGAAGTGACTCCATCTGTCGGTAGTCAGCAAATTTATCACCTCGGTCAAAGGCTTCTGTTGTCGGAGATAACACTTCTACAATTAACGACGGGTAACGCAGAAAGTTGTTAAAAGCTCTATCTCGTTGGTCACAACTTACCATAACATCCGGGTAGTAATAGATATTAATTGACTCAATATGTGCTTTGGTATCTGAGATATAAGTCTGACATCCACTCCCGCGCAAATGATTTCTCAGCATTGAAGCAATATTAAGAGAAATAATTACATGGGCGTTACTTGCCCCTGCCATTGCATAAATCTGTCCCTGTCTATATTCATGCTTGATAGGACTGGTTTCTTCTGCTTTAAGATAGTCTTCTGGAGAAATATAGCTAGAATTTGGAGTTGCAACCATCTGTAATGCCTTGTATCTAGTTTAAAAGAAGCTTTACGGCTAAATCAGCATAAATCTAGCAATAGCTAGATGCTGTAATTCTCTCAAGAGCTATAATCTACATCTGTTACACCGAGAGATTAACTTGTGGATGTCATATTAGAACGATCGCACCAATTAAAACAAGCCTTAGTTGATTTTGTCCTTGATGCTGAAGGCGAACTGGCACAAGCACTAGAAACTTATGCAGCCGCACAGTTGCGCCGTGGAAGTGGGGATAGTACACAGCAGGATTTAACTATCGATAGCTTTCTGACAGCCGGGAAAGTCGGTGATAAGTCTCCATTAGAGTTATTTATCGAAAGCAATCCAGACTTAGAAGAAAGCGATCGCAACCTGATCAACAGTTGGCATCATAGTTTTATTGGCTTATTTGCCATAACGAATATTCTACCTGATGGCTTTGAATTAACGAACTGGTTGACAGACAAGCACTACATTGTCAAGCCAAATAATACTCAAACATTACAGGCAATATCTCGGTTGAAAGCAGGAGAAATTTTACTAACTCGCATTTCTCCTGTTACCGATAGCTACTGGATGTTTTCAGGCCCCTACACAATAATGGGTAAATTAGGTAAACCAAAACTTGCTGTAGCAATTGGTAATTTCAAAGAAAACTATAAAAGTAATCTTTACAGCGATGCTCCAGACTTGCTAGAAGAAGCTTGGCAGTCAGTAGGACAATATCATCAGCAGTTTGTGGACTTTTTTGGCACTGCTGAAATTACACTACCTGGATACCAGCTTAATAAAAAAATAGCTGAATTCCAAGAATTAATCACTGAAAAACGCTTTGCAGAAGCAGGAATTGATACTTCTAAATCCTTGGCTGAAGTAGCAGAAGCAGCTGGCATTGGAGACGATGAAATAAAAGCAGCAGCAGAAGAATTTGGTGCTGATTCCAACGTAGTCTCTCAGATGTTTAACAGCAAAAGCAGTAATAGTAAAATGGTAATGCCAAAGGTTGATTTACCTGCGGAACTCAAGAAAGCAGAACAAGTAACTGCTCTTTCTCATCCCCGTTGGGGACAAATGTTTTTACCGACATATAGTAAGGTACAAGCAATTTTATCGGCAGAGGACTGGCAAAGTGTTCAAGGGGCGGAAAAACTTGTTCGTTACTACCTTGAAGATAAAAGTATTAATGCTTTTATTTGGCATCGATTAGCGCAACAGTATCCAAGTAAATTAGAAAATGTGTTGCAAACAGTTTTGCAACGTCCAGAGTTTCGTCTTGAAAGCGACTTGGACGCACTTTTACAAGAATTCAATAAACCTATTGAGCCAGAGTTACCAGAAATTGCTAGTGTTCCTATACATTTACACAATTTATTTCAAGAAGCTTTAGGAGAAGTTAACAAATCCAAGCCCAAGGGTAAAGGACAAAAAAAACCAGCAAAGGGTTTTCAATAAAGTTAACAAATATATCCAATACCTCACCCTAGCCACTTAGGGTTTAGTTTCCAAGTTAGAGTCATTTGTTGGAGCGTACAGCTAGCTGTACCTCCCCGCACTTATAAAAACATAAGTAACAAAGGCGACACAAACACTAAATATTTATACTTAAATTTCGGTAGATAGCAGGTGAATAATCTCACCTACAATTTCATCTGGACTTTCAAGCTTGACTAAAAATCGATTAAAGCCAGCATTCAAAGCCTTATAACTTGAGACTTCCCGTGTATAAGAAGTGATAGCGATCGCAGGTAACTGTCTTAAGGAGAGGCAAGAATGCACTCGAATTTGCTTAATTAACCAATTTCCATCATGATCGGGCAATTTCACATTGCACAGCAGAATATCGGGATGAAGCGATTCTACCAAGGCAAGGGCTGCTTCTGCATCATTTAAAGCGATTACCTCTGCACCATCTGCTTCCAAAATGAAGGTGAGCAAATCTGCAATATCTGGCTCATCCTCTACCAGTAAAATCAGGATTCCAATAAGGTTCTGAAACGAATTTAACTCAGTTTCTTGATTGATTTTTTGATGGCTTGCCATGCCGTCCCTTTATTGCCTGCTATAGTCTACTATTTCTATTGCAACGCATGAGGCTGAATATTTATTCCGCCTAAATACAGAAATTTGGGGTGAAAAGTTTTATCAATATGAAGAAGTTAATTCACGGATCGCATTTACTGCCCTGTTAGGTAAGCGATCGCCCCGAACAAATTATCTATGACCACAGGTTATTAAACGCTATCAATAAATTATTGTAAGGCGTTACCTAAATGGGTGCTTTATAACACATGTGCCTTTGAGTCGCGCCAAGTTGGTAAACAGTAGAGCTTTGAGAATCATCTAACTAATATTTTTTAGTAATAGGTAATTGAAGAAAAGCTATTACCCATTACCCATGACTCATTACCGAGGTTCAGCTTGAGTTGAAACTGTTAAAACTTGCGGAGGTGTAGCATCCGGCGGATAGAGAAAGTCAACTTCTACTAAAGAGCGATCGCCTGCTTTCATCTTTAATAAAACTAAGGGTTCCCCTGCTTGACCTCTCTTTTGCACTAAATGCACAAACTGAGTCTGCGGCTGATTTTGCTCATCTTTGTAACGTACCCGAACTGTCCCTCGGAAGAATACTTGACGGGCTGGTGTACTAAGAAAGCGTAAACCTGGTTTTCCCAATTGCTCCTCCTTGAGTGGTGTTTGTATCGACACACTAACAGTTTGAGGACTTTGAGTATTGTTGTATAGCGGCAACTTGAGATTATATTGAATCCCATAGTTCCCATGAGCGCGATATGCGGTGTCAGGATAGCGTACCAGCATAGTAGCACTTTGAATTTGACCAGTTCCTAATGTACCGCCATGCAGGCTACTCAGAGCATAGGAAAACATTTCACCAGGGTGGGGAATAGTCAAATACCTGGCCTTAGGATTATCTACTAATAAGGCTCTCCATCGTGAACCACTAGCCACTCCAGCAACACGCCCGTAAATTATCGGCTTGCCAGTTTCCTCTAAGGGAGTGGGCGCTTTATCGCGTGGCCCAGCCAAATCACCATTATCTAGTAAATTTTGCCACTCTTCTAAAGTAGGCGATCGCTCACTGCTGTCGGGATTCACCCGTGCAAACATGGCTAGGCTAGCTGCATAGACAGTGCCATTACTTTGCAATCGGATCAATGTAGACCGACCATTGAGAGGTGGTGTCAATCCCTGCACAGGAATTGGTAAATTTAGTAACATCCGACTTTGCCCTGATGGAATCTCAATTTGGGCAGGAAAAATCTCTTGTCGCCATCCCCTTAAAACATCAGACATGACGCGATCGCCCGGCCCGGCAAAAATTGTACCCAAAAGATTTTGGCTAAAGGATGGTAGCTCAATAAATGGTGCATCCGGTTGACTCAAATAACTCGCCGCCTGCCAAATATTCACCTTCACTACTTCCGAACCAGGGTTGTGCAAAATTATCCCTAGATAGAGCGATCTCTCCGACGGGCTACCCCTACGCAAATTCTCTGCTGGTTCAGCTCTAGTAATATGATGGGCAAAAATATCAAATCGTCCTCGAAAGGGAAAATTTAGATGCGCTACTGGCACTTTTTTACCATTTGGTGGAAAAGTGGAGAGTAAAATTCCTTCTTTCAAAACCAATTCTGGACTATTGCTGTTAAACGTTGGCACTGTATCTAATTGGCCTGGTAAAGGACGCACTTCTTGTGGTTGTACGACTTCTTCAGGTGGTGGCGTGGCAGGAGTTAATTGGGCAATCTGAAAAACTAGTAACAATGGCAACATATACTTAGCTATTTCTTTCACCATACAGACATTAACAACTTGCTGAAAGTGCCAGTTTGTTAATAATTAATACGGAATCTGCAAGAATCCCCATCAAATTTTCTTGAGTGAGAACTGGAACACGGGCAAAAATACAACCTACCATGAGTTGCTTTTAGCTTAAGTACTCTTTGCGAGACACTACGCGAACACAGATAAATTTCCCGCAGTCGTGACTAATCTCAATCCCTACTGCTCCCGTCACTAATTCTTCTAAATCAACTGCTGTTTGCAAAACAATTTTTTTACAGCTAAGTAAAGCGGTGTAAATAATTAAAAGTTTCTAGTCAGGACTAAAGTCCTCAAATGAGGGCTAAAACCCTGACTACAAAATAATTTCAAGGCTTTTTACATTACTTAATCTAATTTGATTTATTCTTGCCTAGTTACTTAGCAACTGCTTCCACACTTAATTATGTACGCCATGCAGCCATGCCACAACAGACCATGTAATCAAGTTGAACTGCATTGATTTTTTCCATTACCTGAGTAGTGGCAAGTTGCACATCTACAGGTAACTGGCGTAAAAAAATTAAATCATCTGGTATCAGATCAAGTTTGGTAACTTCAAGTAATAAATCATCAGAAGAATTCGACTGTTGATATTTTAGGCAAATGTCAAAAGAAGTTAATAGAATTCTTTTCTTCATAACAAATATTATTTAGAATAGAAAAACCCTCCATAATAAATTTACAAGGAGCAGGTGAATGCCAGTAATTGCGGTCGTAGATTACGAGATGGGAAATTTGCACTCAGTCTGCAAAGGCTTGGAAAAAGCTGGAGCAACTCCTAATGTTACTTATTCTCCAAAGGAATTAGAGCAGGCAGATGCAATAGTTCTGCCAGGGGTGGGAGCATTTGATCCAGCAGTCCAACACCTGCGATCGCGTGGTTTGGAACAACCTATTAAAGAAGCGATCGCATCTGGTAAACCTTTCTTAGGAATTTGTTTAGGATTGCAAATTCTCTTTGAATCAAGTGCAGAAGGTAATCAACCAGGACTAGGAATTATTAAAGGAAAAGTGCGGCGGTTTCGCTCAGAACCTGATATCACTATTCCTCACATGGGTTGGAATCAGCTGGAAGTGACTCAAGCAAAAAGTATTTTGTGGGAGCATTTACCGTCCGATCCTTGGGTGTATTTTGTCCATTCCTACTATGTTGACCCAATAGACCCGCTAATTCGTGCAGCAACCGTCACTCACGGTACTCAAACCGTCACAGCTGCGATCGCCCACGAAAACCTGATGGCAGTCCAATTTCACCCCGAAAAATCCTCTAATATCGGATTGCAAATCCTATCTAATTTTGTTGCTCAAGTCCGCGAAAAAATTCCTGCCTAATACTATTTTTGTTATTTGTTGTTTGTCCTTTGTCTAAAACTTATGACTAATGACCAATGACTAATGACCAATGACTAATAACCAATGAGCCTGAGAATTTACGGAAATCGCCAGCTAAAAACTTTACCAGGAAAAGAAACTAGACCCACTAGTGCGCGCGTAAGAGAAGCAGTGTTTAATATTTGGCAGGGAGAAATTGCAGGTTGTCGCTGGCTAGATTTGTGCGCTGGTACTGGTTCAATGGGCGCAGAGGCTTTGTGTAGAGCAGCCAGCCTAGTAGTGGGAATTGAACAATCGAGCCGAGCCTGTGCCACCATCCAACAAAATTGGCAGCAGGTAGCGAATGCCGAGCAAGAACTTCGGGTATTGCGGGGAGATATTGTCCAACAGTTAAAGACTTTATCAGGCAAGAAATTCGATAGAATTTATTTTGATCCACCTTATGCTAGTGGATTGTACCAGCCAGTATTAGAAGCGATCGCTCACTATCAACTTTTAGATCCTAGCGGTGAAATCGCAGTTGAACACGCCTCACAAGGTTGGACACCGCCAGAGATTCCCCATTGGGAAATTTGCCGCGAGAAAGTTTACGGCAACACATCACTTACTTTCTATAGAATTGTGCAATGAGAAAAGAGGGGGCAGACAAAGGAGCAAAGAAAATTTTATTTTGTCTCCCTCATCCCCCTCATATTCCCACTCAAAACTCAGCACAGGCTAAACCATAGCTATCCGCTAACAAAACTCAGCACTGCTTATCCCCCCAACTGATTGGGGCGCTTATATTGCTTATAGGCAGCGTAAAACAGTCCGGCGAGGGTGACAAAAACTAAACCAAGGACAATACCTGATAATAGGGGTTCAACCACTGTAAATCTCCTCTTTGAAATTATTAAATATTCGTTGCCTGTTTTTGATTTTACCAAATTTCGTATGAATCCTGCGCCCTACAGCCTTTTTGGAGGGCGACTGCCCACAAGAAAATAGTCTTCTGTGCTTGCAGACACAATCAAGAACTTTTAAGCTATGTGTAGGAAATGAAAACTTTTTAGCACACCTAGATTTTCACAGCAAACCTTTTGGATAACCAGATTACCAAACCTGAAATTTTGATTCAGCGGATCGTTTTATTGACGCTGGCTATACTGCTAGCAGTCCCTTTAGGCTTTTTTGGTGTTCAGTTGGTTCAAGCCTCCGATCCATACGTTAAGAGTGTTTTATCCTTGACAGGAAACCCAGTTCAAGGACACGCGATCTTTCAAATTAACTGTGCTGGTTGTCATGGCTTGGAAGCAGACGGGCGAGTAGGGCCCAGTTTGCAAGCTGTCTCAAAGCACAAGTCTCGATATGGACTGATTCGCCAGGTGATCAGTGGCGAAACCCCGCCAATGCCCAAATTCCAACCTAGTCCCCAAGAAATGGCGGATCTTCTGAACTATTTAGAGTCGTTGTAAACCTTAGAATTTTTGGTTGCGGGATACATAATAGGACTTTGGTATAGTGAGCGTAAGCGCAGCCCGTCGTAGACATCACTCTTCCAAAAAGATAAGGGGAAAAATCAGATTTAAATGAGACTCGCTATGGAGTGAGTATTTCTAGTTAACTGAGTTCGGGTTAAGCCAGAAGCTAAAAAGCTTATCCTGTAAGGATTGAACAAAACTCTAAGTGATAGAAGAAGCGATTAAAGTGGAATCATTTTGTCAACAAGGCTTACAAATGGACTAATATCAACAATATGCCTTATTGAGAATAGATTAAAACAGAGCTTCAGACCGAACAATGAGAAATCAAGGGTTTTGAGGATTTCTTATCCCGAACTCAGATTGGTTAACTAAAAACTACCTTTGTTAAGAGAGCTTTGTCTCAAAGCACCCTAGCTCAGTCTGATAACTTCGTCTTCTATGTTGCAGTGGCGACAAGTGTCATTAGTCGTCATTTGACCTTCGTCCTTTTCTTCATATCTAGTCGTATTTACGTAGAATCTTTGATAAAAACTCATATAAACTGTATATTTTAAAGTATGTTGAAGCCACTATTTAATTATTACGAAACTGAGGTTAGTGTCCTTAACTCGGTAAGATTAAGACAAAAGCTGCCAGTGAATGGACTACGGTTTAGCTTCTTTGACAGACCAGATATTCTTAAGATGCCCGAAAGCTAATGACTGAAGCGATCCAAATCGGTAATCGTACAATCACAGCTAGTGAACTGATTTCCTTACTGACAAGTTACCAAATGCTGCCACAGTTGCAGCGCGAATTAATCCTCGATGAGGCGATAGAGCAAAACTCACGCTTCGCCAAGGTAGTAATAGAGTGTACACCTGAAGAAGTAGCCCAAGCTAAACAGCAGTTTTTCGCTGAAAAACAGTTCAAAAATGAAGAAGACATCCAGGCTTGGATGGCACATCAAGGGCTGACTCCCGAACAACTAGAAGTTATTATTACTCGTAAGCTTAAAATTGAAAAATTCAAGCAAGCTACTTGGGGTAATAAACTGGAATCCTACTTTTTTCAGTCCAAGACAAAACTAGACAAAGTAATTTATTCTCTACTGCGAACCCAGGATGTAGGAATTGCTCAAGAACTTTACTTCCGCATTCAGGCAAAAGAAAACTCTTTTGCTGACTTAGCGCGTGAATATTCACTCGGGCCAGAAGCCCAAACTGGAGGCTTAGTAGGTCCGATTGAACTGAATGCACTACATCCGGTAATGGTGCAAATGCTATCTAGCAGTCAACCAGGTCAGATATTGCCCCCTACCCGCATTGCTGACTGGTTTGTGATTTTGCGGCTAGAAAAATTTATCCCCGCACAACTAGATGAATTTATGAAAGTGCGACTGCTGAATGAACTCTTTGAAACCTGGCTACAAGAACAGCAAAAGCAAATCATGTCTGCACCACGACCAGAGGCGGGGACGGGTGGACAGGGAGAGGGCGATCAACCTTTAACCTAAATAGTATGGGAAGTGACTTCTATGCTTGGCTTCAAAACTGATGATAGCGATCGCTCTGTTAGTTTTCCTGGCTAGACGAGCGATCGTTTTTGATGTTGTTTATATAGTAGGTGGAATTCCACCTCATTAATTTTTCAAAGGTAGAATCTCGCCTTTGTCATTTACAAATATTCATATTCTGTTCCTAAAGTGTTAGGGCGTGCAGACTCATGGGCATACTATAAACATCAACAATGCTTTAATTTGGTGGTGCACAGGAATAGTATATGAGTCAACCCGAAATTCGCAATATCATTATTGAATCTGCTAGCAAGTGTGTAACTAAAGATAGCTGGTTTTATCTAGCAGACTTTGGTGGTGCCCTTCGTAATTTGGGATTTGACTTAAAATCAACAGGGCACTTAAAACTTTCTCACTTTTTGAGTGAATATACTGATCTAATAGAATTGAAACAGGATGAGGCCTCTGAAATTCCTGTCACGCTTGGAAGGTTAGTTAAAGAACCATCGCAAGTTAAGCAGAATGGGACAGTAACTAAACCAGTTCCACGAGTTAAGCCCAACACCCGAAAAATTTCAGGAAGCCCTAAGAACGCACTTTTTGAATGGGCATGGCTTGGTGATTTGACCACAACTCTAAATAGATTTAGGGAATTAGCTCTGTATGAACAGTGGTTCTACGGTAAGAAATCGGAGAATGAAATCGACCAATATCCAATTCTATTCAATTACCTTATCTATACCTTCTATCGGCTTACTCAAGAAAAAGGTAAGGTTCTTGAGACAGAAGAATTTGCAACTTTTAATACTGGCTTAGTTGATAGACGCTATGAGGCTATCTATGCACTATTTAAAAAGAGTAAATACAAGCGACAAAAATGGGAATTTTCTGACTTTTGCATTGCTGGTGAAGACTGGGCAGGAAAAACTTTAGTGCGTCAATTTAGTAAATTGCCAGAACTAGCAAACTACTTCAAAAATACAGCAGATATGCTGTATAACGTTTCAGCTGAGGAACCAAAGTTAGACTACCGCCATATCATAGTGGAGAACACATATCGTTTACCTTTGAATTTTCTTGAAGAGATTGTTCCCCAGAGTTTTGTTTTGGAGGATACAAAAGAAATGTCATACCAAAATAAGTTTCTCTACTTTGAACGGTTAGGTCAAGCAATTGAAGAAGATGCGAGAGTGTATAGGTTTATAAAAGCTAGATTGGATGACGCACTGAGATTAGCTATCAAACGGGTGAAATGGAATTATAAAACTGCTATTCCAATGTATTTCCCTACACGAAATATTATGTCTCTCTTACTTCCATTGGCCCTAGTTGATGATAATCAAGTTGATATTGCATTGGTAACTGAGAAAACACAATCAGGTAGCTATCTTGGGCATACAATTTTACCTTTGGGCTGGGCATACAGTAATGCTCGGTTGGTTTGTCGTCCAGACAGCGATTGGTTGATTGCACAAAACATTGTTCAAGATGAAGCTGAAGATGAATAGGTACAATTGCTTGATAGTCTTCTATGTCTTGAGTGATAGTAGCTAATGTCATAAATTTAGTACAAATCCCTCATATAATCATTTTTACTTACCTTTTTCCCACTCTTGACCACCGGGTAAATTACTCAGCATCTCATCAATAGCACCAGGTAAAGACTTTTGAGAATTTGTATAAGTCAAATTTAAAAAATCTTTTGCTACGGACATAATCAGTGATTTATCTACCACTGCTTCCAGTTGCTTAGGTGTATACAAACCATCAAAAATTTCAGCCGATGCTGGCTTGATTGCTGCATAAAAAGCAGCATCCAGCAAATCTTCCCAGTCACCTTGCTTCACATAATGAGAAGTCTTATTATCCTGTAAATTTAAATCTTGAATTTCTAAAATCGAACCTTCAATAGAAGCTGCCCATGAATTATTTAATCTCTGTTCAACCTTATTTTTAATTAAATGAATCATGAGTCTGATGAGGAAACTCCTAATATTTCGGATATAACTCTTTCGACTCATCAACTCTAGCTCATCAACAATTACCAAAGCGTCGTCATAACGTCCATCAAGAATAGACTTTCTTAAATCCCAAAGTTCTTGAGTCATAAGTCATAGCAATTTATCCAATACTAAATTCAGCATAAACTAAAACCCCCTAGCTGTTATGAGAGCTAGAGGGTTTTAGTTTGTATAATTAAACCTGGCATCGAGCTATTTTTGCGTAGGGCTACCCCTAAACTATCGTGGCCGCAGCAGCGTTTCACCTCTGAGTTCGGGAAGGGTTCAGTGTG
>NZ_JBALBZ010000177.1:0-8206 GCF_036919495.1 Nostoc sp.
GGATTGTGGACACGTCGCCCGATTTCAGCAATAGCCTTTATCGTCGGGACTTTGGGATTAATTGGTTTTCCACCCTTGGGTAGCTTTTGGGCGTTAGTGAAACTAGCAGATGGCTTGTGGGAAACACAACCTTGGTTAGTGGGAGTAGTGATAGCGGTAAATGCTTTAACAGCCGTCAGTTTAACCAGAGAATTCGGTTTAATTTTTGGCGGTAAACCTACACAAATGAGTCAGCGATCGCCTGAAGCCCACTGGCCGATGATTCTGCCAATGATGATTTTACTTGGTGTCAGTCTACATCTTCCTTTAGTGTTGCAAAGCTTATCACTTTTACCAGATTGGGCAACTCTTAATAAAGATGTCGCACTGCTTTTAATTTGGTCGAGTATTTTCGGTTGTAGTATCACTGGCGTGATTTATTTAGGCAATATTCCTAAACCGATTCGCCTCCCTTGGCAAGGTTTACAAGACTTAATCGCATACGACTTTTACACCCCCAAACTCTATAAAATGACCATAATTTTTGGAGTTGCAAAAATTTCCCAACTTGCCGATATGATTGACCGTTTTGTAGTTGATGGCATCGTTAATTTCGTTGGTTTATTTTCGCTATTAGGTGGCGAAGGTCTTAAATACAGCACCTCTGGTCAAACCCAGTTTTATGCCTTAACCGTTCTTTTAGGAGTAGGTGTTTTAGGAATGTGGGTAACTTGGTCATTTTGGAGAGTACAGTTTTTTAATTTGATTTTTCAAATTTCGACACTTGGGTAGCAGTAACTATCCTACTAAAAGTTAACAGTTTGATATTTTGAGAAGAATTCCATGAGCAGACAACATCCCCAAATTAATCTTTCCAGAAGAAGTTTATTCAAGTTTGGTGCAGGTGCGATCGGTACAGGTGTATTGACAGCCGGGCTTGGATCAAACTTACTAGCAGCCGAAAAAAAAGCCCCAGTAGAAGATGATATTACCCCTGACAAGGCATTGCAAGAATTATTAGAAGGTAATGAAAGATTTGTCAAAGCAAAACGTCGTAATCCCCACCAAACCCATTCGCGCTTAGTCGAAGTTGCTAAAGGTCAAAAGCCCTTTGCTTCTGTTCTAGGCTGTGCAGATTCACGAGTGCCTTCAGAGATTGTTTTTGACCAAGGACTTGGAGATTTATTTGTCTGCCGTGTCGCTGGAAATATAGCTACGTCAGAAGAAATTGGTAGCCTAGAATTTGGCAGCTTAATATTAGGCTCCAAAGTCATAATGGTAGTAGGGCATAAAAGATGTGGTGCGGTAAGCGCCGCTCTCAAAGGTGGTGAAGTCCCAGGACAAATTGGAAGTTTACTTGAGGCAATTAAACCGAGTGTAGAAAGCTCAAAAGGACAAGCAGGAGATAAGATAGAAAATGCTTGTAAAGCAAATATTTTGACACAAGTTAAAAAATTAAAATCGTCATCGGTTTTATCTAAGTTAATAGATGAAGAAAAACTAAAAATAGCAGGTGCTTATTACGATTTAGATACTGGCAAAATCAGTATATTAGCCTAGCTTTTTGCCCTTAATTTCCGTTTCCAGGTATAACCTGGAAATTCTCTTCATTGGGCTGCTACCGCGAACTCAGAGACATTTATAACAATTACCAATTTTCTAAAATCACCAATTCCCATGTTAAGTGTTTTGATTTGGCTGCCAATTTTCGCTGCTATTGTTATAGCAATATTACCTGGAAGTTTCCCTAAGCATCGTATTCGTTTAACAGCATTAATTTTTTCGGGAATAGTTCTTTTCTGGAACCTGTTTATCCTAATAAAATTTGATATCAGTAATCCAGGAATGCAATTTAAAGAGTATTTACCCTGGAATGAAACCCTTGGCTTGAGCTATCAATTAGGTGTTGATGGGCTTTCTATATTGATGTTGGTGTTAAATAGCCTGCTCACCTGGATTTCTATTTACAGTAGTAGTAAAGAAACTGAACGTCCCCGGCTGTTTTACTCCATGATTTTATTAGTTAGTGGAGGAGTTGCAGGCGCTTTTCTAGCAGAGAATTTACTACTATTCTTCCTATTTTACGAACTAGAACTAATCCCCTTTTACTTACTAATTTCGATTTGGGGAGGGGAAAAACGGGGTTATGCTGGGATTAAATTCCTGATTTATACTGCTGTTTCAGGAGCATTAATTCTGGCAACATTCTTGGGTATGGTATGGCTGAGTGGTTCTACCAATTTTGCTTTTGATGCAGTCTCAACAGAAAATCTCTCAACAGCAAAACAAATCCTTTTACTAGCAGGGATAGTATTAGGTTTTGGCATTAAAATTCCTTTAGTTCCCTTCCATACTTGGCTACCGGATGCTTATGTTGAAGCTTCAGCACCAATTGCAATTCTTCTCGGTGGCGTGTTAGCAAAGTTGGGAACTTATGGATTGTTGCGATTTGGGTTGGGTATGTTTCCCCATGCTTGGAGTATTATTGCACCGACTTTGGCAATTTGGGGAGCAATCAGCGCTATTTATGGAGCAGTAATTGCGATCGCTCAAAAAGATATCAAGCGCATGGTAGCATACAGTTCCGTCGGTCACATGGGCTATATCTTGCTAGCTGGTGCTGCTAGTACTCCCTTGGCACTTGTGGGTGCAGTCGCTCAAATGTTTAGCCACGGTATCATCCTGGCGATTCTCTTCCATTTGGTGGGAGTTGTAGAAGCCAAAGTTGGCACCCGTGAGTTAGATAAACTTAATGGTTTGATGAGTCCCATACGCGGTTTACCCCTAATTAGTGCCTTACTAGTTTTAAGTGGGATGGCTAGTGCAGGTATTCCTGGTTTAACAGGATTCATCGCCGAATTTATCGTCTTTCAAGGTAGTTTCTCTATCTTTCCCATTCCGACAATTTTGTGTGTAGTAGCTAGTGGATTAACCGCAGTTTATTTTGTCATCCTCCTCAACCGCACTTGTTTTGGCAGACTCGATAACTTCGCCTACTATCCTAAAGTTCTTTGGTCTGAGAAAATACCAGCTTTAATTTTGGCAGCTTTTATCATCTTTTTGGGAGTACAACCCACTTGGTTAGTGCGTTGGAGTGAATCCACAACTACAACAATGGTTGCTGCGATTCCCCCTTTAGAAAAAACCGTAATCTCTGAAGTCGCGTTGAAATAGAAAATACATCAAAACCCTTGTAGAGACGGCGATTTATCGCGTCTCAAAAACTATCCCCCAGATGCGTAAATCGCGCCTCAAAAACTATCCCCCAGACGCGTAAATCGCGCCTCAAAATCTATACCCCCAGACGCGATTTATCGCGTCTCTACCAATTACGATTACCATGACAGCAATTAAAACAGCGATTAAATTACCTCCTTCCAAACACGAATTTGCTGAAGTAATTCACCGCTTAGAAGCAGGCGGTGCAATGTTACCCGATACTCCAGAAAATTTGATGCAAATCATCGGTTTATATAAAGCTTATGCTGTGCCAATGGATTTTTACTGGCGCGACCTACTTTATATTGCCGAACACGAATTTTTAAACCCGCTTCCCTTCTTTAAATACTTCTTACCCAAAGAATATTTAGAACTGCATAATCATTACGCTGGCGATGATGCCGATTTGCGAATTTGGCGTGGCGAAGCTACTGCACATCCAGAACTTTTGGCATTTATCGAAAAGGGTGAAACCTTCAAAATGCCGAAATTGTTCCATCACTTGTTCCACGATCGCATTAACATGGAATTTGCAGAAGCTTGTATGCGGGCGATGTTGTGGCACAGAGGAATGGGTGGACAATTTGACCCTTACCTAGATTCAGACGAATACAAAGCCAACGCTGACAGGGCAATTAAAGCTTACTTCCAAGGAAACCCTGTAATGCTGGGACTTTACAAGCTGTTCCCAGATATGTTTTTGGAACAGTGCCGCCAGATGTCATACTACGCTAATCTGGGCTTATTCTGGGAAGTCATGGCCCCAGTGTTCTTTGAAATGTCCGATCGCTATGACGAAGGTACCATTAGCAGCGTCCCAGAGGCGATGAGCTTTTTAGTTAATGGTATATTTGCGATCGCAGGCCGTCCCATTTACCATCACGTTTATATTCGTGGTGAATGCTACGAAATAGTGCCTAAATCCAAGGGTTTTATGTGGCTATATGAAGCAGCATTACCTTATGTAGAAGCTGTTTTCTACCGCACCGCACCCTTCCGGGGGACAAAATCTTATAATGCTCAAGCGCGTCAAGTACCGGAAGACCAAAAAGACTTTCACTATGGTATTCTTTACGCTGATGTATTCCCAGTGGGTACTGCTGGCATTCCTCCCACATTATTAATGCAAGACATGTTGCATTTTTTGCCCCCATATCTTGTTGATTACTACAGCCAACATTGCCGGGGCGAAGAAGATATGTTGATTCAGTTAGGAGTTAGTTTTCAACGGTCAATGTACTGTGTAACTTCTGCGGTAATTCAAGCCTTGCGAACTGCTCTTTTATATCCATTAGATGACCCAAATCCCAAGCATTTACAAGCAAATCGAGATTTTTTTGAGATGCAGCTAAATCGCTTTACTCGAACCGACTACAATATTCGTGATGCTGCTCGTTTGGGGAGTATTCAAAAGCAAGATTATAGATAAGAGATACACCTAAGAGGATGTTTGAAAAGGGTCGCCTTGAGCCTCAAGTGCGACTCAGGGATGCAAACTAAAATCCCAAAATTGAATAATTTAATTTCTGGAAATCCCTAAAATAAATCTAACTTTTCATGGTATCTGGAAAATCTCATACCGTTTATTTGTGAAGCTGCATATATTTACCCCCCGGCTACGCCGTCCCCCCTTGTGAAGGGGGGACTAATTATGTTCATCTTCATAGAGAATTGGTATCACTTCTATTGCTCTCTTCCTTTGAGGAGAGAGATTTAGAGAGAGGTTTTCCAGATACCGTGAAAAGTCAGATATGTTAACGGGTTTACCAGAGCGATCGCTCGTACACAGTATGATCTTAAAAGCCGCACTCACAATCCCAATGCACCCTTGAGGTGTAGTCTCGGTCAAATTCAGCGTTAAAATCTAAAATAGATTTATGATTTTTATGAGACGCATATTTGAAGTTATTTAGGTCTACTAGCAAAAGATTCTCAAGTTTATAGGACTTACGCAAGAGTTACGGAATAACGAACCACAGAGGCGCAGAGGGCACGGAGAAATAAGAGTTTGAGAGATATTTTGCGTAAGTCCTAGTTTATTCTGGAACATAATGAATGGTGAATCACTTTTAGGTGATTCGTGCAATGCTGGTATTGAAGGTTATTTCAAAGCCAAAGAAAGTACAAGGAGATGCAAAAATATGGCTGAACATCTATTTCATGACCAACTGAGTTTAGAGGAACAAACTGAAAAACTCGGAAAACAAGCAGTAAGCTTGGGTTTGATTCCCAGTTTTGTGGTGCATTACTTTCCCGATACCTGGAAATTTTATATACCTAATGAAAGTCAATCAGAATCGCTGACACCAGAAGAGGCATACTTTCGTTTAAAACAAATAGTTAAACAGTAAATATTTGACAACAAATTTTTGCACATCAGACTAGGCACTGCAATTATTCAGTAACAGTAGTTATGGCGAAACCTGCAATTTTAACCGTCGATGATGATCCAGAAGTGTTACAAGCGGTGTCAAGAGACTTGCGGCATCAGTATGGCGATCGCTTCCGCATTGTCCGGGCAGATTCCGGTATTGCTGCTCTGGACATGGTGCAGCAACTAAAATTGCGGAATGAAGCAGTTGCTCTATTTTTGGTCGATCAAAGAATGCCCCAAATGGGAGGTGTGGAGTTCCTTGAACAGGCGAAAGGTGTCTTTCCTGATGCGAAACGTGCTTTGCTAACAGCTTATGCAGATACCGATGCAGCCATTAAGTCAATTAATAGTGCCAAACTTGATTACTACTTACTTAAGCCGTGGAATCCCCCAGAAGAGCGACTATATCCGGTTTTGGATGATTTGTTAGATGACTGGCTAGCTGGATTTCGCCCACCCTTTGAAGGTATTCGAGTCATTGGTGATCGCTGGTCGCCTTTTTCCCATCAGGTGAAAGACTTTTTAGCACGTAACCAGATTCCATACAACTGGTTAGATATTGAACTGGAGCCAGATGCAGCAAAATTAGTAGAATACGCACAAGCTGATGGCAGACAACAATTGCCCCTGGTGCTGTTTCCCGATGGTTCCCGATTAATCCAACCATCTAATTTAGAGATTGCTGCCAAAATTGGATTGCAAACCAAGGCAGAGCGGCCTTTCTATGATTTAGCGATCGTGGGTGGTGGGCCTGCCGGACTAGCAGCAGCCGTCTATGGCGCTTCCGAAGGATTAAGTACAGTCTTAATTGAGCGTGAGGCTCCGGGCGGACAAGCAGGCACGAGTTCACGCATTGAGAACTATCTAGGGTTTCCTGTTGGCTTGAGCGGCAGCGATTTGGCCAGGCGGGGAGTCACCCAGGCGCGGCGATTTGGGGTAGAAATTCTCACTCCTCAAGTAGTCACCGGAGTTAAGCTGCAAGATCCTTACCGGGTTCTGCAATTAGCGGATGGCAGCGAGATTAGTTGCCATGCACTTTTAGTTGCAACGGGTGTTTCCTACCGTTGGCTAAATGTTCCAGGAGCCGAGAAGCTTACAGGGGCAGGAATTTATTACGGTGCTGCCATGACTGAAGCGATCGCCTGTAGCAATGAAGAGGTTTACTTGGTAGGTGGGGCCAATTCTGCTGGACAGGCAGCAATGCACTTTTCTAAATATGCCAGCAAAGTGATCGTGTTGGTGCGGGGTGAATCACTATCATTGAGTATGTCGCAATACTTGATTGACCAAATTGCAGCTACTGCAAATATCAAAGTTTGCACAGGTTGCAGCGTCGTGGAAGTGAAGGGAGATGAACATCTAGAAGAAATAGTGATTGCCCATGCCAAGACTGGACAAACTGAAACCGTGCCAGCGCGATCGCTTTTTATCTTCATCGGTGCTAGCCCCAAAACTGATTGGCTTGATGGCGTTATTCGGCGCGATACTCAGGGGTTTATCATCACAGGCCCCGACTTGATGCATAATGGCAAATCTCCTCCAGGTTGGCCTTTAGAACGCTCTCCTTTCTTATTAGAATCCAACGTTCCTGGCATATTTGCAGCCGGAGATGTACGCTTTGGGTCAATTAAGCGGGTGGCATCCGGTGTGGGAGAAGGTTCGATTGCTATTCAATTCGTTCACCGCTACCTGAGCAATGTTTAGCTGAAGTGGGAAAAACTAAGGAGGTTGATTGATGTTGTGTATTGAGAAATTGATCAACTTAGACCCGTTTCAACAGCTTTCTAAAGAGCAGTTGGAGTGGGTTTGCGATCGCGCTCAAACAGTTGAACTCCGTGCCTCAGAAGTGTTGGCCCATGAGGGAGACCCTGGACGCGGTTTATTTATCCTGGTCAAAGGTAAAATAAACCTGACTCGCCGCAGTCAAGGAGTTGAAATTCCCATCGGGCAACATGAAGCGCCATCCTTTTTTGGTGAAATTCCAGTCCTCACAGATGAACCTGTACCTGTGACAATGCGAGCATTGACCGATTGCAACCTCTATGAAGTTAAGCCAGAGGACTTCCGTAAACTACTGCATGAATGTCGTGATTTTGAGCGGATGGTCTTTCGGATTATGGAACGTCGGCTGCGGGGGCTAGAGTCCTTTATTCGTGGGCGGGAAAAAATGGCGGCTTTAGGGACACTTGCTGCCGGTTTGGCTCATGAACTTAACAACCCAGCTTCAGCACTGGTTCGGACTTTAGGGGAAATGCCAGCCGCTATCCTAGAGCTACAACGAATGAATTTAGTCTATGGGCAACGCAATGTTGAAGAAGCGCATACTCAAAACTGGTTGAGAGTCCGGGATCAGGGCTATGATGCGATTTTAAATAATCGTCTAGATCCGGTGACATTAAGCGATCGCGAAACAGTGTTGCTGGAATGGTTAGAAGATTATGGCGTGAAGCAGGCATGGAAATTAGCAGAACCTTTAGCGGAAGGTGGGATTGAGGTCGAAACCTTAGATCATCTTATGGAACGTTGGCGCAATGACGACACTGAATTGCGAGAGATGGGATTGCACTGGCTATCGCTCTCGTTTGAAGTCATATCAATGATTAAACATGGTTTGCGAGGAGCCGAGAGGATTTC
>NZ_JBALBZ010000178.1:0-10811 GCF_036919495.1 Nostoc sp.
TGTTGATCAACATCATCCCACTTTCCTTAAAACTCTGCTCACTGGGAGCATTTGTCGGGTTTTCAAATGTGAAGAAATATTTCGCCAACAGCATCCGATGATACTCATACCCCTATTTACAGAAATACAGAATTGCGCCTCGGCATCTATAATCGGGGCTATAGTTACGCAAGACTGGCAGGTACCGTTCCCGCGAATTATACCTACTTGTGCAAGGGTAGTGACACTGTAAATGTCGTACCAACTCCGACTTCACTGTTGACGGCAATCTTGCCGCCATGTAAGTCAACAGACCGTTTGACAATAGCTAACCCTAATCCCGTACCGGAGAGCGTGCCGACATTGCAAGCTCGATGAAAAGAATTAAACAATTGAGCTTGGTCTGCTACTGGAATGCCAATACCTTGATCTTGAATGCGGAAAATTACTTCTCCCTGTTGCCAAATCAGTTCAAACTCAACGCTGCCACCTTGAGGAGAATACTTAATCGCATTGGAAAGTAAATTGCTGAGAATATGCCGTAGCAGTTTGTCATCCAAGCAAGCTTTATTGCAGTCATCTTGATGAACATTGATCCAGTGCATCTGATTAACAAAGGTAATGGTATGGCTTTCGGTAGCGATTTGCATCTCCTCTATCAAGTTACGGCAGAATTGAACCACATCTAACGGTGCTGGATGGCACTCTAGTTTTCCGGCTTCAGCTTTACTAATTAACAGCACATCATTTAACAACCCAGTCATGTGTTTGACCGTTTTTTGAATGCGTTGGAGATGATTAAGTTTTTTTTCTTCACTCCACTTAAAACTGTAATGTTCGAGTAACTCGGCAGAAGATAAAATTATGGTCAGTGGAGTACGAAACTCATGGGAAGTCATAGTTACAAAGCGCGACTTCAGTTCGCCGAGTTCTTTTTCTTTGTCTAAAGCATCACGAATTTCTGCTTCCGCTTGCTTGCGCTCAGTAATGTCACGCACAATTGCCACATACTCTTGGAAATTGAGACTAGATGGGCGTGAGATGGTTAACTCAATTATGCGTAAGCTCTGGAAACTTTCTAGGGTATGTTCGCTTCGGTTAAGCCACTGCTCTGGTGGCCCTGCCAGATTAGAAAAGAATTCATTTAAGTGACGTCCGAGCAAATGCTGGACATTTATCTGAAATAGTTCTTCAGCAGCTGGGTTTGCCTGACAAATTGTACCTTTTTCATCTAGAACTAAAATAGTATCCGGAACGGTGTCAAGGGCAGTAACGAAAAGATTTCTCGCTTGTTGCCTTGCCTCGTCAATAGCTGCAATCTGTGGCAAAGTAGTCCAGCAGGCTATCCCTACTCCTACAAATGAAAGCGTTACCAATATAACAGCCAACAGCGGACTACTAAATTCGCTAGAAGTTCTATCTAACTTACTACTAATAACCCAGCCTATTGTAGTAGCACTACAGATTAAAAAAACTAAAACAATCACCTGCCGCAATATGAAGTCTTGGTGTTTGCTGCTAGGTGTAGCATAATAACGTTGCTGCCACCATTGGGCATGAAATGGTGCAAATCGAATGCGGCGTAGTAACTTGTCTCCCCTCAAGAGGAAAACAGGAACTAATAGTCCGAGTAATAAGTCTTGCCAGCCCCAAGCCAGACCTCCTACTACCAGCACAACCACCTCTATGATGAAAAAAGCGAGCGACCACCAAGGGAATAGCACCTGTGGTTTGCTTCGGTGTAACCATAGTCCGAGATGAAATCCCATGATAGAAATTAAGTAGCTAGTACCTGTCACCATCACTACACGAGATATATTTCCCCAAGTTAAACATAAGAGGCTAAGTATAAAAGTAAAGATGAGAGCGGGTTCTAAAACACCTTTTCGAGAAATAACTGTAAATACAGGTGAAAGTTGACCGTCCAAGGCAAGTTGGTACAAAATTCGAGATGTATTGGCAACGGAAGTGGCACAACTTAGAAGACAACAAAAGGCAATTAATAGTGTTACTAGAAATGAAGCTGATTCCCCCCAGAATGGACGGGCTGCTGCTAAGAGATTTAAGTATAAATTGTCTCCCATCCCTGGACTAGTAGCCAGTTGCATCAATACCCAAGAACTACCCAGAAATACGGGAGGAATCAGCCAAGCGGACCAAGAGAGAAACCATAAAGTTTTACCAGGGCTTCGGCTATCAGCAACAAAGGAGGCAGTTGTTTCGCAAGAGTAGGTAGAATAAGTGGAAATGAAAAACCACTTTGCCCACTCTTCAAAGCTGAAGCTTGACCAGTTAGTAGGGAAGATACCAGGGCTATCAGTTGAGAATGCTAACCATCCAAGCCCTTGAAAACAAAAAGCAAGTAACAATCCGATCGCTGGGATAACAAAAAATAAGTGTAAGATTCCCAAGGCACGGGTACCGCTTAACCCTACGATAAATGCAAGCGCTACAAATCCAATTTTGAGGAGCGCTTCTGGACAGGTAATACCTATTGGTTCAAGGTTGACTTTAATCAAGTCTGTAAGGACAATCGCGTAAACTGCTGGAGCCGCCACCCATCCAATAAAATATCCAATTGCCACATAGCTGCCTAAACCATAGAAATTCTTCAGTAGCCTAGCTGCGTAGTTTGGCGTTCCTCCTGCTATATCTGACCAGTGCTTCCCCAAATGTTGTACTTGTAAGTTCAGCAGCACTGACACAATTACTCCAGGCAGCCAGACCAAGATAGCTTTTGGTCCAAGGGCAGCATGAATTATAGGTGCAGTGCCAATCCATCCTACGTGACCTGTAAGGCCAAAGCCCCAAGTTTCCATCGCACTCATGCTTCTTGGTAAACCTATAGCTAAGGGTCGATTCAATCTTTTAATAGTCATTCACGCCTCTTAGTTATTTAAAAGTTTCAGAGTCAGCCCTTTCAACGCGTACAAATGAACTATATCCTCTTGTGGGTAATTCAAGTTGTAAATTGCTAGAAAAAAAGTATTTTTTAGCAATTACAACTGTTCAAAAAATGAATGATATGAATTTATATATTAATTTATCGAAATCGAGTGATTTTAATTATGAATTAAGAGGTTTTAGTACCTAAAATCATGACTTATTACAAAAAATAAACAAGAAGATATCTCTAGCCATACCAATTTTCTACGTCAGGTTAGCCAGTGTATTTAATCAGCTTTTTGGTCGGGATTAACTGCGTTTTTTCTGTTGATTGTACTCCTCTAAAAGGCGATTCGTTGAAATATGCCCTTTTTTCCTATCATAAATTACTGGAACTTTCGTTTTTTTTGCTCCTCTAGTAGCTTTTAAAAACTTTTTCAGATGAACACCGGTAGATAATTTCTGTAGGAGTTGTGCGATTTTATCTGTTGAAAAACTTTGGAATATTTCCCACTCCGAAGTGGGAATCGCAATCATCATCCCTCTATGTTGTCTAATTACGAAAAATGCTTCTTTCTCTTGAATCGTAAATAAAAATTTTAATGTACAAAAATTTCTGTCTCCACACCATAAATCTTTTGCTTCTACTTTCTTTAATACTGAATCAAATTCGGAACGTTCTTGTGCATGACCATCTTCAATTAGAAAAATATCTGTAACTAATTTTGACAGTGGTTCGAGTACTACTATCGCTTTTCCTGGTAGTGCGGATGCCGCTAGATTTCGGATTGCTTTTAGTCTATGATCTGTTCCTTTTAAACAAGTTCCATCAACTATTTTTATGCAATAACCTGGTAATATATTTGCTTGTTCTCCACCTACTAATTTCACTAATTCTGCTAAGTTTTTTGCTGTTTCTCTTACTAATGCTTGGCTGACGCTTAACTCAACACCACAAAGCTTGTTATACAATGCTGTTGTACTTACACTTAAATTTGCTGCTCTTGCTTTATAAGCTGCGTGAACTGATTTTTGGACTCCACATACCACCAAACTCATCAAATCTACTTGAGAAGAAAATAGCAAATCTTGTTGATATTGCACTTGAGCATGTTTTGTAAATAATCTATCCATCCGTTCCGGTGCAAATATATGCGACATCAACGCTTGCATCATCACGCTTACTGGACTTTCTTTTATAAATTGCTCAAAGATGGAGGATAGCATTTTCAAGTCCCCTGGTAGCGATATTGCCCAGGATACTTGAATTCTTCGTTGATAATCTATATTGGCAGGGACTTTCAGCTATTTCCTTATTAGTTCATTTGTTCGCGTTGAAAGGGCTGAGTTCCAGAGTCTTTAAAAAACCGCTATCAACGAAATAAGACAAATACTTGTGCAGCAAGCTAGAGTCAACTACAGGACAGTTGATGGCAGTATCTGTTAAACCATCAACGGTGTTTTGACGAGCGAAGGATTGCGATCCTAACCACATTCTTTCTATGTAAGTCAGAGGTCCTGTAGATACCTTCTCAGTAAACAGCGATGATAAAGGACTCAAAGTATTTTCTTGAGACTTAGTATTTAGCAAAACTGTTTGCCACTGGTCATAAGCAATCTGCTCGATTGGATAACCAAAAGTTTTAATCGCTTTGATTAGTTGGCTCAAGGCTAATGATTGAGGGTTAATCAGATGAAAAGCTTTGCCTGTTGAGGCTTTTTGTCTCGACAAATAGATAATCGCCCGGCTGACATAATCCACAGGCGTAAGATTAATTAACAGGTCTAAATCAGGCGCACGCTCCAGTTGGATAAAACTTTTAATCATCCTGCATATCAGATCGTCGGTCTTAGAGACACCTGTTTGACTATGCCCTGTAACCATTCCCAATCTGTAAATAGAAACAGGAATTCCCCGTTCAGCGGCCGCCATTACCAACTTTTCAGCTACCCATTTACTTTGGGCATATCCATTAGTAAGATCCTGACAGTAAGCTAGCTCGTCTGGTTCTTCAATTACTTTCATCTGGGCATAAGCAGATGAAAGAAAGACATCGAGGGTGGAAATGAAATGTACGGGTTTTGTTTTGATTTCACTTGCCAATCTCAAGACTTCTTGGGTTCCAGAAACATTCGCGGCTCGCAAGGCGACGTAGGGATAAATTAAATTAACGAATGCCCCATTGTGATATATTCCATCCATTTCTCTGGCTAGTTCTCGGAACCGTTGTTCGGTTAGCCCTAAAAGTGGCTGTGATAAATCTCCTATTAGTGGGATAATTCTATAACTAAGCTCTGGTTCCAAAAATCCTAAATAGTGTTCTAAGTTGCGGCAGATTTTTTGCTTGCCGGACTCAGGAGTTGAAGCCCGGACAAGACAATAGATGCTACTTTCAGTCTGCTGTAGCAGTTCGTACAGTAAAAAAGCACCGATAAAACCTGTTGCCCCGGTTAAGAATACTCGTTGCGGCTCTTTGATTGGCTCAGGGATAGGAGTAGCAGCGTGAATTGTTGGCTCTAAAACAGCTTCGGCTTGTAAATTTACGCTGCTAATATTGCGTGTGGTATGGGAATTTTTTGAGTGCAGAAATTGAGCAACTTCTTGGGCCAGTCCAGCGATAGTGGGTGCTTGGAATAACGATAGCAAAGGTAAATCGACGTGAAGAATTTCTTTGACTTGGAAGAGCATCTCAACGGTAAGCAAAGAATGTCCTCCTAGCTCAAAAAAGTTGTCGTTGATTCCTATTGGCTCGATTCCTAGCACTTGAGCCCAGATTGCCGCCACTTGACTTTCTAATAAAGTACGAGGTGCAACAAAAGCCTCTGACAACATTGGTCTAAAGTGATTCGGTTCGGGAAGACTTCGCCGATCTACTTTACCGTTAGGAGTGAGCGGTAAGCTATCGATAAGGACAAAAGCAGAGGGAATCATGTATTCGGGCAGCTTGTCTTTGAGTAAAATACGTAGCTGAGAAACTAGATCGCTTGAATTCCTTGCTTGCAGAGATTGATTGGTATAGGCATTCCAAGGCTTGAGAGTAAATTCACTCTCAAGCCCAGAGACCATACTGCTGTTATTTGGCTTAGTTTGCTTTGAGGAATGGTGCTGAAACACCGCGTCATAGCTAGCAGATCCCTTTGAGCTAGACCAGTTGATGTAAATGCTATAAGGTAACTCTTGGCTCAAGTTCCATAAATCTTCGGGATCGAGAGCCCGCGCCCTATATTGCTGAGTCGTCTCCTCAATAGCTGCCTGTAAGTCTTCCACAGTTTTAAGGCAATCGCTGTTTATTAGTAATTCGCTGGCGATAACGTCTGATAAGACCCTTGCATTTTTGATCCCAGTAATCTCAAGAATCTCTGGCTGATTCTCGACTAAGCGTTGACGAATCGCTGGTAGTGTTAGCTCGTGCTGCCAGTCTAGCCGAGTGGAAGGACTAGGCGCAGCAGATTCCTCTGATAGATTGCTTGTTACCGTTCCTATTTGGAGGATTACATCGTAGCGGAAGCAGGTTAGCTCATTTTGATGGCGACCGCGCTTGAGTTGAATTTGGATGTGGCTAATCTGAGGAAGATGGTGCTTAAGAGCAGTAAAGAAAGCGGGATCGATTACTAGTTCTTTGTCTTGCCCCATTCGCTCTTGGATGCGTTGCTGGAGGTGAGTAATAGGCGTAGAGCCAGCAGCTTGATATAGCTGCACTGATGTATGAAAAGCTTCTAGTAAATGTAGATTGCGGACATCGCCAATAAAAATATGACCTCCCGATTTGACCGCTTTAACAGCACTTTCTAAGATACCTACTAAATAATTAATGCTGGGAAAATACTGAATTACGGAATTGAGTATTACAATATCGAACGCTTCTGGCTCCAACTCCTCAAAAGCTTCGGCGGCGGCTTTTTGCTCAAGCTTCACTTGTGACCAATCATGCTGACTGCGCTGCAACTCTTGGTCGAGATAATGAATAGCTTCGGGTGCAATATCCGTACCCAAGTAATGAGAGCAGTGAGGAGCAATGCGAAATAGTAGTAGCCCTGTACCACAACCGATTTCCAGTACACGGTTAGGGTGTAATGATAGAATTCGCTCTACTGTGCGTTCAATATACTCATGCATCTCCGGCACTGAGGTGAGCTGCCCTGTATAGCTATTTTTCCAGCCATTAATATTAAATGTTGGATCTTGCCTAGTATTCGATTGGCTGTAGGTTTCATTCCATACTTTCTGCCACTGCCAAGTTGACTCTGCATTAGATAACTCTACTTGTAAATGCTGCTGAGATTCTGGCTGTTGTAAGTTTGGGACTACATAGGCAACTAGGCGTTTGTCGTCTGACAAATCTTGGCGACCAATTACCACAGATTCTCTTACCGCAGGGTGCTGATTAATAACTGCCTCAATTTCTTCTAACTCAATTCGGAAGCCACGAATTTTAACTTGATTATCAATCCGCCCTAATAACTCAATATTTCCATCTGGTAGATAGCGAGCCAAATCTCCAGTTGTATAGAGGCGAGCGTTTGGCTCCTCGCTTAAAGGATTAAGAATAAATTTCTCTTTATTGAGTTCAGGTCGGTTGAGGTAACCTCTTGCTAGACCAACACCACCAATACACAACTCTCCTGGCATTCCTATAGGTACGAGCTTGATGGGGTCTCCCTGACGGCGTAGCAGGTGATCTAGAACATAAATTTGCGTGTTAGCAATAGGTCTACCTATGAGTATCCGACTGTTACTAGGTTCTACTTTACAAGCCGTTGACCAAACAGTAGTTTCTGTGGGACCGTACATATTCCATACTGAACCGACCTTTTCTAACAACTGATTGGCTAGTCCTCTACTGAGGGACTCACCACCACAGAGAATTTTTAGTTGTTTATTGCCATGCCAACCAGATGCTAGGAGCAATTGCCAAGTGGCGGGAGTTGCTTGCATAATTGTCGCCCTCGAGCGCTCGATACCCTGGGCTAGCTGTTGTGGATTGAGCGTAACTTCGCGGCTGACTAGGACAACCCTAGCGCCAACAATTAGGGGCAAGTAGATTTCTAAAGCTGCAATATCAAAACAAATTGTAGTTACGGCAAGCAGCGTGTCTTGTTCTGTTATTCCTGGTTGCTGGCTCATAGCATAGAGGAAGTTAACTACAGATTTGTGATTAATTTGTACGCCTTTAGGTTTGCCTGTAGAACCAGAAGTATAAATTGTGTAGGCTAAGTTTTCCCCAGTAATGTTGCTGCGCGGATTTTGGTCGCTAGCTTGAGCAAATAATTGCTCGTCGCTATCCAGTAAGACAACGTTTGACTTGTGTGCCGGCAACCGATTGAGAAATTGTCTCTGAGTAATCAATATAGGCATTTGCGAATCTTCTATCATGAATGCCAAGCGCTCTTGAGGATACGCTGGATCTAATGGCACATAAGCCCCACCAGCTTTGAGGATGCCTAAAAGTCCTATAACCATATCGAGCGATCTCTCTAGACAAATTCCTACCAAAACCTCAGCTTCTACCTTTAGAGTCTGCAAGTAGTGTGCTAGTTGATTGGCTCGGCAGTTTAATTCCTGGTAAGTGAGCTGCTTGTCCTCAAAAATTACGGCGACCTTAGTGGGTGTTGACTTGACCTGGGACTCAAACCACTGGTGAATACATATGTCTTTTAGGTAATCGGCTTGGGTGTCGTTCCATTCCACGAGCAACTGATGCAATTCTGCCTTTGTTAACAGCGATAAGTCTAAAGATTTTTGCTCTATGCTGTTAACGAGATGAGCTAACATAATTTCAGTTTCTCCATTCTTTTTAGTCACTAACATCTCCTTAGTTGCAAAAGTAGTAAGGGTGAGACCCCGATATAAACCTTTTATTCCTTAAAGGCTTCTCCGATTAACAGCTTTATATTTAAATTGCCCAACATTTGCTAAATTTCATCACTGCTTACGGAATTTTGCTTACGCTTTAGCTGGTTATATAAAGAATACCCAAATAGAGCAGTAATTTCACAGGAGGGAAGTGGATCAGTGGCTAAGAAGCGGATTGATAAGCTTGGCTTAAGTCTCGATTGCTCAAACTGGAAAGTGGTTGATGGTGGTGAATCAGTTATTGCTAAAATAACAAATTGCCATTCTCAATTTTTTCTACTAAAGCACTGTTCAAGAACTGGGGTAGAGCGGGTGGCGTAGCGGAGTGTGGGGGGCGGGCTGCTGAGTTGGAGGCCACTGCACGAGTAAATTATTGCCCGTCCCCCACACCACCCGCTCTAAACGAAGTGTCCCCAGTTCGTCGGGGCCTCACGAATTGATTAATTTAGTCATTACACAATTTGGGGTATGAGTATCATCGGATACTGTTGGCGAATGTAATACATATTTGTATTGCAGAGTGTTACGTAAGCTCAAACCTTCAATCTATCGTTGCGGCTTTTAGTTGTAATACTTTTGTTTATGCGTTTGTAACACTTTCGCCAACAGTATCATCATCGGAACAGAAAACCGAGTTAAGCTTAAAAGCCTTGTTAGATAAAGATTTTCCTGATAACCAAGCTCATTGACTTAAATTTATTATCGAGTCACTATTCAACGAGAAAATAAGGGTTTCAGCTTCTAAAAATGCTTGTCTTACTCATGTAATATCTCTTAACCCGGTTTTCTGCGCGAATGCTACTCATGCCCCGAAATATTGCAAGAGCCATTCGAGTAGCAAATTAGTGGGTGGGCAACCCATCCTTTTTTAATTGCGATCGCGCTTTTCACCTAACCGACCCATAGCAAAGCTAGATGCAAGGTAACTCGCTGGCATTAGAGATTTTGATATATTCCCAAATTGGGAAAGTTAACTCAGTTTTATCTAGTCAATCACAAATGCTTCGCTGAAATATGCATCTCGGTTGCCTTGCTCGGTCATCACACTGACGATCGCATTTCTCACATCGCACTCAACAATCTCGCCAGCAAACTTGACACTACCATTACCTTCTCTGACTTCTACCTGACGGCCAACATAATCGATAACATCTTGGTCATCTTTTTCAACTTGTAGCAGTGAATAGGAGTTATCGTTCTCAGCTTCTGCCAAAGTAGTCTCAGATGTAATTGTCGTGGCGGTCACTGCCTCATGCTCAGTTGGGATACCCGCCCCAGTTTTAGAGCTACCCGCCCCAGTTCCGCCCCAGTTATCTTCCTGCTTTTCCTTATTCTGTAAGGGTTCCGCTATACCCGCCCCAGTTTGGGTTACATTTTCTTGATTTTGCATTGGGGAAGAAAATGATTCGGTTTGACAAAGCACAACTTCATTCTCAATGTTTTTTTCAAATTCAGAAAAAGTGGGGCGGGTGGGGCGGAAGTCTTGCTGTAAGCCAATTTCTGGGGCGGGAAGTGGGGCGGAAGTGGGGCGGGTTTCCTCTAAACTGGGGCGGGTAACTGGCAAAATACCTATACCCTTGAGGATTGGAATCTGTTTTTTCCGAACATCACAGTACCGACTAGCTTTAACTGCCTTTGGGAAGAGTTGAATTATTCGAGCGATAACTTGGTTAACACCCTTCACGTTTTTATCGCTGGGGCGTACCTGATCTACCCATGTCCGCCGGCCATTCTCATCTATGGTTAACGTGTCGTTTTGCTTGTACCAGTTTTCCATCAAGAACCATAAATCATTTGCTGATATCTCGCCGCCTTCCACATAACCAAGCTTTTCATCTTCAATGAAGTCAAAGAGATGGTTATTTTCTTTCTGAAGGTTATAGAAAGCGTCGGTTGTGCATTCATAGTCAATTCCCGACTCTATAAGGTCTTTAAGAGCTTGCAACATTCTATTTAGGAATGCGGGGGCAACATGCGTTCTAATAAAATCTTGGTCATAGCGGAATCGTGGATCGCCTTTTATCTCCCTTGGATTATTTGGGTCGGGATTATCTACAAAGGTTTTCTTGAATTCTAGAATTGCAATCCTATC
>NZ_JBALBZ010000179.1:0-64427 GCF_036919495.1 Nostoc sp.
TAGTCAACCGTTTTGAAAGTTCTTGGCATGAATTGAGATGCATTGGTATCTTACTGTGTCACTAAATGCGGTTCTCCGACAACCTGCTAGATAAGACAACTGTATACCCCTGCTGTCGAGCTTTGGTGATATAAGGCTCCCAGAGAACAGCAACTGCTACATTTTGATTG
Source organism: Nostoc sp. (assembly GCF_036919495.1). Classification (GTDB taxonomy): domain Bacteria; phylum Cyanobacteriota; class Cyanobacteriia; order Cyanobacteriales; family Nostocaceae; genus Nostoc. Next base: position 171 of record NZ_JBALBZ010000179.1, read on the forward strand.
GGGTCTTGCAAAAGCTTCCAAGCTTCAGATGCATCTGCTACCTTATTCACTTGAAAATCTGACAACTTGAACTGCTCAAATTTAGTACTTAGCATGAGAGCCAGATATTCACTGGGGGTATCACCAGCAAAAGTAATGCTCAACTGCTTTCCCTGCGATCGCAACTGCTGTATTAATACATTAAGATCCAAAAGTGACTTCAAGTTGGAATACTTTTTTGTATTCAAAACAACCGCATCTGCACCGATTGTGCGGTCAATTAGCCCAACAATTTTCCCTTGAGGTTTTTGTTTGAGAAATTGATCCAATGTCGTTACTAATAAGTTAGCTTTCCCCTGGTTCAAAAGTTCAGAGCGTTTAGCCTGATCGAATTCATCTTCATAATGCAGGTTAACTCCCGATTCTTTGCTAGATTTAAACTCTTTACTCCGAAAGGTACTGTAGCCACTAAAGGTGTCACCTAGAAGAGTTAGTTCTTCAGTTTTATTAATGTTATTTTGGACACTTGGAATGAAGTTGAATGACTTTTTACTTAGTAACCAAAAACCACCTATCCCTAAACCAGCAGTAATAATAATAGCTAAAGGTAATATTACTCGATTATTAGAGTTACTTTTTGTAGGTGAATTACTCTGATCTAGCTTTTTTCCGCAAATTTCGCACTTTTTTAGAGTTGAGGCGTTCTTATCATGACCACACTTAGAGCAAGTAATATTATTGTGTTCATTTAGCATCTTTTTGTCTCGCTTCTGTTAATCCCAGTTCTTCTTGTATATTTGCTTCCATAGTAGAAACTTGTTTGTTAGTCAGCCCTAATTCTTCTTGAAGTTCAAGCAACTGTGTCTGTTGCTCAAAATCAATTTCAGTATTGCTTTCTAGAAAAGCTCGATACATTAAACCATATTCATAGAGAGCTTGTTGCTGAGAATGCCCACAGGAGAATTTAGCAATAATTTGGTCAGAGGTTGCTTGAGAAATGCCATATTTTTGGCGAAAATGATTTAGCATTTGTACTTGATTTTCAGAAGGATTGCCACGACGGTAACAGGTTTCTACTAACTTGGTGAACTTTTCTAAATTACTGTTCAGGTCTTCTGATGCTGTAGAATTGGCTGGTGAAGTTTTGGGAAGTTCAGCAGATTTTTGCACAGATGCAGATATAGTTTCAGCAGGGATAAATAAGCTGTAATTCTTTACGTAATCCTCGATTGCTATTTCCTGCTTACGGAAGTTAATATTGTCTTTACCACCAGTAAGAGTCTTTTCTAGTTCTCTCAAATGTGCCATAAGTTTTTGGTAAAGCCCCTGTTTCTCAGATTTAGTAACCGCTTTTTGACCGACATTTTGTAGTGCATCTTCCAAAATCTCCCGGACTCTGCGATTATGGTCACTAACGAGGTATTCTTCGGCTTCTTGCCAGTCATTTCCAAGAATCTGGGTCTTTTTCAACCCTGTCAATTTGTCTTGATAGTGAAAACGTATTTCAGAGTATTTGGTAATTGAATTTTCTTCCTCAACCACTAAGCCAAAAACTTGAGCCAGAATCAAATTTTGTTTAGCCTGGACTTCAGCTTGAGTTGCCGGCATATGGTCTTGAAACTGGCGATAATCCTGATGGGTATGCAAAGGATTCTTATCTGACTGAGACACAGACCGATAAACTGTCCGCATCCTATCCATCCCCTCAATCAGCCTGAGAGGAAAGGCTCCTATTTCTTGAACAAAGTAAATGTGGTGAGAGTCACCTAAAGGACGAATATCTTTATCAGTAAGTGTGCTAGTCTTACGAATCATCGGGAGTATTATACTTACAGCCGGGTCTGTAGGTTTATTACCACCTTGAATACCGACTATGGTTTGCCGCTTTTCTGCTCTATCTTCCCAACCTAATCGAGCCTGCTCTTGACTGAAGCGTAAGAAAGGCTCACTTTTTTCAAAGATAGTTTTAATCTGAGCTTCCTGTTGTTCTACAGTTGGGTACTCTTCCAGGAATTTGCGAGCCGTAGAGATTTGCATCTTACCACTACCGACAAATTCATCTAGAGAGCGATTGAAAATCCGCTCAAACAAATCCTTGAGCCTCAAGTTGTCAAAAGTATATAAATCAAATAGTTTTGTCCCTAACTCTGTCAATATCTGCTGCGAAATTGTCTGGTAGATATTCTCCTGCTTTTCTGCAATAGTCTTGTTATAAATTTCGTCTACATCTTTGCTGTCATAAATTAAAATTCCGTTGACTGTTAGTACTCCAGTTTCACGAACATAAGTTTGCTCTTGGTCAACAAATCGAGCTTTTAATATCTCGCAGTTGCGTTCTAGAGCAGTTAAATCTACCAGTAAACGCTCAATTTGTTCCTTCAAACTATCTAACAGAGATACTGCTAAAGTACGGGCTTTTACTTCTACTTTTGATATATACAGCGATTCCAAAGCCTGTGTAATTCCCTTGAAGTCTTCATCAATTAGACTTTTGCGATTCAGTGCATAAATGAGTTGTTTAGCATGATCATCTATCTGCTTGAGTAGAACTTGTAAGGTATTAGTTGCAGAATTCTCTTTAGGCAACCAGTTTTTTTGTCGGTCTTGGTCAAACTGGCTACGATACTCTGTAAAGATGTCTAGAAGTACTTCTAGGAAATGGCGAGCAAACTTTGGGCCACGAAAACGGTCTTCAATGATTTTGTAGACAACTTGACGGAGTTCTTGGCGTTTTTGGGGAATCAGTTGGTTCAAGTTATCCCACATCTTCTGAAAGTAATCACTCCAGCGCCTTGGGTCTGTATCACTGTCGTAAAAGTGAGACTTGTATTTGTCCTGTTCTACTGAGATGAAGCGCTGTAGGTTCTCGAAGGGAATATTTAGGTCGTTGCGACGTTTGCGTAAGCCTGCTACCCAATCAGCCACCTCCTTGCTATAGGGTTTCATGTTATCGCCAAGGCTAATGCTGTTGAGTAACTGATGCTCATTTTCAGATTCTGCTAATCGTAAATTAGGCAGGATTTCTGTTTTAATCACATCACGCATCGCCGCCGGGGAGGGAGTAGGGTTAGTCCACCAAGTAATTAAGTGACCTCCTAATCGTAAGGCGCAAGCATTGAGAACCCGCTCTACGGGAAATTGAATGCTTGAAAGCCCGAAACTAATAAAATTCTGAGGATAACCTTTGGAATCAGGACTAGCCCAATGTTTGCGAATATTGTCACGGACAAGTTTTTTGTATTGACTGAATCCAGAACTGAAGTCCAGAAAAATATTTTGGGAAACCATCTCCAAAACAGAATTTAGGCTAGGAAAAGTTACTTTATCGTTGCTGTTACCAACCAAGTAACAGAAGTTAAAAGGTACATCCTGGCTACTTTGGGAACTGATGCGATCGCTCGGATTCGGGCTATACTGAGTTTCAAAACGAGTATCGTTGCGTGAATAATGGTTTAGTTCCATTAGGGCAGTATAGGCATTAGCTATTACCCTGTCACCAAGCCCTGCAAAGGCTCCTGGAAGCACTAAATAAGCTGAGGATTGAGGCAAATCAGAAGGAGGAACCCAGTCTCGTAAGTTATAGGCAATGTCAAGTACCATACCAGAGCCAGTCCCCCCTGAAAGAGAGCAAACTATGAAAATGTTGACACCTTTATCTAGCTGGACTCCCCAACGATCCAGCATAAACTTTTCATGGCCAACAATCCTGGATCTAACGTTGTTGAAGCTAGTTTTAATATTTTGGTAGTTCAAAGTGAAAGCAAACTTTCCCAGCGATCGGATTTGTCCGGCTCCAGCTAAGATTGAATCAGTGCCCTTAAGCTGACTGGGAAACCATTCAGCTAAATGTTCGTAGGCAGAAAGCTTATTTAGAATAGCCTTAGCGTCTTCTACCTTAGCCCACACCTGTTCAGATGGGCGAAGTGAAATGTCTTGCTTTAACACAACCTGTGGTTCAGAAACCTTTGCATTCTGTTCGGTGTCAATGTGTAAAAATGACAGAATAGGTAAAGCATCCAGGGAGCCGTAAGTCTCTACAATCATTCGGCGGACTTTGATTAAAACTTCCTTTCCAGTTCCTCCCAGTCCAATTACTACAGTGGGAGTCATTCCGATGTAATCGGCCATTTGTAACACTCACTTTGCTAAAATTTACTATATTATGTAGTTTTAGTAACATTTGCTAACTTTAGCTATTTCACACCACTGCAATGGCTGCAACGCGCTAAAGCCTGTGTTTATTAAAACTTAAAGTTTTTGCTATGTCACTTGAAGCAGGCAGAAAATTTTGACCAATAATCTGCTTTATACTGCTTGATTAAATAAAGTCGAGCTTATTCCTTCCAAATTCGTGAATGCAACTATGTTGCTGTCATAGTTGATACTTGAAAAATTATCTACTCAAGCTTAGAACAAGCTAACCTGTCAACCCATTGGTACATTTACGGTTCTTTTGAAGAGTTGCAACAAATGACTCTAATAACATTGAAGATATACAGCAATGCTAAATAGAGCATTGCTGAAAAAGTAATAATTTACAGCAAAATTCAGGAGCAGAGCAAGGAAAGCTTTGCTAAGGAGTCAAAATTGGTGAATTAAGTAGTAAAACAGCCTTTTATAGATGGCTTTTAGGTTTAGGTTGTGTACTTGAGCAAGTTGAAATCCGTTGTATAGCGGTTTTCTTTTGGATGAGCTACGCGATAGGAATTACTTTATCAATATAAACAACTAATTTAATTGACACCTAATACTTGGTTTCTTGTGTCTGTGCGTCAATAATTACACTCCAGTCATCATTTGTCACAGCAGCTTCAAGTTGACGCTGACGTTCGGCTATAGTCGCATCTATTATTTCTGACTCTTTAGAGAGGGTTGTATCAGCCATTGCTTTCCGCAGTTTTAGCTTTTTCTCCTCGTAAGCTTGACGTTCCGCCTCTGACATTACCGCTTTTGCAGCTTCGCCTACTGTACTAGCCCACATTTCGCTTTCAGTTGCATTACCAGGTGGTGTATTTTCAAGTTCTGCTATCCACGCATCTCTCAAATCTTCCATTTCTTGACGCTTGGGGAACTTGAATGCTTGCACACGTACAAAAGCACACTTTTGCTGACCATTTTGACTGACATGACCGTTTAGGGAAAGCAACACATTCCGAGAATAGCCAATGTACTGCGTAGTGCGTTCTGCATCCAATACTGCATAAACACCTGCAATTTTAGCGTTCTGAGCAGATGCACTCCAAGCCTCAAGGTTAATAATTTCAGTACCATCGTTTGCCAGTTCAGGGGTTATACTCACCTCAGTGGCGGTGTGTTCGTCGTCAGAACTATACAAAAATTCATGCAGTCCACGGTGGTTTATGGGGACATTTTGATGTTCAATTGGCGGGTTATGTTGAGTTTCCATCACAGTTTATCTCCGAGTTATTAATTAGCGTTACGCAAATATATCCCTTTAGAATATTGAAGCTTAAATCTACTCACATCCCCAAATTGTTGCTGACAAAGCGAAAACAACTATTAGACCTTATTATGAATCAATTAACACCTAAAAATTGGATATTTATTAAACAGCGACTGACCCCTTATTTATTTTTACTACCCGCTTTAGTTCTTTTAGGCTTAACAGTCTTTTGGCCTGCACTGCAAGCGTTTTACCTCAGCTTTACCAGCTACGAAGATATTGCCCAGCCGCCACAATGGATAGGTTTTGCCAACTTCCTCAAGCTTTGGAAGGATGCAGTTTTTTGGAAAACCTTGGAAAACACTTTTTTATATCTTGTGGGTGTAGTCCCAATTTTAGTAATTGCTCCCCTAGTGCTGGCAATTTTGGTAAATCAGAAACTGCGGGGGATGAATTGGTTTAGATCCGCATACTACACTCCAGTGGTAATTTCAATGGTGGTTGCCGGAATAGCTTGGAAATGGCTGTATGCAGAAAACGGATTACTGAATCAGTTTTTGAAAGCTTTGGGTATTTTTCCAGAGGGTATTCCTTGGTTAACTAGCCCAGAAAAAATTTTTGGTATTGTACCAATTTCTCTTGCCAGCGTCATGGCTGTCACCGTGTGGAAGGGACTCGGCTACTACATGGTGATTTATTTAGCGGGGTTGCAATCAATTCCTGCTGATGTGTACGAAGCTGCTGCGATCGATGGTTCGGATGGTATCAGCAAACATTGGGATATTACCATACCTTTGATGAAGCCGTATTTAGCACTAGTGGCGGTGATTTCGGCTATTTCTGCCACCAAAGTTTTTGAAGAAGTATACATTATGACCCAAGGAGGCCCACTCAGTAGCTCAAAAACGATTGTTTATTATCTATACGAGCAAGCTTTTGGTAACTTGGAAATCAGCTATGCTTGCACAATTGGTTTAGTGCTATTTTTGATAATTTTAGGATTATCAATTTTGCGATTAGTTATCAATCAAGAAGGCGGAGATAATATCACAATCTGATATTGCCCTATCAGCCACGATAATCTTAAAATATTTAAATATCCAGAGTGCATGAAAACAGACACGATTTTTTATACATTATTCCAAACTATTCCAGGTGTCTTATTTTAACTTTTGGAACAATCTCAAGCTCTGGCGTTACACTACCAATTTACCTCAGTGTAAATCAAAGAACTAGCACGTCGTATCGATGGTTTATTCCTACCAAAACCTGACTTCCCAGAAGACCCAATCTATTTTGTTGAGGTACAGTTTCAGCGCGATGATGATATTTATTGGCGAATAATAACAGAAGCTTTCCTGTATATAAACCAATATAAACCTCAACGTCGTTGGCAAGCAGTATTGCTTTTTGCTCAACGCAGTCTCGACCCAGGTGTGCCATTTATTTATCAAACATCATTGGCTCAACAGCAAATTCGGATAATTTATTTAGACGAGTTAGATGATGTCCCATCGTCTTCGATTGGGCTAGGTGTGATTAAGTTAGTAGTTGCAACAGAAGATAAAGCCGTACAGCAAGCGAAAAACTTGATAAATCAAGTACAGCAAACGGATGAAGCTAACCGTAGCAATCTCTTAGAATTAGTAGAGAGAATGCTTATCTATAAATTTGTCAACAAAACTCAACAGGAGTTGGAAGCGATGTTTGGATTAACCGATTGGAGACAAACTAAATTTTACCAAGAAGTAAAGGAAGAAACAAAACTGGAGACTATACCCCGTTTGCTTAAGTTTGGTTTAAGTATAGAGCAAATCGCCCAAGCATTAGAATTGGATGTTAAACAGGTACGACAAGCTATTGATAAGCAAGGAAAAGAGGGAACAGGAAGTAATTCGTAATTCGTAATTCATAATTGAAGAGATTTATTTAAAACCGTGTTTGATACTCCACTACTGCACGACTATCATCGCTTAAATTAGTGGAGGCGCGGACACGAAACTTATCGTTTATCCGGTAATTCACACCCCACTGAAAAGGGTCATTTGTTGTCAAAATTTTGATGCTGGAAACTGAGATTTTAGAAGAAATATCAACCCCAGCCTCTGCTGCTAATTCCAAAGTTGAACTGCTCCTTCCAGCTTCGGGATTATCAGAAATAACAGTAGGAAATATCCGCAGTTCACTTAAGCCAAAGCTACTCCCAATCTGGTTAAAAGCTGACTGAAAATTGTTGAACACAGCCGAACCTGCGATGTTAATCAAACCCAAAGTACTGTCACCTCGTCCTTGGGTGTCTACAAACCCACCTCCTAAAAGTGCCACAATTTCGGTTTGACTACGTGACGGACTACTTGTTAATTCTAGATTTTCATTCAGTTTGCTGGCTAGACCGTTGATAGTGGCTTCGACTCGAACACTCTCTAATGCTGATAAACCTGTGGTATTTACCCGGCTGAAGTCATTACTTTGGGTTACGTCTAGTACCTTGGCAAATAGCCGAATATCTAAGTTGGGGTCGCGGGGTTGAGAGGGACTAAAAGTTGCGGTGTGTGTATAGCCACGAGCAAGGTTAAATTGGGTAGTAAATAAATTTACCCCGCCTTGTTCTAATCGGATAGTACCATCGGGTATTGGCTGATTGATTGAGCCGTTAACTATGAGATTACCAGTTGCGCGGAAACTGAGAATAGGTGGACGGGTAATTTGAACGTTTTTACCGAGTTCTAAATCTAGATTATTAAATCTAGCAACCGTATTTACCGTCCCATTCTCAATTTGAGATTTACTCTGCTTATTGGCTTTTGTGGGTGATACGCCAATACCACTATTTGCAGATGAAGCGGTGCTGGTAGATTCTGCCAGCAATACCTGACCATCAAATAAATTTATTTTACCGCCAATTACCGGGTTAAGGACAGAACCGATAATCTGTAAATTACCGCTAGCGCCTCCCAAATAAAGTCCCTTCAAATTTAGCTCCAGCTGATCGAGATTAACAGTCAAGGGATTGTTGATAGTCACGTTCTCATTGTTGAAAATGGGAATTTCTCCAGCAGCTTCTACCTTCCCACGGCTAAAGCTACCTTGAAGATTTTCTACTAAGATGCTGTCAAAATTAAACAGCACTCTACCTGTGACATGTCTCAGCTTACGTGGCAAAGCCTGGGCTGAAAAAGTAGCATCATTAATAGTAGCAGTTCCATTTACTTCGGGTTTTTGCAATGTTCCGCGTACTTTGAGGTCTACTTCTCCTCCACCTTTCTCAAATACCACTTGATTAGTCAATGCGTTTAACAGCGCCAATCCCTCGTTTTCTAACTTCATGTCTAAACTGATTTGATCGCTGTCTGGTGCGACGGAAGCAAAAGGCAATTTATAAGGGATGCTACCAGTAATATCAACAGGTTTTGGCCCAGCAACTGCTACGGTACTATCAAAGTTTAAGCGTCCGTTAGCATAGCTGAAACTTGTGATCGCTGAATCTATTTTGTTCTGATTCAATAATCCTTCTGTAATTTGCAATTCTCCTCTAGCTTGGGGATTAGCAATGCTGCCTGCTAAAGCTGCTGTACCGTTAAGATTACCTCTGATTCCAACTGGTAGTTTGACAAAATTATTCAGTACTTGTGCTGGCAAATTATTTACCCGCAACTGGCCAGATTGTTCATCACCGCCAACGTTACCTGTAAAAGCAATCAGCCTGTTTGCAGATTCAAGCCGTAAAGGTCGCAAACTCAAAACACCGTTTTCAAAGTTGCCTTCGGCAATCACTTTATCGGCAGTATAATAACGATTCAGTTCTTCCTTTTTACCCCAGGCAAAGTCTTGTCCATTCAAATTAAAATCCACTGATAATCCATTGGCTGTAGCTGTATTTACAGCCACTTCCCCGTTGAAAGTCCCCTTTAAGTCTGCCAAATCTGGTATAGGAGTAGAATTAAGTCGCTTTTCTTCCTGTTCTTCTACCAAAGCTTCTATTTCAGAAAATCGTTGGATTTGAGTTAATAAAGGTTGATTTTGCGTTCCTTGGGGGGTGGTGGTTAGATCCTCTGCTGTGCCGTAGATTTCTGCTGAACCACCTGGCAAGTTTTGTAAATCAAATACCTGCGCTACAGTTAGAACATCTTGGATCTCTCCCTGGTTGACTTTCAGTTTACCTTGCAGCTGAGGGCCTTTCGGGCTTTGAGCAAAACTACCGACAAAGGCGTAGCTACTTTTGCCTTTGACAAATTCGCTACTGGTGAGTGTGCCTTTACCATCACTGTAGCGGAATTGAGCAGCTATTCGATCGCCTTTAACCCTGCCAATTTGCGGATTAGCGATCGCTAAATTCCCCGTTGCTGCCAATGTCTGCTGATTAAACAACAAATCCCCAGTTAACAAGCCAGCTATCTTACCAGTACCCAATCTAGTAATTGCTGGTGGAGTCAAATTCAATATTTGTAAGGGGAAATTTGCAAGTTTGAGCGTCCAATCATTCCCTTGAGCATTACCTATAGCTGATGCTTGCTGCCATTTTACTAAGAAGGATTTCGGGCGATTATTGGCATCTAAATTGAAGGCCAGGCGATCTCTGCCGAGAAGCCCCTTTGAATCTACGCTATTACCCGCCAAGTTCAAATTTAAACCGCGTCCCTGTGCTGAATCGATGTTTCCAGTTAACAACGGCTCAAAAGCAATATCTTGAACAACCAAGTCTCGTAAATTAATTTGCCCTACCACATTTGGCAAGGGCAGCTTACCAGTGATTTGACCATTAAAATCTACTCTCCCCGCCACAGCAACCTGATTAGGAAGATTGATCGGTAACTGTTTTAAGTTGTAATTCTGGGCTTGGACGTTGAGATTTAGAGCAGTAATTTCCGGTATACCTGCTTTTCTTGCATTGGCTAATATGTTACCAGTAACACTTAAACCGGGAGCAGTTGCTCGTTCAATGGTAAGCCTTTCACCACTCCAAGCGATCGCAGCCGTCAGAGGTTGCTCAAAACCAGGGATACCTTGAGATAATTGCACCTGTCCAGCAGCACGTACATCAGCTAATTTGGATGATCCAAACGTCCCAGCTAATTGCAACTGACCGCCAAACTTACCCCGCAATTGTTGATTTAATCGATTTAATTCCAAACCTGAAGCATTAACTACAGCTTGATAGCGACCATTAGCCAATTGGATATTAGAGGCTGCGATCGTTCCACCGGCAAGATTCACCCGTCCCTGACCACTGGCTTGGATAGTTTGCGGTTGAAAGGACTCAACAGAACCCGCCACGTTTGCTTGACCAGTTAACGTCCCTCGAAACTGCGGTGGTACTGCTGCTAACTGCTGCAACGGGACATTATTTGCTTGAACTTGTGCCTGATATACACCATTCGCCAAGTGGATATTAGAAGCTGTAATAATCCCACGCGCAACATTTATCTGCGCTTGACCGTTGGCTTGAATAGTTTGCAGCTTAAAAGAATTAACAGAACCCGCGACGTTGAACTGACCAGTTAACGCTCCTTGGAACTGCTTTGGTAGTGTTGCCAACTGCTGCACAGGAACATTATTTGCTTGAACTTGCGCCTGATATAAACCATTCGCCACTTGAATATTAGAAGCTGTAACCGTACCACCGCTAATAGCAAGACGACCCTCGCCACTGCCACGGAGGGTTTTCAGGCTAAAATTATCTCTGTTGCCTGCGATTTGGAACGTACCCGTCAATGGGTTATTTAAAGCTGGGGGAGACTGTTTCAATATTTGTCCCAACCGCACACCATTAGCTACGAGTTGAGCAGAGAAGCTTTGGTCTTGTAGTTGGATATTAGAAACTGCAACTGTACCGCCGCCAATTTCAACTCCTCCACCATCAGTGCGAATCGTGGCAATTTTAAATGGTGCTGTGCTTCCTGAAATGATGAGACGACCATTAAACTGTGCTTCCGCCAAAGAGACATTTTGCAGTTGACTTTTGTCTACAAAGGGTTCCAATTTTACCCCAGAGGCAACAGCCACAGCTTGCCAACGCTGATTGACATAGCTACCAGTTGCCCGGACAGTACCACCACTTACATTCAGAGCTACATTGCGGAAAGAGACATTGCGATTTGGAGCCATGCCTGTGGCAACTCCAGAGAAGAACGCAACTTCACCCGTTCCTGGGTAAGTACCGTTAGGAGCCTGGTATTGTACCGTAGTTTGGGCATTTGTGGGAGGGCCAGTTAGTTGGGCAGTACCTGAGACATTGCCGATTTGAAAGTTGGGTGTTATGTCATAAACTTTTGCGATCGCATCTCCTGGAACATTCTTGGCGGCAAAATTTATATCCAGTCGCGGATTTTTACCGAGTTGAATTGTCCCAGCGCCCGTGATATCACCACCAACTTTAGCTTTACCTTGAATATCTTTCAGGGTAATTAAAGAGGAACTAGTAGCAAGTTCAAACTTACTACTGATGCTATTAAAATCAACTTTGTCAATCCGAGCAGTTTGAATAGTGGTAACTGTACCTGAGAGAATTGGCTCTTTAGTTGATCCAGTAATCTGCAAATCAGCTTTTACTTGCCCCGCAATCGGCATAGGTAGTTTTACCTTGAGAGTCTCTTGGGCATTAGCCAAACTCACCGCATTTACACGCGCTGCCAACTTAATGCCTGCTTGAGAGTCGATGATTCCCGTAGCCACGAGGGGAATTTTGCCGTAGTTGCTAGTAACATTGTTTAACTGCAACTCCGTTCCCTGGAAGCGAAGATTTCCTTGGCTATTGCTCAACAGTTGTGGGACTTTGGGCACTTGAACTGTTACGCCTTGCACAGTAGCGTTGCCATACAATAAAGTCCGTTGTCCTGGTGCTAACCTAACTAACAAGTCGCCATTGGCTCGACCCGCCTGTAAGCTCACTGGTATCTTAATTAATCGATAAATATCCGCAGCCAGGAAGTTTTGCGATCGCACTTGAAAGTTCCCTGCTAGCACCCTAGAACGCGTCTCTCCCTGAATAGAAATACTGCCACCACTGTCTGCTTGCCCCCCCACATCAAACCTGATCAACTTGTTATTTGCTAAAAGTTGGGCAGAACCGTTGATTTGAGAAAATGTTACGGGAGATGAGGGGGATCTTGCTCCCCCTGCCCTCTTCTGCGGCATCAAGGCCAGCTTGGCATTGCGAAACCACAATTTGTCCAAATCGGTTTTAATAGCAGCGCCTTCACGCGACGGCGCTATATTAGTGGAAACCCAGCGCCCTTGTTTATCCTGTTCAATGTAAATATCTGGGTTGACTAAGGTAACATCTAGCTTTAGGTGGCGGTTAAAGATTAGTTGTAAAGGGTCAAAACCAACCTCTACAGCTTCAATTAGGGCCCGATCTGGATCTGTGGATGTGGCTGGGATAGCTGAAGCCCCAAACTGCACTCCCGTCAACGAAAATTGTGTGACTTTTCCCAGTTTTACCGGACGGTTGAGTGTAGTAGTGAGATTTTGTTGTGCTAAGGGTGTTAACTCTGTTTGGACAAAAGTCCACAACCGACAAATACCAACAATAACTCCTAACAGCAAAAGTCCGCCCAAAGCAATGCTACCCCGACTCAACACCAGCAACCATAGACGCTTGCGGATAGGGCACAGTGAGGGAATATCTTGATTGGGAGATTTAGTCATTTGCTTTTACAGTATTAATTGCCAGATGTTGCTGGCACACACAAGCATTAACTGACACGCTGATTCAGTATGCCATTTCCAGGATACGCCAACTAAACCCAAGACCTCATTGGTTGAGTTACGGTATTTGCTTAATCCAATACTTATGCTTCATAATATTGGCGTTTTCAGTTAAATCTGATCTGAATAGAGTGAAAATTGTTCCTGTGACTTTCGCTGAGGCACAACGTAGAACTTTAATATAGATAGACCTTAAAAAAGACAAATGATTACACCAATGCGTGTTTTTGTGTTAATTTTTAATGCTCGAACAGAAAATGAGGGAATTCATACCATTCGGGAAGGCGATGCTTACGGCGGCAAGCTACGCAATAAAATTCTGATGTTCGAGTCAGAAGACGACGCCACCCGCTTTGCCCTGATGTTGGAAGCTCAGGATTTTCCCTCACCTACACCAGAGCCGTTCGATGCTGAGGAAATCAAGGAATTTTGCGAAAGTGCTGGATATGAATGGGAAATCATCCCAGAAAACAGCAATTTAGTTGTAACTCCCCCAGAACTTAACGTCGAACAAACCGACTGGCAAGTAGATGCCCAGAAAGAGGATACTGTTGAAGACCCCTTCCCTCTCAATCAACAGCCACTAGAAGAACCAGAATTGTCTGATTCTGAACTAGAGAAGATGCGTCGCAAATTGGAAGGATTGTTGTAATTAGTCATTAGTCATTGGTCATTGGTCATTGGTCATTGGTCATTGGTCGTTAAGTGACTAATGACAACGGACAACGTGACAACGGACAACGGATAAAGGACAAAGGACAAATGACAAACTTGCAGGAACGTGGGCATCTTTTAACCGAGCTGGTAAATCCTAACAGTCTTAACTTAGACCAGCTCAGTTCTCTAGAATTGGTGGAGCTGTTTAATAGCGAAGACCAAAAGGCAGTCGAGGCGGTTGCGGCGGCGAAAATTCAATTGGCACAAGCAATTGATAGCACCGCAGAGCGTTTGCGACACGGAGGACGCTTATTTTATATTGGTGCGGGCACAAGTGGCAGGTTAGGAGTATTAGATGCTGCTGAGTGTCCACCTACTTTTTGTACGCCGCCAGAGTTGGTACAGGGGATAATTGCTGGTGGTGCTGGCGCACTGGTACGCAGTTCGGAAGATTTAGAAGATAGCATCGAAGATGGGGAGGCTGCGATCGCAGGGCGACAAATTACCCAGCTAGACGTCGTAGTTGGCATTACCGCAGGTGGGACAACGCCTTATGTCCACGGTGCGCTTCATGCTGCTCGTCAGAGGGGAGCCAAGACTATTTTTATTGCCTGTGTTCCCGCAGAACAAGTTAGCTTTGATGCCGATATTGACATTCGCCTATTAACAGGGCCAGAAATAATCGCTGGCTCAACTCGCCTGAAAGCTGGTACAGTCACAAAATTAGCTTTAAATATCCTTTCCACTGGGGTGATGGTCAAACTAGGCAAAGTTTACGGTAATCGGATGGTAGATGTGGCAGTAACAAATCAAAAGTTACGCGATCGCGCCTTGCGAATTTTGCAAGACCTTACAGGTTTAAGTCGGGAAGCAGCTGGTTTTTTATTAGAACGCAGTGGTAAATGGGTGAAGCTAGCGCTATTGATGCACTGGACTGGTTTAGAAAAAGACGAAGGCGATCGGCTTCTTTCAGAACACCAAAGTAATCTTAGGGCAGCTGTTATCAGCTATCAAAACCACAACAAACCTTAAAGAAGTTTTCCTAAATAAATACTTGATACACTTAAAGATTATTAGTGATAATTTCAGGTGTGTAGAAAGACGCATTAGCGTTGGCGTAGCCTCTCCAAGAGTTGCCCAGTTCAATTTTGCGTCTCTCTCCAAGTAATAAATATTAATAAATGTAAATAATAATAAACACTTTATAAGATATATTATATTGCCAATCTAAAAAGTGAAATCTAGAAAGAGACTGCCAATATTTTTTAAATAAAAAATCAGAAATTATACGGATATAATTTCGTATGGAAATTATTAAACTTAAAGATATAAATACTGAACGCATTTTTTTTAATGATGTGGGCTACACCAACCTATTTGAGTCATAAAAATTGCCGAGAATTAACTCTGTGCTATATAACTTTATTTACTAGTAATATTTTTGCTATTATCCTATATCCCTTGATTTTAATAAACTTGATTTAGACTGCTACATTCAAAATGTATTGGCACTTATTGACCTAATCTGCTGACCACTATATAGCTAATACAGGTCAGTGGAAATAAACCTACCATTCCCAACAGCCAGAAAGCACAAAAAATTAAAGCCTTTTGACTTTTGACTTGCGGTATCAGTGTGGGTTTTTCAATAGCTGGCTTTATTAATACAAGGAACAAAGTATGACCCACTCCGAACTTATTTTTTCAAATAACCTAGTTAATGAATTTAAAACTTGTACTCAGCTACAATACAATGGTAAATTAAATATTAAAAGTTCTAAAGGTAGCCAATGGACTTTTTATTATCGGCTGGGGCGGATAGTTTGGGCAACAGGTGGAACTCATCCCTTCCGCCGTTGGCGTAGACAGATGGCTCAAAATTGTCCCCAGATTGATGTTGATAAATTGCAGTTGCGTTTGCAAGACGTAGCAATAGATTACTGGGATTATCGCCTTCTAGAAATCTTTCATAAAAAACAAAAAGTTCAAAGAGAACAGATTCAGTCTATTGCCGAAAACACCATAGCAGAATTATTATTTGACCTAGCTATGCAAGGAAATTTTGCTTCTATAAGTTGCAATCGCAACCAAGAAGTTATCTTAGAAACACCAATAAGCTTCACAAGTGCAGAAATGTCTGTAAAGCACATGCAAGACTCATGGAAAATTTGGTCAGAAGCAGGTTTAGCAAATTTTTCTCCTGACTTGGCACCAGTTCTACGCCGACCAGAACAACTTCAGCAGATTGTAAGTCCATCTGTCTACAAAAACTTTGTAAATTTAATCAACGGCAAATTAACTCTGCGAGATTTAGCCGTGAAAATGAAGCAAAGTGTACTGCCACTCACCCGTTCATTGCTTCCCTATATCCTTAAAGGAATCATCGAATTGGTGGAAATACCTGACATGCCCTTAGTAGTGATGGAGGGCAACAATAAGCCTATCACCGCACAACCAAAGAAATCAATTGCTCCACTAGTCGCCTGCGTAGATGATAGCCCTCTGGTCTGTAAAATGCTAGAGGATATTATCACTTCTAATGGACTAAGGTTTATCAAAATTCAAGATGCTGTACAAGCTCTCCCAACCCTCATTCAGGATAAACCAGACCTGATTTTCTTGGATTTGATTATGCCAGTCGCCAGTGGTTACGAAATTTGTACTCAGTTGCGACGAATATCTGCCTTCGCCAATACACCAGTAATTATATTAACAGGTAGTGATGGTCTTTTAGATAGAGTTCGTGCTAAAGTAGTGGGTTCTACAGATTTTATAACTAAACCTGTAATGCCTGATAAGGTAATGAGTATAGTACGTAAATATTTACCTACGCCGAGTATATCCATCGACAAGAGTCAAGCTAATTTAGAAGTTTGTAAGTAGGGAGAATTAATAATTTTTATTAATGATTAATTATCAACTAATCTGATTAGTTTTACAATTTAATTCCTCAGCATGATCCTATTGCTTAACAATAGCCATCAGAAAAAAACTTACAACCGATAAACTTTTCCACCACAGTAAACATAAAATTACTGGGGTGATAAATAAGAAGTCAAAATTTATAAGATGCAAGTAGGTGTTGCTATTGAATCCACCTAATTTTTTATATAAAATCGAAGTTTATTACGTAACTAAAACATATATTAAATTGTGTTCATTAAGTACTTTTTCGGAGGTTAATATATAAAGATTGTATCAAAATTAGACAAATACAGATTTTGTATTTATAGCAGTCCTATTTTATCTGTGAATATTATTTACGACAAGGAGTTAGGAGCTGGTAACACAAGCCAGAAGTCAAAATCTACGCATATTTTAATTTTAGGCTTTCTAACTGTTTTCAAATGGTAAGTTGATTTCTGCCAACCTGTACTATTTTTTAGTCCCTTGGATGTCTTTGTTCACACAGAATTTAGGATTTATATGTCTAATTTGTTTACATTCTTAAAAAGTTTTAAAGGGTAATTACCATGAATACTGTTTTAGTTGTTGAAGATGGCTTAACAGATATGGAAATAATCAGCCGTTACTTGCAACAGGCAGGTTACTCTGTCATTAGTGCCACAAGCAGTGAAGAAGCTCAAGACAAAATCGATAAAAATAAGCCAGACCTAATATTTCTCGACGTAATTTTACCAGGTAAAAGTGGCTTTGAAATTTGCCGAGAGTTGAAAAATAATCCCAATACTAGCAAAATACCTGTGGTTTTTTGCTCTACAAAAAATAGTGATGTAGATAAAATTTGGGGTAATATGTTAGGCGCTGATGGTTATTTATCAAAACCGATTGACCGAGAGGAACTAACGGTAGTGTTAAAACGATTAATTAGCTAGCAAAAATTTGATAAATTCGCAAAAAACTAGAAGTCTATATTTCTAATTTAGAACCTCTACAAAATAAAATAATACTGCAAATAGTGGCTAGAGATAAATAATCAAGCACAAAGGAAAATAATTTTGGAAACTAAGGAAAAGTTCTTAAGTTTTAATTTGGGAGTTAGGGATACAGCGATAATTTCGTTACAACACATCACAGAAGTGTTGCAAATATCATTACCAGAAATATGTGGCGTTCCTCAAATGCCTAGTAGCGTCTTGGGTATTTATAACTGGCGCGGTGAGATGCTTTGGTTAGTAGATTTAGAGGCAATGTTAGGTTATCCTCCAATTTCGCAAGGAGCAAATTTACTTTCAAAAATGATGGCGATTGTTCTCGAAAATAAGGGTAAATATTTGGGGCTATTAGTGCGACAACTGATAGATATTGAATGGCTAGATACTCAGAGAATGAAACCCCCAACTAGCGAATTATTTTATCCTAAAATCTCACCTTTTTTACAGGGATACTTTATTAATGATTCTGAGGATATGATTTTTAATTTGGATGCCATAACAATTATCCAATCTCCCATGTGGAAAATTCATAATTGAACGGTTAATTGTGGGTGATTAGGCATATTAACAATTCCTAATCGTTTTAGCCAAACACTAGTTCCTTGTTATCTACCTAATAACCAACTATTACTCTAATAAATCTTGAGGTTAATAAAATGACATTTTTGTATAACAATAGCAATGAAAAGCAGGATTTAATCTCTGAAGTAGAAAATATAAATGGGAGCGCTAATATAACAAATATTGCTAGCAATGAAATATCCTTATTAAACGCGATCGCTCAGGAATTTAAAACTTGGCGGCGACAGTTGCAAGACATTGCAACTCACATGCGCCAAGCGCCAGACTTTGATACACTACTCAAAATTACTGTAGCCCAGATTAGAGAAAAAATTAGCTGCGATCGCGCCTTAATTTATCAATTTACTTCCCTTGATTCAGGTAATGTTTTAGCAGAATCAAGAACACTAGGTTGGACACCAACTTTAGGCGAAAACATTCCCGGAATTATTTTTGGTTTATATACCAATCAAGACTATATAGAACCTGTAGTTATTGACGATATCAGTCAGATTCAACTTAGCCCTTATCAAAAGCAACTCCTAGATAAATTTCAAATTAAAGCCAGTTTGAGTTTACCGATTGTAGTAGAAGGTAAAGTATGGGGGTTACTGGTAGTAAATAATTGCTTATCAACGCGGCAATGGCAAGAAGTAGAAATTAGCCTCCTATCCCAAATTACAACAGAACTGATCTACAAATTGCAGAGTTTTGAATTCAAAAAAGAAGAACAACAACGACTACTAGCAAAAAAATCAGTAGCTAAAGTCATCGACAAAATTTTGCGGGTATCAAATGTCGATAAACTTTTTCAAACAACTACTCAAGAAGTACGGCAATTACTAAAATGCGATCGCGTCGGCGTTTATCGCTTCAAACCTGACTGGAGTGGCGAGTTTGTCGCTGAGTCAGTGGGTAATGGCTGGGTAAAAATGGTCACCCCTGAGTTTTATATGGTTTGGGAAGATACCCACTTGCAAGACACTCAAGGAGGGCGTTATGCCAAGGGTGAAAGTTTTGTGGCCAAAGACATCTATAAAATGGGTCATGCTCAATGCCACATTGATATTTTAGAGCAGTATGAAATGAAGGCTTACATCATTGCGCCCATATTTGCTGGAGAGAAATTATGGGGCTTGCTGGCAGCTTATCAAAATTCTGGGCCTCGTGATTGGCAACCTTGGGAAGAAAGCTTTGTAACCCAAATTGGACTGCAATTTGGTGTGGCTATCTCACAAGGCGAATATCTAGAACAGATGCATAAGAAATCTGAGCAACTAGCCCAAATAGTTGAACAAGAAAAAGCTTTTACTAAGATAGTAGGCCGCATCCGACAATCTTTAGATGTAGATAGCGTCTTCAAAACAACCACTCAAGAAGTACGTCAATCACTACGATGCGATCGCGTTGCAGTCTATCGTTTTAACCCTGACTGGGGTGGCGAATTTGTGGCTGAGTCTGTGGGTACTGGTTGGACAAAACTGGTAGGCCCTGATATTAAAACCGTTTTGGACGATACCTACTTACAAGAAACTAAGGGAGGTAGGTATGTCAGAGGCGAAAACTTTGTTGTTAATGATATCTATCAAGTAGGGCTTGCTCCTTGCCATATTGAGATTTTAGAGCAGTTTGAAGCCAAAGCTTACATAATTGTTCCTATATTCTTCGGGGAAAAATTGTGGGGTTTGCTGGCAGCTTATCAAAATTCTCGCCCCCGTGAGTGGGAAACCTGGGAAGTGACTTTTTTGGTTCAGACTAGCTTGCAATTTAGCCTAGCTAAATCACAGATAGATTATTTAGAATTAGTTCGGTTGAAATCTGAGAAACTAGCTCAGATAGCGGAACAAGAGAAAGCTGTCACTAAGATCAGTAACCGCATTCGGCAATCTTCAGATGTAGAAGAAATCTTCAAAACAACCACTCAAGAAGTACGGCAATTACTGCGATGCGATCGCGTCGCAGCCTATCGCTTCAACCCTAATTGGACTGGTGAATTTGTAGCAGAATCAGTAGCTCATACTTGGGTAAAACTAGTAGGCCCCGATATCAAAACTGTCTGGGAAGATACCCACTTACAAGAAACTCAAGGGGGTCGATATGCCCAAGGGGAAAACTTTATTGTTAATGACATCTATCAGGTAGGTCATTCTCCTTGCCACATTGAAGTTTTAGAGCAATTTGAAGCTAAAGCTTATGTAATTGTTCCTGTATTTGCTGGGGAACAATTGTGGGGATTGCTGGCAGCTTATCAAAATTCTGGAACTCGTGATTGGGATGAATCGGAAGTCACCTTGTTAGCACGTATTGGCAACCAGTTAGGGCTAGCATTACAACAGACTGAATATTTGCAACAAGTACAAGGGCAGTCAGCCAAATTAGCAGAAGCCGTAGCCCGAGAAAAGGCAGCCAAGGAGTTACTACAACAACGATCTATTCAACTGCTAACAGCCCTTAGACCCGCCCTAAATGGCGACTTAACAGTACGCGCACCCATTACAGAAGACGAACTAGGCACGATCGCCGATGCTTACAATAATACCCTGCAAGCACTGCGGCAAATCGTTCTTCAGGTACAGGGGGCTGCTCAACAAGTTGCTCAAACTTCCGGTAATAGCGAGGCTTCACTAACGGGACTGACTAATTTAGCACAACAACAATCTGAGGAAATTACCGCAGCTTTAGGTGAGATTCAACAGATGGTGGACTCTACTCAAGCTGTAGTGACGAATGCTGAGTTAGTGCAAGTAGCGGTGCAACAAGCCAATGAAACTGTTGTGTCTGGCGATACTGCAATGAACTTAACTGTAAAAGCAATCCAAGGAATTCGTGAAACCGTTGCTCAAACCAGCAAGAAGATTAAACGCCTCAGTGAATCTTCGCAAAAAATCTCCAAAGTGGTGAATTTGATTGGTAATTTTGCCACACAAACAAACGTACTGGCTTTGAATGCAGCCATTGAAGCCACCCGTGCAGGCGAATATGGCAAAGGCTTTGCAGTTGTAGCTGATGAAGTCCGTTCTTTATCTCGTCAGTCAGCAGCAGCAACCATCGAAATAGAAAAATTAGTCCAAGAGATTCAAGCAGAAACCGGAGAAGTAGCAGTAGCAATGGAAACTGGTATTCAGCAGGTAGTAGAAGGTACAAATCTTGTCAATGATACTCGCCAAAACTTGAATGCGATCGTTTATGCAACTGCCGAAATTAGTCAGCTAATCGAGCGAATTACCGCAGCAACTCAAAAACAAATGACGCAATCTGTAACAGTTACAAAATCAATGCAAGATGTAGCAGAAATTGCTAATAAGACTTTTGCGGAATCTCAAGAAATTGCTGCTGTGTTCCAAGATTTATCAGGGATGGCGCAAGAGCTATTAACAACTGCTAGTAAGTTTAAAGTGAAATAGGGAATAGGGAATTAGGAGTTATTGGGTTAAAGCATTAATTAGATCAATCACTATTTTGTTGACAAATTTAAAAATACTTTGACCTTAATTAATTGAAACTTTTGAGTTGAAGATATATTGCATATAAAGAAGCTAAGTAAACCAAATACTAGCTACGTTTACTACAACAGTCCAAACTAGTAAATATTGATTTAACCAATGAACTAATCTATGCAGACGAAATCATTCGGATTTGGAGTTCAATAGTCAAGACAACTGAAAAATCAATTGGTTGATCAACTCCCAACTCCCAACTCCCAACTCCTAACTCCTAACTCCTAACTCCCCACTCCCCACTTATGATTACAGATAACGAGATCCGCGAACAAGGATACATTTACTTTCTGGCTGAAGCTCCAGAATTAGTCCAAATTATTGAACAAGAACTATTTAGCTTATCGGAAAATTATAGCACTGCTAAAGTTCATAACTTAATGCGGGCTACTCATACACTTAAAGGTGGTGCTGCTAATGTTGGGTTAGAAGTAATTAAGATGATAGCCCATTTTTTAGAAGATGTATTTAAGGCTCTATATAATCCAAAAGTTGCAGTTGATGCCGAATTACAAACACTTTTGCTACAAGCTTATGAGTGTCTTAGCATAGCATTAAATACCGAATTAATTGGCAGTACTGTTAATGATGAAGAACTCCTCCATCGAGCAACTTTAGTATTTGCACAGTTGCAAGAAAAACTGGGTGATGCATTTGGTGCTGAAACTCATATTCCCACTTCTGAAGAATTGGGATTTGATATTGTTCAGTCCGTTTTTGAAGTGGGAGTAGAGCAACGGATAAACAGTATTGCTGAAGCTGTTAACAATCCACCCAGCTATGACGAATTTATCGAGTTTTTACACTCTCAAGCTGAGGTGTTTCTCGGTTTAGCGGAATCTCTAAATTTACCTGGATTGGGAGAAATTTCTCAAACAATTCTGTCAGCGCTACAGGTAAACCCCACTCAGGTGCAGCAAATCGCAGAAATTGCCCTTGCAGATTTGCAACAAGCACAAAAATTGGTATTAGAAGGCGATCGCACATCTGGCGGAAAAACTTCTCCAGCTTTACGAAAACTCACGACAGTGGCAAATAATGAGTTATCTGAAGAATTACAAAATAATTCAGAAGAACAATTTTACCAATTTCTCACTACATCTGATAATAATAAAAACCAATCAGTAAAGCCAACAACTGCCAAGTTTTATTTAAAAGTCATTCGTTACATTTTTGGTTGGTTTAATCACGAAATCAAAATACCAGAGGCAGAGCTTAATTTTGATTTAATGATTCCCCGGTTAGAAAAAGAAAATTTACTTGATTATATCGATAGTTGGCTAAAAAACTTTCTTGATTTTGTTCAGGATGAAGAAGATAGTCAAAGCCTTTATCTTTATCGACATGGGATAATTTTAATCATTTTATTTGCAGTTGCAAAATTTCAGCATTCTGTTAAAAAATCTGATAGCTACATCTCAGTCATTAAAATATTACAAAATCGAATTCATAGATTAGCAAAAGAATATAAAAACTGTCCTCCTGTTACTATTAAAGAGAAAAACTGGCTTGATAAACCCAAGTTACAAATGCTCTTATTTATTAAAGAAATACCCAATAGTTATTCTCAAACAACTGAGAACCTACTAGAAGCAATATGGGGAGAAGAAGCTAGAGAAAACTTTACAGAGCAAGTGGTGACAACCACGAATGATGATTCTTCAGTAAAGCTTGATTCCTTAACTGTCAATGGGCAGGGAGTTGTAAATGTTCCTGAAACAGCTATTGAAGTCATGCCTGATTTAACTACACAAATCAACAAAGAAATAGAAGATAAATCAGAGTATGTTCAAACTAAAAACTTTCGCCAACCTTCATTTATTCGAGTAGATACAGAGAGACTGCAACACCTTAATTATCTAGCTGGGGAATCGTTGATTTACCAAAAACGGCATAGTTTGCAAGATGAACAAGTCAAAGAAATAATTGACCAATTAATCCAACAACTAACTAGACACCAAACAACTTTAAATGAATTACGTGATTTACCATTACAAATACAAAATATCGCCTCACAACAAACGCAAAATTATGCAGTGAATTTTGACTCTTTAGAAATGGATGTATATACAGATTTCCAGATGACATTGCACGAAGCAATAGAAGAGACACTGCAATTACAAGAAACCACAGAGTCTCTTGACTTGCTTGTAACGCAAGCTGCACAAATTGGTGACAAACAAGAAAATTTAATTCTTAATATTATAGATAGCTTAGTAGATGCACGAATGTCGCCTTTAAGCAATATCCTGAATCGGTTCCCCCACATGGTAAATAAGTTGGGGAATGTTCATGCCAAACTTGTAGAATTGAAACTTAGTGGTACTGAAGTACTAGTTGATAAAGCGATCGCAGAAAAGCTGTACGATCCCTTGTTACATTTAGTACGTAATGCTTTTGACCACGGCATTGAAGCTCCGCAACTTCGCCGAGAGCTTGGTAAACCAGAACAAGGGTTAATCGAAATCCGCGCCTATCATCAAGGTAGCCAAACTGTTATCGAGGTTCGCGATGATGGACAGGGATTGAATTTAGACAGAATTCGCAGAAAAGCTGCTGAATTTTATCCTATACAAAGTGAAGAAAAAACTATCACCTATGCTTCTAATCTGGCTGAATCTGAATTGTTAGATATGATATTTTCACCTGGATTTTCTACTGCTGCTAAAGTAAGTGAAATCTCTGGGCGTGGTATGGGGTTAGATATCGTGCGGACTCAGATGAACGCACTTAATGGTTCAATTTCAGTTCAATCCTTACCCAACCAAGGAACAATATTCATACTCAAAATTCCTTTTTCTATGACTACCGAAAAATTAATGCTAGTTCAAGCTAAAGGTGTTGTATATGCACTTCTTTTGGACAGTATCGAAAAAATATTGATTCCCTTTGAGCAGCAGATTAAAGAAATTGAAGGTACAAAAATCTTACATTTGAGTACAGACGATGATGAAACTATGGTCAGCCTCCGTCAACTTTCAAACTTGATTAATTATAATGACTCATGCTTTAATAATGATACTCTATACAACACATCAAGTACTCATGACCCAAGCGTAGCCAAAAATCCGGTGCTTTTGCTACGACGAAATCAGGGAAGGTTTGCTTTAGAAGTAGACCAAATAATTGGTGAACAAGAACTGGTAATCAGACCTTTAGGAAATGCGATCGCACCGCCAAAATACATTTATGGTTGTAGTAGTTTAGCTAATGGTAATCTCATCTTAGTGATTGATGCTTCATTGCTGGTATCTAACGAGCTTCAACAAACAACACTTGATATTATGGCACTACCAGTACCTTCTTTGTCAAATAAAAAAGCCTTAGTAATATCAGGAGATACCTTTTCATCTACACCATTACTTGCTGCATCTACTTCCACAACAACTATAGAAACCCAACCTAGTTATTCTCAAGAACCAGATTATAACTCACCAAAAGAAACCCAACCCCGTTACTTTCAAGAGCCAGATTATAAATTACCAAAAGTTGTTTTAGTTGTAGATGATGCAATTAGTCTGCGCCAAACTATCTCTCTCACACTGCAAAAATCTGGTTATCAAGTAATACAGGCTCAAAATGGTGTAGAAGCTTTAGAAAAGTTACAGTTACATCCAGAAATACAAGTTGTCATCTCCGATTTAGAGATGCCACGAATGAATGGTTTTGAGTTGTTGGGCAATTTCCGTCAATACCCCAATTTAGCAAAAATACCTGTAGTGATTCTTACTTCTCGCAGCGCTGAAAAACATCGCCAGCTTGCTCAAGAATTGGGTGCAAAGGCTTACTTGACTAAGCCTTATTTAGAACATGAGTTTCTTTCTACAATTAAGGAGTTAATTAACAGTAATACAAATGATTTAAACCATTTAGTCACGGTGGGAAATGATTAATGAATTAGTCATTAGTCATTGACTATTGGTCTGTTTCCCTAACGTGTCATAAAAAACTTTCTGATTAAAGGCTAATTCAAAACACGTTAAAGAGTGGGTGTGGTATTTCTAGAATTAATGACTCTCGTGTTGCGGTTTGATATTTTGATAAATCCATCACTTTAATTACCCGGTAGATTATTTGGATCTACACCTAAAGAACGTAAATACTGCGCTAAATGGTCAGCCCTTTGTCGTTCTTGTTCAGCCCGCAATCGCTCTTGTTGTGACTGTTCTGCATCTGTCAAATAGCGATTTCCTCGCTCATCATACCAACACAAAAACTCCTGTTGTATCCCGGCAATTACAGCTTGGTGTCGCCCAATACCTAACCCCACCTCTGGCATCAAATAAGGTTCACCTATTTGTAGTTGGTAGTTTCCATCTATTAACTTATACACTTCAAAGGGTTGATGTTGGTCGCGTCGCCAAAACTCAGGGTTATAAATTACGTAGTACAATACGCCGAGTTTTTTGTATATATCTAGCTTCTCGTCGTATTCACCTCCTGGTGTGTGGGATACCATTTCTAATATGAATATTGGAACTACCCCATTTTCTTCCCAAACCGCGTAACTTTTGCGTGATTTGCCACCCTTTTTCCGTTCTACTCCCACACTTAAAAAAGCATCGGGTACTACAGGTACTCTAGGATTTATCCCTGTGGTGTGATATACTGCCATATCTACTCCGAAATACCAATCCATACGATTTGCCCAAATGGAGTTGAGTAAGAAGAGTAAAATATTGGGCAAAAAATTTTGATCTTCGTTATCTACTGGCGTATCGTCTGAACAGGGAAGTTCATCAGTAGTTGGTAACGCATTTTTGAGATCAGGTGAGAGCATAACCGTTGTCTCCCTGGCGTTTGATGCCCTTATTATATATGAGTGACCAAAAGTTTAGCGTTTGGGTGCAGTGTCGCCAAACTTAATTAAAAGCGCGATCGCAATACTAACAAGCAAAATTAACGTCATACTTAAAGCTGAACCAAATCCCCAATTTTGCGTTGCTCCCAGAAACTGGTTATAAACTAACCGCGCCGCCGTCATACTAGAAGCACCACCAAGTAATTCTGGATCGACAAAATCCCCCAAGCCTGTGATGAATACAAGCATAGAAGCAGCCGCAATTCCAGGAAAAATTTGCGGTACGGTTACTTGGCAAAAAGTTTCCACCGGATTTGCACCTAAATCAGCCGCCACTTCTAGTAACCGCTTGTCTAGCTTTTCGAGAGAAGCATATAAAATCAAAACCATATAGGGTAACAAGCTGTAACTCATACCAATAAATACAGCTTGACTCTGGTTAAGTAATTCCAAAGTAGGCAAGCCTAAATTGCTGAGTAAAGTGTTCAATAAACCAGTAGGACGAAGAATTGTAATCCAAGCATAGGAACGAAGTAACGAGGAAGTCCACAAAGGCAAGACAAAGCCTAATAGCAGTAGATTCCGCCAACGCTGCGGCGCTATCTGAGCAATCCAATAGGCGACGGGGAAGCCCAAAATTAAACAAATTATTGTAGTACCAAATGCAAAAAATAGCGATCGCACAATTACTTGCACATAAAGAGGGTCAAATATTCTAATGTAGTTTTTGAATCCGTTGGGATTGACCAAATCTCCTGGACGGATGTCTGCAACTAAACTTAACTGGAAAATTATTAAAGTTGGCAGCACCAATAAAAGTAATAACCAAATCCCAGATGGTGCAAGTAATACCAAAGGTTGCAACCAATTCGCTCGTGGACGATGCAATTCTTGTATTTTAGAAATATCACTTTTTTGAAAATTTACCACTCCTAACTCCTAACTCCTAACTCCTAACTCCTAACTCCTAACTATTTTACCCACTAGTTAACTGAGTCCAATAGCGATCGTAAACCTCTTCAAATTCTCCTACAGGAGTAACACGTTCACAATTTGCTAAAAGTGACTCTGAGGGAAATAAATTAGGATTATTTTGGATTTTTTTTGGCAATTGCTCAAATCCAGCACTATTAGGCGTAGAAATATTCAGACGTTGAGTGATTTTGGCTGCTAATTCTGGTTGCAAAATCATGTTAATCCAAGCGTAAGCTCCAGCTAAATTAGGGGCTGTTTTAGGAATTACAATAGTGTCTGTCCACAATGAAGAACCACTGCGAGGAATTACATATTTGAGTTTAGGGTTTTCTTGAGAGATTCTTACCGCATCTGCTGAATAGCACATTGCCAATAGTAAATCTCCTGCTAGAATTTGATTTTGCCAAGCGTCTGTGTCAAAACGCGCGATCGCAGGTTTTAGCACTTTCAACTTTTCATAAGCTTGTTTGATTTCTTGTTCATTTTTTGAATTGTAAGAGTAACCTAGCATCCGTAACGTCGCACCCATAACCTCTCTAACATCATTGAGCAAGGTCATCTGCTGATTAAGTTGCTTTTGGTTTTGCCAAAGGTAATCCCAATCTTGTGGTGCATCTTTGATTTTTTCGGAATTGTAAAGTAAACCTGTTGTCCCCCAATTAAAAGGGATGCTATATCGGTTATTGGGGTCATAGCTAGGATTCTGAAACCGGGGGAATAAATTTTCTAAACCGATTAAGCGATCGTGATCTATTTCTGTTAATAAACCTTTCTTTACCATCTTCTGCACCATGTAATCGGATGGGTAGATGATGCTGTAAGTGCCACCGCCTCCAGCTTGCAATTTAGCCAGCATGACATCATTGGAATCATAAACATCCGCTAGCACTTTCATGCCTGTTTGGGTGCTAAAGGTTTTCAATAATTGGTTGTCAGTATATTGCGTCCAGGTAAAGATATAAAGTTGATCGCGTTGACCCGAAGTATTAGAATTAGCACGTACTTCAGCTAGCCTCCAGCCACAACCAGCTAAAGATAAGCCAGAAAGCCCTGCCACCCCTTTTAAAAATTGGCGTCTGTTAGTCATTAAGTTAGAAGCTGTTTATCAACAACCTCTAGATTACGGTATACCTAGTAGCCCCTGCCGTGATTTTTAAGGATAAATGTGTCAATCTTCACACTTACTGTAGAGCTTGCTTAATCTATGTTAATTGTCCTGCCTCAACAAGATCCTTGCATGGAAGGAGTTCTTCATGATACGGGTATCAGTGGGACAATAAACCCAAAGTTTTTACAGATGAAATTATGTAGATTTTGACTATATAGCTTAGACTAGTAAATCTATCATCATATTTTTTATAGCTTCAATCAATAGGCTGTTATGCTCTTCCCAAGAAAGCCAAACAAGTTTGTAGAGAATTGCGGCACAAAGTAGTTAAATATGTTGTTAAACATTTGTAAACTGTTAGCAGCCGAGTAGCCGCGTGTCACATCTTGTTAAGGAATTATCATGAGACAACTTGTTATTGCTGAACGCGTATGCCTCATTGGTCATATCGTGTCAAAAGCCTTTGGACTGGTAGGGATGCTACTGGTCGTACCTAATGCTGAAATACTTTTCAATTTATCGCAGGTTGGAGAAACTGCCGTACAGTTAAGTATGGCAGGTGGTGGTGTAGTTGATATCATCTTGGGGACAATAGCTGTCTCTATTTATGCCTACCGGACGTTGGGATTGGGAACTTGGCTAGCATTTATGCTGCCGGCTATGTTTATCTCCTTGGGTAGTGAACTACTGGGAACCAGCACGGGTTTTCCATTTGGTGATTATAGCTACTTGAGTGGCTTGGGTTATAAGATTGCGGGGCTAGTTCCTTTCACAATTCCTTTATCTTGGTTCTATGTTGGGCTGTCGTCTTATTTAATTGCGAGAACTGGTTTGAAAGTGGCACAAAAACCCAGTTGGGGACGCCATATTGCGGCTATAGCCGTTGGTGCTTTACTCTTCACTTGCTGGGATTTTGCCCTTGAGCCAGCGATGAGTCAAACTTCTCTACCTTTTTGGTATTGGGAACATCCAGGAGCTTTCTTTGGCACACCTTACCAGAACTATGCAGGTTGGTTTGGTACTAGTGCCCTGTTTATGACTGTGGCAGGATTGTTGTGGAGAAACGCTTCGATTAAATTAGAGCGATCGCAACTTAATCTACCCTTAGTCGTTTATTTAACTAACTTTGCCTTCGCCGCCGGACTAAGCTTGGCCGCTGGGTTCTCCATCCCAGTGTTGCTCGGCTTCTTCTTTGGTGTAGTTCCCTCGGTGGCGCTGTGGTTAAGCAGTTCAACCACTCCCACTCCAGTTGCTGTTGAACCAGCAAACAAGGAAGTCTCAGTGGCAAGAAGCGTTAAAGTTGCCTTGAAATAAATCGATAAATTAGGGAGTAGGGAGTGGGGAGTGAGGAATAAGGGGATGAGGGAGCAGGGGGAGCAGGGCAAGAAAGAAGAATTTTCCCCTCTGCAAGAGCAAAACCCCACCCCTCTGCCTCTTTTCAATGACTAATGACTAATGACTAATGACTAATGACTAATGACCAATGACAACGCTTTGATGGTAGAAAGCGCCATCTCTCTTTTATTGCTACTTATCCAAGTACCAGCAACGGCGATTCTGTTTTCGCGCCTGCTAAAGGGGCCAAGACGGCTTCCTCCAATAGAACCGCAACAGCCGACATTGGAACTTTTGGGTAAGGTTAGCGTCGTCGTTCCCACCCTGAATGAGGCGCTTCGTATTAGCCCGTTGTTAGCTGGTTTAAGTCAGCAAAGCTACGAAGTTCGGGAAATTATTGTTGTAGACAGCAAGTCTGTTGATGGTACACCCGACTTGGTAAAAGCGACACAGCAGAAAGATCCGCGCTTTCGCGTGATGACAGATGACCCCTTACCCTCTGGTTGGGTGGGGCGTCCTTGGGCGTTGCATAACGGGTTTCTATTTAGCTCTGAGGGTAGTCAGTGGTTTCTGGGGCTGGATGCTGATATTCAACCGCATCCTGGTTTGGTTGCTGGTTTGGTGAAGACGGCCGAAACACAGGGCTATGATCTCGTTTCCCTTTCACCCCAGTTCATCCTCAAATATCCGGGAGAGTGCTGGCTACAACCGGCTTTGTTGATGACTTTGCTTTACCGATTTGACCCGGCTGGGATCAATACAGAGCAGCCAGAACGGGTGATGGCAAATGGACAGTGTTTTTTGTGTCGCCGCTCGGTTTTAGCTGCTGTGGGTGGCTATAGCAGTGCGAGTGGTTCTTTTTGTGATGATGTCACTTTGGCACGAAATATTGCTGCTCAAGGGTATAAGGTGGGCTTTTTAGATGGCGCAAAGGTGCTGAAAGTAAGGATGTATGAAGGGGCGATGGAGACGTGGAAGGAATGGGGGCGGAGTCTTGATCTCAAAGATGCAACTTCTCGTTCGCAGTTGTGGGGAGATTTATGGTTACTCACATCTGTTCAAGGTCTACCTCTTTTAATTGTCCTCGGTTTTTTGTTGATTTCTCCCCCACTCTCGTACTCGCTACAGACGGGATTAATCGCGTTACCCACTCCCCTACTTCTTCTGCTGGGACTGAATTTATTCTTGGTGGTAATTCGCTTTGCTATGCTAATTGCGATCGCACCTTCTTATGATCGCAAAAGCGCCAAAGGTGGCTGGTTATTCTGGCTTTCCCCTTTTGCTGATCCCTTAGCTGTGCTGCGAATCTTCTTATCTGCGTTCCACAAGCCACGCGAGTGGCGGGGACGCAAATATAGTGGTGAGTTATGAGTGGGGCATGGGGCATGGGGCATTGGGCATGATCTATTAGTTCTTCTCCCTCATCTCCCCCTGCTCCCCCTGCCTCCCCTGCTCCCTACTCCTCTTCACCTCCTACTTGATCCCCTCGTTCCAGTTCCCAAAGAATTTGATTTCCTTCACGGCGTACCCGTGACACTATCCAGTTTCGCCAGCGCCATTGATCTCCCCGACTGGTAACAGCGCTGGCGTGGACATCCATCAAGTCTGCTAACTCAGAACTGGTGATTAAATAGCCTTTCTCTGAAATTTCGTCAGCGATACGCAGAGTTTCGACCAAGCTGCGGAGTTGCGAAACCCTCATTTCTGGCGGTTTTTCATCGATTGCGGCCGCAGTTGGCCCAGTAGATGGTTCCATAACGGTTATTTCTAGTGCAGAAGTACTGATTTCTTGGGGACTTTGGTTAATTATTCGAGAGTTTTTTTCATAATCAGCTACTTTTGCTACATTTAGTTCATTTTTGCAAGGTAAAGATTTATAAAAATTTGTAGGAGTTAATTGTTGTAGCGAAGGAATTTTACCACTGGCGTAGGTGCGAGCGATCGCATCACAACGTTCGTTACCTATGTTACCAGAATGTCCCCTAACGTGTTGCCATTTTACCTGTTGGGTATTAAGTTCATCAAGAGTTTCCAAAAGCTCTTGATTTTGGACGGGTTTACCATCTGACTTTTTCCAGCCTTTGTTTTTCCAGCCTTTCACCCACTTGGTAACGCAGTTAATTAGGTATTCGCTATCGGTATGAAGGATGATGGGTTGGGTTTGTTGAGATGTTTGCAAAAATTGGAGGGCTGCGATCGCAGCTTGCATTTCCATTTTATTGTTAGTGGTATGAGGGGATGCATCGCCCATTTCGTGGATTGAACCATCGCTAAAATAGACGACAGCTCCCCAACCACCAGGGCCAGGATTTCCGGTGCAAGCACCATCGGTGTATATGCTTTGGATTATGGGTTGAGTGGACATGGTTAGGGTATCGAACCGCAAAGGACGCTAGGGGAAGAGTGATTAGCTGCGAATTTTTTAAAGAACATCCAGGCTATTATACTGGTTCACACTCCGGGAACAACGTTCCACAAGATTGTGGGAAAAAATAGTATTTTGCTATTCGGTGCTTAATGCTTATGCTCAACCGACTTACTTGTACTGGAAAAATATGTCTGGCTTTAGGTTCTAGTACAATTGCTCCACAAGACATATTACATCAATGTGAAAGTGACTGTCATTGTCACAAAATATTGACTCAGATTATAGAAAAACAAGGTCAATATGGGCTAAAGATGAATAGTATTAATAACTAAGTATCTATCGATAACCCTTGTAGAGACGTTGTAATGCAACGTCTCTACATACCATAACACCCACCAATAACCTTAACCGAACCGTATTGGGGCTACATACGTTTTAAATCTTGTAAAACTGCGGCGGCTGATTGATAGCGATCGCTAAAATGATAACAAACCATTTTATCTAAAATTGCCGCTAATTCTTCACTCACTTGCACTGTTTGCCGCCACATAATATTACCCGTTTCTGGATCTGGGTGGAGGTCTTGCGGTGGTATCCCAGTTATGGCTTGAATGGCAATCATTCCTAAAGCGTAAATGTCACTGCATAAGCGCGGATGACCGGCAAATTGTTCTGGAGGTGCATAACCCCGCGTCCCGATGGCTACTGTGGCTAATTCTGTTTGCTCACTACTTGGCGGTTGCATCAATTTGACAGCACCAAAGTCAATTAATACCAAGCGATTATCTTGAGCACATCTAATAATATTAGCCGGTTTGATATCACGATGAATCACTCGATGCTGGTGAACAAATTCTAGAACTTCTAAAACTTGTTTGAGCATCTCCATCACAAATGATTCATTCTGCACATTCTGCACAGGTGGTAATTCTTCACTTAGGGTATGTCCCTCGATATATTGTTGAATCAAATAAAATTCTTGGTCATCTTCAAAATAAGCAAGTAGTTCGGGAATCTGATGATGTTTACCCAAAGATTGTAATATTTCAGCTTCACTATTAAACAACCTGCGAGCAACTTGCAAAAATCGTGTATCTTGACGGGCTGGCATTAACTTTTTAACTACGCAAATCGGATTACCTGGGCGTTGAGTATCCCGTGCTAAATAGGTGCGGCCAAATCCACCTGCACCAAGAACTTGAGAGATTTTGTAGCGTCCACCCAAAAGCAAATCACCTGATTTTATTTCTGGTGAATCAACTGGGGGAGGAAAATCAAGATATGAATCGGGAAGTGCTGTTTTATCTTCTAAGAGTACATTTAATTGAGCGATCGCTTCTTGTTGTTTTTCAACTTGCAGAATAATCACCTGAGTTTGTCGCTGATTTTGGTAGCTAGTATAAGTAATCACACAAATGCTACTAATCACCAAAGCGAGGCCAGAGGGGACTAATGGTATCCATCCGCCTTGCAAAAACAAAGCAACGCAGATTCCTACTAAGCCAAGTAGAGTTGTCCCGACCACTACTAGCAACAGCAACGGATTTTGCCACCGCCATGCTATAATTCCACCTAAAAGCGACCAGCCCCACACCCATATAAGTTCCGCCCAGTCGGGCCAATACCAAATTAGAGGTCGCCCATCCAACACTGTACTGATGAGTTGACTTGCTATCTGTGCATGAATAAGCAAAGCGGGCATTCTGGGTGGTTGATCTGGCAAAGCACTGTAGGGTGTATAAAAGCTACTTTGAGGAAAATTAGCTGCTGTAGTGCCAATAATTACAAGGCGGTCTTTGATTAAACTGGGTTTGACTTGTCCACTGAGGACTTGTGTGAGAGTTACTTGGTCAGCGAGGCTGTTGGGATGATGGTAATTTAATAATATTTGATAGCCATCTGCATCCAGATGTTCGTAACTACCGGAATTAGCTTGTAAACGCGGGAACAGGATTTTACCTAACTGAAAATTTCCTTTATTTGTGAACTTGTATTCAATGCCTTGTTTCTCCAGATAATTAATTGCTATGAGCCCACCAAATGCAAATGGTGTTGTACATTTTTTATCTGGAGAGTAAACAAATAACAAACTGCGGCGGAGAATTTGGTCGTTTTCATTGTCAGCAACCACATTGCTAAACCCAACATTATCTATAGGGAAATTTGGTGGTGGTGGGATTTCATCTTTACCCAAGGTGTTGAACAAACAGGTGCTGACGATGTTATCTTGATTTTGCAAATTAGCCGCCAAATAGTTATTTTCTGGTTGGAAAAGATATAAACCAACAATTCGCGGTTGATAAGATTCTATTTTTTTTAATAGCTGATTGATTCTACGATCTGATATAGTCCCTTTGTCTTGTTTAAGATCCTCGTCAGTGATTTTTACCAGCAAAATCCGCCGTTCAGGTGCTTCTGGTGGACGCGATCGCAACATCTGATCGTAAACTCTCAACTCCCAAGGCTGCAACCCTTTGAGTTCCCGAACTCCCCAGATAAAGGCGGTGACTCCTACACTGGTAACTAAAATCATTTGCAACCAGTTCTTGCTCTTGGAAGTTTCACGAGAATCCTGAACTTTGACAAAAGGCGCACGAAATTTTTCTAATAGTCTACTAATCACGGCGTTGCGGCGGTAGCCTGAATTGGGTAGATGTTGCAGGCGCAGAAGTTAGTTTTCTGACTCTAGGTAAAAGCTAATCAACCTGAGCTTCTCTATTAATGTAGCAGTTTACTTGCTGCTTAGATACTAGACAAGCGATGTCTACGACGGGCTATTCGGCGTCGCGCTATGCAGCTAATCATCCGTTTGAGATGTTTGAGCATCTTCAATAGGACTGGCGATTGGGAAAGAAATAGGATTAGTAGATGGGGTTAGTGAATCTAACTCGGATTGTTCGAGTGATGCTTCAATGCTTGAATCAGCAAAATAAGAGTCGAATATCTTATCATAGTTAGAAGCAACAGCTAAAAAAGCGCCACCCAAAATATAGATAGGTAATGGCAAATTAAATTTTTTTAACCAGTCAAACAGTTCCGCCAAAGCAAATAGCACTAAAAAGCAGGCAAGCCAAACCCTCATGTTTTCATTCCCTAGATTGAAACAACTCTATTACTAGCTTAAATAAGTTGCCTAATAGTTGATGTAGAACATAATCACCAACTTACAACCTCTATAACTCTAGATAGATGTAGTGAGAGTTATAGCATCTGCTATATTCCAATATCTACTATAAAAATAAAAATATATTTAGCTTATGGCTGCAATCGAAGAGCCAGAGATTGCATAGTTAGTTCGTTAGACTTGGCAGTGCCTCAAACTTTCACAGGTAATACTGGGAACAATATTAGGGGTTTCGTTCCACAGTATAAACCAATGGAAAAACGGATGGACACGTCACCGGATTTTGGAAACCTCAGGTATCTCGATTGAGAAAGAAAATTTTCCCCTTGTTAAAAATTTAATTGATCATCTAAAAGCTCAAGAGGTACAAATTTGCGGCAATATTTGGGCGAACAGGAGCAAGTAGAAGAGAATCTGCGTCATAGTGAAGCACGCTACCGCTCACTGGCAGAAGCAAGCGCATCCATTGTCTGGAGCGCGGGGCCTTGGGGCAACGTTGTTGACGAGATTCCGACTTGGGAGGCGTTCACTGGGCAAAGTCCCGAACAATCTAAAGGATGGGGTTGGGTTGACGCACTGCACCCCGATGATCGTACATCTGTAGCTGCTATTTGGAGACAGGCTTTTTTTGGACGCAGCGTTGCAGTTGCCGAGTATCGTGTTCTGCGGCATGACGGCGAATACCGTTACATGAAGATACGCGGTGTGCCTATACTCGATGAAACAGGCGAAATCGAGGAATGGGTAGGAATGTGCGTAGATATCAGCGAACGCAAGCAAGCTGAGGCAGAACGTGAGCAATTACTGGCGCTATTAAAAACAGAACAGACTCGCTTGGTTGAAGCTAACGTTTTGCTTGATACCCTCTTCAATAACGCACCTATAGGTATTGGTTTATGGGATGAGAAATTAAGATACGTTCGATTGAATGACGCTTTAGCTGAAATTAACGGTTTTCCCCAAGAGGTGCATATCGGTAAGACCGTCGCCCAAGTGCTACCAGGGGTAGATTATGCGGTCATGGAGGCTTTCCACCATGTGATCGAAACGGGAGAATCTATTGCCCAAGAGGCCAGTGGAGAGACACCCGCCGCGCCTGGGAAGCAGCGGCATTGGTCGGTGAATTACTATCCGATTCAACTACCAGGTAATATTACCTGGGTGGGTGCAATATGTCAAGAAATTACTGATCGCAAGCAAGCAGAAGTCGAACGTCAACAGCTATTTGAGCGAGAGCAAGCGGCTCGTGTTGAGGCTGAAGCTGCCAAAGAGCAAGTTACCAAGATTTTAGAAAGTATCACTGACGGCTTTATTGCCTTTGACAGTGAGTGGCGGTTCACCTACATCAATCATGAGGGAAGCAGAACTTTAGGGCGTTCCTGCGAGGATCTGCTTGGGAAGAATTTGTGGGAGGAGTTTCCAGAACTGGCTGATACTAGCTTTGGTCAACTTTATCAAAGGGCAGTTGCTCTAGAAACGCCCCTTGAGCTTGAAGATTATTACCCACCCTTTGATGCATGGTTCGCGGTTCGTGCCTATCCTTCACCCACAGGGTTATCACTTTATTTCCGTAATATTAATGTACGTAAACGGGCAGAGGCAAAACTGCGCGAGAGTGAGGCGTGTTTTCGCCTGATGGCTGAGAATTCAACTGATATTATTTCACGCCATAGAGTAGATGGAACTCTTCTGTACATTTCACCAGCTTGCTACACAGTATTGGGGTATCAACCAGAGGAATTAGTAGGTAATCACAGCCAGGAGTTAGTTCACCCTGACGATTTGGCAGATATTGCCAGAAATTATCCAGTCAATGCCGATTTACCAGATATTTATACTGTTACTCACCGCGCTCGTCACAAAGACGGACATTATATTTGGTTGGAAGCAACTATTCGAGCTATCCGCGATCGCCAAACTAAAGAAATTTTAGAAATGCAATCGTCTTCACGGGATATTACAGAGCGCAAGCAAGTGGAGTCGGAGCAGCGTTTTCTAGCTGAAGCTAGTGAGATTTTGGCAGCATCATTGGACTACGAGACAACCTTAGCCAGTTTAGCGCGTTTGGTAGTGCCTGAAATAGCTGATTGGTGCTTAGTTGATATTATTTGTGACAATCAATTAATTCGCCGGGTTACAGCAGCCCATGCCGATCCAAAAAAACAAGAATTGGTAGAACAGTTACAAAATTATCCGCCTGATTTGACACGAAAAGAAGGTCTTGGTGAGGTAATAGAGACAGGTAAATCACAAATTACTCATTTTATTTCTGATGAACAGATACAAGCAGTAAGCCATAATGCCAGTCATCTAAAAATTTTGCAACAACTAAATCCTACATCCGGCATTTGTGTACCGCTCATAGTTCGGGGAAGGGTGCTGGGAGCTATGACTTTGGTATCTTCTTTAGGCCGTCGCTACCATACCAAAAGCCTAATGTTAGCTGAGGAGTTAGCTCGCCGGGCTGCCGTAGCCGTTGATAATGCTCGACTTTATACAGAAACACAGCAATCTCAACAGGTGGCTTTACAGGCAGCATCTCGCACTGCGCGTCTGCAAGCCATTACCGCCGCACTTTCTGAATCTCTGACTCCGGCACAGGTTGCTGAAGTAATTGTAGAGCAAGGTATGGCAGCTTTGGGAGCTAGTTCTGCTTTAGTAGCACTAGTGACTAAAAGCGGCACTGAGCTAGAAATTGTCCGTGCAGTAGGTTATGAGCAAGAAGCGATGGATACATGGCGTCGATTCTCTATTCATACATCCGCACCACTGGCAGAAGCAGTACGAACCAAACAGCCTATCTGGCAGGAGCCAACAACAACAAGGGTTGCTCGTTACTCACATCTAGCTCAGGAGTATGCACGGTATAATTACGGAGCTTGGATTTCAATTCCATTGATCATCGAGGGACGAGCCATAGGTGGAATGTCTCTAGCTTTTGCCGAAATTCAGGAGTTTAATCAGGATGACCAACCCTTCATTCTGGCACTAGCACAGCAGTGCGCTCAAGCGATGGAACGGGCCCGCCTATACGAGGCAGAGCAAACGGCACGGGAAGCAGCAGAAAACGCCAACCGAATTAAAGACGAGTTTCTCGCAGTCCTTTCTCATGAATTGCGATCGCCACTCAACCCAATTTTAGGATGGTCTAAGCTACTCCAAACCAAAAAACTTGATGAAAAGACAATTCCTCAAGCGCTGAAGACTATTGAGCGAAATGCTAGGTTACAAGCTCAACTGATTGAAGATTTGCTGGATATCTCCCGAATTTTACAAGGTAAACTTAGCCTGAATATCTACCCAGTGGATTTGGCATCTGTGATTTCGGCTGCAATGGAAACAGTGCGGTTATCAGCAGAAGCTAAGTCAATTGAGATGCACATCAGCCTGGAACCACATTTAGGGCAAGTTTTAGGTGACTCTGGCCGATTGCAGCAAATCGTTTGGAACCTGCTCTCAAATGCAGTTAAGTTTACACCTGCGGGGGGACGGGTTGATATTCGATTGGAACAAGTAAGGAGTAGGGAATTGGGAGTAGGGGGTAAAGAAATACCAAACCACTCCCCGCTTTACGCTCAAATTATCGTCAGCGACACAGGAAAAGGCATCGATCCTAATTTTCTGCCTTACGTGTTTGAATATTTTCGCCAAGAGAACAGCAGCACCACCAGAAAGTTTGGTGGACTGGGGTTAGGGTTAGCTATTGTCCGTCATTTAGTTGAATTGCATGGCGGGACAGTGCAGGTAGAAAGCAGAGGCGAAGATCAGGGGGCAACTTTTACCGTGAGACTCCCGTTGATTCAAAATCAATTAGAGATTAAACAAGACAGTAACGACTCAGAGACATCTTCAAATTTAAATGGTGTCAATATTTTAGTAGTGGATGATGATGCAGATACGCGAGAATTTATTGCCTTCTTACTAGAGCAGTATGGGGCAAATGTGACAGCAGTGGCATCAGCAAATGAGGCACTAGCCGCTTTAAGCCAATCTCTGCCAGATATACTTTTAAGCGATATCGGGATGCCAGAAGTGGATGGATGTATGTTCATGCGGCAGTTGAGAACAATGCCAGCAGAGCAAGGAGGGCAAATTCGAGCGATCGCACTTACTGCCTATGCTGGAGAAATGAACGCCAAGCAAGTACTTGCAGCCGGATTTCACAAGCATCTTGCCAAACCAGTAGAGCCAGCCGAATTAGTAGATGCGATCGCTAACTTAATAGCTGAATAAACCTGTTTGTAGCTGTGAATAAAAGCGTCACGGGCTTCAGATGGAGTTAAACCAACAATTTTAACATCCTTAATTTTTAACCCCACCTCTTGCAAGGCTTTTGCTAATAAATAGTGTGCATTCGATCCCCTCTGAAAAGCAATTTTCTTACCTTTAAGATCCGCCTACTAAGGGAGTTGATAGAGTAAAAAATCCCAATACAGAAAATAGGGCAATGCGTTTTAAAACTGTGCGGCGTTGTAGAATAAATGGTATTTTCATTACTGGAATATTTTAGTTGCAACTAATTGTTATTACCAAATCACATCTGTAAGGAAGTTAGCGATCGCTTGTTATTTTGTTCCTTCCTCGGTTTTTACTTAACCAGACAATAGGCTTAACAAGTTAGTTGAGAAACTTGTTAAGCCCTTTGTTAAAGTTAGGCAACCTTTTGCTACAGTGTAGTAGCTAGCCAAGTTAATAGCTGAATAAACCTGCCTCTACCTGTTTAACGTTACTTGATATTATCAGGTGTGATAGCTTGATATTGTAGATTAGGAAGAATCGCTTGTTGGATATCTACCTGACGCGGGATGGCTTTTTGTGCAAAATAAAAATCAGCAACGCTCTGCTGTTGGGCAATGATGGCAGGTGTCAGTCTTCTCAATCTATAAGCACTACGGCGTACCACCTTTTCTACAATTGATACATCTAATTTCAGATCAGGTGCTAACTCGTTGGCAATTATGGTTGGGTTTTTTTCAGCAAATTCTCCTGCAATTTCTGCTTCCTCTAAAAACACTTGTACCAATGCCGGATTTTGGGTGACAAATGAACGCCTGCCAAGATAAAATCCGCCTAGAGTGTTAATTCTGGCTGCATTTCTCAAAATCCGAATCGGAGTAGTATTAGTACTTTGCACAATAGCTAACAACGGATCGCCACCCACCCAGGCGTCAGCATTGCCTTGAAGAAAGGCGTCGCGGGCTTGAGTTGGAGTCAAAGCAACGATTTGAATATCGCTAATTTTTAACCCTACCTCTTGCAAGGCTTTTGCTAGTAAATACTGTGCATTCGACCCTACCTGAAAAGCAATTTTCTTACCTTTAAGATCCGCTACTGTCTTAATGGGAGAATTAGCTTTCACTACAATACCTTGGTTTGTCCCATCGGTGGGCGTGCGTCCAGAAATATAGACAAATTGAGGGGCGCCTGTTGTTGCGGCTTGGGAAAATATTGGAGGTGTCTCTCCGACACTACCGATATCCACCTTACCTGCATTCAGCGCATCTATCAATTGCGGCCCTGCTGCAAATGGCCCAACCCAATTCACGGTTATACCCAATGCTTTGAAACGTGGCTCAACAAGTTTGCTAGCTTTGACAATATCACCAGAACTTTGATACGCCAAGTTAATTACTTTGGCTGTCTGCGCTTGGGTGCTTTGCACAAGGCTACCCACCAAGGAAGATGATAAAGTAAACAGTCCGAGTACTGAATATTGGACAATACGCTTTAAAACTGTGCGACGTTGTGGTTGAGATGGCTTGTTCATCAGTTGTGATTTCCCTCGTAAGTTTTAGCTTTTAGGTTGTCAGTCTTACTTTATTTCAGCAAGTAAGATAATAGGAAGTTGTTATTTAAACCTCCTAGAACACCAATTTATGATTAAAAATTGAGATTATGCTAATTCAGCTAATCTCTTTTTGCATTTAGGAAATTGGTATTCTAGTTTGTTTAACAAAACAAACTTCATATTTGATTATTCTCTACTTTTCACTTATCAGTGTTGGTGGAGTAATAGCTGCATATTCTTGAGGCGTGAGCAATGCTTCCTGAACATCAATCTTTTTGGGTAAGATTTTTTCGTTATAAAATAAATCTGCAACACTTTGTTGAGCTTTCATCAACTCTGGAGTAATTCCTCTTATTCTATAAGTAGCTCGTCCTGAAATTATTTCTTGAATGGGTAGATCAATTTTAAGCACTGGTGCTATGAGTTTGGCCACCTCTTTACGATTTGCTTCTGCCCATTGACCGTTTTTATCAATCTCTTCCAAGATAACTCTAAGTAATTCAGGATTTTCCTTAGCAAACTCGCGTGTTCCTACATAATATCCGCCTGGGGTTCCAATATTTGTGGCATCTCGCAGTACACGCGCACCGTGGAGTTTTTCAACCAAAGCTAAGTGAGGATCACCAGTTACCCAAACTGGAATATTGCCCTGAATAAATGCACCACGGGCTTCAACGTTAGGCATACTCAAGACTTTAATATCGCTATATTTTAAGCCCACTTCTTTTAAGGCTTGGATGATAAAATAGTGAGAAGCAGAACCTTTTTGAAAAACGACTTCGTGACCTTTGATATCAGCTAAAGTTTTAATTGGAGAACCTTTAGGAACTGCGATCGCACTCCCTTTACCGGTAGTAGCAGTAATTCTTCTACCAGCAAGATAGACGATTCTAGCACCAGCTGCTTGGGCAAAAATGGGAGGAGTTTCTCCAACTAAACCAACATCAATTTTACCAACATTCATCGCTTCCATGAGTTGCGGCCCTTGAGCAAATTGCGCCCACTCAACTTTTACACCCAAGGGTTCCAAACGTTTTTCTAAAACTCCTGTCACTCTAACTAAATCACCAGAGCTTTGGTAACCCATTCGCAGTACTTTGGTTTTGAAAGTAATAGTTTTTGTTGCTGCTGTCTCTGCTTTAGCGTCAGTTGCATTATTTGTATTATTACTGGGTGAAGTACAACTTATTAAAGTGGTAGATAAAGCTAAAAAACCAGGCATTACAAATAATGCAATTTTACTGATTATTGTTGACTTATTTTTTACAGTATTGTTAAACATTTTTTCCACTCCAGGCTTAACCAATCTTTTAGTTAAAGTAAATTAATCAAATCATTAATAATTTGATTACCGCTTTTTAAGCTAGTTGCGAATATTTTTAACTATCAAGTATTGTCTACATATTATCTAGCTTCTTGAGCTAAATGAAGTATTTATAAACACTATTTTTAGCCAAAATATAATTAATAAATAAAATTTATATAGTTTTTTAGAGAAACAATAACCAATATATTTATACTTTTGAAAAAGATAATATATTTATTGCTTACTCTAGTTACTTTAAAACAATTTAACCTAGTTATTCAAGCTTTTTGTCTTATCGTATTTAAAAAATATGGGGATAAATTTTACTTATAATTCTAGCTTTTTAGAGACGCAATTTATTGCATCTCTACTTCAGATGTAGAGGTTAAACCAATTCGCAATTCGCTTTTTCTTAATGACGCTCTCTACGAGACGCCCAAGGGACGCAGACTCGCTAATGCTAAGTTCGCGGAGCGTCTGGTAGAGAAGAGAGCAATTAGGTGAAAGTGACGGAGATTTAGCTTAGGCGTTCAATTCGCGTTGCTTGATAGAAGATATGCAACTTAAACCCCCAAACTTTGTTAAAATGGACGACTACCTGCGAGGCTAACCCGCTTTAATACTCGTCGCTCATTTGGATCAAATGCTTGACGGTAGTGCAAGGTAGCTTGATTATCCCAGTAGACAATATCACCTATAGACCATTTATGTTGGTAGTAGAACTTGGGTTGAGTTAGATGTTGTCTCAACTGTTCAATCAGTTTAGATCCTTCTTCCGGCTCTAACCCGACAATTTCCACTTCTGTAGCAGCATCTAAGTAAAGATGCTTTTTACCACTTTCTTGATGTGTTCTAACTAAAGGATGGGGAAAGATCGGACTGATTAAAGGAATAGTTTTGTCTAAACGATACAAAGAGCGGGGTGCATTCCGGTCTTGCAAAAATGGGTTGTAGGTAATTAACTGTAAATCTGCAATCCGTTCTTTGGTGGCTTCATCTAAAGCCTCATAGGCTAAATTGGTATTTAACCAATAAGTATCTCCACCATGAGTTGGTATTTCCAACGCATAAAGAAGTGAACCACTAGATGGGATAGGGGTCCATTTGTGATCAGAATGGAAAGTGAGTTCTCCAGTACCGGTATAGCCACCATCCACATTGGAAATCGGAATCACCACCGGAGTTTCTCCTAGTTTAGAAGCCAATACTGGAGTTTCATCAGATGGTACAAAGAGTGCGCCAAAATATAGAGAAAAGTTCAAAAGCTGTTCATCGGAGAGCTTTTGGTCTTTGAAAATTAAGATGTGGCGATCGCGCAGAGCTTGCTTAAGTTGTAATATAACTTCAGGTACGATAGGTTGACTGGCATCAAGATTGGTAACGATGGCTCCCAAAGGGGCATCAATAGACCTAATTTTAACCTCTGTTAAAGTCGAGGTAGGCATCACATTCTCCTTCCTGTATTTTAGTTTATTCTTGGAATAACTACTTATTTGCTAACACCTCTGAGGGAGTAATTTTGGCGTACTCTTCAGGCGTCAAAAACCCATCTCTAACATTCACTTTTTTGGGGATAAGTCCTAAGCTGTACCACTTATCTGCAACCTCTTGTTGCTTGGTAATGGTTTTCTCAGTAATCGGTAGCAGCCCATAATCATATTTATCATGCATGATTTCTAAAGTAGGTGGATCTAGTTGAGTTACAGGAGCAAGCAGTTGTGCTACTTCTTTGGGATGATCCTTAGTCCAAATTTCTGCCTTTTCTAGCTCCTCTAGAAAGACTTTGATAACATCAGGATGAGCCTGATAAAACTGGCGTGAGGTTGAGTAAAAATTGCCAGTATC
Source organism: Nostoc sp. (assembly GCF_036919495.1). Classification (GTDB taxonomy): domain Bacteria; phylum Cyanobacteriota; class Cyanobacteriia; order Cyanobacteriales; family Nostocaceae; genus Nostoc. The sequence goes on from NZ_JBALBZ010000179.1 coordinate 44,522, forward strand.
CCGCAACTTACCACCATCTGCTAAAACACGAGCTACCTTATTTTGTACATTTCTGGTAACGAATGGCTCCCAAATATACCAAGCATCCACCTTGTTCTGACTAAATGCCACATTTGCGTCTGGCGGCGGTAGAAAAACTGATTGGACATCACTTAGTTTCAATCCCGCGTCTTCTAATGCTTTAACTAATAGATAGTGTCCAATGGAGGCTTTTTGAAAAGCTACTTTTTTGCCCTTTAAATCGCTAACACTTTTAATCGGAGAGTTTACAGGAACTAAAAGTGAAATAGCTTTACCACTAGGGTGTGTAGTAGCTAGATAAACAAGAGGCGCTCCTGCTGCTTGTGAAAATATAGGAGGCGATTCGGCTGTAGATGCGATATCCAGTCCATTTGCATTCAAGGCTTCTAGCTGTTGTGGCCCAGCAGCAAACTCAGCCCACTGCACTTTAAAACCCAGAGGCTCTAATCCCTTTTCTAAAGAACCCTGTTTTTCTAAAATTGCTAAAGCGGTAAGTTGTTTTGAACGTACAATTCGTACTATTTGTTTCTCAGTTGACTTCTCTATATTACTAGATGAAACTGCCGATTCAGGGGAAGCTGCTGACTGCTGAGTATTATTTTTTGCTTCACTACAACTCGATAGGGTCGTCGATAGCATTAAGCAGTAACCGAGAGCAAACAACAAGGAACGACGTGTTGTTTTCTGGTTTTTTCTGAATTCAAACTTTCCTTTTAAAGCTGACATGGGTTGTTTTATTGATTTCCCTCTAGGTGGTTAGAACAATGATGATTAATTGCCATGAAAAAAACAAAAAATCTTTTATTTATATTAAGTTATTTACAAACTCCAATGCATATTTTTTCTAAGTTTAAAAAGTTTATTTATGATTTTAGGAAATGGGTGGGTATTACCCACCCCGCAACGACTCGAGGAAATGAAAATTTAATAGTGAGGAGGGAAAATTTGGGAAGTTGAGTGAGAAGATCCCACTCCAATATCGTGCTACTGGAAGATTATTTGTGAGTGAAACTTTGCATTATTCAATGCCTAATGCCCTAAGAATATTGGGTAATGACAGGTAGCTGCTCGTTGAGTACCCAATCACCGATCGCTCGCAATTTGTAGTCCACAGGATCGTGCAGGGTAAAGGTTCGTAAATCCCGCCAGTAACGGTCAAATCCATATTTAGTTGCTGTGGCGCGAGTTCCGGTAACTTCAAAGATACGGTTGGTAATATCTATACCTACACGGGTAGCTAATGCCTTGGACGTGGAAACTGCGACCGCAACTTCTCCTCTCTCTTGATGAGTCAGCGCTACATCCTTATCCCATGCTGCTTGCAGCTTCTCGGCTGCTTGGTCAGCTAGAGCGATCGCAGCTTGTATTTCCACCCAAAAGTCTCCGTAATGATGTAGAAGATATGGGTCTTGAGTAGCACTATCTACCCCTGATGTAATCCACGCTTTAGTAGTAGTTTTTGTATACTCACGAGCGGCGGCGAAGGCTGCTTTAGTAATTCCCAGATAAACATTGGTTTTTGTTAGCTGGGCAATAATACCAAGAAAAGTTGAGAAGGCACTATCAGGAGGATTCGATGGCCCTAAAATTTCATCTTTCTCCACTAAAACATTATTAAATGTATAACTACTGCTATCAGTGCGACGTTGCCCGATATTATCCCAATCTTGATTAGAAACTAACCCTTCTCTGTCTTTGGTAATTATGAATATGAAGGGCAATTCTACACCATCTTCTAAAGCGGAAAATACCCGATAATCTGCAACGGAAATACCTGTACCAAAGCTTTTAACACCATTAACCCGAAAATTTTCGCCTTCTGGGTTAATTTTCAGCCTAGTATCTCGCGTATTAATAGCATTTGCCCAAAATAAGTTATTCTTAGCAGTTTCTCGATAATATTTTTCCTTTTGGGCTGGTGTGCCGGAAACGTGACCCAAAGCCGTCAAATTCAGATGATTACCATACAACTGGCCAATAGAACCATCGGCTTTTGATAGCTTTCTAACAATTTTTAAAGCATCAATCCAAGTTGCACCAATTCCACCATATTGCTTAGGCACAATCAGTGGTAACAAACCGCTTTCACGCAGTTTATTAATTTCCTCTTCGGGAACTCCGGCTTGAGCATCCCGTTCAACTGCGGATTGAGCAAGTTCCTTAGATAGAGAAGTTGCTAGGTCAATGTAATCCTTTGGTTTTGTAATATCTAGTACCATAATTAAATCATTTTTGTGTAGGTTAGTTTTTGCAAGTCGATGCAATAAAGGTACAAACCGATGCATCAAAGGTGCAAGTCGATGCAATAAAGGTGCAAACCGATACAATAAAGGTACAGATTGTTGGTATTAGACACAGAATTTAAGAGAAATGTAGAGTGGGCAAGGCCCACGCTACAAGTGAACAGAGGAAATGGAACATGGAACGTTGTAATTGTCCTTTGTCATTAGTCCTTTATTATTAATGCTTTGTCCTTTGCAAATGACTAATGACTAATGACCGGCAATGGGTGTTAAGCGATCGCTATAAGGACGGAAAATATCAGCATGGTAAGTATTAGCTGTACGGCAAACAGCCCGCCGCATCTCTTCATTACCGATGTGTGGTGCCATTGTTGCCAAGTTGGGGTATACAACGGCAAAGTCTGTACCAGCTTCTTGTAAGCGTTCGTGTAATAGCTTTGGCAAACTAACGGTAGCTAAATTTAGAGGATCATTAGTGGGACGAGTCCAGAAAGGAGGACGGGCGGTGCGGTAAGTGCGGCGTTCATCCCAAGATTGGTTAAACCATTTAGAGCGAGATGCACCTGGTAAGTGTTCTTGGAAACGTTCTGCAATCGCAGTTCCAGCAACTTGCTCTAAATAGTCTAAGAATGCTGGGGGAAACTCTTGGGTATGTACATCGGTGTCAATGATCGGATAACCTAATTTTTCCCGAATTTGAGCAGACTTGGTTTTTTTTGGACGGTCTAGTGCAATAGTCATAGGTTCTACCTGATTTTTCAATTTGATTGGGTAGATAGTACTGATTAAGAAGGTCGTCTACTTTCTTCTTAACAGCATTTATTTGAAGAAGTTGGGATTTTTATTTACATATAATGTGGCGAGATTAGTAAAGAGAAAATCTCGATAATCAGCTTTGCTGATTATTTCCTTCTCCACAAACTTGTAGATATTAGCTGTAACAGCAATAGTCATAAAACCTTTTTCCAAACTGAGGAGTATTTTTCTATAACAAGCTAATACAGATAAAATTAATGCGACTTTTCATTAACAGCCCAATCTGTTAATTTAAAGTCTGACTTTGCTAAACCCTGCGAGACTAAAAATTTCTTCGTGCCTTCTAAAAGTTTCACACCCTCAGCTGGTAATGGTTCTTCTGATACCTGTTTGAGTGGAAACGATACTTTGATAATATCAACGGGATATTTAGTAGTTTGAGCATGATACTGATAATATTCTTCAGAATTAGCTTTTAAATCCTTGGCTGCTTCTGTGAGAATTGCATTAAATCTGTGTGGAAAATCAGGCTGTTTCGCTAGAAAACTTTCGGTTGCTACAACTAATGATGTCCCTGACAGACCTTTATGATTCGCAGAAGAATCAATAACTGGAAACCCTTGTGATTTCAGAAAAGGCCCTAGATCGCTTGAAGTTGCATAAGCTGCTACATCACCACGTTCTAAAGCCGCTTTTGCCTCAGTAGTCATCAAGTGAACAACTTTTACATCTTTGGCAATTTTAGCTTCAGCTAATAGACCCAGCAGGTATCGATGCATATAAGAACCTTTTTGGGTAGCTATTGTTTGACCCTTGAGTTCAGCGAGCGATCGCGGGCCATTCTTTTTCGCTACTAACCAGGCGGTTGTATTAAATTGAGTAATCCGCAGCAGTCGGGTTTCCTGACCCCTTGCTCTCAAAACTATGGCTGGTGTATCGCCTAAAGAACCAACATCTAATTGTCCTGCAACAAGCGCCTCATTTAGATCCGGCCCGTTAGGAAATCGCGCAAAAGTAATGTTTTTAAATCCTACTTTTTGCAACTCCCGATCTAAAATTCCTTTTTTCTTTGCCCAACCAAGTGGCCCTGTAGGGTCTGAACTACCTACATAACCTATACGTAGTGTAGAAATATTATTGGATGCAGCAACAGTATTATTGACATTAACAGCCTCAATGGATTGAGCAGATTTAGTTTCGCCTTGGCTACATCCTGTAGTTAGTAGCAGTAGGACATAAGCCACTGAAGTTGAGAATCTGGAAGTAAATTTATTTTTATTGATATAACTTGTTCCTACTGGTAACAACAGCATGACTATTTTCTCCGCCGCACTATTTCATCTGCTTCAAAATTTGGAATGTTTCATCGGCTTTTGCTGTTGAGGTGCGTTTATGTCCCCAACCAACGTTTTCACGGTAACTACCCAGTAGTCCAACTTCTATCAATTCTGCCTCGTTGACCGAAGTCGTCACATCGCTTTCTGGTGCAACATAAAGAGCATCAACTGGACAATACAATTCGCACATATAACAAGTTTGGCAGTCACTCTGTCGAGCAATGGTTGGCGGCGCATCGGGTACTTTGTCAAACACATTAGTTGGACAAATATTCACGCAGATATTACATTTTATGCACCGCGATTCGCTGACCAACTCAATCACACTGCTGCTCCTATTTTAGATAAAGACTTTTCTGTACTTTCTAAAGGCTGAATCTTTACCCAGACTTGATCTAATCCGCCGCTAATCAGGTGATGTTGCTGGTTAGGATCAAGTTCTGGATAATCTTGATGTTTATGCATACCACGAGTTTCTTTACGTTCAATGGCGCTGCTATACATCCACCGGGCTGTGGCTACCATTGCCGCAGCTTCTCGCGCCCGGATCAGCTCTTTATATGAACTTACGTGGCTACTGCGGAGTTCTTGCCAAAGATGATTTAGCTTACCCAAAGACTCAGTTAAGCCTTGTTCTGTACGGAAATAGTTCTTTTCGTAAGGAAATACTTCCGCTTGGACTGCCTGAATTACTTCATCAGTTGTCAAGGTTTGAGAGCGATCGCTCCCACACTCTAATACTACCTCTCCAACACCCTTAACTTGTCGTTGAGTTTTGTGTTCCCCCAAACTGCGGCTATATTCAGCAGCCGATTTCCCCGACCAATAGCCAGAAGATATTGCCCAAGCCGCATTATGGCTACCACCACCAGTAAATCCGCCACAAATCAGTTCGCGTGTAGCAGCATCTCCTGCTGCATAGAGTCCCCGCACAGAACTGGCACAACTCTCATCTACAATCCTAATTCCCCCCGTACCGCGCACAGTTCCCTCTAGGCGCAGAGTTACAGGAAAACGTTGGGTAAATGGATCGATACCTGCACGATCAAAAGGTAAAAAGAAGTTGGGCTGTGCTAAACGCATAGATGGCCGCATCGATTCAGCCGCTTTATCTATGATGGCGTAAACAGGCTGTTGCAGCAATGTCTGGGCAATTACTGAACGTCTATGAGAACTTGCCCCCGGAATCACACTACCGTCTTCGTAGGTGAAGGTTGCCCAATTATAAAACAGGGTTTTGGTAACTGAAGAAAAGGCGGGAGAGATGCCATAAGCATTAGAAAATTCCATACCCGACATCTCAGCACCAGCTTCTGCCGCCATTAAATAACCATCCCCTGTCAGGACGTTGCATCCTAACGCTTTACTAAGAAACGCACAGCCCCCAGTTGCGATAATTGTGGAGTGCGATCGCACTATCCATTTCTCACCAGTTTGACGGTTCACACCTGTTGCACCAGCAACAGCACCATCGTCATTTACCAGTAGTTCTAATGCGGGGCTGTTGTCTAAAATTTTGACTCCTCCTCGTTGGATTTGTCGCCGCATCAGGCGCATATACTCCGGCCCTTGCAGCGATCGCCGGTAGGGTTTACCATCATCGTCGGTAGGGAAGGGATAACCCCATTCTGCTAACTGATTAACGTTGATATATGTCTGATTTAGTACCCGATCCATCCAGTTGCGATCGGATAAAAACCCACCCAATGATTCCCGACTTGCCTTAGCTGTTTCTCTTGCTTCGGGATCGGGTGGCACGTACCACACACCATTGCCAGATGCAGCAGCACATCCAGTTGTTCCACAATACCCTTTATCTACGAGGATCACCCTAGCTCCACTTGATGCAGCACTCCAAGCCGCCCAAGTTCCAGCTGGCCCACCTCCAATCACAAGCACATCGCTTTCTAAGTCGAGTTCAAAATCAGTTGTTAACGTCTTCAGCATCTACAATTTTCCTCCATCGATAAAGTCTTAAGCATCAAGTCTTCACCCCATCGATGCTGCACACCATTTCATAAATCTATTTGCCTATCTACTTGATGACTTACAACAACACCAATTTAGTAATCCTGGAATAACCCTTCGCCTACAAGGGAAGTGGGCTGGAGGTCAGGTCTTTAATTACTGAATCGATAGTTTAGTAGCCTTAAATTGTGGCTCCTGTGGCTCTTTAAGACAGGTTGCCACCAGATTGATAGTCATAAAATACTTTAACCTGATAGATAAACCGTAGTTTTAGATATAACAAAGCTTTTCACAGTTTTCGACAAAAAGCAAGTATTTTAGTAAATAAATTCAAACGTCAAGTTATGTAAAATAAATAAATTTTATTACATCTCTAAAGAGAGTTGCTTTTTAAATCTTTTCATGGATTTATCCAAGCTAATGTGTTTCTACTTGGGAGTTAAGCCGCTCCCTAAGACTCAAGAATCCCCAGACTTTTCGATTAAACGAGTGTAAGCAAAGTTTAATCAGTCCGGGGAGTGTCAAAGGTTAAAACCTAAAGACAGTACGAACCCAAGCAAATAAACTATCAGGATTGCTAGCATCAGAGTTCGGTGCAGTAATCCAGATCACACCTGGCGTCACCTCAATATGATCTCCGATTTTATATTGATAGAATGCCTCAACGTGTAGGGAAGTATCTTTGTCAGCTTGTCCCGCACCTGCTCCCAAATCTACACCCCTACTGAGACTAATCATTTTTGGCTCCATACCAACTAAAACCCCCCCTAGAGCACCTTCACTAAAAAGATCCGGGAATGCCAGTCCTACAGCCCAATCCATAGCTTCGCCATCTCCGCGCCCCACATAGCGGTGTGCTGCATAACTTACCCACGCATTGATTGCAAGCTTGGGATTAACTTGATAAAACGCCTGTAGACCATAAAGGTTGCCTATAGTTGCCGCTCCCGGCACGGTGCTATTTACCAGATTACTCCCGTCTGCTGGGCCGAAATTTGTTCCACTAAAACCTAGAGTATTTGGTGGGCTATAGGTATTAACGTAAGTTGCTGCCACTCGAAAATTCCGATTAGAAGAGTAGTATATTAACTGTGCTAAAGCTAAATACCTGCCTTTAAATAAGCCATTATTAGGTGTGGGATTGTTACCGTTTGGTGCGCTGTACGCTATCCCGAATTGAAGCTGTTTGCCTAATCCCTGGAGTATGGCAATACCGGGGCCGCTATCTCCATAGTTATAGACCAAAGACCGCCGTGAAAATCGTGAAATCCCATTAGCACCAGTGGCAGAAGACGATTCAAAATATGGGTTAATCGGGCCAGAAAGCCCTATCTCACTAGCTCCATCGGACAAGGGATAAATGTTAACTTGAGTATTTGGAAAAGGTAAAAACCGATAGCGAAGACCACTGAGAATAAGAGTGTTGCGTGCAAAAGTAATACTGGAGTTATCAGCAGTTCTCCCCTCATAAGTTCCCAATAATCCAGCTCCTTTTTGTCCCAATGATTCTTGATTTCCACCTCCTATTGTTATAGCTAGTGAATCTTTACCGTTAAAACTGGTGTTTAACCTTAAAGTAGTTGAGCCTTGAAGTGTGGCATTGTGAGGTGCTGGTCTTTTGGTGACGACGTTATTGCCTGCTATAACTTCGCCAAGGACAATCTGAGATCGACCTATAAGTTTGGTTGTGGTCGTAAACTGAGTTGCTTCTAACTCCGCAGTTCGCGCTTCTAAGCTATCTACGTGTCCGCGAAGTTGAGCGAGTTCTGGAGAAAACTGTTCTTGTAGTTTTTTGATGGTATCCAAGTCTTCCCGTCTGACTAAATCTGCCGTTGAAGTTGCGATTAGTTCATTGAGGCGATCTAAAGCTGCATTCAACCCAGCTGCAAATTCATAGCGCGTTAGGGAACGATCGCCTTTAAATGTGTTATCTGTATATCCCGCAATTACACCGTAGCGCTCAACTAGAGACTGTAATGCTTGAAATGCCCAATCTGTCGGCTTAACATCTGACAGTTGGGAGACGGATGTCACTTGCCCCGCAGAATTATTTGGAGCTTTTTTGTCAGTTGGTGGTGCAACTTGCAACAATTGTGAGACAGGTGTCACTCGCTCTCGGAGATCATTTGGAGCTTTTTTACGAGTAACTGGTGCAATTGAAGTGTCTACTGTTTGATTAACAACTCCTTGTGGAGCTTTGTTATCTACTACTGAAGTAGTAGATACATCAGATTTAGGTAGTTCAGCCTGACTTTTGGCTGGATAAAAAACCAGGATAGCTAGAATATCTAGCAAAGAAAGCAGGAAAAATATATATCTATAATTCCAGCGCAAATTCAACATGACTCCTTAACTCCTCAACCTAAAAAATGAATAAACTAGCTGTCAATCTGACAGGAAAACAAGATAAATCATTTATTAAAATGCTTTTAATAAAGCATTGAATTATAGATTTACCAAAGTTTCTCTGACAAGCTTAAAATCAGTACTAAGCAGTTGAATGTACAATCCATAATTCGCAGCAAACTATGAATTCTGAAGATTGACAGAATCCCATAAACCTCTTAGATGAGACAATCACTGCTTTAAAAAAGACTTTTCTTCTTTTAAGAAAAACTCAAACCCATGCTATATAAACTGATACTTTTGAGACATCGTAATGGCATTTTTTTGTTATGCTGTACAAAGTTAATCAATGGCTACTGACATTGACTAAAGCTTGATTTAGATGCAAGTTATTATTTGCCAGGTAACATTAACTGAAAACACTAATTTGTAATCAGCTATATTTTGACAGCATCAATTGTTAATCAAATACGATACTTCTATCGATTTACCGTACTTTTGTAGAATTATCTTTGCATAGAGCTTGCTACAATGCAATACCCAGTAATTTTCTATGAGGCGAAAATATGTCAAAATTCTTGGCTAAGTTAACTTTAGCAACTGCGATCGCTTACTTTCTCGTAGGTAATCGCCGCAAATAGTCAGTAAAAATGAATGAAAAGCTACAAATCGCCCAAGCTGTGAGATAATTTGGGCTACACAGGCTGTTACCCCTCCTGTCTCCAGCAATAATTGTCCTCTGCCTTTCTTAGGTCAATACTTGTCTAATTTTGAATAGTAGGATCTTCTAAATTTTCTAGTTTGTCAGAATTGCGCGTTGAGTTGGAGGATTTATGATAAAAACCACCTACCTCTGCCAAAGTATAAAGAGGTCTGGCTTTAACTTCCTCATAAATGCGCCCTATATATTCGCCTAAGATGCCAACACTGACTAACTGCACAGATCCGAGAAAGAAGATTGCCATCAAAATAATCGTAAACCCGGTTAAAGGCGAATGGGGGACAAAAAGGCGCCAATACAAGACTAATAAAGCCATGAAGATAGCCGCCGCCGCCGCTACTAACCCTAAGTATGTTGATAACCGCAGTGGCACTATTGAAAAAGATACTAGACCATTGATGGCAAGGGCCAAGGATTTGCTAAAAGTATATTTAACTTCCCCAGCAAAGCGGGGGTTGCGCTCGAACCGAATTGCTGTTTGCTCAAAGCCAACCCAAGAACGCAGACCACGGATATAACGGGTGCGTTCTGGCATAGAATTGAGAATATCTACGATCTGCCGATCCATTAAACAAAAATCACCAGTATCAGTAGGAATCTCTACATCTGCAAGCTTCTTAAGGATGCGATAAAAGAAGTAGGCAGTAAAACGCTTAAACCATCTTTCCTTAAGGCGTTGAGTGCGTTGAGCGTAGACAACTTGATAGCCCTGTCGCCATTTCTCAATCATGTCGGGGATTAGTTCTGGTGGATCTTGTAAGTCAGCATCAAGGATGATGATAACTTGACCCCGGACAAAATTAAGACCAGCCGTAACTGCTATTTGATGACCAAAGTTACGAGCCAAGCTTAAATAGCAAATGCGTGGGTCTTTTTGATGGAGTTCTCGCAGTAGTTGTAGGGAGCGATCGCGGCTACCATCATTGATTAAAATTAATTCGACAACACCATCCAGCCGATTCATTACTGCACTCAGTCTGCGGTATAGTTCAGGAATAATTTCTTCTTCGTTATAAATTGGAACAATCAATGAATACTTTGGTAGCATCTGAGAATCTCGTTTAATTTGAACAGCCAAGCTGACAGACTGCTTGTCATCATCAATGTTTCGTTTTCAGTATACCTACCAAGATTCAAGTCCCATTCCGATAATTTATTTGTTCTTTGGATTCATGTAATCTGAATCTGATTCTTTAAGGCTTTCTACAGCTTTTTTGGGAAAAGTCCGACGATGACGATACCAGGTAGATCCTGCTACCAGGGTTCCAGTTAAGCCCAAGGCGAGTACTAGGGGCAAAAAATCGCCGGTCTTGACTGCCTTCAAACCAGAACTACCTAGTAGTACAAAAGGTAATACACTAGGAACAGTACCAAGTGTTGTACCTAAAACATAATCTTTAAAGCTGATCGAAGTTAGTCCAGCTACAAAGTTGACCAAGCCATAGGGCATGATTGGTACTAATCGGATGGCAAACATATAAAAAAGCCCTCCACGGCGCACCTCAGCATCCATAGCTTGCCAGCGTCCTGCTAGTCGTTTCGCAACTGTTTTACGTCCGATAGTCCGAGTAAAAATAAAGGCAATTATTGCCGCAATGACTGCTCCTACACTAGTCCAAAAAGTACCCAGCCAAGGGCCAAAAATTGCGCCTCCAGTCAAATTTAGCACTGTTGAAGGCAAAACTAACATAGTTGCTACAACGTACAAAGCAACATAAATAACAGGTGCCCAGATACCAGAAGATTTTAGCAAAGCTTGAATTTGTGCTGGTTCAATGCCGCCAATCAGATATACTGCTATACCAGTTGCAATTATGCAACTCAGTGTGAGTACTAAAATACCAGCTTTCAAGTTCCACACTAGAATACTCCTGCTTTTTTTGTAACCAATCCATCTTTGGCAAATTTTCCTTTTAATTCTTGAAAACCTTGGTTTTGGAAAGTGAGGTACACCCGTAGGGGTACGGCAGTGTCCATACGTGTCAACAAAAGCCTAGAAATAGCTTAACTGTTGGCTTGGCTGACTCACCCGCCTCGAACTAAAATTCTTTGGCTTTTAGCTAAAGTCTACTTAAGTAGACTAAAGATTTTATTGAGTCATCTTAAGATGACTTTCGCTATTAGCAAGGAACTTCAGTTCCTTGCGGGGCATAGCTTTTACGTTACGCTGACACCAATGGGGGCTGCCGTGCCCCTACACATGGCGATATAACGTTATACCGCATCTGAATAGGAACAGCTATAAATTATTAGGTACTACCAAAAAATAAATCATCCAATCTTAATTTGTAGGGGCGTTGCTTTCTTAACGCATCGTCTATATTAATCTGTTACGGTACGTTGTGCTTCTGGCTAACGCATCCTACAAGTTAGATATTTTTTTAATTGCAAGTCCCTTAGAGAGTTATTCCTGATGAATCGTGAATCTACACTAGTTTTTTAAATAATTTCCTGTAAAATACTAATAAAACTACGGTAACTTCGTCAAATTAACGGTGTTTAAATCTCTCATACCCTGACAAACATGCAAATTCTCTGGTTTATTCCTACTGGATCTCATGACGGACGCTATTTAGGCACAGATATTGGCTCTCGTGTTGCCACACCTGATTATTTGCAGCAAATTGCCCAAGCTGTGGATAATTTAGGTTACACGGGCGCATTATTACCCACAGGGAGTTCTTGTGAAGATGCTTGGATTACGGCTGCTGCTTTCATCTCTGTCACCAAACAGATGAAATTTCTTGTAGCAATTCGTCCAGGAATTACTTCTCCAGGTGCTGCTGCACGGATGGCAGCAACATTTGACCGGATTTCTAAAGGAAGATTGTTGATTAATGTGGTGACAGGTGGAGATCCGGTGCAACTTGCTGGGGATGGCTTGCATCTCAGTCATGACGATCGCTATGATTTAACCGATGAATTTCTTACAGTTTGGCGGGGTATCGTCAGTGGGGAAACAGTAGATTTTAAAGGAAACTACCTGGATATCAAAGGTGGTAAACTCCTATTTCCACCAGTTCAAAAACCCTATCCACCCTTATGGTTTGGTGGCTCATCTGCTGCTGCCAAGCGGGTTGCTGCTAAACATATAGATGTTTACCTGACTTGGGGCGAACCTCCAGAACAAGTAGCCCAAAAGATCGCCGAAGTTCGGCAACTAGCGGCTGAACAAGGGAGAACAGTCCGTTTTGGGATTCGCTTGCATGTAATTGTGCGAGAAACCGAATCTGCGGCTTGGGATGCTGCCAATGAGCTAATTAAGTATGTAGATGAGGATGCGATCGCAAAAGCTCAGAAAGACTTGGCTAGTTCTGATTCTGAAGGACAACGGCGCATGAGTCAACTACATAGTGGTAGTCGAAAAACCTTAGAGATTAGCCCCAACCTCTGGACAGGAATTGGATTAGTGCGGGGTGGTGCTGGTACAGCCCTAGTTGGAGATCCCGACACCGTTGCTGCTAGGATGCTGGAATATCAAAATTTGGGCATAGAAACTTTCGTGTTTTCTGGATATCCCCATTTAGAAGAAGCGTATCGCACTGCTGAATTATTATTTCCCCGCTTACCTTTACAGAGTGAACCTACACCGCTAACGCCACCAGTCGTGAGTACTTTTAGCGAATTTGTCACTAATGAAAAACTTTCTAAACAACTAACGAGTGCTTCATGACAATGCCAATTTTATATTTATGATTTGGGGAGCATCCCAAATGTGCAAGTTTATTTTTATATGGAATTTTGGCTTAGAACAATAATGAAATAACGAACCGCCAAGGACGCCAAGAGCGCCAAGGAAAGAAGTTTGTACAGAGTTTTTGTGTTAGTCCTGTACCTTTTGGCAAAATTGGGATGCTCCCATGATTTGGGATTAAGCAAAAACATCAAATGTAAAATCTCAAATAAAAAGCTTGATACTTCTAGATTCATCGTTGTGAAGAATCTAAAATCTGAAATCCCAAATCCACAATTCCATGACTCTTACCCTTAAACACACCAAGAGCAACACTAATATATCCCTGAGGGACGTGTTAGACAACCCGCAAATCGAGAAAATAGTTCTTTGGATTGTGCCTGTTTTTCCTTGGCGATTATTTAGCTGACACTAATTGAGTTTTGAAACAGGCTACTAAATTTAATGTTGTCATTCTTGTTTCTAGGGAATTTATCTAGAATTAAAAATAATTATAAAAATCATACTAGTAAAAAATAACACTTTATTTATTAGTGAAATAGAAGCAATTTATAGAGATAGTCCTTTAAATAGGAAAGAGGTTATTTAACATGAAACTGATCTTACCGCTCGATCTCGTTGTTGACATTGAGCCTCATCTACCACCTGATACAGAGGTTGTCAGGGTAGATGTTGAAGGAAATTTAGATGGGGATGCTAGCGATGCTGAAGTTTATTTCAGTTGGTTTTTATCCAGAAGTCCGACGCTGCATAAAATACTAGAAGCAGCACCTGCACTACGTTGGCATCATGCACCAAATGCAGGCGTGAATCATATCCTGACACCAACTTATTTAGAAAGAAATATTATCCTCACAAATGGGGCCGGAGTGCATGGGATTCCGATCGCAGAATTTGTGATCGCTTATATACTGGCTCATGCCAAGCATCTACAGGAATTATATGCTTTACAGGCAGAACGTCACTGGAAAAGAGGCTTTGCTATCCAAGAGTTGACAGATGCGACCTTGCTAATTATTGGCGCTGGTGGTATTGGTCAAGAAATCGCCGCCCGTGCTAAACCCTTCGGCTTAAGAATTATTGGCAGTCGCCGTCATCCCCAAGAGCTACCAAATTTTGACAAAGTAGTGGGTGCTGATCAATGGCGATCGCTCCTACCAGAAGCGGACTATGTAGTTATTGCGACACCACTAACTCCAGAAACCAAAGAATTTATTGATGAATCTGTATTGCGATCGCTCCCAAAACATGCATACCTAATTAATATTGCTCGCGGTGGCGTAGTCGATGAATCGGCATTAATAAAAGCGCTCACAGAAGGTTGGATTGCAGGTGCAGCATTAGACACAGTTAACTCAGAACCACTACCACCAGAAAGTCCTTTGTGGTCACTTCCTAACATCTTTATCACACCTCATACTTCCGGTCATTCCCCAAAAAGTAAACAACGTTCAATAGGGCTATTTATCGACAATCTGAAGCGTTACCAAGCTGGTAAACCATTACGAAATGTAGTTGACAAAGAAGCAGGATACTAATAAATTCGTAATTCGTAATTAACAGGTGCTGCGACTTGGGTTGCACAATCCAAAATCCAAGTTGCACTGGAAGCGCACCAAAGTGCGATTCAAAATCCAAAATGAAATGAGGGAGTAGCAAATAGTGAAACTAATTTTACCCGATCATCTCATTGCTGATATTGAGCCACACCTACCATCTGATATAGATGTAGTGGAGGTGGATAGTGAAGGTAATCTTGATGGTGATGCCAGTGATGCAGAAGTTTATGTTAACGGATTTTACCTGAAAACCTCTACCCATGACAAAGTACTGACAGCAGCACCCGCGTTGCGTTGGCAACAGTCACCGAGTGCTGGTGTGAATCACATCCTCACGCCAACTTTTTTGCAAAAAGATATTATCCTGACTAATGGCGCAGGGGTTCATGCGATTCCAATTTCGGAATTTGTACTAGCATTCATGCTCTATCACGCCAAGAATTTGCGGAAATTACAAACTTTGCAAGATGAACACACTTGGGTAAGAGGAGTATTTCTCGAAGAGTTGGCAGACGCGAATTTATTAATTCTCGGTACTGGGAATATTGGTAAAGCGATCGCATCTCGTGCTAAAGCCTTTGGAGTCACAGTTTGGGGTAGTCGCCGCCATCCCGAACCCCTACCAAATTTTGACAAGATTGTGGGTGCTGATCAATGGCGATCGCTCCTCCCAGCAGCAGATTATGTAGTTATTGCTACACCATTAACTCCAGAAACTAAAGGCTTGATCGATGAAGCTGCATTGCGCTCTATGCGTCAGTCTGCTTACTTAATTAACATTGCTCGTGGTGCGATCGTAGATGAAGCCGCATTACTCACCGCACTACGTGAGGGATGGATTGCGGGTGCTGGATTAGATACAGTAGCTACAGAACCTCTGCCGCCGGAAAGTCCTTTGTGGTCATTGCCAAACGCTTTTATCACCCCCCATTGTTCAGCCCTTTCGCCACGCCTCAAAGAGCGAATAGCACAACTATTTATCGACAATCTCAAACGCTACCAAATCGGTCAGCCCTTGCGGAATATAGTAGACAAGCAAGCAGGATACTAAAAATATGGGGAATTGGGCGGAAAGAGGCAGAGGGGCAGGGAGCAGGGGGCAGGGGGCAGGGAGCAGGGGGAATGGAAAAAGAACCAATTAAAAGTCATGAAGATTTGGAAGTATACAAAATGGCATTTGATACAGCCATGAAAATATTTGAAATATCCAAGAAGTTTCCTGTAGAAGAGAAATATTCGTTAACCGACCAAATTCGTAGATCGTCACGTTCTGTATGTGCAAATCTGACGGAAGCATGGAGAAAACGTCGATATGAAGCTGCTTTTCTAGCTAAGTTAAATGATTCGGAAGCAGAAGCAGCAGAGACTCAGACTTGGTTGAAATTTGCTGTCAAGTGCAGTTATTTAGATGTTGACACAGGTAGAGAACTTTATGGAAATTACAACCGAGTATTAGGCATTATAGTAACCATAATTAACAATCCATCCCCTTGGCTCATAAAACGCTAATTATCCCCCTGCCCCCTGCCCCCTGCCCCTCTGCCTCATCCCCCACTCCCCACATTTGTATAAATCAGACAAAATACCTCTAAAGAAGTAAGCAATTATGGCGATGGAAAAATTGCCAAGCTGAAACAAAATAAATATAAGGAATTTAACATCATCCGCAAAGAGAAGGACTACAATCAAAACGGACAAATGTTTCATGCTCCAACAAAAGAGGATTACAAAGCTATGTCCGACTTAAATCGCGGAATTATGAAATTTGAGGGTGCAGATTCTCCAAAAGTAGTCACTATCTCTACCGTGTTACTTCTGGGATCGATCGCTGCTCTCATAATCTGGGCGCTGCAAGCAGCCTATGCGCTAAACTAAAACCATTAGTAGCTTAGAAGGACACTTGTCTTAAACGGTTGCCGTCGTAGCCAAGTGTCCATTTAGCAACTAGTAAATAAAAACGCCCTAATTATCATCATCAAAAATTTTAGAAAAACTTTAGATTTTAGATTTAAGGTTTTAGATGGAAAATTTAAATCTAAAGTCCAAAATCCAGAATGTTTGAACCTTGGGGTGTCTTAGTTATTTTAATTGCCTGCCCCCTCTTGGGCGGATTACCCCTGATTGCATGGATCACTTACGCGCTTACTGGTAAAAAATTATCAGAAGTTGGTACAAGAAACATTAGTGTATCAGCTGCCTTTTATCATGGCGGTAAGTTTGTCGGAATTCTGGCAGTTTTGTCAGAAGCTTTTAAAGGATTTGCGGCAGTATTACTCAGCCGCGTTTTCTTCCCAGAGGGATCGTTTTGGGAATTGATCGCCCTGATCGCTCTGGTAATAGGTAGATACTGGATAGGCAGAGGGGCAGGTACAACAAATGTCGTCTGGGGATTTGTCGTACATGATCCTTTGGTGGCAATATTTGTATCCTTCTTTGCAGGTATTAGCTTTACAATTCTGCAATCAAGAAAGGTAGTAAAATTTGGGGTTTTACTTCTCTTTCCTCTGTTTGTGATGATTCTGCACCTTGGCGATTACCCTAGAATACTTGCTGCTATTGCTTTAGCTGGTTTAATGGGCTGGATCTATACTAAAATTCCTGATGATATGAATTTGCCAGCCCAAGAGGCACAAACTGAATCACTTGCGATGTTGGAATTTTTGCGCGGCGATGTCTACAACGGGCTACGCCAACGCGCGATGGTTTCTTTGGATGAAGAGTTGGATGCTGCCATTGTTGGAGAAAAGGCGGCTACATTATCTCAAATTAAGCGCTGGGGTTATCCAGTCCCGAAAGGATGGGTACTTGCCCCAATCGACGATCCCCAAATGTTGACAGAATTTCTTCAGCCATCAGAGTTATCTCCCTTGGTGGTGCGTTCTTCTGCTATTGGAGAAGACTCAGAACACGCTTCTGCGGCTGGGCAGTATGAAACAATTTTAAATGTTACCAGCCCAGAGGCATTAAAATCAGCGATCGCTCAAGTACAAGCTTCCTACAATCACCCGTCTGCTGTGCAATATCGGCGCGATCGCGGCTTAAATGATACAGCAATGGCTGTGTTGATTCAACAACAAGTCCAGAGTGTATATTCTGGCGTAGCTTTCAGCCGCGATCCCATTACTCAGCAAGGTGATGCAATCATTATTGAAGCCCTTCCAGGTAGCCCGACACAAGTCGTTTCGGGAAAAGTCACACCAGAACAATATCGCGCTTTTGTCATTGAAACAGAAAATTCTTCCTCTGTGCAATTAGAGGGTGAAGGAAGAGTCCCCCAAGCATTAATCAAGCAAGTTGCATACTTAGCTTATCGACTCGAAAAACGCTATCATGGCACTCCTCAAGATATCGAATGGAGTTACGATGGTCAAACACTCTGGGTGTTGCAATCTCGACCAATCACTACTCTACTGCCAATCTGGACACGCAAAATCGCCGCCGAAGTGATTCCCGGAGTAATTCATCCCTTAACATGGTCGATTAATCGTCCCTTAACTTGTGGAGTTTGGGGAGACTTTTTTACTCTAGTTTTGGGCGATCGCGCTTTAGGGTTAGATTTTACTGAAACAGCAACTCTGCATTATTCTAGAGCTTACTTTAATGCATCCCTCTTAGGAGATATTTTTATCCGGATGGGATTGCCGCCGGAAAGTCTGGAATTTTTAACTAGAGGAGCTAAATTAAGTAAACCGTCTTTGCAGTCAACCTGGGAGAATTTACCAGGACTAGGAAAGTTGCTGAGGCGGGAATTAAGTTTAGAAAAAGACTTCAAGCAGGATTATCACAAACGATTCATTCCTGGTTTGTCCCAGTTGGTACAAGAAGATATAGATAACTTGGAACCAGCCAAGCTGCTAATCAGAATTGACTTTATTTTAGAGTTGCTACGTCACGGGACATATTACAGTATTTTAGCTCCCTTAAGTGCTGCCGTGCGGCAAGCGATTTTTCGGGTGAAGGATGGGCAAATTGATAATAGCGTCACCCCAGAGGTAGCGGCATTGCGATCGCTCAGTGCAATAGCAACAGATGCCAAAGAAGTATTGCTTGAGTTTGAACCACAGCGAGTATTTGAGCAATTAAAGCAAACCCCAGAGGGAGAAAAGATCCTGCGAGAATTTGACGAATTACTTCAGGATTACGGCTATTTAAGTGAAGTAGGAACAGATATTTCCGTTCCTACTTGGCGGGAAAATCCCCAGATGATTAAGCAGATGTTTGTGCAGTTAATGCAGGGTAACGAACCGCAATCAGGCGCTAAAGACGCAATTAATAGCATTTTTGCTGGTAAGCGCAAACGTGGATTTGTGCAACGGCGTGTGGATATCAAGGGACGAGTTACCGAAGTTTATTCACGGCTTTTGGCTGAATTGCGTTGGAGTTTTGTAGCTTTAGAGAAAATTTGGTTAAAGTCTGGCTTACTTAAGAAAACAGGAGATATCTTTTTTCTAGAGTTTGATGAAGTACGGCGTTTAATTGTGGGTGACGATTCTAGGTTAATTGACGAGTTAGATGAGTTAGTGGAATCAAGGCGATCGCAATTCGTCCAAGATGGTGAGATCATTCAAATACCCCTTTTAGTTTACGGTAATACACCCCCTCACCCCTTAGCTCCCTCTAAACTCTACTCTGACCAAATTTTACAAGGGATTGGAGCCAGCCAGGGACAAGCTGAAGGTAGGGTAAAAGTGTTGCGAAATTTACAAGACGTGCCGGAGATTGATCGAGATACGATTCTGGTAGTACCTTACACAGATTCCGGCTGGGCACCTTTATTATTAAGGGCTGGAGGATTAATTGCCGAAGCTGGTGGACGGCTTTCTCACGGTGCGATCGTTGCTCGTGAGTATGGAATTCCCGCAGTAATGGATGTTCGAGGTGCTACATGGTTACTACAAGATGGTCAACGGGTAAGGATTGATGGCTCTAGGGGTATTGTGGAACTATCTAACGATTTAAGACCTTAATGATTACCACTTCTCTCAAAGACCTACCAGAAGAATCAGTTTCTCACAATGCCGAAATCAAGAAAAAGGTGATGCTACGCTTCGGCGATTTGCCTCACCTAACTAACTTTTCTCAAGCACGTTTTGCTCCCGGACAAACCGCACCAGGACACGCGCATCAAGATATGTGCGAAGTATTCTTTGTGGAAGCGGGTTCAGGACTGGAGTTTAGACTAGGCAACAAGAAAAGACTCAGCAATGCTGAGTTGAAAAGAAACAGACTTCAGAGATGAAAATCTACACTACTAAGCAGAT
>NZ_JBALBZ010000180.1:0-8916 GCF_036919495.1 Nostoc sp.
CCCGATAATCTTAAGATTAAAGGGCAGTTGCAAAAATCCAGTAATGGAAAGAAACAGAAACCTAATTCGTGAGTATTAGGAATCCCTGCCGTTTACGGCAGGGAGGATGTCAACTGCGGTTCTATATTTATTCATAAAATTGACTGCAAGAGGTTTAATTTTTACTTGCTCTGAGTTGTCCACATGCAGCATCAGCTTCTAAACCACGGGAATAACGCACACTAACGGCAGTATTTTGTTGCTTAAGGACGTTGACAAATGCTTGAATGCGATCGCGGTTGGGGCGTTTGTAGTCTACTTCTTGGATAGGATTATAAGGAATCAAATTCACATGACTTTGGAATCCTCGCAGACGCTTTGACAGTTCCAATGCATGTTCTGGCAAATCGTTGACACCGGCAAGGAGAACATATTCAAAGGTAACGCGGCGTCCAGTTATTTCCACATATTCCCGACATTCAGCCAGCAAATCTTCTAGAGGATAGGCGCGGGCGCTGGGGATGAGTTTTTCCCGCAGTGCTTGATTAGGGGCGTGGAGACTTACAGCGAGAGTGATTTGCAAATTGTTTTGCGCGAACTGACGGATGCGATCGCGAATCCCAACTGTAGAAACTGTAAGCGATCGCTGCCCAATACCGACATCTTGATTCAGGGATTTCAACGCCGCTAGGACATTCTCAGTATTCAACAACGGTTCGCCTAGTCCCATAAATACGACATTGCTAACCCGTTGCTGAAAATCTTCTTGCACAGTTAACACCTGATCGACAATTTCATGCCGTGCTAGGTTGCGCTTGTAGCCTCCCTTACCAGTAGCGCAGAAATCACACGCCATTGGGCAACCCACCTGAGTAGAAACGCAAACTGTCAAACGGGATTTTGGGCCATCTCCCGCTTCTGCAAAGGTGGGGATGCCAACAGTTTCAATAATTTGATCGTCTGCTAATCGTAAAAGATATTTGACTGTGCCATCGGGAGCCACAGAGCGGTAATGTAAAGTTGAGCGCCCAATGGGGATTTCTGCTACTTCCTTCCGCCATTGCTTGGAAAAGACAGAAATATCAGCTAGCGATCGCACTCCTTTATCATAGATCCATTCATGCAGCTGCTTTCCTCTATAAGCAGGTTGTCCCTGCTGCTGCACCCAAGTGCTTAACTCCGCCAGAGAAGCACCGAGAAGGGGGGGAATTAATTCTGATTTTGCTGGGTTGTGTAACTCAACTTGAGATACAAGAGGCGTAGCAGACATAAAAAATCAAGAGTTGATGTAGGATCTCTATCCTACACCTGCCAGATTAACTTAGTCTTAACCAAAGAAGACGGGGAATTAACCAAAGGTTGTACCGTTCCAGCCCCACATTGCACCCTTAGCGTCTGCAAACTCTATATAAATGCGATTTTTCGGCACACCTAGAGTTTGGTTAATCTGCTGGCAAAATTCCTGACTCATTGCTGCGGTTTGATCTGGTTTCATTGTGCCGATGCTCTTAATTTCAATGTAGCAAACCGGATCTGTATTCCCTGCAAAAGTCATGGGTATTTCTGGCTCAAAAGCAGTCATTACATAAGATTCTGGTTTTCCCAAATGTTTCGCTAACTTGGCTGATAAGTTTAAAAGCATTGATTCAATTTCAGCTTTTTCAGGAGCAGTTGCAGAAGTTTGCACTTTAATTAATGGCATAGTACTGAATTGGGATTTTATTCACATTGTTAAGTTTATCGAACCGCAAAAAAGATGAGGGAGATGAAGGAGAAGAAAGAAGAATTAATCACCAATGCCCAATATTTAGTTATGAGATGAACGAAATAGATGACTATGTTCGGGATGATATAAACGCGATCGCCCTTTATTTGCCGAGAGGGCTGGACTGATTATATAAAGTGTAGTGCGAATTAGTTCTTCTTTATGAGTGCAGTCTGCCATTTCATTAAGAGGGACAACTTTAATTTTTTCATCGGGCCATCCGATGCGAAAGCAAATTGCAATGGGGGTTTCGGCTGGGTAATGTTCGAGTAGTTTAGCTTGGGCATTTTCGACGTGACGCGCACTTAGATATAAGCAGAGGCTAGCCTGATGTGCCGCCAGAGTAGCTAATTCTTCAGTAGCGGGGACTTCTGTACGTCCACTAATCCGCGTCAAAATGATGGTTTGGACTAAACCAGGGACAGTTAACTCTACTTTGAGTTTGGCGGCTGCGGCTTGAAAGGCGCTGATACCTGGGATGACTTCAAATGGAATATTTGCCTCAGCGAGGAGGTGCATTTGCTCGTGAATGGCGCTGTAGAGACTAGGATCGCCAGAATGGAGACGGACTAGAGATTTGTGTTGCGATCGCACTCTATCGATCATAATCGCTAAAATCTCTTCTAAAGTCTGATTCGCAGTTCTAATTATCTCCGCATCTTTTCGGCAAAGTTCTAAAATCTGTTCGGGTATTAAAGAATCAGCAAATAAAATCACATCAGCAACAGCTAGTAGTTTCTGCGCCTTCACTGTCAGTAAATCAGGATCTCCAGGGCCTGCTCCCACAATGTACACTGATGGTTCTATGGCATATAGTATTTTTTCATAACTCAGATTTTCACTTTTAGAAGAACACACAGCAATCCCTCAAAAACTTTTTTGATATTTTCTCAGTATCTTTCCGGATTCACCCTCTTTTCCTAGTAGAGAGTAATGGTAGATGCACCCTGGTTAAGCCCTAGAGAATACTCTGGGGCATTTTTTATTTTTTGGGCATGGGGCATTGGGCATTGGTTATTAATTCTTGTCCTTCACTCCCTCACTCCCCACTCCCCACTCCCTCATCCCCTCATCTCCCCATCTCCTTTAGGAGTAGGAACTACATCGGGTAAAGGGCGTTTGAGTAAGTAAAGCCAAGCTAATCCAAGTAATCCAAATAAAATTCCTAGACTACTGACTACTTGTGCCATTTTTAACGGCCCCAGCATCAGGCTATCAGTGCGAAAACCTTCAATCCACAAGCGTCCTAAGCTGTAGGCTGGCCAGTAAACTAGAAACAGCGTGCCTACCTTCAAACGTGGTTTAGCGGACAAAGACCGGAAAAACAACGTTATTAGCAGTGCAAATACCGCTAAATCCCACAGAGATTCATAGAGGAAGGTGGGATGGAAGTAATCGAAACTTGCATACTCTAGAGGACGATGATCTGGTGGAATATACAGCTTCCAGGGTAAATTTGTAGGATCGCCAAAAGCTTCAGAATTAAAGAAATTGCCCCAACGTCCGATCGCTTGCCCTAAAATCAGCGAAGGCGCTACTAAATCTGCCAGTTGCCAAAAAGAAACCTGCTTGATTTTGGCAAAGATTAACGCAGCCAAAACGCCACCAAGAATTGCTCCATGAATGGCAATACCTCCTTCCCAGATAGCAAAGATTTTTCCTGGAGTTGGGGAATATTTTGACCACTCAAAAAATACGTAATATAGCCGTGCGCCAGGAATCGCCCCAATCAATAACCAAAAGAATAAATCGCCTAACAACTCAGGATTAACATTACGACGCTTTGCCAATTCCTGGGAAAGGATAACGCCAATTAATACTGCTGTGGCAATCAATAAGCCATACCAACGGATACTGAGTGGCCCTAATTTCACCAGAATCGGTCCTGGAGAAGTAAATTGAAACGCCAAGGGCAAGGTGGAAAAATCCAGTGCCATGAAAAATTACCTAGAATAGTTCGTTAACAACCCGCGCACTTTGCTAAGTACGGAGTTTTTTGGGTGTCGAATGCTGGAATTGTACTTAAGTACTCCACAAATTCGTGGGGACACAATTAGAAATCCAGCATCCATATTTAGGAGTTTATAGCGGTTTTGTTCAACCTCATCCCCAACCCTTCTCCGATGCTTTGAAGAGGGGAGTATTTGCTTGACTCAAATGCGGGGTGAGGTTCAGGCTATATTGCACCGCTATAGTTCCTAACGCCTAGTTGAGCATAACTTGTATCAGCAAAACAATTGAGTAAAGCATCCTTACTCAGAGCGCAAGATGGTAAATTTGAGTAAGTTACACAAAAGAGTTTCGATATAATCACCTAAACAACTTTGATATATCTAAAATTGTGATTGCTATTTATCCTGGTAGCTTCGACCCCATCACCCTGGGACACCTTGACCTCATCGGGCGCGGTAGTCGGCTGTTTGAGCGGGTAATTGTCGCTGTACTGCGGAACCCTAATAAAATGCCACTTTTTAGTGTGGAGCAACGGCTAAATCAGATCAGTCTTTCTACACAACATCTACCTAATGTAGATGTAGACAGCTTTGATGGTCTTACTGTCAACTATGCTCAAATGCGACAAGCACAAGTTTTGATCCGAGGTTTACGGGCTGTGTCAGATTTTGAAGTGGAACTGCAAATGGCTCACACCAATAAAACTCTTTCTACCCAAATAGAAACAGTTTTTCTTGCAACCTCAAATGAGTATAGTTTTTTAAGTAGTAGTGTGGTAAAAGAGATTGCAAGGTTTGGTGGCTCTATCGATCATCTCGTTCCCCCACACATTGCCCTAGATATATACCAATGCTACAATCAGAACTCTCCAATGTTGAACCCAATCTCAACGGAAGCAATCCCCCCCCTCAAGAGTATCTCGGTGGAGAGGGAAGCATAGATATTCAGCAGGAACTCAACCGTCTAGAGGAAATGGTTCTCTCTAGTCTCAGGATTCCTCTGACGGGACGCACTCTCATAGATGAAGAAAAGCTGCTAGATCAGCTTGATTACATCCGGCTTGCTTTACCATCGCTTTTTCAAGAAGCAGCAGCTATCCTCAACCAAAAGGACGAAATTCTGCTGGAAGCGGAAGAGTATGGACAGCAGGTTGTTGAGGCCGCGCAAGCAAAAAGGGCGCAAATTTTAGCTGAAAGCGATATTATTCACCAGGCCGAACAAGAAGCTGAACAACTGCGGCGACAAGTGCAACAAGAGTGTGAAGCAATAATGCAAGAAACTCTCGCCGAGATTGAGCGTAAACGGTATGCTTGTCAACAAGAGTTAGAGCAAATGAGGCAAACTGCGATCGCTCAGGCTCAAGAAATCGAAGATGGTGCTGATGCTTATGCTGATGGCATCTTGGAAAATATTGAGCAGGATCTCAAGCAGATGTTGCGAATTATCACCAACGGACGGCAACAATTGCAAATTGATAACCTCACTCAGCGCAATTCACCTCCAGGTAAGAAAAAATAAATTGTAGTCCTAGCATTTACCAGTTTGGGCTGACGGGGTTGTAGAAAGATGGTTTGATGCATTTTTCTCAGAGAGACGCAATGTACACATCGCGTTTGTACAAAAGATGCTTTGCTAGAGTCACAACAACTGATTGAGCTAGTCGCAGTATCAGAGACCCAAAATTTCTCAGGTTGTACAGTCAAACTAGAAAAAGGTGGTCTACTCTGTTTGTGAGCCACGTCTGCTTGGCACATTTGCTATTTTTTCTGCCAACAGAGGAATATTATGCTAACTAGGTTAAAAGTTTCTGGTTTTAAGAACCTCGTCGATGTTGATGTCCGATTCGGGCCATTTACCTGTGTAGCCGGGGCTAATGGGGTCGGTAAATCTAACTTATTTGATGCTATTAGATTTCTAAGTGCGACTGCGGATATGCGTATTCCTAAAATACTCCAACTGCTTCAAGACATTGCTACTGATGTTGATGAACCTATTGGGATAGATAATCCGCTTCGTCAAGTAATCATAAATACCCACTCACCTTCAGTAGTTATGCAAGTACCTGATGACAGCTTATTAGTTGCCGAATTAAAGGAAACAGTAAATTTAGGGAAGCGATTTAAGCGAGTATCCCTTGCTTGTCTACCTGAAACTTGGCGACAGAAAGATCCAGAAGGCGTTAATGATGTACCCAAAAACAAATTACTTGCGTACTTGAATCCAGTAGTACTTGGTGTATCAGAGCCTGATGGTAATGGAAAAGTAGGAAATCTCCAGCAATCAAAACCAACACAACCCCAGAAACTTCGAGTTGTAGATAGAACTGATCTTCAACCATTAATTCCCGGTTTTCCTACTGAATTGGCATGAAAGAACTTTGCTACACTTTGCTGTCAGATGGCAGTTCAGATAAAGCACTAATGCCTATCCTGACCTGGTTATTACGGGAACATCAGGTTGAGTGTGCTATCCAGTCTAATTGGGCGGATCTGTGACGTTTACCCAAACCACCGAAAAAGTTATTACCACGGATTATCAACAGCTTAGAACTCTATCCTTGTAATCTCTTATTTATCCATCGAGATGCAGAAAGAGAATCACGCGAAAAACGTATAACGGAAATCCTAGAAGTGCTAGAAGAAGCAGTTAAAAAAACAGTAGTAGTGCCACCTCATGTTTGTGTGATGCCGGTACGTATGCAGGAGGCATGGCTCTTATTTGACGAAGTAGCGCTACGGAAAGCGGCAGGAAATCCTCGTGGGCGTCAGCCATTACAACTGCCAGATATCCGTAAACTTGAACAACTACCTGATCCAAAAGATATTCTCTATGGACTTCTGTGCGAAGCTAGTGAGTTGACAGGTCGGCGGCTAAAGCAATTCTCGGTTAATGAACGTGTACATCGATTAGCTGAACTCATTGATGACTTTTCACCACTAAGAGCTTTGTCTGCTTTTCAATTACTGGAAACTGAAATTCAACAAGTTATAAAAACACAAGGTTGGTGTTCCTAATATAAATATAAAATTTTGCATTTCCAAAGGCTATTTGCATGAATTACTTACAAAGTATATGTAAAATCTTCCACCAGCATACCGGGAACTAAACTACCTCCTAGTTGGCGACTTTCATAAGTTCCTACTTCGGGTATAAACTCCTGAAAATTGGTCAAATCTACTAAGTTTTCCCCCCAAAAGCGATAAAGACTTTCATCAAAACGTAAGTTTTCAATAGGGGCAATAATTTCTCCATTTTCTACCCAAAAACATGCATAACGAGTCATACCTGTGATTCTACCAGTGTGGCGATCGCTCCAATTCAAGTAATGCAAATTAGATACATATAATCCGGTATCTAAACTTGGAATAATCTGCTCAAATACTAAATTTCCAGTAGTCACTTCTGGCGCTCGTAAAGTCTCTGAACCATTAGCACCGTTGGCAATTTTTTGATATTCCTTAGCAGTCCGAGAATTCACTAAAGTATTTACCAAATGTCCTTTTTCTATTACAGGTAACTCCGGTGCTGCTATTTCTCCTAATTCATTAAATCGCGGCACTAATCCTCGCTGAAAGTTTTCTTTCAAACTAAATCTTGGGGAAAGTTGTTTTTCTTGACGCGATAAAGCAGCTAAAGCACTGTTTCCTTGTTGGATATCAGCTTCGCCGACTGCTCCCCAAGAAAGCATTGCTAATAAATCTCCAACAGCAGCAGGTGCAAAGTAAGTTTTGTATTGTCCCCGTGGCAATTCTTTAGCTGGGCGAGCAAGTAATTCAAGTTGCTTTTTGGCTTCGCTAATTTTGGCTATGTAAGCAGATATATCCCAATTACTCCCAGCAAATGTCCCCTTAACTGCTTGTCCAGAGGTGGAAAATAGAGAATAATCTAATGTAAAAGAATCAGTAGCAAACCAGTGTTTTTGCCCGTTGGAATCACCATAAGCTTTAACTACCAATCCCCCGGCATATATCCCTGTAAAATCTAATTCAGCAACTAATTGCAGTACAGTTGGTACTACTGCCTCATTTGCCAATAAATTCCCGGAATGTATTTCCCGGCTAGTATTATTTCCTGATGGCAAAACTAGATATGGATCGATGGGTAGTAGAATAAGTTCGTCACGTAGTTCCTGCAAAGCAGTATATGCTAACTGCCAATCTACGTCCCAATTTCCAGTAAAGGGGAACTGCCGAATACTGCTGCGCTGGTCTGCCATCAAAGTCAGTTCGATCCAACCATCAGCAACACAACCAGTTTGTCGCACTTTCGCGTGATTGAAACGAGTAAATTGACTTCTTTCACTGCTGAGTTTCACTGTGAATTGTTCACGTTCAGATTTTTTAATCAGTAGAGTTTCAATCAGTTGATTAAAGCTGACTTCTAACGCAGATAATTCCTCAATTTTCATAGATATTAAATATTAGTAGGGAGTGGGGAGCGGGGAGTGGCGAGTGGGGGCGCGGAGAATGAAAATGTCTCTGTGTCCCCGTGTCCTCTTTAAGTTCCTCCACCAAAAACTTCGACATTAGCAAATACACAAACGGGTGAACCATGTCCTACCCAAATAGCCTGATTTGGTTCTCCTTTACCACAATAAGGAGTACCATACATTTGCCAGTTTGTGGCATCTCCTACTTGGATTAGGCTGTGCCAAAACTCTGGTGTTGTGGCGCGATAGTTGGGATTGCGGAGGGTTTTGGTGAATTTACCGTTTTCAATTAATTTAGCGTACTCACAACCAAATTGGAATTTGTAGCGGCGATCGTCAATTGACCAAGATCGGTTAGATTCCATGTAAACGCCGTGTTCTATCCCGCCAATAATGTCTTCAAAACTAGCGTTTAGAGGTTCTAAATTTAAGTTTGCCATGCGATCGATCGCAGGTCGATTCCATGAGGAAGCACGGGCACAGGCAACTCCTGCTACACCAGCTCTTGCTTGACTCTCTAGACTGCCTAAACCACGTTGCAGTACTCCTTCTTTAACTAAATATTCCTTTGTTGCTACAGCACCCGTATCATCAAAGCCATAGCTGGCAAATTCACCAGGCACGGTAGGATCAAAGGTAATGTTCATCAGTGGCGAACCATATACTAGGTTGCCAAAATCACTTTTATTAACGAAGCTGCCCCCAGCATAGTTACGCTCATCTCCCAAAATTCGGTCAATTTCTAGGGGATGCCCGACACTTTCATGGATTTGCAGCATCATTTGGTCTG
>NZ_JBALBZ010000181.1:0-54993 GCF_036919495.1 Nostoc sp.
GCTTATGGATTCAGAAACTTTAATAATTTTAGAGTAAGATGCTTATTAAATTGGCACTTTAATTATTAGTTTAGCATAACAAGTACTGAAGAACCATATTTATTAAACTATCGCTCTGGACACTACAATAGGCGATCGCATGATCTTCTCTTGGTTGAGTGCGATCACTCTTGAGTAGGCTAATCTAAAATTGAACGCTCTACTCTAACCGCCTTTTATCCCATTTTTCTGCAAATAAAACCTGTTAGCGGAAAGTGCAGCAAACTCGATCTTGTAACCATGCATTTTGAGGATTAATTGGACGCAAAAATCCCTATACCTGAGGTAGGGAAAAACAGCAATTCTGCGTCCAGTAATAATTTTTTACAGAGTAAAATGCGCTTTATTTTAGCTCCATCACTAATGTAAGCAACCTAGAATAGGTAGGCAAATTTTGGGTGTAGAATTAGGATTGTTTGATGATGGTTGTATACAATACTGTCCGAGATTTAGTCCAGTGATTTTACAGATATTATTAGAAAGTTTAAATTAAATGTGTAAAATAAAAAGATGCTCCACTTACCTGATAACCACTTCGCTTAACGAGATGCTGTGCGTCAAAATCAAGCTTTTTGGTTAGAATTCCGAGATTAAATAGGCAGCAAACAACCCTCTATTGAGTATATGACCATCTAAACACTTTCCAAAAAAACGCGATCGCACTCAACCACCCTTGACTATAAGGATAGCTGGAAAGAGAAAAAAACTATATAAAAAATCAGTTTTGCAACACATTTACTACAAAATTGTTATCATATACCCACAGTACAAGAGTTACTGGATCACAAAGATGTGAAAATAACCATGATTTATACCTATGTTCTTAATCGTGGTAGTCGAGGTGTTCGCAGTTATTTGGATTTTCGATGCTATTTCGCGTGAAAATTTGCTCAAGCCTAAATCACTCAGCAAGAATTTCTGGTGAAGAAACTGATTTGATTGGGGAAGAAACCAGGATAATGAAGCATAATTAATCTTTATAGTTAAAAGCTGTCAGCGATCAGCCAGAAGCTGAGATGGTAAAGTTTGAAGGATTGTGATTCAACTTAAGTAATTGACTATGAATACAGCAAATATTTCGCCAGCAATACGCATAGGAGTACTAGGTTTCGGCGGACTCGGACAAGCCGCCGCCAAGGTACTTGCTGCTAAACAGGAAATGATTTTAGTCGCTGCAGCAGATCAAAAAGGTTATGCTTACGCTGCTGAAGGTTTAAATACTCAACAATGCATTACAACCTACCAGTCCCAAGGTTCCGTAGGTCATTTAGAGCCAGTTGGTACGTTAACAAATCAAAGTATTCAGGATGTAATTGAAATAGCTCAACCTGTGGATGGGTATTTTCTGGCTTTACCCAACCTACCAAATGATTTTATCCCCTCTGTTGCCAAAGAGTTTATCAAATCTGGTTGGCGTGGGGTGTTAGTGGATGCGATTAAGCGTACCACTGCTGTAGAACAACTGCTGGGGATGAAAGAAGAACTGCAAGCAGCCGGGATTACCTACATGACAGGCTGTGGTGCAACACCCGGATTATTAACTGCCGCAGCAGCTTTAGCCGCCCAAAGCTACGCGGAAATTCATCAAGTCGAAATCACCTTCGGGGTGGGAATTGCCAACTGGGAAGCTTACCGCGCCACCGTTCGGGAAGACATTGGCCACATGCCTGGTTACACAGTGGAAACTGCCAGGGCGATGACTGATGCCGAGGTAGAAGCATTACTAGATAAAACTAATGGTGTGCTTACCTTGACGAATATGGAACACGCTGATGATGTGATGCTAGAGGTAGCGGGAATAGTGGGGCGCGATCGCGTTACTGTTGGTGGTGTAGTCGATACTCGCAATCCTAAAAAGCCTCTCAGCACCAACGTTAAGGTAACAGGGCGCACCTTTGAAGGGAAAATTTCCACCCATACCTTTACTTTGGGAGATGAAACCAGCATGGCAGCCAATGTCTGCGGCCCTGCCTTTGGCTATCTCAAAGCTGGTAGACATTTGCACCAACGCGGTATTTATGGAATATTCACTGCTGCCGAAATTATGCCCCAATTTGTTAGGTAATAGTTAGGAGTTAGGAGTACAGACACGATTAATCGCGTCTGTACAGAAATTAGGAGTTAAAAACATAAAATCGCAAATTTTGAGCATATTTAGAGCCTCCGAACTTGCGATTTTAAACTTAAAACTCCTCACTATTAATTCCTAACTTTTCTAAGCTGGTGGGAGTTCTGGAGAGAAAATACCTGTAGAATTCCCCTCAAGCAGTAAATCTGGTGTTTGTATAATAAATGGAAGTTCCGCCCCTACAAGTCCTCGTTGGATGCGTTCTAAAGTCTCACTAAAAATGACAAATAGAGGATATATAATATTAGCTCCTTCACTCAAAATATGACTGTGACGGAGAGGCATCAACCACTCATAATCATTGTCTAGCCAAACTTGAGTTTGTCGCCAACGTCCTAACAAATCAGAAAAGTCTTCATCAGCACGATGAATAAAGATTAGAATTTCTGCTCCAGTTTTGATTTTCCACTCAGGATCGCACATTAAAATTGCCACATCACAGGGTAACGAAATCGTTTGTGAGGCTGTTGTAGCAGTATTGCGAAGACGGACAATTGGCAAGGGGATAGTGATGACACTTTCATCTGGACGGCGCAGACTGGGAATCATCTCCAAGTATGGCCGATATTGCTTTAGTAAGGCGATCGCAGCTAGATGATTGCTGTACTCTGCCAAACTCGCGTCGTAGTAAGATTTTTGCACAGTCATATTTTATTAATCATATTTTATTAAATAGTGAGGAATAGAGATGTGATTAATCGTATCTATACAGGAGTTAAGAATTAGAAATAAAAAGTTTTAACTCCTAACTTCTAGCTCCTAACTCCTAACTTTTAATCCTTTATCCCATTTTTTCAAATACCTTAAACATGGGTAAATACATTGCTAGCAAAATGGTTCCAACCATCCCCCCTACAAATACAATCATAACTGGCTCCAAAATACTGGTCATACCTTTTACTGCTTGCTCGACTTCATCTTCATAGAAATCGGCAACTTTCATCAACATTCCATCTAATTCTCCAGTTTCTTCTCCGATACTAATCATCTGAATTGCCATAGCTGGAAAAACGCTATCTTTTTGTAAAGCAATGCTAATCATACCTCCTTGTTGAATCTCTATACGGGCTGCGTCTATGGCATTGGCAATAACTACGTTTCCTGATGTATCTCGGACAATTTCCAAGCAAGTTAAAATTGGTACACCTGAACGAGTCAAAGAACCAAAAGTTCGGCTAAAGCGGGCAACCGCAGATTTTTGAATTAAGTCACCAAACAACGGCATTTTCAGTGAAAGACGATCAATTGTTAAGCGACCGACAGGGGTTTTACCATATTGTGTAAAGCCAATTTTCGCTCCTATAAGAGCAGCTATAAGCACAAAAACCTTCGGACTTCTCAAAAATAGACTAGCATCCATCAAAAATTGCGTTAGAGGTGGTAATGTAGTTCCGATTTCTGTAAAAATCTTCGCAAAAACGGGAATTAAAAAAATGGTCATACCAAGAAAGATAACAAGTGCTATAAAACCTACAACACTTGGATAAGACAATGCTGATTTAATTTGGTTTTGTAAGCGGGCAACATCTTCTAACAACTTGGCTAAACGATTCAATACTTCGTCTAGAACACCACCAACTTCGCCAGCTTGAATCATACTTACATATAATCCATCAAAGCAGTCAGGATGCTTCCGCATTGACTCTGAAAGATTCATTCCGCTTTGAACATCGTTGCTAATCTCAATTAAGGCTTGTTTAAGTTTAGTATTACTACACTGCTCAGAAAGTACCCCTAGACTTCTAACGATCGCAACTCCCGCATTCATCAAAACGGCAAATTGACGCGAAAAAACGGCTTTGTCTTTCACAGAAACCTTAACAAAGGAATTCTGGATTTTTTTTAAATCAAAATTTGGTTGAAATCCTTGAAATTGTTTGAGTTCTTGGACTACAAAACCTTGATCTCTGAGATTAGTACGAGCTTGCACCAAGGATTCGGCAGTAATTTTTTCTGTTCGGGATTTTCCTTGAGAATCCCGAACACGGGCAACGTAGGTTGGCATAAATCAATTCAAAATAGTTGTTATTTATTGGGAATTGGGCATGGGGTATAGTGCAATGGGCACAAGGGAAAGACTTACTGCAACTTCCTTATCTCCTCAGTTCCTTTAATGTGCTTTGGCAGCCGCACCAGATTTCGCACCTGCTGCCTGCGGTGGTACGGAAGTACCGATGAGACGTTGGATTTCATCTGGCTTAGAAGTTTTAGACATTGCCGCTTCAAAGGAAATCGTTCCTGCTTTGTAAAAATCGGCTAAAACCTTCTCCAGAGTTTGCATTCCCAATTTGCCGCCAGTTTGAATAGCCGAGTAAATTTGAGATGTTTTGCCTTCTCGAATCAAGTTGGAAATAGCAGGAGTAACAATCAGAATTTCTTGAGCCATCACCCGACCATATTCACCAGGTTTAGGGCTTTTCTTAGATACCAAGGTCTGGCTAAATACCCCCACTAACGAGTTAGACAATTGCACCCGCACTTGGGTTTGTCTTTCATGGGGGAAAACGTCGATGATCCGGTCAACAGTTTGGGCGGCAGAACTGGTGTGTAGCGTACCAAATACCAAGTGTCCTGTTTCTGCTGCGGAAATTGCCAAAGAAATCGTTTCCAAATCCCGCATTTCCCCCACCAGAATAATATCTGGATCTTCTCGCAGGGCTGCTTTCAAAGCATTAGCAAAGCTCTTAGTATCTTCTCCCAGTTGCCGTTGGTGAACCAAGCTTTTAATTGGTTCATAGACAAATTCAATCGGATCTTCCACCGTTAAAATATGCTCTGCCTTAGTGCGGTTGATCAAGTCAATCATTGCCGCTAGGGTAGTTGTCTTGCCGGAACCTGTAGGGCCTGTCACTAGAATAAGTCCTCTGGGCTTATCGCACATTTCCCGTACTATATCTGGCAGACCTAATTTTTCAAAGTTAGGAATTTTAGAACTTAATGCCCGTAAACAAGCGGCATAAGCACCACGTTCTTTATAAACATTCACCCGAAAGCGAGCCAAACCTTTAACACCATAAGAACAATCCAACTCCCAGGTCTGCTCTAAGGTTTTACGCTGAGTGTTGTTGAGCATACTAAAAATCAGCCTTTGACATTGATCGGCTGTTAATACATGCTCACCTATGGGGGTGAGTTTGCCACTAATACGAAAGTAGGGAGGCAAACCTGCGGATAAATGCATATCCGAGCCACCCATTTCAATCAATTGCTCCATTAGGTCTTCAATCATCATTTCCATAGTTTTGCTTCCTTTTAATGTTTATTGTTTGTCCTTTGTCATTTGTCCTTTGATTTGTTTAAAGTTACTAAGCATCAACTAGTGACCAATGACTAATGCCTAGCCTTAAAACCGAGATGTCATACAGTAGGGACAATCGAGCCATTCTGGTTTCAATGTGGCCTCGCAAGTCCGGCAGGTAAGACCAGTTTTGCGTTTGGCCTTTAACTCGGCTTCTAAACCAGTATCAGTAAACGTCACCCGTTCTACTTCTTCTAGGGTGGTAGAACCTTGACGCACTAAGTCCAAACTGTAAGCAAGCAAGGTTTTCATGCCCTCTTCTATTGCCACTTCCTTGATGCGTTCCGTGGGTGCATCTTCGTTGATGAGAGTTTGCAGGTTTTCAGTGACTCGCATGACTTCATAAACACCACAACGCCCTTTGTAGCCAACCCCATTGCATTTTGAGCAAAGCTGATTTTCGCCTTTAGCTTCTGCGATCGCATCTAATGTCAAGGTGTTAGCCTTATAGAAAGTAACTTCAACATCTGAGGAAGCTGATAGACCATAACGACCCAATTCTTCGGTGGTGGGAGTGTAGGCAATCCGACATTCAGAACATACACGCCGCACCAAACGTTGAGCTAAAACGCCAATTAGGGAACTAGAAACCATGAAAGGCTCAATCCCCATTTCTCCCAAACGAGCGATCGCACCTGGGGCATCATTAGTATGTAAGGTAGTTAATACCAAGTGACCGGTTAACGCAGCTTCAATTGCTGTTTTTGCCGTTTCCTTATCCCGCGTTTCACCCACCAGCAGCACATCTGGATCTTGCCGCAAGAAAGCCCGCAGAGCGGTAGCAAAATCCAGCCCTTTTTCCCGAATCACTTGTACTTGAGTAATCCCTGGAAGACTGTACTCAATGGGGTCTTCTACAGTACTAATATTAATTCCGGGATCATTCTTTTCTGATAATGCAGAATACAGCGAGGTTGTTTTCCCGGAACCAGTTGGCCCAGTTACCAAAATTAGACCAAAGGGACGGCTAACCATATCCTTGACAATATTCAAAGTCTCCTCATCGGTAATTAACTTATCTAATCCCAGTTGGGTGGAGGAGTTATCCAAAATCCGCAACACCACCTTTTCCCCATAGCGACTGGGTAAGGTATTCACACGAAAGTCCACCTTACGTCCCTCAAATAGCCGCCGGATGCGTCCATCTTGGGGTAGACGGCGTTCAGCAATGTCTAGATTGGAGATGATTTTAAATCGGGCTGTCACCGCCGGAATGATTTTTTTCGGCATTAGGGGGAAAGCTTCACCCAGTACGCCATCTTTCCGAAAGCGAATGCGTAAGTTTTCTTCTTGCGGTTCGATATGAATGTCAGAAACCCCCTCATGCAAGGCTTTAGCCAGGATTCTGTTGACTAGGTTGATAACTGGGGCATCCTCTGCACCCTTCATCGCTGCTCCTAAATCAGCCTCCATTTCTTCAGGAGCATCCTCAATATCGAGATTTCCGAGATTTTCTAAATCCTGACTAATATCTGTAGAGTTTTCTCGTTCTAGGTGCTTTTGCTTAACAGCCATTTCATCCAAATATTGGTTGATTAACTGTTGATAGTCTTCCTGTGTAATCACCATGCGCTGCAACGCCAAGCCTTGGGGGCGCAAGATGCGATTTAGGTCATCAGAAGCCTCTAGATTATCTGGAGCCACCATCGCCACTAAAACTGAGGGCGGGGTTTGGTCTTCGTGTTTCGATAGTGGTACTAAACGGTGCCGACGGCAAATATCCACTGGGATGAGGGTTTCAATCAGGTTTGCCATCTCCGTGTTGCCAAAGGAATTGACTTCCGGATCGAGGAATTCAACACCGTATAGTATTTTAAGTTCAAATAGCTGCTGTTTTTTATATTGCCTGAGCAACTCAGGTGTTAGTTGTTGCCCAGTGATTGACTCTAGTACTTCCGTTAAGGGTCTGCCAGATTTGCGGCTTTCAATTAGTGCCTGCCTCATCTGTTCGGTATTGACATAGCCAGATTGCACTAGCTTGTTGCCAAAGGGCGAAAACTCTGTTCTGGTAGTTAGAGCGGTACTGCGCCGTTGTGGTGACGAGTTCATAAATGAGCAATTGATTTGGGAAACCTCTGCTTAAAGTATTCCCAGGCTGTGAGACAGAATTCTCATTTCTAAAAAAAGTCCTGATTCACCGAACTTCTGAGCAAGGAAAGCCGCCGCTCTTTCTCTGGCTCATAGAAAATTTGCAGTTTCCAGTTTCATTTGTCCAGTCAGCAAAACTAGTGAAAATACTTAATTATTTAAATAAATTCTAGTGATTATTGACACTAATTTAATTATTTGTTATCACTATTGGATATAAGCAACTATGTGGCTATTACAGCCTTCTTTCTTGATGGTTGCAAATTTTCATTTAAGCATCATCAAAAACCCGCATAACAACCCTGATCTGAGTCTTTTTAATAACAGAAAGTAACACCTCCCGACAATCTCAATGACTCAAATTAAACTCACGATTATTACAGCAAGTCGTAACGTGGTAACTAAAGCCATTAAGAAATTGACGAGAAGCGCGAGACATACAAATTAATTGCTACAACAACCTAATTAAAGCATCTGATCAGTCGCTCAATAAATAACTCGAAACCCTTCCTTAAGAATTATTTAAACCTGAAGAATTTCTTTCTAGCCGGTTAATTTAACCCGAGAAAGTTTCATAAATAAATCAAATTCCTGGGTGTCAAAACTTGCGATGGCGTACCCGTTCGCCGTAAGCGATCGCATTCTCGGAATTTTTTGCGTTCACTCATGGCTTGCTCAATTACAGACTTGCTTAACAAATCTTTAAAACCTAGCCCCAAACTTTGATTCTTAGAGGTACACTATTCGTTCGGGTTCCCGCCTTAGTGGGGTCTGGGCTAAGGTGTTCACCATTTGTCACAATAAGAGGACGGTTACATCATTTTCAGAAACTTGTCGGCAATAAAATCAGCCTCAGTAGCAAGTCGTGGATGACGACAGTTGCAAGCTGTGGAGATACACTGCCATAAACATCTGGAATGAGTAGACAATGATGGATGAAAATAAACAGATAAACAATACAAGCCAGCAATTGGGTGAACCAACAGAGGTAAAGTAAGCAATGAAGAGTGACTCCCCAGCCCAAATTAATTTCAATGAATCTGGTAGCGAGGTGACAGATCAAGTGACAGCCCAAACTAATGTATCGGGGGATACGGCTAATCTCAATCCAGAAAATAGCGTCGCTGCAAGTGAGAAAACTGGAGTGGAAACAGCAGCTTTGGTAGAACTGACTCAACAAATCGACTCTCTCAAAACGCAGCTAGAAGAGCGTAGTACTCAATATATGCGGATTGCCGCCGATTTTGAGAATTACCGGAAACGTACCAGCAAAGAAAAAGAAGAGTTAGAGACACAGATCAAGCGGAACACCATTCTGGAATTGCTGCCAGTGGTCGATAATTTTGAGCGGGCGCGATCGCACCTCAAACCGCAATCTGAAGGCGAAATGACCATGCACAAAAGTTACCAAGGCGTTTACAAACAATTGGTAGATAGCCTGAAGCGCTTGGGTGTATCACCAATGCGTCCTGAAGGTCAAGAATTTGATCCGAACCTACACGAAGCAGTAATGCGCGAACCTACGGATGAACATCCTGAAGGAACAGTGTTAGAAGAGTTAGTGCGCGGATATTACTTGGGCGATCGCGTACTACGCCATGCAATGGTCAAAGTAGCTGCTCCCAAGGAAGATACACCTTCTGCACCAGAAGATCAGTCGAGTTCAGCCAGCAGTTAAGCTGTAGTCGCTCGCCTCGCTGACCAAAGTGCCTAGGTTCTAGTAAGGATGAGCATCGCGTACCTAAAACTTGGACAAGGCTTTGGATAACTCTCTGTGTTTCAATTTCTCTTTTGCTACCAGTAATAGGGATTCCACAGACGTTATCCGCTAGCCTTGATTCGGAGCAAAAAAGTTTAGTCCGCGACAGATTACAGCAGAAAACTCGGTAAAAATACTGATAATTATGGGAAAAGTTATTGGGATCGACTTAGGCACTACTAACAGTTGCGTCGCAGTTTTGGAAGGCGGTCAACCACTGGTGATCTCCAATTCTGAAGGTGGACGAACTACTCCAAGTATTGTGGGATTTGGGAAGAGTGGCGATCGCTTGGTTGGTCAATTGGCAAAGCGCCAAGCCGTAACCAATGCCGAAAACACAATTTACAGTATTAAACGATTTATCGGGCGGCGTTGGGAAGACACTGAAACGGAACGCGATCGCGTTCCCTATAACTGTGTCAAAGGCCGAGACGATACCGTTGATGTCCAAATTCGCTCAAAAAACTACACGCCACAAGAACTATCTGCCATGATCCTGCAAAAGCTTAAGCAGGATGCAGAAAGCTTTTTGGGTGAGGAAGTTACTCAGGCAGTGATTACCGTACCAGCATATTTCACAGATGCCCAAAGACAAGCAACTAAAGATGCTGGCACAATTGCAGGATTAGAAGTCCTGCGAATTATCAATGAACCAACGGCTGCGGCTTTAGCTTTTGGATTGGAGAAGCAAGACCAAGAGCAGCTAATTTTAGTCTTTGACTTAGGAGGCGGAACCTTCGACGTATCGATCCTACAACTTGGGGATGGCGTTTTTGAAGTTAAGGCGACTTGTGGTAACAACCACTTGGGTGGAGACGACTTTGATAATGCGATCGTCCTTTGGATGATGGAACGCTTCCAGCAACAAGAGAAAATCGACCTTTCCCAAGATAAAATGGCACTGCAACGCCTGCGGGAAGCAGCAGAAAAGGCAAAAATTGAACTCTCCAGCATGGTGAATACCTCCATCAACTTGCCATTTATCACGGCTGATGACACCGGGCCAAAGCATCTGGAAATGGAACTGGGCCGCTCTAAATTTGAAGAACTGGCAGGGAAATTAATTGAAGCCACCATCGAACCAATGATCCAAGCGCTCAAAGATGCGGATCTCAAACCACAAAATATAGATCGGATTATTTTGGTAGGTGGTTCTACCCGTATTCCCGCAGTCCAAAACGCGCTAATTAAGTTTTTCAATGGCAAAGCTCCCGATCGCTCCATTAACCCTGATGAAGCCGTAGCATTGGGAGCGGCTATCCAAGCAGGGGTGTTGGGTGGTGAAGTCGATAATCTCTTACTATTGGATGTCACTCCTCTGTCTTTAGGAATTGAAACCTTGGGTGAAGTGTTCACCAAAATTATTGAACGCAACACCACAATTCCCACTAGTAAGTCACAAATTTTTTCCACAGCAGTTGATGGGCAAACCTCGGTAGAAATTCATATTCTCCAAGGTGAACGGGCAATGTCACGAGACAACAAGAGTCTCGGCAAGTTTCTACTAGCAGGAATTCCCCCATCGCCCCGTGGTGTGCCGCAAATTGAAGTATCCTTTGAAATCGATGTCAACGGCATCTTGAAGGTTTCTGCCCAAGACAAAGGTACAGGTAGAGAACAAAGTATCAGGATTACCAATACAGGTGGTTTAAGTACCAACGAAGTCGAACGGATGCGCCAAGAGGCAGAACTGTTTTCCGACGAAGATAGAAGACGTAAAGAACTGGTTGAACTCAAAAACCAAGCAGATAATCTATTGTTCAGTTACGAATCCACCATCAAGGATAACAGCAGCTTTATCGGCGACCAGATGAAAACCTTGGCTAGTGAAAAAGTTTCACAACTCCAAGCTGCAATGATTGACTCTAGTATTTCCACAGTGGAATTTAAGCAGCGCTTAGACGACTTCCAACAAACCCTGTTTGCAATTGGTGCTGATGTCTACAATCGAGCTAACAGCCAAACAGATGAGACTGAAGAGGCTTCAGCTAATCTCTTTACCCCAGAAGTAGACTCACCAATGAATGGCACACTAATACCACAATTCAACTTTGATTTTGACGAAGAAAGTACTACCCAAGTTGATTATGAGGCGATAGATTAGGGGTTGAGCATTGGCAAGAGGCAGAGGGTCAGGGAGTAGGGAGCAGAGGAAAAAGAAAAAGGTAATTTTATTATTCTCCCCCTTGCCTCTTCTCCACTCCCCTAAGTTGCAGATTTTTATTAAGGCACTTTAATATATCTATATATTTAGATTATAAATTTAGCTAAGTTTCACAAGACCCCAGCAGTTTGTTAGATTGTAGAAGCAAATTACTGTGGGCTAGGCAGTGTGCAAGTTCAGATGCACTTCCATTGCATCTGGGTGGTTTTCCACACCTAATGGTGCGGCTAGCCCCTCTGGTTGATGGGCGGGGTTTTCCTCTCCTACATAGCACAATTGTAAAAGAGACAGCCGACTCGGCAGCGAGAAGTCTGAGCATAGGCTTTCCCTGCTGCTAACTTCTATCGCTTTTGTCGTCTCCCACGAGGAAAGCACCTGTTGCTCAAGATTTGTCGGTGATTTTTGTAAAAGGTAAAGGGTAAAATCAGTTATTAACAAAAATTAATTTTATCTTCTGCCTGACCTCCGGCAAGCCGCTCTCTAAAAGATACTGTGTTGCCTCATCTATAGGCAAAACACTTTTTCGTAGGGTAGCAATTGACCGTGACGTTCTACTGCCCTTCGGGTGACGCTCCTAACGTCGCTAACGCTGCGCTAACACCAGTCGCTGATGGGGGAAACCCCCTTGGCACTAGCCTCTCCCTTTGGGAGAAGACCGCGCAGGTTCACCTTCTGCTTTCTTCCTTCTAACTTTTACCTTTGCTATATGGCCCGCGACTATTATGAAATCCTGGGTGTCTCTCGTGACACCGACAAAGAAGAAATTAAACAAGCCTATCGCCGTTTAGCCCGGAAGTATCACCCAGATGTGAACAAAGAACCGGGGGCGGAGGATCGCTTTAAAGAAATTAACCGCGCTTATGAGGTACTCTCAGAGCCAGAAACCCGCGCCCGTTACGATCGCTTTGGCCCAGAGGGTGTGTCAGGTGCCGGCTCAGGTTTCCAAGATGTCGGCGATATGGGTGGTTTTGCCGATATCTTTGAAAGCATTTTTAGTGGCTTTGCTGGCGGTATGGGTAATCCCACGCAACAAAGACGGCGCAGTGGGCCTGCTAGGGGTGATGACCTGCGGCTAGACCTGAAGTTAGACTTTCGGGAAGCAGTATTTGGCGGGGAAAAAGAAATTCGCATTTCCCATTTAGAAAATTGTGAAGTCTGTAGCGGTTCTGGTGCTAAACCTGGAACCCGCCCCCGGACTTGTTCTACTTGTACCGGATCGGGTCAAGTCCGCCGTGTCACCAGAACACCTTTTGGCAGTTTTACCCAAGTCTCAACTTGTCCCACCTGTAATGGGACAGGGATGGTAATTGAAGATAAGTGTGATGCCTGTGATGGTAAAGGCGCAAATCAAGTCACAAAGAAACTCAAAATTACCATTCCGGCTGGTGTGGATAATGGCACACGCTTGCGGATTTCTAGTGAAGGAGATGCTGGCCAACGCAGTGGCCCTCCGGGGGATTTGTACGTTTACTTGTTCGTAAATGAGGACGAGGAATTCCAACGGGATGGCATTAATATTCTCTCGGAAATTAAACTTAGCTACCTGCAAGCAATTTTAGGTTGTCGGTTAGAGGTAGATACGGTAGATGGGCCTGTGGAACTGATCATTCCATCTGGAACCCAGCCGAATACGGTGATGAAGTTGGAAAATCGTGGCGTACCCCGTTTGGGTAATCCCGTTAGTCGAGGGGATCACATGCTGACAGTATTAATTGATATTCCCACCAAGGTCACCCCTGAGGAGAGGGAACTGTTGGAGAAGCTGGCTAAAATTAAGGGAGATCGTACTGGTAAAGGCGGTCTAGAAGGATTCTTGGGAAATTTATTTAAGTAATGAAGCCCTCTTCTCTTTTAACTCCTGATGCTCAACTTGATTTACGCGGCACTCCTTGCCCAATTAATTTTGTGCGGACAAAACTACGTCTGGAGAAAATGCCATTGGGAGGTTTACTAGAAGTCTGGCTAGACCCTGGTGAGCCGATTGAGCAGGTTCCCGATAGTCTGACAATGGCAGGTTATCAAGTGGAACAAATTACAAACTGCACTAGTTATTTTTCTTTGTTAGTACGCCGTCCAGTTGCTAGCCAATGACAGAAGATTTTGCCGCAACTGGGCAGTTATTGGGTACGGTGGTGGCTGTACAGGCTAATTTTTACCGAGTACATCTGGATGAAGAGGATGGGGAGATGAGGGAGATGAGGGAGCAAGATCCTTCTCTTCTTCCCCATCCCCCTCATCCTCCTTTGCTGCTTTGTACCCGGAGAACACGGCTGAAAAAAATCGGTCAACAGGTGATGGTAGGCGATCGCGTTGTGGTAGAAGAGCCAGATTGGGCTGGAGGACGGGGTGCGATCGCTGATGTTTTACCCCGCCAAAGTGAATTAGATCGTCCAGCGATCGCTAATGTCAACCAAATCCTATTGGTATTTGCCGTTGCCGATCCGCCTTTGGAACCTTATCAACTGAGTCGGTTTCTAATCAAGGCTGAATCTACTGGCTTAGATGTACTTTTATGTTTGAATAAAAGTGATTTAATTTCACCGCAGGAACAGCAGCAAGTTAGCGATCGCCTCCTTGGTTGGGGCTATGATCCAATATTTATCAGCGTTAAAGATGGTATAAATACCGACCAAGCAGCCAGATATTTGAGTAATAAAATTACTGTAATTGCTGGGCCTTCTGGCGTTGGCAAATCCAGCCTGATTAATACGCTGATTGAATCTGCCAAACTGCGAGTGGGAGAAGTTTCTGGCAAACTGGCTCGTGGTCGTCATACAACTCGCCATATAGAATTATTTGAGTTGCCTAATGGTGGAATGCTTGCAGATACTCCCGGCTTTAATCAGCCGGACATGGATTGTATCCCAGAAGAATTAATCCATTATTTCCCAGAAGCAAGAAAACGGTTAGCAGTTGCTAGCTGTCGGTTTAGTGATTGTCTGCATCGAGACGAGCCTGAGTGTGCGGTGCGGGGAGACTGGGAACGATATGAACATTATTTAGAATTTTT
The DNA here is from genome assembly GCF_036919495.1 of Nostoc sp. Lineage (GTDB taxonomy): Bacteria > Cyanobacteriota > Cyanobacteriia > Cyanobacteriales > Nostocaceae > Nostoc. The sequence goes on from NZ_JBALBZ010000181.1 coordinate 14,487, forward strand.
GGATGATGCGATCGCTCGTCAAACTCAGCTGCACCAACAAGCTGATCCTGAATCTACCATGAAGTTAAAAAGCAAAGGCAAAGGGCAGAGTCAATACGAACCCAAGTTAGAAAGTAAAAAATATCGCCGAATTTCCCGCAAGACTCAGTTACAGGACTTGCAGGAATTATATCGAGATGAGGAATAAGGAGTGCGATGTCTACGACGGGCTATGACGCTCGATAGCGACGCAGGAGCGTCTGATTCGCTATCGGTGTCGCACTTCTATGTAAAGGTTGGTCACGATAGCATGGATACAAATAGAAAAACTATCTTGTATGTCTCAGCCCCTTGCTACCACCACTAGTGTAAAAGATGTCAATGAAAGTATAATTTTCCCACCAGGCGACATCTATAGTGACGAACCCCCATTGGAATCTGATCTGCACCGTGAACAAATCGATTTACTTATCCGCCTCATCAAGTGGTGGTGGCGCGATCGTCAGGATTTTTATGCTATCGGCAACCTGACTATCTATTTTAGTCCTAACCAGAAAAAATCAGAAGAATTTCGAGGCCCTGATTTCTTTGTGGTTTTAGATACAGAAAAAAAAGACCGCAAAAGCTGGGTTGTGTGGCAAGAAGACGGCAAATATCCCAATGTGATTATTGAGCTATTATCTAATTCCACTGCCTCGGTTGATAAAGGTTTGAAAAAACAAATATACCAGAATACATTTCGTACTCCAGATTACTTTTGGAATTTGGGAAATATACTTGTCACGACTTTAAGTCATGTATATCTAGTAAGTACTAGAGATTAGGATTGATAATTTGGTTACAGATGAACGGTTAATATGAAGCAGCAGCCTAAGGGTTCCTTTTATGTGAAAAGTTGACACTCGTATCTTCACTATCCCCATAAAGTCTTAAAATATTGTTAATTTCAGCCAAACCTCTCGACCTTCAACTTACAAGTATCACCCCAAAATCACTATGGCTATCGGCTACGTCGCGCTTGTACTTCACGCACATCTGCCCTTCGTTCGTCACCCGGAAAGTGACTACGTGCTGGAGGAAGAATGGCTCTATGAAGCCATCACAGAAACCTACATTCCATTATTGAAAGTATTTGAAGGCTTAAAGCGAGACGGTATCGACTTTAAAATCACGATGAGTATGACACCACCTCTAGTGTCGATGCTTCGTGACCCTCTGCTGCAAGAACGCTATGACGCACATTTGACCCAACTAGAAGAACTTATAAAACTAGAAGCAGAACATAATGTCAATAATGGACATCTTCGTTATTTAGCCGAACATTACATTACTGAGTTTAAAGAAGCGCGTCAGCTATGGGAACGCAATCAAGGCGACTTGGTGACAGCTTTTAAGCAGTTCCAAGACAGTAACAACCTGGAAATCATCACTTGCGGCGCTACTCACGGCTATTTGCCATTGATGAAAATGTATCCAGAAGCGGTCTGGGCGCAAATTCAGGTAGCCTGCGAACATTACGAGCAAACCTTTGGACAACCGCCCAGAGGCATTTGGTTGCCGGAATGTGCCTACTATGAAGGTTTAGATCGGATGCTAGCCGATGCTGGGTTACGCTACTTCCTCACTGATGGGCATGGCATCCTTTACGCCCGTCCCCGTCCGCGCTTTGGCACTTATGCCCCAATTTATACAGAAACTGGTGTTGCTGTTTTTGGTCGAGATCATGAATCTTCCCAACAGGTATGGTCTTCGGAAGTGGGTTATCCTGGGGCGGCGGAATATCGAGAATTTTACAAAGATTTGGGCTGGGAAGCAGAATATGAGTATATTAAGCCTTACATCATGCCCAATGGTCAGCGAAAAAATACGGGTATTAAATATCATAAAATCACTGGACGTGGTTTAGGACTTTCAGATAAGGCGCTTTATGATCCTTATTGGGCTAGGGAAAAGGCCGCAGAACACGCTGCTAACTTTATGTATAACCGAGAGCAGCAATCTGAGCATCTCTATGGTATAATGCAGCGCCCGCCAATTATCGTTTCGCCTTATGACGCAGAGTTATTTGGACATTGGTGGTATGAAGGCCCCTGGTTCATCGATTACCTATTCCGTAAGTCGTGGTATGACCAAAAAACATATCAAATGACCCATTTAGCAGACTATTTGCGAGATCAGCCGACTCAGCAAGTCTGTCGTCCTTCGCAGTCGAGTTGGGGTTTCAAGGGTTTCCACGAATACTGGTTGAATGAAACGAACGCGTGGGTTTATCCGCATTTGCACAAAGCTGCTGAACGGATGATTGAAATATCGCATTTGGAACCAGAGGATGAATTGCAGTGGAGAGCGCTCAACCAAGCAGCGAGAGAATTGTTATTAGCACAATCTTCCGACTGGGCATTTATTATGCGGACGGGAACAATGGTACCCTATGCAATTAGACGGACGCGATCGCACTTAATGCGGTTCAATAAGCTCTACGAAGATGTTAAAGTCGGCAAAGTTGACAGTGGTTGGCTGGAAAAAGTCGAGTTAATGGATAATATCTTCCCTGAAATCAACTATCGCGTCTATCGTCCGCTATAGTCTCACAAAAAATAAATAGGGTGGGCATTGCCCACCCTATAGAGGCTGGAACAATTGCATTTGCAAGACAGGAATATTTCCAGGGAGACTCTATTACAATCTGGAGTCAGGCACCACAGCTAAAGCTAAAAGTACGACTAACGCAAAGCATAAATGAAGGTGATAGCACTACTGTTACTATAATTTGGCAGACAAAATTGAGATGCGATCGCTGCGCCGTCAAGATAATAATAGCAATGCTGAGGTTGAACTACCCCAACTCACTTCTCTAAAGTTACAAAAGGAAGCACTGATAAAAGACACGCAGACATGGATTATCTTTCGCTGTACTTATTCCAGGCACTAGAATTTTTGGTCAACATTTTGGGTGACCCAGCCAACCTGGAATTGACCAATGCCATCATCAAATTTGGCTGGCAATCACCAGAAACACCCACAGCTTACGATATGGCACTAGTGATTGAGGCTGTCGGTCAGCAACCGAAGATATATCACTGGAACAAAGACGAAGTGCTGGAAGTAGAAATCGAGCATCCCAGAATTTTCGTTTCGGCATAGTTCATCGTTTTCATCCTTACTTCTATCATACGTGATTATGCGAACATAATATAACTCAACTTCTAAGTTGCACCGGCATAGCTAAATACGTCATTTTCAAACCACCCAATGGGGTAAAAATCACTGGAGTTAGGCTTTGATTTAAATGCATTTGAATTTCCGAAGATGGTAACTCTTTCAAGCCTTCCATTAAATATTTAATGTTAAAAGCAATCTCAATATTTTCCCCAGAAATTTGTGCTGGCATTGACTCTCTACCACTGCCCACATCTTGAGCTTCACAAGATAAGGTAATTTCTTGGGCTTCGCTATCAATACTGAGCTTAACAATATTATTTTTTTGATCGGCTAGTACAGCAATTCGCTCTAAAGTGCTGACGAATTGTCGCCGTTCAATTGTTACTTGTCGCTCAAATTGGCGCGGAATTAGTTGTCGATAAGCAGGATATTGCCCTTCTAATGTACGACTAGTCAAACGTTGATTTTGCCATGCAAACACTACTTGACCTTGATCGAAATATAAAGCTACAGGTTCATCTGATGAGGCGCTATGAGCTAGCATTCGTTGTAGTTCGCGTAATGCTCTAGCTGGTACTGTCACTTCTAATTGACTAGTTCCACCTAAAGGACGCTCGTTGCTAGTTTCTACCACTGCTAGGCGATGTCCATCGGTAGCTGCAAATTCTAGAGTATCTTGTTTAACTGTTAAATGCACTCCTGTGAGTACTTGCTTGGTTTCATCACCACTGGTAGCAAATAATGAGCCGCGTAATCCCTCAATTAATGCGGTGGTAGTGAGATGAATTACTTCTGTATTTTCAATTACAGGTAGTTCGGGAAATTCTTCAGGCCCCATTGCTCGGACTTGGTAATGTCCACTCTTGGGTGTGAGTGTGACAATTAACCCTTCTCCACCTGGTGTAACACCTGTGAGGGCTGATTCATCGTCTAGAGTGATTTCGCCTTCTGGAAGACGCGAGGTGATGTCTACAAGTAACTTAGCAGGAAGTGCGATCGCACCACTTTGCCATACCTCTGCATTAAAGCTGGTGCGGATTCCCAAGCTGAGATCAAAGGCTGTTAAGCTTACCTGGTTAGTTTGGGCATCCGCTTGTAACAGCACATTGGCAAGGACTGGATGAGTTGGTCGTGAAGGTACTGCACGACTGACGAGTGAGAGATTTGTACTGAGATCGCTTTGGGAGCAAACTAATTTCATAAGTCAGATTCAGCTGGTGAAAGATATCCTAACACCCTTATTGTTCATGGGCGAGTAACGGAAAGGGAGTAATAATAAAATTGCGTTCAGTCGGTGAATTCGCTAAAAAATTTGGTATGTTACTGATGCTCAGAAGCAAAAGCCGCCGGAAAATTCTCTCGGTAGCTATGCTTGTGCTTGTTATATGCTTTACTCTGTTAAGTGTGCATTCATTTGGGCAAAGAATTATGACATCAGCACCCCAATTGCTCACCGATCCATTTTTACAACTGCCAACTGAAATCTCAGTGCAAGTAGTTTGGTTTACTGAGTTTGCTGGTGTTAATCATACAGTAACCTACGGCGAAAATCTTCAACAAACTGCTAAGGCAAATACTACCAAACTCACTCGCACTCGTGAAGACCAACACTCAAGAGTTGCAAACCAAATCAAAGATGGCCAAGTTTATCAAAAACCCGTCCAACGCGACATTTGGCGGCATGAGGCTGAGGTGATTGGGTTAACTCCTGGTTTGCGGGTAGACTATCACATTACAAGTGTGCGAGAAGACGGCGTAACTGTTAGCAGTGATGTTTTTAGCCTCGCAGCTACTCCAAAACCGGATACACCACTAAAAATTTTACTCACCTCTGACCATCAATTAAAACCGATGACAGCAGCAAATCTGCAAAAGGTGATAGAAACAGTTGGACGGGTTGATGGAGTGTGGTTTGCTGGTGATTTGGTCAATGTCAGCGATCGCGCTTCAGAATGGTTTGATGATAATAGTGGTGGTGCGTTGTTTCCTGGTTTACAAGGCCGTGCTAAATATGAAATGACGCACGACGGTGTTAAAACAACCTACACTGGTGGGCAAATAATTCAACATGCACCCATGTTTACTTGCATTGGCAATCATGAAGTGATGGGACGCTTTGCCAGAACAGGAAGTTTAAATGATGAATTTGATGATACAATTCCCCGTGCAATTGCTCAAAAAAACTACCGATACAAATCTTTAATAGATAATTCTTTTAATACTAATACTTACGAAGAGATTTTCTCTTTACCAAAAAGTAAAGAGGGTGGAAAAAGATATTATGCAGTCAGCTTTGGCAATGTACGTTTGGTAGCACTGTACGCTACAAATATGTGGCGGACTCCTAGCTTAGGTGGAAAGTATAAAGGTAGATATCGAGAAGCCGAAAAGGATTTAAATAATCCTGAAGATTGGGGTTATGGACAGGTAATTTATGAGCCAATTGCTAAAGGCAGCCAGCAGTATAATTGGCTAGAGGCAGAACTCAACAGTCCTGAGTTTCAAAAAGCAAAATACAAAGTTGTGATGTTCCATCATCCACCCCATACTCTGGGCGATAATATAGTTCCTGCTTATACAGAACCAGTTCAAATCATTGAACGGGATGATAATAATATTAAAGCAGTGCGTTATGAGTACCCAAAAGACGCAGATTATATTATCCACGATGTTGTCCCAATACTTGAAACAGCTAATGTGCAATTGGTATTCTATGGGCATTCTCATTTGTGGAACCGCTTTGTTAGTCCCAGTGGAATGCACTTTCTAGAAACATCTAATGTGGGCAATACTTACGGCGCTGCTTGGGGTGATAGAAAGCGAGAAGTTCCAATTGGATATCAAGAAGATTATGTTAAGCTTGGTGATCCGAATGGGTTAGAACCGATAGTGCCAACAATTTCCCCTTTGTTGGGTGAAGATGGAAAGCCGATACCTTATATTTCGAGTAATGATATTACGGTTTTTAGTATCTTTGATACGGAGGCGGGTACGATAAGTAGTTATCGTTTTGATACTCGCAAGCCTGATTCGGAAGTATTGAAGTTTGATGAATTTAAGTTGAAATAGTCTTATAGGAATCGTATTTTATTTTTGAAATTATCTACGTGGGCAAAGAGTAGGGAGTAGAGAATAAGGAATTAGGCTTTTCGATCTGTACCAAGCTTTTTCAGAAATCAATTATTAGTCCTATATAAGAGAAATCTAGGTTACCCATTGAAAACCTGAAACCTGGTTTGCGTAGTGTGCGCGAAGCGCACTCCCCCTTAAAAAGGCTTGTCATTACACATTACTATCATTTGTTAAATCTTGCGCTTGGTTACCATTCCCGCCCTGAACTTTAGTTCAGGGCGGGATATCGGGTGAGCGCGATACTTTGACTGTTACAAAAATATGGATAACGACAAGTAAAAAACGGGGGATCTCTTCTGCGTAAGTCCTAAGATTATAGACTAGCGATCGCATCGGCAACTAGTTTAGAAACAAAGGGCAAAATTGCCTGACTCTTAGCCTGTGCTTTGCCTTCAGTAAATACCACTAAGAGGTAAGGGCGCTGTTCTGGTATTTCAATATACGCGGCATCATGGCGAACTTGACTTGTCCAACCTGCCTTTGACCAAATTTGAGCATTTTCAGTCAGTCCACCACCTAAAAAACCTGTTACCTGATTTTCCTCGGTGTCAGTGGGTAAATCGCTGAGAGTCCGTTTAAGTAAAGCCATCATTGCTTGCGATCGCCCACTTGAAACCGCCACCCCACCTACAATACTATGCAGTAACCGAGCGATCGCGTTTGTTGTTAACATATTGCGATTTTCTAGTAACTCTCCCGCAAATGCCCGTTCCCGTCCATAAGGGCCATCACCCCAAGTTTTTTGACAGACATTAATCGTCTCCATTTCTTCCCAACCCAACGATTGGTAATAGCGATTAACAATATTACGTTGATATTTCCAGGTTTCAAAAGGCCCGGTTGGCAATTCTGGCCCTGATGTGGTACCACTCAAAATATCAACAACCAAGCTAGTAGCATCATTACTAGAATCTACAATCATATCGCGTAAGGCGCGTTCCAACTCTTTGGAAGTGTTAGTCATACCTTTTTCTAGCCATTCGTTTACCGCCACCAAGTAAAATAGCTTGACTATACTGGCGGGATAAATCCGTTCAACACCACGATAAGTAAAACCACGAACTGGATGATCCCAAAAAGCTTTGGGAGTCAGCGCTCCACCAGTATTTACTAGCACTGGTGGATCGTAAACAACCCAAGTCAGGGCAATTTGATTCCGAGCTAAGGTCGGAAATTCTGCCCAAGTTGCATCTAAAATGCCATTACCAAGATTTTCCAGTTGTTCGTCTTTATTAAAAAAAATCATTCTCCAGTAATGTCCTTTAATCTAAAATCCAAAATCCAAAATCCAAAATCAGGGGAGTATCAGTGTATTGCTGACCTTAATTTATATGATTCTCCTGAATGTAGGCGTTTAGCAACTCAAGCTGCATCTGGGAGACATTTATGGGTAACATCAAATCATCAAAATTTAGCGGTTGAGGTGTATTTGTGTGAAGATGACTATCCGGGATGGGTATCTCTTTCAGATTTTGATTCATTACAATCTGCTACTGTACATTATCAAGCTGCAACATTTTCTGAATCTGAAATTAAAAAACTGCTAGCAGAGGTGATCGCCTTTACCCAAAAAGCGATGCAACAATCCAATTATTACCTTTGGGGTGGTACGGTTGGGCCAAATTATGACTGTTCTGGGTTGATGCAGGCGGCGTTTGCTTCGGTGGGTATTTGGCTACCTAGAGATGCCTATCAGCAGGAAGGATTCACTCAACCAATTACTATTGCAGAATTAACAGCCGGGGATTTGGTATTTTTTGGAACTAGCCAAAAAGCAACCCATGTCGGGCTTTATTTGGCAGATGGTTATTACATTCATAGTTCTGGGAAAGATCAGGGCCGGGATGGGATTGGGATTGATATTCTCTCGGAACAGGGAGATGCTGTTAGTCAGTCGTACTATCAGCAGCTGCGAGGTGCTGGTAGAGTTATCAAGAGTTACGAACCACAGAGATGCTGAGGGCGCTGAGGCTTATGAGGAGTGGGTTAGTCGATCAAGGGTTGAGTGAAGAGAATGGGGCAATTTCAGCTATTCTCCCAGATGTTTCGGTGGTGCTGCCGATACATGACGAGGTGGAAAGTTTGCCGCTTTTACTAGAAGCGATCGCATCTACTTTATCTTCTAGTCAGATAAATTATGAAATCATCTGTGTGGATGATGGTTCTACAGATGGTTCCGGGGATTTTCTCAAAGAACAAGCGCAAATCCGTACTGATTTAAAGGCGGTGATTTTGCGTCGCAACTACGGACAAACTGCGGCGATGGCTGCTGGATTTTATTATGCAGTCGGTAAAGCGATCGTTACTTTAGATGCCGATCTCCAGAATGATCCGGCTGATATCCCCATGTTATTAGCAAAGCTGGATGAGGGTTACGATTTGGTGAGTGGTTGGCGGCAAAAACGCCAAGATGGTGCTGTAAATCGGTTACTTCCTTCCAAAATTGCCAATTGGCTAATTCGCTATACTACTAGCGTGAATATTCATGACTATGGCTGTTCGCTGAAAGCATATCGTGCAGAACTGCTAGCAGATATGAACCTCTACGGAGAATTACACCGATTTTTACCCGCTTTGGCGTACATTGAAGGAGCTAGAATTACTGAAGTACCAGTGCGCCATCACGCCCGTCGCTTTGGTCGTAGTAAATATGGGATTTGGCGGACATTCCGCGTGTTGATGGATTTGTTAACCATCCTGTTTATGAAAAAATTCCTCACCCGCCCGATGCACGTTTTTGGGCTGTTGGGCTTAATTTCAATGGTTTCGGGAACTGCGATCGGAATTTACTTGACTTTCGTTAAATTGGCTTTAGGTGAGATGATTGGCAATCGCCCTTTGCTGATTTTGGCAGTTCTCCTCCTAGTAACGGGAGTACAGTTATTTTGCTTCGGACTTTTAGCAGAATTACTCATGCGTACATACCATGAATCCCAAGGACGGCCTATCTATCGTGTGCGAGAAGTAGTAGCAAAAAATGTTAAGTAACGTAACAATAGTAATTATTGGTCAGTCCCTTTGGGGAAGTCAAAAGTCAAAAGTCAAAAATTTGAACCCCATAAATAAATTTACTTGCTCTGTACCTTTTTATTTCTGGTCATTGGTCATTAGTAAATAGTTAAGGGTAAATACTGATTGACTTTAGACAAACCACAAAGGACAAATGACAAAAACCTCGTTAAATAGCATCTACCTTGAAAGCATTTAGTACCTTTGATGCCGAACTGCGGCGCAACCTGCTAATTTTATTTACAGCAGGTTTATTATTCTGGTCAAGCATATCTTCGCTCTTACCAACCCTACCGCTTTACATCGATCATGTCGGCGCAAGCAAGCAAGAAATTGGGATTGTCATGGGTAGTTTTGCCATTGGCTTATTGCTATCTCGCCCAATGCTGGGACGGTTAGCCGATGAACGTGGTCGAAAAATTACCTTATTGATTGGTACGATAGTAGCTGCGATCGCACCCTTTGGTTACTTGGCAACCCAATCTCTTGGGTTATTAATCCTGGTGCGGATTTTTCACGGACTTAGTGTTGCCGCTTTTTCCACTGGTTACAGTGCCTTAGTCGCAGATTTAGCTCCCACTGAAACTCGTGGCGAAATCATTGGTTACATGACCTTAGCAACTCCCCTTGGTTTAGCAATTGGCCCTGCCTTGGGTGGGTATTTGGAAGCTACAAGTAGTTACGGGATATTGTTTCTCTTCTGTGCCGAATTGGGTTTTGTCGCTCTCTTGGAGATTGTACAAGTCACAAATCCACCAGTGCAGACACAACAGCAAACAGAGGAAAACGATGTCTACGAGGGGCTACGCCTACGCAACTTTTGGCAAATTTTGGGCAGTCCCCGGGTAAAAGTTCCAACGATAGTTATGTTGTTGGTTGGTTTGTCCCTTGGTGCTGTACATACTTTTGTGTCGTTATTCCTCAAATCCACTGATGTAGACTTCAATGGCGGACTGTTTTTTACAGCTTCGGCAATTTCTAGTTTTAGTATCAGGGTATTTGCTGGTAAGGCAAGCGATCGCTTTGGTCGTGGTTTGTTTATTAGTTTTGGTATTTTTTGCTACGTTTTAGCGTTAATACTGCTGTGGCAGGCTCACAGCGCGATGTTTTTCTTACTGGCTGCGATCGCTGAAGGTGCTGGTGGTGGTACACTCATCTCGATGATGGTCACGATGATGGCAGACCGCTCACTCCCACAAGAACGGGGTCAAATTTTTGCTATATGTATAGCTGGACTTGATATGGGAATTGCGATCGCTGCTCCTCTTCTAGGTATCATAGCTGAACGGGTAGGCTACCGCGATATGTTTGGCTACGGTGCTGCGATCACTTCTATTGCACTTGTCCTTTTCCTCACCCAGTCGAGCAAAAACCTATCCAACTCCCTGCGCTTTGCACTAGGTCTAGCTCCAGATGCCTACGCCTTGAACAACCTAAAACTTAGGAGTGAGGAACTTTAATTCCTCACTCCTAACTTGCAACTCTTAACTTTTAAAAACGGGCGAGGAGGGATTCGAACCCCCGACACCGTGGTCCGTAGCCACGTGCTCTAGTCCACTGAGCTACACGCCCTCACCGACAATCTATATTAACACGTTCTAACTAAATGGCGCAAGATAATTTTCCATCTAATTTTGCCAACTTAACCCATTTAGATCGCCAAGGACAGGCACAGATGGTAGATGTATCTGATAAAACACCCACCATCCGTCAAGCAGTAGCTGCGGCCAATGTGCGGATGCTACCAGCCACCTTCGCTGCCATTCAAGCCGGAAATGTCCCAAAAGGCGATGTGTTGGCAACTGCAAGATTGGCTGGGATTATGGCAGCCAAGCAAACATCTACTTTAATTCCTCTGTGTCATCCGTTGCCTTTGCAAAAAATCGCAGTCGAAATCATACCCGATCCCCAACTACCTGGTTATCAAATTCAAGCCACAGTCAAAACCAAAGCTGAAACTGGTGTCGAGATGGAAGCTTTAACTGCCGTTTCTGTAGCTGCCCTGACGTTATACGATATGGCAAAAGCCTTAGAAAAGTCGATTCAAATTGAATCAATTCGTTTAATCAGTAAGACTGGCGGTAAATCAGGAGATTATTCACCTTGACTTCGAGTTCAATTATGACTGGTTATAAGGGTCTAATAGCAACCACTGCCACAAAAACCTTAGAATGAATAGGGTGTATTTAAATCTGTAACAAATATTTATGCCTCCTCGTTGGCCTCGCAAACCCAATCGCAAAGACCCTGATTACCGCAAGATCGATGACAGAATGAATTTTGCCGTGCATGTAGCGATCGCTGCTACTATCAATTCTGGCTTGTGGTTTTACCACATTTTGAAAGGCACTACTTGGGAGTGGTTACCTTGGGTGACTTTAAGTTGGACAGGAATAGTGTTGGTGCATCTGATTTATATTAGTGCGATCGCTAACTACACCGAAACTCCGCCAAAATCCACCTGAAGATGGATTACTGATGCTGGGGCGATTGTAACCTCTGGTAGTAGGATTAGGCTGTTAATTGAGCCATAATGTAAAAAAGCCTGAGATTTCGCACTTTTTCTTAATGTAGGGTTCTTTTTATGGCTAAGACTAACACCACAGAACTACTAGAAGCCCTTGCAGCTGAAATTGGCGAAAATGTCTATATAGATGTTGCCAAATGGCATCTTTATTTATCTAATGCCAAACTGCATACAGTTGTTGCCGAGCAACTGTATCCCTTAATTACTTCTAACGCTGTTAATGAAGACCGGGTTTTACAAGTCTTGGGATCGATTCCAGTAAAAATTGGCGGCGGGAAACGTGAGATTCCCTTAATCGATTTACTACCCGTGCAATGCCAAGTGGCTTTAGTAGATATTTTGGAAAAATATCTACGTGATTTATAATCGCTAAAACCAAGATTGTTTTAGTTGGAAAATTTTATTAATTAGCATTCCCTGATTCGATTTTAGCTTTGAGATTAAGTATATTATTGCTGTGTTTATTTTATAAAAATGAACTCTACAGATACACACAGATGAATCTTGTGTAATTTATGTGTGGATATCTGATAAAAATTTCCTTTAACAATTAAGGAATATCCGCGTTCAAAATCGGTTCACATTTGAGCGAGGCGAGTTTATCTTAAAACTCGCTTTGAACATTCATGCAAATTCATTGAGGCAATTTCTATGCTTTTACAAGTCAAAGATAGTGGCGAATTGGTAAAGATTGTTGAGATTCAGGAATTAATTGACCCGAATAATGATGTTGTTCACGCAAAAGACCAAGAAGGTCAAGAAGAACAGCAACCTGAAAGTTTTAAAAAAGAAAATCTCGTTTTTCCTTCAGGTGAAGTTTTACCACGTTGTTGGTTAGATGCCGACTATAAACACAATAACGGTTAATTATTTTCAAGTCACTTGAGTTTGACGGTTCATGTAGTAATTTTCAAGGTGATTTGTTTGTAGCAAGCGGCTCCAGCCTTGCTTTTATGCAACTTAAATGCTGATTAGCTTAAAGGCAAACTGATTTCCTAATTATCAATCTACAGATACCCGGCTTCTTTAAGAAGCCGGGTATCTGGCTTTTCACAAAGAATTTCTGATTATATATAACTTAATACGCTTGGGTTAGCGCCAAAAACCTTGAAATGTGTCGATTGTGGTTGAGGAACGAAACCCAACATTTTCAGGGCTTTGTTGGGTTGCGCTTTGCTTAACCCAACCTACAATTTTCCTTAATCCAAGCGTATTGATATATAACTATGTTCTAGATGATGATGCAGCTTTTTCTCCTACTGTCACCGTTTCATTCTGTTGAAATTTAGGGAAAAATGTCTTAACAATCCAGTCAGTCAATATGTGAGATAGTAATCCCATAGGGCCAGCAAACAAACACAGTGCAAGGGAGTGAATTGTCCAAATACCTGTTTTTTGCCCTTCCCAATAAATCCAGCGACCAACAAATAAATCCATCACTAAAAAATGAATCCAACCCGTTGCAGCAGCCGTTTCATCTGTAAAAAATCGAGCAATATCGGCTAATTGGGGATTCGATAAAGCTTGGGCATTCTCTGGCGTAATACTGTTGATAAACAAATACACATACGCCCCAGCTAACAGCACAAAAGGCAAATATGATGACATAATCTGCCGTGTAACTTTCCAATTTGGCAATAAAATCATCAACGCCCAAAAAGGTAATACGAAAAGATTAGCAACGTTAAATAGTTGGGAAATCGTCATATTTTTGCAAAGTGAAGAGTGAGGATTTAAGTTAGGAGTTAAAAGTGGAAAATTAAGAACTTTAAGTTATTATTGTTTTTTATTTGGAATTAACTAATACATAATAGCGGAATAAATTTACCATTCTAAGTTGCTCCAGCCACGTAATAATCGATAGGCAAAGGGCAAAATTAATTTGTTAAAGGTAGGCAAACTTCCGCCGTGCTGTACTAGTTATTCCTAACTCCTAACTTACAAAGCTACAAGTTGTGATTCGATTTCTGAAGACTTCAAATCACGTCCGATGAAAACTAAACGGGTTTGCCTGGCCTCTTCGGGTTTCCAGGGGCGATCATAAAATTTATCAAATCGGGTTCCCACACCTTGCATCACTAAACGCATGGATTTATTTGGCACTGCCACAAAACCTTTAATCCGGTAAATTTCTTGTTCATGTGCTAATTTTTCCAACTGCTGTTGCAGCTTTTCTGGGTCAAATGTACGATCCAAAATTAAATTAGTTGAGATAATTTCTTCGTCGTGATTGTGGTCTTCTTCGGTATCATGATGGCTGGGGCGAGAATCTAAATTGTCTTCGACTGCGGCTTGGAATCCTAATAATATAGATGCATCTAGTTGCGAACGATCGCTCTCGACTATTTTCACCACTCTGGGCAATTCTTGCTTAATCAATTCCTCAACTCTGGCTTTTGTCTCGGCATCTACTAAGTCAATTTTATTTAACACCACTAAGTCTGCACAAGCAAGTTGGTCTTCAAATAGTTCTTGCAAGGGTGTTTCATGTTCTAGACTATCATCTGCTTGGCGCTGGGCTGCGATCGCCTCTGGATCGCTAGCAAATGTCCCTGCTGCTACCGCTGCACAATCTACCACGGTAATCACCGCATCTACAGTAGCAGCGTTGCGAATTTCTTGCCAGCGAAAAGCCTTTATCAATGGTTTTGGCAAGGCTAAACCAGAGGTTTCAATCAAAATGCAGTCGATGCTATCTCGCCGCTTGATTAATTCTTGCATCATCGGGTAAAACTCTTCCTGTACGGTGCAGCATAAGCAGCCGTTAGTTAATTCAAAGATATTAGTGTCGCTCTCACCATCTTCCGGGCAAACTTGACAGGATTTTAACAATTCGCCATCAATACCGAGTTCGCCAAATTCATTGACTAAAACGGCAATACGCCGTCCTTGATTGTTTTGTAGCAGGTGGCGAATTAGGCTGGTTTTTCCACTACCTAAGAAGCCTGTAATTACTGTGACAGGAATTTTTGTTGCCATTATTTAATTAATTGTGCCTCTTGATATTTTCCCTGATCGCTGCATTTCGTCAAGTAATTGCTCTTGAAGCCAATAAATAGGTGTATTGATGAAGAGATATACAGAATGTTACTACAGCACTCATACAACAGCAGAAACTAGATGAAGCTTTAGCTATTTGCCATCAAGTAATTGAACTTAATTATCACATTACAACCTGTTTAATTACTGGTCAAGCAATATATGACAAGCATGCGTTTTCCTATGTTATAGGATGCTTTTTGGCAATTCGCTGCTAAAGTTCAGCCGAAGCCACTATTTGGTATTTACTACTTACTAGGTAAGTATATATTATTTAACTACAGCGATAAAAAAAGAAGCGATCGCTGCTTTTCAAGAAGCACTTAGACTGAATCCTGGTCATCAAAACGCAGCACAATACCTTCGCTAACAGCAGTAGGAGCAACATCCCCGCGATCGCCTGATTTGATTCAGGTGAACCCAGGAAGCTTGCCCCTAGATTTACAAAATTTTACTTAATAAAGTTTACTCAGCAGTGACAAGTTCAGTACTGCCGCGTGTACGACGCCGTGTGAGGCTATTGTAAAGCATTACTCCAATCGCCTTGACTAAATTGCCTTCCAATTCTTGGAACATCTTCATGTTTACACCAAAGGCGGAGTTAGCTTCATCAACGATGCGCTCAGTTATAGCATCGTCGAGGGGTAATTCATCCAAAACTTGACGATATTTGGCTTTGAATGCCTTCTCGTCAGGAATTTCTGGGAACTCATAAAAGGCTGTTCCTTGTCCATCAGACAAATTCATCGCCGTTACAGCAATATTTTTGAGAATTTGTCCCCCGGATAAGTCACCCAAGTAACGAGTATATGAATGAGCGATTAACAGTTCCGGTTCTGTGGCAGATATTTCTCGGATGCGCTGTACATAAGCTTCACCTGCGGGAGATAGCTTGATTTGCTCCCTCCAGTTAGCACCAAAATAATAACTTAGGTCTTGCTCTAAGGTATATTTGCGGTTTAGCTGGGGAAAATTAATTTTAGAAAGAATTGGGTGCTGGCGATGCTTTTCCATTTCCTCTTCCATCGCTGAGTAGACGAAGTAGAAATTAGCAACAAGTTTCCGGTAAGAGTTTTTCTCGACTACTCCTCTTAAAAAGCACTTGACAAAACCTACATTTTCTGCCATTGTGTGGGCTTTTTTAGTGCCTACACGTAATTTGGTTGCTAAATTGCTGCTCATGCTAAATTCTCAACTTTTAAAAAGTTAACTGCCAAAGTTCTAATTCACTAACGACTAAATAAAGCCATTAAAACGTTACCTTAAAACTATTTGATGAGAATTTATATTAAAATTTTTTAAGTTGTAATTAAAATGTATTATTTTATACATCGCTTGTCTAAGGAAATAATTGCCCTGTATCCATGAAAATTACTTCCCCACCATTGCCCATTCTCTTTTTTCCAGTCATAAAATCAGCTTTTGTATTTCCAAAATTATGAAAGCAATAACACGCAACAGTAATGTAGATTTTTAAATTAAGGGAACTTCATACTCAAACAAAACATCTCTTAATCCTCGTACTAACTCTATCCAGATGAATGCCTAGATAATAAATTAACGAGTTTTTATTATTTCAGTGTTTATCTCAAAAAATCAAAAGTTAATACTAATTTAAGTACAGATACTGAGGAGCATACAATATGCAAGTGATATATTACAAATAGATTAGCTGAGGGAAAAACGTATATTTTCATTATTAATGATGTATTATACAGCAGTTTTTATCTCAGTGATTTACTTACTGTAATTCTCAAATATAGACATAGAAACTGTTTTACCTGTGACTACTGATATATTAATAATTATGCTGTAACTACCCAATAAATTACATTTCAACCTTTGAACCAGTTAATTCCAATAAATATTACATAAACAATATGGGAAACATTTTAAATCGTTTAAATGTTAGTTTGCACAACAAGCTATGGCTGTTTAATTATCGATTGCGAGAACTTCAGATCCGGCTACAGTTCTACTGGCTTTTGTATCAAGGTAGTCAACCACTAAATGTTAGCAATAAATCGCTGATTGTGTTTGCTCCTCATCAAGATGATGAAGCACTGGGCTGTGGTGGAATTATTGCACTCAAGCGAGAACAAGGTGTACCTATTAAGGTTGTTTTTGTCACAGATGGAGGGGGTTCCCATCAAGGTAATCCCAAAATTAGCCGCTCTGAAATTATTCAAATTCGCAAACAAGAAGCACTGACAGCTTTAAACATTCTGGGTGTTGATTCAAAAGATATTCACTTTCTTGATAAATCTGATGGCTCACTACACAAGATGACAGAAGCTGAACAGCAGCAAACCATTGAAGAAATGGCGCAATTGTTGCATACATTTCAGCCTCAAGAAGTTTACGTAACTCACAAAAAAGATCGGAGTCGAGACCATGAGATTACTTATCAACTTGTTAAGACCGCGATTGTTAAAGCTGGAGTGAAGGTTGATTTGTGGGAGTATGCCATTTGGTTGCTTTGGAAATCCTTACTCTTTCGGGATCTGAAGTTTGACGAATTGGCAGGTGCTTATCGATTATCTATTCACACAGTGCAATCCAAAAAAAATGAGGCGATCAAAACCTATCGTTCTCAATATTTACCTATAGATGCTGAATCTAGCGCCGTACTACCTCCTGGTTTTCTCTGGCGCTTCTTCTTACCGCATGAGGTTTTTTTCAAATCAGAATTGCCAAAGCTATAACTTTCTCCTTTGAAACTGGAGAAAACGAAATTTTTTTTAACATTGTTTGAATGAATAAGGCAAAATAAATTAGTGGGAAATTCGGAAGAACCCTTTTTTGTTAATCACTAAATCTTAGATTTAATGTGGTTTTTAGCCAATCATTGATTGCTGCATAGCTAAATTCTTGATGTGTTTTTTACATTAATTAATAGCTTGCGCCAAAAAATACCTAATTTCAAAGTCCCTAATCTCTTTATTTAAAAATAACAGGAAATCAATGATTCAATCAGAAAAAACCTTTTGCTTTTGTACTTTAGCACTAGGCAAAAAATATAGCGCTCTTGCTTCTTTGTTAGCAAAAGATATAGAAATATATTCCCCTAACACTTCTTTTATTATTTTAACCGATCATCCTGAAGAATTTAGTAAACATTCTCATGTTTTAGTCTTTAAGCATGAACAAGAGGGTGTTAAGTGTTACCACGATAAAAGATTTGCAATTGCAAAAGCTCTGTCACTCTTTAATTCATGTATATTCATCGACTCAGATATGCGAATCTTGGCACCAGTGCCAGAAGATATGCAATGGCTGCTAACACCAGGAATTAGCGCTAGAGCTTGTATGGATATGCCAAAAAAATTTACTAAAGTTCTTACAGGAAATGCTAGTAGTAAATTTGTCAGAGAATTTACAGTTGTTAAAAATGCAACAAAAGTTCTTAATTTGGAAACAAGTTGGAAAGATATTAGTTTTGTTCACGAGTACTTATTCTCAGTCACTAAAGATGCAGGTAAAGAAATTGAGTTCTTGCAACAATGGGATATGCTTGCTAATTTCTTTGAGCTAAATGGAATTTATGAAGGTGAAGGGAGTGCAATAGGTTTAGCTGCTTATAAAGCTGGACTGGCAGTTAGATGGAGTGAGATGGAAGGCATTTCATTTTTCAATAATAAAATTGAGTTAGTAAAAATTAGCAAGGGTCAATCAAATAGGGATGAGATTTCTCAGTATTTTGAAGATCACGAAAAGATTTTATACCCTAAACGCTCTTTGATGAGCAAAGCTATAGATAAACTTGGAAAAGCAATTATGCATTTTTACAGAAAAATGCGGTTCAAAATTGTTCGCTCTTCTTTGTTAGACTGATATCTGAACACTGTTATCCAAGTTGAAAAATCAGGTTTTTAGGCAAAAAATCTAGGTTCTTGGCTTCGCAATTGCAAGAAACTCAATTTTCTTTTAAAACTACCTTTGAGAGCATCCCATTAACGCGATCGCTATCATATCGCCTAGCATGAAAAATACGAGTTCCGTTAAATAACAGTTTCTTATAGATTTAGATCAGAACTTCAAAGGGAACTTACCCTACGGAATGCTACGCGAAGGTTTGTTTAGCCACTAATTCCAGTCGTTCGGTTTTGTGGTTCAAGATTTGAGAAAAAGTTTTCTGTCAAAATTGTTAAATCAAGTGTTAAATGCTATTTTCTAGTGTGATTGTGTGGAGTATTGAAACAGATGGTTTCATTTATAACTCGGACACCGGGCATTCCGGGGGATTCTGCTTCTAAAATTGACGGATTAGGGAAAGGGATTGAGAGCAGTTTTGAACTAAATTTAATCCAATTACCAGCAAATCCCTTATTTGGCACAGATGGGATTCGGGGACGAGTGGGAGAATTACTGAGTGCGCCCCTAGCATTGCAAGTTGGTTTTTGGACAGGGATTGTTTTACGTAACCATGCTACTCAAGTAGGGCCAGTCATTCTCGGACAAGATTCTAGAAATTCCAGCGATATGCTGGCAATGGCTTTGAGTGCAGGGTTAACAGCAGCAGGGCTAGAGGTTTGGTATTTGGGATTATGCCCCACTCCTTGCATTGCCTATCTCACCAGTATCAGTGATGCCATTGGTGGGGTGATGATTTCTGCCAGCCATAATCCGCCAGAAGACAATGGGATTAAAATTTTTAGTGCCGATGGTGGGAAGTTACCCCAAATATTGCAGGCGGAAATTGAAGCCGGACTGCGTGGCAAAATATCACCTATTGCTATCAGTAATTGCGGACGGCATTACTCCCGTTTCGAGTTAGTAGAGCATTATAGCGAGGCGTTGAAAAAACCCTTGAACAGTGCCACAAAGCTCCAGGGGATGAAGATTGTTTTAGACTTGGCGTGGGGAGCAGCAGTCGGGTTAGCACCAGCAGTATTTACAGAAATGGGGGCAGACGTAATCTGCTTGCATAACGAAGCAGATGGCGATCGCATTAATGTTAACTGCGGTTCCACGCACCTAGATATTCTTGCAGCCACAGTACAAGAACACAACGCCGACATCGGCTTTGCCTTTGATGGCGATGCCGATCGCGTCTTAGCAGTAGACAATAGTGGCAGGCAAGTTAACGGCGATTACATTCTCTACTTGTGGGGACGCCACTTAAAACAAAACCAACAATTGCCAGATAACCTGATTGTATCTACAGTCATGGCTAACTTAGGCTTTGAGAAAGCTTGGCAAAAAATTGGTGGTAACTTAATTCGTACCGCAGTCGGCGACCAATACGTACAAGCCGAAATGTTGCGGACTGGAGGAATGCTGGGCGGCGAACAATCAGGTCATATTCTTTGCCGTCATTATGCGGTAACTGGAGATGGCTTGTTAACAGCATTACATATAGCAGCTTTGGTGAAAGAGGCGGGTGTTCCCTTTAGCGAATTAGTAGATCAAAGCTTCCAAACCTATCCGCAATTGTTGCGAAACGTGCGAGTTGTCGATCGCGATCGCCGTTTAGGATGGCAAGATTGTCAACCTGTACAAAAAGCAATCGCTCTTGCTGAAGCTGCAATGGGTGATTCCGGCAGAATTCTGGTTCGCGCCTCTGGTACAGAACCAGTAATCAGGGTTATGGTAGAAGCTGCCAATGCTGAACTTACCAACTACTGGACAAATGAATTAGTTTCAAAAGTTCAACAGCATCTGATGGACTAAATTAGCTATTATCTCAGCTTTTAAAAGCGCCAATTTTACGTCACAGCTTCTACGAATGACCAAGCCTGGTTAATTTGTAGAAGCTGTGACATTTGTATCTGCATTGTTAGATCGTGACCGACTTATTAATTGTCAATAAAACTCACCGCGTCAAGATAATCAGTCCTGGCGTTACTCTGAACGTGTTATTATTTATTTCGAGATTCTTAGCTATATGTTCTAAGATAATATTATGCTTATTTTTGTTATCCCACTCAAAAGTGCAAAAGTTTCCAATTCCTGGGAACGTGTTACACAATTATTTGAAAGATGCATTAAATCAGTTTGCAATCAAACCTCACCTAATTTTCACGTTATTGTTGTTTGTCACGAAAAACCAAAAATAGAATTCACTCATTCTCACATCACATATATTACAGTTGATTTTCTCCCTCCAAACGAAACTAACCCTGTAGCTAAAGGAGATACAGATAAAGGACGTAAAATATTAAAAGGGTTAGTTTATGCTCGTCAATTTTCTCCTACTCACACTATGACAGTTGATGCTGATGATTGTGTTAGTAAAAATTTAGCTAAGTTTATTCAACAATATCCAGATTCTAATGGATGGTTTATAAATAAAGGTTATAAATATCAAGAAGGCAGTAATTACATTTATATTAAAAGAAACAATTTTTATAAGATGTGTGGCAGTTGTAATATTATCCGATATGATTTGAATAATTTGCCTGAAGCCGCAGAATATAATCGTGGCTATGGATACTATAGATATTATATAGACCATGCTAAAGTCAGAGATATTTTAAATAATAAAGCAAAACCTATTAAATCATTACCATTCCCAGGTGCAGTTTATATATTGGACACAGGAGAAAATCTTTTTGATAATTCAAAAAGATTAAAATTTAGCATTTTTAATCGCAAATTATTAAATCAATCAGTTATGGATGAATTCGGATTGTATGACTTACAGCAATCTAGAGAAGTTTGTCAACTATAATATATTTCCCTGAGGCTGATAGGCTACAGCACCATTATGCCGAAAAGACAATCAAAATCCCGACCATCTAAAAACTCGAAAAAGCAGGCTAAAAAGGAAACTTCTACCCTTAACCTCAAAGAACAGTTAGCCCAAAAACGCAAAGCAGCCCAAGCACGTAAAGAACTCACTAGCTTACTCACCACCGCCACCTTTGGCGGTGTCTTCGTTGGCATTGTGCTTTTTTTCGTAGGTGGAATTAAGGCAGCAGTCCCTGGTGTCTTAGGGATAATCATCATATCCCTTTCCTACAAATACCCGCGTCAAGCGCTATATGCCTTCATCATTTACGTACCTATTGGGGGTACTATCACCTACTATTTGGGCAATAGTCCCATACTCCAATTAGCTAAAGATGCCTTTTACATTCCAGCCCTAATTGGACTTTGGCAGACTTGCCGTAAACAGGGACTACCCCTAATTATTCCCCAAGGCATTAAAATCCCACTTTATATTGTTTTGGGTTGTAGTCTGCTCACACTATTATTTGTTAATGGGGGGCAGCAGTTTAACCCGCCTAGTGTCGGATTATTGGAAAAAGCACCCCAAGAAATACCATTAGGTATGGGCATTCTGGGACTGAAAGTATTTTTAGGCTATGTCCCCTTGATCGGTTGTGCTTATTATCTAATTCGTGATAAACGGGATTTTCTATTTTTATCGCGCCTCCAAATTACCCTCACACTGATTTGCTGTGTGCTGGGATTTATTCAATACCTTTTATTACTAACTGGTGTATGTCAAGGCACTAGAGGTCTTGAAGGAAATGCCCTATTTGTCACATCACTAGAAGCCCGATGTTACTTTGGTGGAGCGCTCTTATATAGTCCCGAAGAAGGAGTCATTCGTCTACCAGGGACATTTGTAGCTCCTTGGCAGTGGGCATGGTTCTTAATTTCCAGCACCTTTTTTACCTTTGCCACCGGCTTCACCGATCCCTCCCCAATATGGCGGCTAATCGGTTTGGGTTCTTTAGTGACAGTTTTTATCAATGCTGTAATTTCTGGACAGAGAATTGCCTTAGCTTTAGTACCAATCTGCTTCGGAATTTTGCTATTGCTCACTGGTCAAATTGGCAACTTGAAACGATTTATCCCCATAGGGATAGGACTTGCCCTAGTTCTGGGAATAGCAATGGTGACTAACCCTGCTGTCGTCCAAGAGAGAACCGAGAGTTTTACAGGTCGATGGGAGGCTTCACCACCTCAAGATTTTATCGTTCAGCAATTTAAAGAAAATTGGAAAAACGTAGACGGGCCATTAGGAAGTGGCTTAGGTCGAGCAACTAACTCTGCCCGCGTAATGGGTGAAACTAAGCTAGTGGAAACCTACTATCCCAAAGTACTTTTTGAAGTGGGAATTATTGGAGTGTTAGCTTTTCTGGGTTTGGTCACTAGTTTAACAATTATTGGCTTTAAAACCTATCGCTCCATAAAGAACCGTAATTTCCGCAGTTACGGAGCAGCTTTGTGGGTGTTTATATTGTTTATTAGCTACAACACGTATTACTATCCTCTGGATGTTGATCCGGTTGCTGTGTATTATTGGTTTTTTGCGGGAGTTCTTTTTAAATTGCCAGAACTAGAGAAACAAGATATAGAAGATGCGAACCCTCAGCAAAAGAATAAGAAAAAACGTATAAAAACAATTTAACTGAAAAAAATGGCAAAAGTTATCATAGTAGGTCAAAAACACCTCAGCATTCCAAACTCACCTCGAAATTCTCGGCATATACTCATCCGCCCCAAGCCTTTCCCCGCAGGCAGATATCCTATAGAAAAAATTTGGTATCCTTTAAGCAGCTTTTTTCCCTGGCAACCTATATGGGGAAGATACCAAGCTATTCATTCTTTCAACAAAATTTTATATACAAATAAACCTTGGTTTGTTACCTTTGAGGATCATCGTTTTTTATATAGAAATCCTCAAAATCAAGGTGAAGCTGCAATTTATGAATTATTAAATAATCGATTAGCACTAGAAAATTGTCAAAAACTTATAGCTATCTCAGATTATGCCAAATTGAGATTAATTAAACGGATGGAAGGTTGGAAGATAAAAGAAACAATAAGTAAGAAGTTGGATGTAATCCATCCAAGCTTTCCAGTAAGGGTTAACGAATCGAAACTTTATCAACAACAGCAAAACCTCCAGCTTATATTTATAGGAAATCACATTGCCCGCAAAGGTGGGATTGTTGCTTTAAGACTTGCTAAAAAAGCTGAAAAATTAGGTTTACCTATTACTGTGCATATAATTTCCGATCTGGGGCGTGGTTCAGGAGTCCCGACAGATTTTCCCGATGAAACCAAATATGTAGAGGATTTAAAGTTATTGGATTTAAATAACGTTATCTTTCATAAAAATCTTCCTAATGACAAAGTTGTTGAGTTGTTATCGCAAAGTCATTTTCAATTAATGGCGACATTACATGATACTTACGGCTATAGTATCATCGAAGGTTTTTCAGTTGCAACTCCTGCAATTACAACAAATGTATGTGCTTTACCTGAGTTTATTCGTCATGGCGAAAATGGCTATATTTTAAATTTACCAATTAATGAAAATAGGCACTGGAGTAATTGGCTGTATGAAGAAAAGACTAAAACTAATGAATATTGGGAAATTTTAAACAGCACTTATGATTATTTGGCAGAGGAAGCATTGCAACAAATCACCCAATTTCTTGATAGAAGTGATAAGCGAGAACATTACGAATTTTTAAGTGCCGGAGCGTTAGCTCAAGCGCAAATTGTGCATAACTCTGAAAAGCAAAATGAGTTATTTGATGAGCTTTATGCAGCAGCAGCAAGAGGATAAAGAATTAAAGATAACTTTTAAGTAGTACTTCGGCTATTGACTGACTTGAAATTAAGGCAATAATAGCTTAGTGAAGTAAATGAAAACTAAATTTTATAAGGTTATTATCAGAGTAGAAAAATCACTTAATAAAAATCATGGATAATTGGCCATTTATTACTGTGGTTATCCCGACCTATGGTCGAGAGGAAGCCCTACGGGATAGCATTGTAGATGTTTTGAAACAAGACTATCCAAATTTTGAAGTTTTAGTGGTAGACCAAACTGCAAAACACCAGCCAGAAATTCATGCCTATCTAGAAGAGATGGCGGGGGCAGGTAAAATTAAATGGTTGCGCTTAGATTGGGCAAGTTTGCCAGGAGCGCGAAATTATGCTGTGCGGCGGTCATCTGGTGAAATAATATTATTTATTGATGATGATGTTCAGCTAACCCCAGAATTGTTAGCAGCCCATGCGAAAAATTATCTACAAAATCCAGAGGTGGGGGCTGTAGCCGGACGGGTATTTGACAGAATGAAATTGGGTGATTCTGGAGGAGATTTAGAGATTGAATATCTGCCTCCCCAAGCTATGGACCCAGGAATTGCTTGGTATCATATTGATTTAGTACATACCATCAAACCCCAGCAAGTACTGACAGCGAGGGGTTGCAATATGTCATTTCGCCGTGAAATTTTTACTAAGTACGGACTGAGGTTTGATGAGAGGTTTCGCGGTAGTGCTGTGCGCGAAGAGTCAGATTTTTGTTTGCGGGTGCGACAGACGGGGTATAAAATTTGGTACGACCCAGAGGCCCATTTGGTGCATTTAGGCGAAGAAACAGGGGGTTGTCATGATATTAGTATGCGATCGCTAAAATATCAACTCACCTTTTATCACAACCATTTCCTACTAGGGCTGAAAAACCTCACTGTTACTCAAGCTTTACGCTTATACGCCCGTTTATTTGACTGTCACGTTCTCGGACGCCCACCTTGTAACAAAAGCGGTTCGCCCATCAAAATTGCCACTCGCGCTATTTTCTACACTTTGGGTTTTTTCAAAGCCTTGGGTACTGTAATTCAATCACTATGGAACGATGGTCAAATTTACAGCCGTTTGGATGAACAAGTTTAGGCATTAGTCATTTGTCATTGGTCATTAGTGAATAACAAATAATAAATGAAAAATGAAAATTTTAGTTGCTAGTCACACTTACATCGTAGACCTCAACTGTGAAAAACTACGTGCTTTATCTCAACTAGAACCGGGAATTGAAGTAACAGTTGTAGTCCCAAAGCGCTGGAAACCCGGTGGTGTACAAAATAGAATTATTGAAACTGAATACCGTGATGAAGGCACATTTAAAATAGTTCCCGTTTCTAATCTTAGTCAAAATCATCAAGGACTCCTTACCTTTGGTGCTGATTTGATCTCTTTGTTAAAAGAATTTCGTCCCCAAATCATCCAAGTTGAACAAGGGTCTAGGGGGCTAGCTTATACTCAGATGATTGTCTTAAATCAGCTATTAGGACTCAAGGCAAAAAATGTATTTTTTACTTGGTGGAATTTACCATATAATCTGAAATTACCAGTTGCTTTATTAGAAAAATATAACCTAAATCACAGTCACGGCATTATTTCTGGCAATCAAGATGGAGCAGAAGTTTTGCGGCAACGGGGATATCAAGGGGCAATTAAAGTTATGCCACAACTCGGTGTAGATGAAAGTTTATTTACTCCCAAGGCTCAACCAGAGTTAGCAGCTAAGTTGGATATTAAAAAAGAAGATTTTATTGTAGGTTTTGTTGGACGATTTGTGCAAGAGAAGGGTTTGTTAACGCTTTTGCAAGCCTTAGCAACTTTGAAAAGTAAACCTTGGAAATTACTGTTGTTGGGACGCGGAGAGTTGCAAAGCGAATTAATTAAAATTGCGGCAGAAAACAATATTAAAGAACGATTAATTTTGATAGAAAGTGTTCCCCACGACGAGGTTGTAAGCTATATCAATTTAATGAGTACTTTAGTATTACCTTCAGAAACAAGTCACAATTTTAAAACCTTAACTTCTGCTGGCTGGAAAGAGCAATTTGGTCATGTGCTAATTGAAGCGATGGCTTGCCAAGTTCCTGTGATTGGTTCTGATTCTGGTGAAATTCCCTATGTTATTGGTGATGCTGGCTTAGTATTTCCTGAAGGTGATGCTCAAGCCCTTGCTAATTGCTTAGTTCAATTAATGGATAAATCAGATTTTGCTCATACTCTTGGTGAAATGGGTTATCAAAAAGCAATGATTAAATATACAAATAAAGCCTTGGCTAAACAGCAATTGGAGTTTTATCAAAAGTTAGTCATGAGCAAATAAAAAATGAAAATATTACAAATTGTCCCCTCAATTTCTTTAATTTACGGTGGACCGAGTCAAATGGTACTTGGATTAGCTCCAGCGTTAGTCAAAGAGGGAGTAGAAGTTACAATTCTCACAACTGATAGTAATGGTGATAATGGTCAAACACCTCTAGATGTTCCTTTAAATCACCCTATTAAACAAAATGGTTATGAAATAATTTACTTTCGTTGCGCCCCATTTCGTCGCTACAAATTTTCGCTAGATTTATTAAATTGGCTAAAACGTTATGCTCATGAGTTTGATATAGCACATATTCATGCTCTATTCTCTCCCATAAGTAGTGCTGCTGCTATTGTGTGTCGTCAGCAAAAGCTACCTTATATTTTCCGTCCTTTGGGTACTCTCGATCCGGCTGATTTACGGAAGAAAAAACAATTAAAACAGCTTTATATCGCAATTATAGAACGTCAAAATTTAGCTAGTGCCGCAGCAATTCATTTCACTAGTGAGCAAGAAGCTAAAATATCGGAAAGATTTGGAGTATCTACGCCAGATTTGGTGATTCCGTTGGGTGTGATTCCCCCTCAATCGTCCGTTAAAAATGTATATAGTCAGTTAGAAATACCAGAGGATGTGCCTTTAGTATTGTTTATGTCACGAATTGACCCGAAAAAAGGGTTAAATTTGTTGATTCCGGCGCTAGAGAAGCTGTTAGCGGTTGGTTATAAGTTTCATTTTGTCTTAGCTGGGACAAATCCTCAAGATCCAGATTACGAACAAAAGATAATATCCCAAATTGAAAATTCACCACTGCGATCGCACACTACAATTACAGGCTTTGTCACTGGTGAGTTAAAAATTAGTTTACTACAAGCTGCTGATTTATTTGTCTTGCCTTCCTACTATGAAAATTTTGGGATTGCTGTAGCTGAAGCAATGGTAGCAGGTATACCCGTAGTCATTTCTGACCAAGTGCATATTTGTCAACAGATACGTGATAGCGAGTCGGGTTGGGTTGGTGCAACAGATGTGCAAGCACTAGTAGAGTTACTGCAACAAGCTTTGCAAAATCCCGCAGAACGCCAACGACGGGGATTAAACGCCCAAAAATATGCATTGGAAAATTTTAGCTGGGATGCGATCGCAAAGCAAACAATCCAAGCCTACCAAAAAATTCTCACAAACAAATGAATTTAACCCAACGCAGATAAAAGCAGTTTTTGCCAAATAGTTGCTAGAACCGCTTTCGCAACGATATCCGCAATCACAAAACCAATTCCAATCAACATATAAGTTTTCAGTTGTGCTGAAGATAACACCAATAACCAAAAAAATTAATATCATCATAAGTAATTCAAAATCCAAAAATATTTTTAGTATTTATTCTCACTATTTGTGTTGTAAAAATTAAATTTATAACAGGTTATAAACTGCTGATAATATTACATTTATGCGAAGAAAGTTTCTCTTAATGCTGCAATAATGTGGAAATCTTGCAACAAAATGAGTCTAGACATGCAATGGCTTGTAGTCAGCTATCGCCCTGATACTTGCAATTCTTTATATAAAAAAAACCTGTAGGTAAAACATAATAATTTAAATCATATATGTGTACTTTAGTCAATAGCTTTTATCTCTCTCGTCCCTGATCCGAGAGTACTGATAACCTAAAATTTTGTTTCAAACAGCTAAAGTCCGATTGGGAAATAGGGGTTTTATGTCATGATGGCATACTAGAATATATATGCATTTCAACTACAGGGAATCTCTCATGGCTCTCCGTCTAGGTGACACAGTACCCAACTTTACGCAAGCCTCAACACACGGCGACATCGATTTTTACCAATGGGCAGGTGACAGCTGGGTTGTGCTGTTCTCTCACCCTGCTGATTTTACACCTGTTTGTACAACAGAACTCGGCACAGTTGCCAAGCTAAAACCAGAATTTGATCAGCGCAATGTTAAAGCGATCGCACTCAGCGTTGATGATGTAGAATCCCACAAAGGCTGGGTGGGAGACATTGAAGAAACTCAAAGCACCACCCTCAACTACCCAATTTTGGCAGATGCCGATCGCAAAGTTTCTGAGCTTTACGATATGATCCACCCCAATGCTAATGCGACTGTGACAGTACGATCGGTTTTCGTGATTGATCCTAATAAGAAACTCCGCCTAAGTTTCACCTATCCTCCCAGCACCGGACGCAACTTTGATGAAATTTTGCGGGTAATTGATTCTCTACAATTGACTGATAATTACAGCGTGGCGACACCAGCTGACTGGAAAGATGGAGAGGATGTTGTAATTGTCCCCTCATTGAAAGATCCAGAAGTACTTAAAGAGAAATTCCCCAAAGGTTACGAGGAAATCAAACCCTATCTGCGGATGACTCCTCAGCCTAACAAGTAAATCTGAAAATGATTTCGGATAAAAAGCAAGGGCGCAAAGATATAACTTTGCGTCTTTGTTTTTTGGGGTGAGAATATAGTTAGTGGGCTAGGCATCCGAACCTGGAGGAAATCCCGATGTTTTCATCTCCTTTGGTTTTGCAAATTCCGTCATCAATCCAAATGACAGACGAACAATCTACCGTTAGCGGTGAGCCGGTGTTGCCTGGGTTTATTTTGAATACTTTTACTTTTGACCAACAATTTTCAATTGGTGAAAAATCAAGAGAATAAGGAGACAAGTAGACGAGCTTCGCGCCAACAGCTTCAATAGCTTCTCGGATGCCTGCTACTTTATGAGAACTGAAGTTATCCATGACAACAGTTGCGCCAGGCCAAAGATTTGGAACTAAAACTTGAGTAACACCGCAAAAACCATATTACGAATTACTTGTTGTACCAAGCTTTTCGCCACTGTTGCATTTGTTTAATTTCTATATCTTGGGCTTTAACAATTTCTTGGGCTAATTTCTTGATTTCAGGGCGCTTAGACTTACTTAAGGCATCTTGCGCCATTGTTACAGCCCCTTCATGGTGAGGAATCATCGCATTAATAAAGTGCAGATCAAATTCAGCATCAGCTGCACCTAAGTCTTGACTCATCATCATAGTTTTCATTTGATCGGAAGACATTTCCATCATGTGGCCCATTTGACTGTTGTAAGCCATTGGTTTATCTCCCGCCTTAGGATACCAAGCTTGTCGCCACTGCTTCATCTGAGTGATTTCTTGGTTTTGCGATTTGATGATATTGTCTGCTAATTTTTTGATTTCAGGACGTTTTGATTTCTGCTGCGCTTCTTTAGCCATTTCCACAGCCCCTTGATGGTGCGGTGTCATAGCGTCGATAAATCGTAAATCAAAATTAGCATCGGCTGGGCCTAAATTCATTTCCATACTGTGATTCCTGCCACCACCGTGATTCATCATTTGCTTATCATTAGCATTGGTGGTGGTTTCTTTTGGTGCTTGGCTTTGGTTCTGGGAAGCAGTACTAGTACAACCTGTGATTAACCCACCTGCTGAAGCGATCGCACTCAAGGTTAACGCCAAAAACCCATTCCTCAAAGATAGCAGTTGCATAAATCTTACCTAACAGTTCCCTAATTCTATATTTAACGTGAGTTCGACGAACTTTCTTGAACTTTAATTCAAGTCTTTCCCTCTCCGAGTCGGAGAGGGACAGGTTTTGCGTAGTAAAACCAGGGAGAGGTTTTTATTCGACTGATGAAATCTAAATAACCCCGACTTATTTTGATAAATCGGGGTTCTTGTTGTTCATTTATCACTCAAAGTTGTGTAAGCTTCATTTACTAAGTGCATTTTCTCTTGTGCTTGCTTTTGCAGTTGCGGTTGATTAACAAACAAATCTGGATGCCATTTTTTTACTAAAGTTCGATAAGCCTGCTTTACCTCAGCCTGAGAAGTATTTGTTTGCAATCCTAAAATGCTGTAGGCGCGAGTAATCTTATCTTTTTCCGTTTGGGTTTTTGGCTGATTGGGTGCTTTGTTGCTTTGAGTTGTATTTTGCTGTTTGCCAGTTTGCGAACTAGGCGATGTCTGATGATAAGCTTTAGGGCTACGCATCTCTGCTTTCATTCGCGCTATTTCCTCATTGAGTTCCCACTCACGAAATTTTGCCTCTACCTCTTCTGGACGTGGAGAGGGAGAAGCTTTTGGCGGTGGTGGAGAAACAGATTTTACTCTTGTCTGAGTATTCTTAGCGGTATTTTCCTGTTTTTGCTTAACACCAGGATCTTTTTCAGGAGAAATTTTAACTCTCTCTGGCTGTGGCGAATATTTTTTATTAGTATTCGTGTATTTTGGTATTTCTTTATAAGGTTGATGGTTTGAGGATATTTTTACTTTTTCTAACTCTTGTAGCAACTGATTAAAATTGTTTTGCAATTGCTGTAAAGTTTCACGTTTTTTAGTAATCTCTAGCGGCTCTTGACTAATTTCAAAACAAATTACTTTTTCAGCTTTTTGTTCATATTCAGTCAAAATAGATAAGCCTTGACTACTGAAGGCAGATAAATAATCTTCAATTGCAGTTATACAAAGTTTAGCAGCTTCCTGATGATAAGATTCTTTTGCTAGTTGATCGTCTTGTTTTTGGATATTCTTGTTTAGCAAATAAGAAATACTCCCGACGACAGCAGCACCCACTGGGCCACCTAACAACCAACCAATACCGCCACCAACAGCGATAGAGCCAGGTTCACTTAAATCATCGGTATTGCTTGGCTTTGATGGTAATATTACTTGTGGTTCGCTAGGAAAGGAAATTATTAAATCTTGCGGTCGTTCTTCTTGGAAAAATTCGTAAGCTTGATAAAGCCATTTAACCGCAGCAAATTGTAATTGGATCAGGTCTTTTTTAAGAGTATTTGTTTGCCAATATTTAAAGTTATTTTCTGCCAATGCAACTGCCGCATCAGCTTGATATTTTGTGAGTAGCTTGGGTAATGCTAGCCAATCGCGTAACTCTCCTACGCTAGTAGAAAAACCTTTATAAATTAAGTTAGCGGCTTTTCGTTTAATTTCAATTTTAGTATTTGCTTTATCATCAAAAGATTTTATTTCAAGAGCAATCGGGTCAATTTTAGCTTTTAATGAGTATTGGATTTGAGAAGCGATCGCTTGCACTCTTGGCAAACGCACATTACCACGATTTGGTTGCAAAATCCCCACAATATTTTGCAAGGCTGTTTCAAAAGCCGCTAACCCGCTACTATTGGCAGCAGCAACATCACCTTTTAATCTGGCTCTTAAGGCAGGTAAAGCATCAACGCGATATAAATTACTAAAACCTGGAGGTAATTCGGCTCGAAAGCTTTCTGCAACAAACAGCAAGCGATTTTGAACCTGTTTTTGCTCATCAGGTTCGAGTAAGTTAAGAAAATTAGCGACAAAAATAACTGTTTTAATACCGCGATCTAATAGCCAATCTCGTAAGTTTTCCCGCTCGCCTAAAGTCATTAACTTACGTGCATCTAATAATTGTATAACTAAATCTGCACCTAAAAGTTGTTCTCGGACTAAATTATCTTGTTCGTCTCTATCATTGGTTCCCGGTAAATCGAGAAATTCTACACCTGTTTCTAAGAAAGGATGCGGGCAAAAAAGTTCTACAGATGCTACATCTTTTCGCATTTGTCTATTACCATCCAGAATAGCAAATTGCTGTAAAACTTCTGTGCCACTGCGATAGACTTCTGTACCGTCTACCAACATGATGCGAGTCCGCACATCAGAGCCATACTTGACAGTAATTGCTGCGCCTGTAGTGGGAATTAAATCAATTGGTAAGGTACGATTCCCTAGTATGGCATTCAGTAAGGTAGATTTGCCATGATTAAAGGGGCCAAATACCGCAATCCGAAAGCTAGGATTAACGAGATGATTGCAAATGGTAATTATATCTTGATGCAGTTGCGATTTGCGTTCTAAATTCAGTAACGCAGATGCAGATTTGAGAGAATCTGCTAAATTCTTATAACCTTCATATTTTTGTTCCATAGTTCCTCGTTCCCAGTCTCCGTCTGGTAATACAATTACCTCACATTCTTATAGTTATGGGAGGCAGAGCCTCCCAGTAGGTATTCCCAGCTTATAACTGGAAACGAGAGTAATGAGATTTATCAACTATAATAAGCTAATAAATTGCTGTACGCCGCCTCGATTTTTTGCAACTGAGCTATTACATCTTCTTGTAATTTTTTTAACCGATTGAATTCACCCTCACGATTTATTTCACGCGTTTCTTTTTGCTTAACTAGATTATCTAATTCAGATTTACGAGAGAGAATATCATCATTAATCCGCTTATTCACTTCTCTTTCGTAAGAGTCAAAACACTCTTTTACAGCATTGTATACAACCTGAGATTGTTCATGTGCGACTTGGGGAAGATGTTTAACTAACTCTTTCTTCGCTGTTTTAACTAACTCTTTACGCGCTTGATCTGCTTGCAAAAATCCGACTCCTAAACCTAGCAGTGCAAACCCGATAGGGCCAAGAAAAATACCTGTCACTGCTGTAATTATCCCGCCAATACCAATTACAGTAAAGTAGTTTAACAAGATATTTTTCCAATCAAATCCGGCTCCTGCTAATGCGAAACCAGCAAGATTTCCCTTAGACAGTGATAACAATCCCATTGCCCATTTTGCCCAGCCGGGAGAGTTATCTTCTTCAGGTGTAGTAGTAGTATTTATTTTGACGTTTTGTCCAGTGAGCTTTTCTGTGATTTGATCTGTAACTTGACTGTAAGATGCACCATATTCTGAAGCACTGCGAGAAAGTTCTTTAAAAGCTGCATTGATACCTTTTTCAGCAGTTAATGTCCAAGCAGCAGATTTGTCAGTGATATATTGCTCAAAGGCTTTTTGTAGCGCGGTGTTAAATGCTTCTCGTTTACCACTACTGAGAAAATCAAATAAATTCAATTCCGGCTGATAGCGTAAGAAATCAGTTTCAAAAGTATCACCTAAATTTAAAACGTAGCCGCGAAAAGATTCGGAAATCGTTCTTGCTTGAGTGTCTCTGGTATTGATAATTTCTTTTTGAAATTCATCTCGAATACCTGTGAGTTTATTAAACTCTGGTTCTACTGAATCAATACGTTTTTTTAATTCATTTACATCTTGGTCAAGTAATGGTATACGTCTAGCAACTGCTTCGCGGGTATGATTACAGGCAAGTCTTGCCAATGTTCTCACTTGACGGAGTTCTGCGATCGCACGTTCTCTGGTAAGAAAAGTATTAAGCGCTTCCATAAACTTTGGAAAGCCAGTCCCGTCTAAATCAGCCTGGGGATTTTTCAACCGTCGCCTGAGTGCTTGAATTGACGAAAGCTCAAACACTCTTTCGTCATAAATATTCTGACCTTCTACAGTACAATATTCTGCTAAGTTCGCGTTAAATACTTGGCGTAATCTATTCTCAGATGCTTGTAATTCTTCAACATCATCAGGATCAATCAATGATTCTCGCACCTGATCCCAAGCATTAACTAAGAAGAAAACTGTCAATCCTCGACCTTTGATATAATTTTCTAGGTAGCGACGCTCACCTAAAGTACAAGGTTGAGAAGCTCTCATTACAAACAAAATTGCATGGCAGTTATTTACATAACCTAAAGATAATTCGTTTCGGGCTTCTGTATCATTCAATCCTGGACTATCGACAATTTCAATTCCCTTTTCTAGTAACGTTAAGGGATACTCAACTACTGCATAATCAACATCGGGAAATGCTTGTTTTTTCTCCTGCTCTAGTTTTTTAGCTTCAGCCGGATCAATAGTATATTTATATTTAAAGTTCTGAAAATCTAGCTGTTGTGGGCTTTTTCCGTTATTAAAATGAATGGTAACCTTCTTTTCTGGGCCATAGCGTAAAACTGTTAAGACTGCGGTACAGGGGTTAACATCGCTCGGTAATAAGTTTTCTCCAATTAAGGCGTTGAGAAACGTACTTTTTCCGCGTTTCATATCGCCTAACACTAAAAGGCGAAATACACCTTGGCGGAGGTTTTTACTAGCTACTGTAATATCTTCGATATCTCGCTCTAAACTGAGTTTTCCTGATGAAGAGTCTCCAGCCAACTCAGCTTGATTAATTGTTTCGGCTAGTTTAGTTAAACATACAGACATCTGCGATCGCACTTGAGCAA
Source organism: Nostoc sp. (assembly GCF_036919495.1). Taxonomy (GTDB): domain Bacteria; phylum Cyanobacteriota; class Cyanobacteriia; order Cyanobacteriales; family Nostocaceae; genus Nostoc. The sequence continues at coordinate 49,323 of NZ_JBALBZ010000181.1, forward strand.
CGCGCTCTAAATCTTGGATAAATCTGTCAGTTGCTACCTGATCTATCATAACAGTACACCTTTATTAAACGATTGGTTTTTTTAGATTCCAAAAATAAATGGGCATCATTTATAGTGAATGATGCCTAATTTTTGCCAGTTACGCCGTCTGTTTAGAAGTTGCTTTTAAGTCTGCGGTGGATTTTAACCGGGTGATGGTGGCTTTACGAATCCGATCGCTTTTGCGTACTCCGCCTGTCATCTCGTATTCCCGGCTGTCTTTGCCATACTTCAACACTACACCACTGACTAAGCGTTCTGAAGTTTCGCGGATGGTCTTTTCCAGGGTTTCTATTTCTGCCTTTGCCGAGTCTAGGGCAGTTAGCATCATATTATACTGGTCAATCTGATTGCGGAGTTGCCCGATTAACTGGGTTAAATTTTTTAAACTGATAGAATCACCAAAGTCAAGGCTGGAATCAATCGATTTAAATCCGATTACTCTTTGTTCGGTTTTTTCTAGCACAGGAGAGGTTCTTTTTTGGCGTGGCATCAATGCATACCTTTTACTAAACTTTATCTTTCTAGAGTGGCTCAATGGGACAATGTAGTGGTTCAGTAAAGCTTGCAAAGAAATGTGTTTTTTGTAATAAGATTAGACTATTAGCTCAGTAATTACACGAGAACAGACAATAAATCGTTGAGAAAAGACTTGTGTTCTGCACGAATGGACTTGTGTTCTGAACGAATGGACTTGTGTTCTGAACGAATGGACTTGTGTTCTGGACGAATGGACTTGTGTTCTGAACGAATGGACTTATGTTCTGGACGAACGGACTTGTGTTCTGCACGAACGGACTTGTGTTCTGGACGAACGGACTTATGTTGTGGACGAATATCAAGTCTGGGTAATTAGTTATTATAATTCCCACAGTCATTGCACCCCTCCCCTTAGTAAGGCTACGGTGTATACACAAGTTTTGCCGCAGCCATATCTTTATTGATAAATCTCGCACTGCGTTTCTATCCCGCCGATGAACTTTAGTTCTGGGCGGGATGTCGGTGAGTGGGACATTATATTTGAATTTTGGGCATTGCTGAATTGCGGTATGAATCCAAATGTAGAGACATTGCAATTGCTAGTCTCTACAAGGATTTTGATATCATGCACAATCGTTTTCATACATCAATACGGTTCGGATAAGACTCGATCCCCCCAACCCCCCTTAAAAAGGCTTGCTCAAAATGGCTCTATTTCCCCCTTTTTAAGGGGGACTAAGGGGGATCTTTAAGACCTATGCACCTTAACTGAACCGTATTGTTTCATACATGAAATCAGCAACGCCGAATTTTGAAATATACTTAGCTCACCTCTATTGTTTTTGACGGGTTCCCAGCAGCATAAATCTCCCACATAGCAAAGTAGGCAAGTTCAAGATTACGGGTAAAGCGTGGCGTATCAAACAGAGGATAAGTGGTACGATTTTGTGCTAATCTCTGTTTGAGTTCTTGAAATGCCGCAGGAGAATGGCCTAAATGTATTGCCAATTGCTCATATTGTTCTAAGTTATTAGTAACTAGGTTTGGTAAACCAACTGCTGTCAGTAAACTAGCACTAACACGAGAAGAAAAGGTGTTTCCGATACAGGTGAGAACTGGTAAACCTGCCCATAAAGCATCACTAGCAGTAGTGTGAGCATTATAATATAGAGTATCTAGAAATAAGTCTGCAAATTGATGGCGGGCTAAATGTTCTGCTTTGGGGTAATATTGGGCAAAAATTAAGCGATCGCTATTAATTCCCCTAGCTTGGGCTTCTCTTTTGAGATTATCTTCAGCAGCAGGGAATTTGACAAGTAACCAGAGGACACTTCCGGGAACTGCGGCGAGAATTCTCATCCAAACATCGAAAATCTGCGGTTCAATTTTATAGTTGTTATTAAAGCAGCAAAAGACAAAACCCGATTCTGGTAAACCATACTGAGAACGAGTCACTGGGGTAGAAGCGATCGCTTGTTGATAATCGTTGACTTGATAACTGTGGGGTAAGGTGACTAGTTTTTCGCTAAAACCATCAGCAAATTCTGGCGGTGTGACTATTGGATCGCTAATAATATAATCGATAAAGTCAGCACCCATCGTTCCCGGATAGCCCAAATAGCTAACTTGAATGGGAGCAGGTTGTAAAGCTAAAATCGCACTGCGAGAACCAGCAGTGTAACCCTTGAGATCAATTAATATATGAATGCCATCATTATAAATCTGGCGGGCGCTTTCTTCTATAGATAAAGTAGTAATATCTCGGAAGTGTTCGCTGTTAACAACGATGTGTTGGCGGTATTCGCTATTGTCGTCTGTGCCGAAAGAGTAAGCAAATATCTCAAAATTAGCTTGATCGTGCAGGTTAAATAAGCTTTTCATCAAATGACTAGTAGCATGGTTGCGGAAATCATTGGACAAATAGCCAATGCGTAGCCGCCCATTCAAGGAACGGGAATGAGTAAAATTCAGAGATTGCTTTTCACTTGCCCATTGTGCTTTAATATTTTCTCCATGAGTCCGAGCTATTTTTAGCAAAAAAGTTCTGTCCCAAGGCTTGTATAAGGTATCAAAGGGGCCGATTGTTGTCGGTTTTTCTTTCTCAACCTCAGAGAGAGTTTGTTCCCAGATGCGGGTTAAATCAGACTGACGACTACGCCAATCGCAACTCATTTCTTTGAGGTAAAATAAGTAATTGAATGCTTCAGCCGAGTCGGGTTGCAGTTCTAAAACCTTTTCAAATGCGACTTTGGCTTCATCTACTTGACCATTGCTAGCGATCGCCAAAGATAACAGTGCTGAACCTAAGCGGATATAAGCTTTTATATAGTCTGGCTTGTAGCGAATAGCAGAACGATAACAAGCGATCGCACCTTGTAAATTCTCTTGTGCCTCTAATACAATACCCAAATTCAGATAAGCTTCTGCATACTCAGGATTTTTTTGTAAAGCCTCCTGAAACTTAGCAGCAGCAGTTGATAGCTTACCTTGCATTTGCCAAACTAGACCAAGATTATTGTGAGCAAAAGCATAGTTCGGGTTGCTGAGAATTGCAGACTGAAAATAAGCGAGCGCTTTTTCTAAGTTTTTCTGGGCTACTTCCACAATACCCAAATTATTGTATGCTTCTGTATATTTCGGGTTAATTATCAATGCCTGTTGGTAAGCCAGAACAGCTTGGTTAGTTTGTCCTTGATTGTCCATAATTACCCCCAACTGATACCAAGCGGGAGCATATTGAGGATATTGGCTAATTATTTGTTCGTATAAAGCGATCGCCTTTGTCAATTGTAGTTGTGTTTGTAAAGCTAATGCTTGTTGATAAAGTTGTTCTACGGCTGGGAATTGGTGCTGCGGGGTTGGCCATAACCAATCAGAATTAGGCCAGTCTTGATTCTGAGGCGCGATCGCAGAGATTATGTTGTCTTGATTTGCGTTATCAGTAAATTCTTGTGTAGGCGTTGACTTGTCAGTTCGCGCATTTCCCTCTATCAGAGGAGAACGTGGATCGAGGGTAATCAACTGTTGAATCTCCTCTGTATGGAATCCTAATGCTTGCGGGCGATGGACTCCTGGTAACACCTGCACATCATAAAGTTCCGTCACTTCTCCTTCTAGACGTAGCCAGTGGACAACTTCGCCGGTTTTCAAGTCAATGACCATCAATCCACATCGGGGTTCAGTATTTTTACTGGCTAAATTCTCATCCAGTTTTAAACCAGAAAAAGTTTTGTCGCGCGGCTTAGATAAGCCGACAATGGCATAATCGCCACTAAAAGCCAAACCACGCAGAAAACCGGGACAAAAAGCAACAGGCTGAAATACTCCATCAGAATCGATATAGCCAAATTCCCCCGTGCCAGCATTCAGCAACCACAACTTACCCTGATAAAATCGTGGGGCGTGAGGCATAGATAAACCTCTGGCAATCACCTCATCAGATTGAATATCAATAATACAACCCCCGCCTTGTCGCTGATCCCGCCAACCATCCACCACATCAGATTGACCACATAGGCTAACATAGCGAGGCTTTCCGGCTACCATCGCCAAACCATTGAGGTGACAGCGATCCTCAGAGACCAAACTAGAAATAAAAGATGGTTTCCATAAAGGAATGCAACTATGGCGATCGCTTACCGTTGCCAGACAATTTAATATAGTACTGATAAATACAATGCGTTCGTTATCAGCTTCTACCGCCAAATCATGAATATCTAAATCCCCAGTAGTATAAGCAATGCGGGGAATATACAGTTTGTCATAACCATCATAAAGTTGTCCTGGAGTCAGCACATTGTCTAACTGCCAGAGTTGGGATCTAGAACTGAGATAAATTCGTTCTGACGTAGCATATAACCCCATTGCGCGGTCAAAAACCCGCTCAAATCCCGATAATTGTCCGTGGGCGTTCACCCCTAACAGCATCAGACGCGAACTTTGATAGGTAGAGAAAGCCAGACTAATTTGCTCGGATTGCAGCCAGTCGATGAAATGACGCGAGGCGAGTATTTCTACAGGGAGAGCAGCTTTAGCAGTGGATTGTAGGATCATTGGCAAAAAAATATATAAGTTTTGACACTAGCGATAAACATTGCTAGAGTGTTTGGCGTTTAGTCTCTAACTATACATACATCCAAAATCAAGTCAATAGCTACGTAAAATTTATTAGAACATTTATCGCCCCTGTTCTTCGCCGCCGCAATCCTACTGAGGAGCTGAAAGATCCCCGACTTCTTTAAGAAGTCGGGGATTTGACCAGCAAGTGATTTTACTCAAGGTCAAATTAATACCAAACCAGGGAAATACTTAAACATCATGACCACTGCAAGTACCACAAAGCACACCCTAGTCATCATCGACTCAGCAATAGATGACCATCAAATACTTGCCCAAGGCATTTTACCCACAGCCAAAGTAATTACCCTCAACAAACACCAAGACGGCATCGCCCAAATCAGCAACCTTTGCAAAAACCATCCCGCAGCCAGTATCCAGATAATTGCCCACGGTAGCCCCGGCAACTTGCAACTAGGTAATAACCAACTAAACTTAGCCAACCTCCACACCTATCGCCAGCAACTACAACAATGGCAAGTCAGGGAAATCCTGATTTATGGGTGTGAAGTCGCCGCTGGAGAAACCGGAAAAACCTTCATAGAACAGCTACACCAATTCACTGGGGCAAACATTGCCGCCTCCGCCCAAAAAATCGGCAACACCCAACAAGGGGGAACCTGGGAACTAGAGGTGAACATAGGGCAAATTGCCTCCACCCTGGCTTTGCAACCAGAAATTAGGGAAGCCTACCCTGGAGTATTTGCCACCTTTGCCACTGCCACCAACTTCACCGTCGGGACTAGTCCTTCGTCAGTCACAGTTGGAGACTTCAACAGCGATGGCAAGCTCGACTTGGCTACTGCTAACTACAACAACACCGTCTCAGTGCTACTTGGCAATGGCACAGGGGGCTTTGCCACTGCCACCAACTTCACCGTCGGCATTTATCCCCGATCAGTCACAGTGGGAGACTTCAACGGCGACGGCTTGCTCGACTTGGCTACCGCTAATATCAACAGCAGCAACGTCTCAGTGCTGCTAGGAAACGGCACAGGGGGCTTTGCCACCGCCACCAACTTCACCGTCGGGACTA